>CP101406.1:610302-1220604 GCA_024758765.1 Mycobacterium sp. SVM_VP21
GACGGCCAGGTTCTGCAGCAGGTGGCTGACCCAGCCCGGCCCGAGCCGCTGGCGACCCTGCACCCGTTCGACGGTGCGCTGGTCACCGGCCAGCACCGCCAGCCGCAGGTCCGGGCCATACGCCTTGGCCGCCGACCGGATGAACGCCCAGTTTCGGGTCACGCCTGCCAGCGGGTGCAGCGACACCCCGGCGATCGCCGCACCGTGGTCGTCTTCGACCACCAATACGTCTGCTCCGTCCAGCAGTGCCCGCAGGGCATCGGATCGTTCGGCGGAAACTGCTGCGCCGGTGGGATTTTGGGCGCGGCTGGTCACCACCACTGCGCGTACCCCGTGTTGCAGCGCGCGGTCCAGGTCGGCAGGCAGCGGACCGTCGTCATCGACTCCGACCGGCTCCGGAGTCAGCCCCAGCGCGCCGAGCAGATCGAGCAGATTGGGCCAGCCCGGATCTTCGACGGCCACCCGGTCGCCCGGACGCAGGTGGGCGCAGAGCACCCGCTCGATTCCGTCCAGGGCTCCGGAAGTGACCGCGAGGTGGTCGGCCGGGACGCCGTCGGCGACCAGTTCGGCTGCGGCATGCTCGGCCAGCGCCGACGCGATCGGCGGATGTCCGTAGAGCACAACGGGTCCCGGCGCAGCGGCGATGATGGGCAGCAGCGCCGGGTTGGGGTTTCCGGAGGACAGGTCCCGCACGCCCGAGGGCACGGCCAGCCCGCGCAGCGACCGTGGTGTGGTCGCCGGCCGATCACGCACCCGGGTGCCGCGTCGGCCCGAGCTTTCGACGGCGCCGCGGTCGCGCAACAGCCGGTAGGCGGCGGCGACGGTGTTCGGATTCACCCCGAGTTGCTGGGCCAGCCCGCGGATCGGCGGCAGTGCGGCCCCGGGCGCCAACGCACCGCACGCGATGCCCTCCTCGACGCTGGCCGCGATAGCCTCGGCTCCCCCACCGTTAATGCTGTATTGTACTGGCACATCTTATATATTGCACTAGTACATTATTGGAGGCAACCCGTGTCTTACGCGCCGACCCCACAGACCACCCCCACCCGGTATCGGGAGCGGGCCCGCTACGACCGCGACATCGTGCACCGCATCCTGGACGAGGCGCTGATCTGCCATCTGGGTTACACCCGCGACGGCCATCCGGTGGTGCTGCCGACCACACACGCCCGGGTCGAGGAGACCCTGTATCTGCACGGCTCCACCGGCAGCGGCCCGGTGCTGGCCGCCGGTCCCGCCGGTCTGCCGGTCTGCGTCACCGCCACCCTGGTCGACGGGCTGGTGCTGGCCCGCTCGGCGCTGCACCATTCGATGGCCTACCGCTCGGTGGTCGTCATCGGCGCCGCGCGCCTGGTCGACGACGAGGCCGAGAAGCGGCTCGGGCTCGACGCACTGCTCGATCACGTCGCACCCGGGCGGGCCGCCGACTCCCGACCGCCCAACCGTCGGGAACTGGCGGCGACGGCCGTGCTGGCCCTCGACCTGGTGAAGGTGTCCGCCTCGGTGCGCGACGGCGGCCCCAACGACGAGCCCGAAGACGTCGCGTTGCCGCACTGGGCGGGAGTGGTTCCGCTGCGGATGGTCGCCGGCCGCCCGGAGCCGTCCGCCGATCTCGACCCTGCCATCACGCTGCCGCCTTACCTGGAGTCTTACCGCAGACCGCGGTGATACTCCGGCCTCCAGGTGCCCGGCGTCATGGGAGTCGTGGCACCGCCGCCGAAGGCGTCGGCCGCCAAGACGGTGAGTCCGCTCGGCTCGACGGCATCCTCGGCGTCCTCCAGGTCCATGTATTCATACCCGCGGCCGAGCATGTCGACCTTCGCGCGCCGCCGCCGGCGGGCCTTGGCCTTCTCCTCGGCGACGACGGCCTCCGCGGGCGCTGCCGCGGCGTCGGGTTCGGGGGCCTTGCGTCGGCGCGCACTGGTGCCCGCGGACCGACGGGCCTGCTGGCTCGCGCCGGCGACCAGGTACATCGCGGCCAGACTGTCTCCCGGGGACAGCGGTGGTGCGGGCGGAGGCGGCGGCGCCGACGGCGCTGCGGGCGGCGCCGATGCAACCGCGGGCGCCGGAGCGGGTGCCGGGGCCGGGGCGGGAACCGGCGGCGTGGGAGCGACCGTCACCCCGGCGAAGGGCGGGGGCATGATCGGAACCACCGGCACCGGAACCGCATGCAGCGCGGCCAGGCCGGACAACCCCGCCAATCCGGCCAACGGTGCCGCGGCCAGCGGCGCCAATGCGGCGGTCAGCATCGGCAGCACCACCGGAATCAACACCAGAGCCTGCTCCAACAGGGTCTTGAGCAGCGCAATCACGTCGGTGATGATCGTGCCGACCGCTTCCACGGCGGCAAACATCAGCGTGAACGCAATGGTGCTGGGGTTACCGGAAGCGAACGCTGCGGCGATATCGGCGCCGATGAAGGCGAACGTCTGCGACAGGTAGGCGGCGAACGACCCGAAGTCCATCGGATAGCCGATCGCGAACGCCAGGTTGTAGGGACTCAGAAAGCTCAGCGGGTTGCCCAGGATCGGCAGCCAGGGGTCGAACCCACTGAACAACGACTGGAAGAGCGGGTTGCTCGCCAGCTCGTTGATCATCGGCTGCAGCACATTGTTGTAGAAGTCGATGTAGCCGCTGTTCTGCAGCCATTCCATGATTTCGTTCTGCCGATCCGGCGGGAGCTGCGGCTGGCTGGCGTCCGCGGACTGCGCTTTGGCGATCTGCGGCGCTGCCGACGTCTGCGGGCTCGACGCCACCGCGGTGCCCGCGACGGCCTGATAGGTGGTCATCACCGTGGCGGCCTGCAACCACATCCGGCCGTAGTCGGCCTCATTGAGCGTGATCGGGATGGTGTTGACGCCGAAGAAGTTGGTGGCCACCAGCACCGCGTGGGTAGCGTGGTTGGCCGCGAGCTCACCCAGCGTCGGCATCGCAGCCAGTGCGGTGCTGTAGGCGGTGGCTGCGGCCTGCTGGGCGGCGGCGGTCAGGGCACTGGCCACGCCGGCTTGGATCAGCCACGCCAGATACGGCAGATTCGCCGCCAGATACGCGTCGGCGCTAGGTCCCTGCCAGGCCCCGGCCTGCACCGTGCCCAGCAGCGCCGTCAACTCTTCGGCGACCGCACCGTATTCGGCGCTCAAGGCGTTCCAGGCGGCCGCCGACGCCAGCAACGGCCCGGCGCCCGGGCCGGCCGACAGCAGGGTGGAGTGGACTTCCGGAGGTGACGCGATCCAGATCGGCGCGGTCACGTTCGCCAGCTCTCTCGGGGTCGTCCGCCCCAAACCGAGGGTGCAACGATGCAGTATCTGGCTCTCGGTGAGTTCACTCCCCGATCACAGTGGCGGGACCGCTCCGGATTCGCACCGGCTTCCTACATCGTCGTCGCCTTACCGGCGAATTGTCGCACGCCTAATGCCGCCGACCACCGACAATCACCGCCGAGAGCCAAATCCACGACGCCTGTGTCGGCGTGTCTGTCGTGGATTTGGCTCTCGGCGGAAGATCAGTCCCTGGCGTCGATCGCGGCGTTCAGCGTCGCGCTGGGCCGCATCACCGCCGAGGTCAGGTCGTGGTCCGGCGCGTAGTAACCGCCGATGTCCACCGACTTGCCCTGCACCACATTTAGCTCGTTGAGGATGACGTCCTCGTTCTTGGCCAGCGTGTTCGCCAGCCCCGCGAAGTGCTTGGCCAGCTCAGCGTCCTCGGTCTGCGCGGCGAGCTCCTCCGCCCAGTACTTGGCCAGGTAGAACTGGCTGCCGCGGTTGTCGAGTTCGCCGGTCTTGCGCGACGGGCTCTGGTTGGCGTCCAGCAGCTTGCCGATCGCCGAGTCCAGCGTCTCGCCCAGAATCTTGGCTGCGACATTGCCGGTCTTGGCACCCAGGTCGTCGAAGCTGGCGCCTAGCGCCAGGAACTCACCGAGCGAGTCCCAGCGCAGGTGGTTCTCCTCCACCAGCTGCTTGACGTGCTTGGGGGCCGAACCGCCCGCGCCCGTCTCATACATGCCGCCACCGGCCATCAGCGGCACGATCGACAGCATCTTGGCGCTGGTGCCCAGCTCCAGGATCGGGAACAGGTCGGTCAGGTAGTCGCGCAGGATGTTGCCGGTTGCGGCGATGGTGTCCTGGCCGCGGATCAGCCGCTCGCACGTGTACCGCATGGCCCACACTTGCGGCATGATCTGGATCTCGAGGCCCTCGGTGTCGTGGTCCTTGAGGTAGGTCTTGACCTTCTTGCGCAACTCGGCCTCATGCGGACGCTCGGTGTCGAGCCAGAACACCACTGTCATGCCCGACGCCCGTGCCCGCTCGACGGCCAGCTTCACCCAGTCCCGGATGGCGGCGTCGGTGACCGTGCAGAGCCGCCAGATGTCGCCGGCCTCCACCTTCTGGGTCAGCAGCACCTCGCCGGTGGCCAGATCCACGATGTCGGCGACGCCGCCCTCTGGGACCTCGAAGGTCTTGTCGTGGCTGCCGTACTCCTCGGCCTTCTGCGCCATCAGGCCGACGTTCGGCACGGTGCCCATGGTGGCCGGATCGAACTGGCCGTGGGTCTTGCAGAAGTTGATCATCTCCTGGTAGATCCGGGCGAACGTCGACTCGGGGTTGACGGCCTTGGTGTCCTTCTGCCGCCCGTCGGCGCCGTACATCTTCCCGCCGGCCCGGATCATCGCCGGCATCGAGGCGTCCACGATGACGTCCGAGGGCGAGTGGAAGTTGGTGATGCCGTTGGCCGAGTCCACCATTGCCAGCTCCGGGCGGTGCTCGTGGCAGGCGTGCATGTCCTCGATGACCTCCTCACGTTGGGAGGCCGGCAAGGTCTCGATCTTGTTGTAGAGGTCGACCAGACCGTTGTTGACGTTGACGCCCAGATCGTCGAAGAGCTTCTGGTGCTTGGCGAATGCGTCCTTGTAGAACACCTTGATGGCGTGACCGAACACGATCGGGTGGCTGACCTTCATCATGGTCGCCTTGACGTGCAGCGAGAACATTACGCCGGTCTTGCGGGCGTCCTCCATCTGCTCCTCGTAGAACTCGCGCAGCGCCTTGACGCTCATGAACATCGAGTCGATGACGGTGCCGTCGAGCAGCGACACCTTCTCCTTGAGCACAATCGTCTTGCCGCTCTTGGTCGTCAGCTGCATCTTGACGTCGCGGTCGCGGTCCAGCGTCATCGACTTCTCACCGTGGTAGAAGTCGCCGTGGCGCATCGTCGCCACGTGGGTGCGCGAGGCCTGTGACCACTCGCCCATGCTGTGCGGGTGCTTGCGCGCGTACTCCTTGACCGCCTTGGGCGCACGACGGTCCGAGTTGCCTTCCCGCAGAACCGGGTTCACCGCGCTGCCCAGGCATTTCGCGTAGCGGTCGTGAATGTCGCGCTCAGCGTCGGTCTTGGGGTCTTCGGGGTAGTCGGGCAACTTGTAGCCCTTGCCCTGCAACTCCTTGATGGCGGAGACCAGCTGCGGCACCGAGGCACTGATGTTGGGCAGCTTGATGATCGTGGTATCCGGCAGCTGGGTCAGCCGGCCGAGTTCGGCCAGGTTGTCCGGCACCCGCTGATCGTCGGTCAGACAATCGGGGAATGCGGCCAGGATGCGGGCCGCAAGCGAGATGTCACTGGCTTGGACGTCGATTCCCGCGGGCCCGGTGAAGGCCTGCACGATCGGCAGGAACGAGTACGTCGCCAGCAGCGGCGCCTCGTCGGTCAGCGTGTAGATGATGGTCGGCTGGTCGGCGCACATGGCTGTTCTCCCGGCGTCAGGGGCTTAGGTGTTCGATTGTCCCGCGTTGTACACGGCGGCATCAGTATCGCGTACCGCTCCGCTGGCGTTCACGGCCGGTGAGCAGGTGGCGACACCTCTATGAGATGCGATAGGCTGCGTGGCGGTCATGAGTGCCAGCGCGAAGCCCCGGCTTGCTGGCCGGCAACCCTCCAACCGCGGTGGGGTGCCCCGGGTGATGACCGGGTTGAGTAGCCACTATCGGCTACGCGGCAAGCGCGGGTCCGCCACAACGGGCCCCCCGAGTAGACAGGGGAACCTGATGCGTGCCTCCTTGCGCCCGCTCACCCGTTGCTGTTGTCGCTGAATCCACGCCTAATCCGCACGTCACCCAGCGACAACACATCCGAGGACACCATTCAGCAATGACCGACAACAACATCGACCCCAGTTCGCACTGGTCCTTCGAGACCAAGCAGGTCCACGCCGGGCAGGTTCCCGACGCGGCCACCAATGCCCGCGCGCTGCCGATCTACCAGACCACCTCCTACACGTTCGACAACACCGATCACGCGGCCAAGCTGTTCGGTCTGGAGCAGCCGGGCAACATCTACACCCGGATCATGAACCCGACCAATGACGTCGTCGAGCAGCGCATCGCCGCGCTCGAAGGTGGGGTCGCGGCGCTGCTGGTGGCCTCCGGGTCCGCCGCGGCAACCTTCGCGATCCTCAATCTCGCCGGCGCGGGCGACCACATCGTCTCCAGCCCGCGGCTCTACGGCGGCACCTACAACCTGTTCCACTACTCGCTGACCAAGCTGGGTATCGAGACCACCTTTGTCGAGGACCCCGATGACCTGGAGTCCTGGCGGGCGGCGGTGCGGCCCAACACTAAGGCTTTCTTCGCCGAGACCATCTCCAACCCGAAGATCGACGTACTCGACATCCCGGGTGTGTCGGGCGTGGCCCACGACAACGGCGTGCCCCTGATCGTCGACAACACCGTGGCGACCCCGTACCTGATCCAGCCGCTGGCCCACGGTGCCGACATCGTGGTGCACTCGGCTACCAAGTACTTGGGCGGACACGGCGCGGCGATCGCAGGCGTGATCGTCGACGGTGGGACCTTCGACTGGACGCAGGGCCGCCACCCCGGTTTCACCACACCCGACCCGAGCTACCACGGAGCGGTCTTCGCCGACCTGGGAGCGCCCGCGTTCGCACTCAAGGCCCGCGTGCAGCTGCTGCGCGACCTGGGATCCGCGATCTCGCCGTTCAATGCCTTCCTGATCGCCCAGGGCCTGGAGACATTGAGCCTGCGAGTGGAGCGGCACGTCGCCAACGCTCAGCGGGTCGCGGAGTTCCTGGAGGCCCGCGACGACGTGCTGAGCGTCAACTACGCCGGGCTGGCCAGCTCGCCGTGGCATGCACGGGCGCAGCAGCTGGCACCGAAGGGTGTCGGCGGCGTGCTCTCCTTCGAGCTCGCCGGCGGTATCGAAGCCGGCAAGGCGTTCGTCGACGCACTGCAGCTGCACAGCCACGTCGCCAACATCGGTGATGTGCGTTCGCTGGTGATTCACCCGGCGTCGACGACGCACGGCCAGCTCAGCGCCGAAGAACAGCTGGCCAGCGGTGTCACCCCGGGCCTGGTTCGCCTGGCGGTCGGCATCGAGGGCATCGACGACATCCTGGCGGACCTGGAACTCGGCTTCGCCGCGGCCTCGGCACAGCTCGGCGACTCGTCGGCGCTGGCGGCCCGTTGAGGCGGTCCCCGGTGACGATCTCCGACGTGTCCAGGCAGTTGCTGCCCGCCGAGTCAGAGACCGGCGTGGTCGCCATCGGGTCACTGACGCTGCAAAGCGGCGCGGTGCTCGATGACGTCCACATCGCCGTGCAGCGCTGGGGCGAGCTGTCGCCCCAGCGCGACAACGTCGTCATGGTGCTGCATGCACTGACCGGGGATTCCCACGTCACCGGGCCCGCCGGGCCGGGCCATCCCACCCCGGGCTGGTGGGACGGGGTCATCGGCCCCGGCGCTCCGATCGACACCGACCGCTGGTGTGCAGTAGCCACCAACGTGTTGGGCGGCTGCCGCGGCTCAACCGGCCCGGGATCCCTGGCCCGCGACGGGAAGCCTTGGGGCTCAAAGTTTCCCGCAATCACGATCCGCGACCAGGTCGAGGCCGACATCGCCGCACTGGCTGCGCTGGGTATCACCGAAGTGGCCGCCGTGCTGGGCGGTTCGATGGGTGGTGCCCGCGGGCTGGAGTGGATGGTGAGTCACCCGGATCGGGTGGGCGCGGCCTTGCTGCTGGCCGTCGGCGCCCGGGCCACCGCCGACCAGATCGGCACGCAGAGCACCCAGATCGCGGCCATCAAGGCCGACCCGGACTGGCAGGGCGGCGACTATCACGGCACCGGCCGCAGCCCCGAGGCCGGACTAGCGATCGCCCGGCGGATCGCGCACCTGACTTACCGCGGTGAGGCCGAGCTGGACCGGCGGTTCGCCAATGCAGCCCAGGACGGGGAGGACCCGGCTGACGGCGGGCGCTACGCGGTGCAGAGCTACCTGGAACATCAGGGCGACAAGCTGGTGTCGCGGTTCGACGCGGGCAGCTACGTGATCCTGAGCGACTCGCTGTCCAGCTTCGACGTGGGCGCCGGACGTGGCGGGGTGGCCGCGGCGTTGCGTGGCTGCCCGGTTCCCGCGGTGGTCGCCGGGATCGCCTCGGACCGGCTGTACCCGCTGCGGTTGCAGGCCGAGCTGGCCGAACTGCTGCCCGGCTGCGACGGGCTGCAGGTACTCGACTCCGACTGCGGACACGACGGCTTCCTGCTGGACACCGCCCGAGTCGGCGAGCTGATCCGCCAGACTTTGGACTTGGCGAGCTCGGCCCGGGAACGCCGACGGTGAGCCCCTCCGAGCAGGGCCGCCGCGACCGCTCATTGTCGTTCGGGTCGCAGGCCGCCGCCTACGAGCGGGGCCGTCCGTCCTACCCCCCGGAGGCGATCGACTGGCTGCTGCCGCCGGGCGCCCGCGATGTCCTGGACCTGGGTGCCGGCACCGGCAAGCTCACCGCGCGCCTGGTGGAGCGCGGCTTGGACGTGGTGGCGGTGGACCCGATCGCCGAAATGCTCGAGGTGCTGGCCCGCGCCCTGCCGGCCACCCCGGCGCTGCTTGGGTCCGCCGAGCAGATCCCGATGCCCGACAACAGCGTCGACGCGGTGCTGGTGGCCCAGGCCTGGCACTGGTTCGACCCCGCGCGGGCCATCCCCGAGCTGGTCAGGGTGCTGCGGCCCGGCGGCCGGCTAGGGCTGGTGTGGAACACCCGCGACGAACGACTGGGCTGGGTCAAGGAACTCGGCGCGATCATCGGCCGCGAGGACGCCCGCGACGTTGTCGATGCCGGGGTGAGTCTGCCCGCGCCGTTCGGCGACATCCAAAGCCACCAGGTGGAGTGGACCAGCTACCTGACGCCGCAGGCCCTGATCGATCTGGTCGCTTCCCGCAGCTACTGCATCACCTCACCGGACGCGGTGCGCACCAAGACACTGGACCAGGTTCGCAACCTGCTGGCCACCCATCCGGCATTGGTCGGGTCCACCGGGCTGGCACTGCCCTACATCACGGTGTGCACCCGGGCCACGCTGGGCTGACTTCCCGCTACGCGGTGAACAGGTCGGTGAAGTCCGCGACGACCGACTGAACCGCGCTCATGATGCTCAACAGGTCGAACCCGATGGCAGTAGGGATGAGCCCGACGTCAGCAGCGATCGGAAGACCGATCGCGTTCACCAGGTTGGTCAGCAGGTCGCCGTCGCCGCCGAGTTCGTTGAAGAACAGGCTGATGTTGTAGGCCGGCATCGTGGTGAACAACGCGTTGAGGACGTCCGCCAGCGGCAGCAGCTGCGAGTACAGCGTCGAGGCCGCACCGGAGAACGTGTTCACGATGTCCATCAGGCTCGGCAGGACGAAGTCGGCCGCCGGCAAGACATCGGCACCCTGCGCGCCGCCGCCCAGCGACAAGTTCCCGAGGTCATCGATGAAGGCGTCGATGCCGTGCTGCACGCCCTGTCCCAGCGAACTCAGCAGCTGCATCACGTCGATGTCTTCGGGGAACAACGCGAACGGGGTGGCGACGTTCGCCGGGCCCATGTTCCAGCCGCCGTGGGTCAGTTCGCCGTCGACGTAGGTGTCGACGTTGCCGTAGCCGAGGTCGACCAGGATCCTGGTGACCGGCTCGAGCAGGTCATACAGCGGCACCCCGAGCAACGGAATGCTCTGCATGAGCTGCAGCAGCGGCAGGGTGTCGGTGGGGATCGCGTAGTAGTCGGTGTTGACTGCGGCCGAGACGCCATCGGGAAGCGACAGCGGCCCGTCGTAGTTCGTCGACCCCAGCATCAGCTCGGCACTGTCGATGACGCCGTCGCCCGAATATCCGGAGCCGTGCACGAACGCGATACCCAGTACCGCGTTGAGCGTCGCAAAGATATTGAGCGGATACAGCGGGAAATCCGAGTAGCCGTCGTACTCGGCCATGTAGATGTCGGTGTGATAGGGGGTGTCATCCGGTGTGCCCCCGTAGAACGGGATACCCAACGACGGGATGTAGAGCGGGACACCCGGCACGGCGAAGCGGGACAGCAGGCCGCCGTTGGGGAACATCTCGTTTGCGAGCAGGACGAACGACAGCTGGTCCGCATCGGGCGCACCGAGGCCCAGCGCGGCGAAGTCGTTCATCACCAGCGAGGAGATGACCGCGCTCTGCGAGACGCCGAAGGCCACCACGTTGTCGCCGGCCCCGATGCGGTCCATGATCGTCTGCGTAAGGATCTTCACGCCCTGGTCCACCGAAGTGTCCAGCGGCAGGCTCTTGACGCCGGTGCCCGGGTACAAGCCCTCGGGGGTGAAGACGCCCTGCATGGTGTAGCCGCCGTACCCAAGGTGGTCGAGGTAGAGCTCAGCGCCGGCAAATGACCCGGGCCCCGGAATGGGGGTGCCGCTGCCGCCCATGATCAGGGCGACGTTGTCCAGCAGCGTTACGTCGGCGGTGACCGTCCGTACCGCGGACGCCAAGCCAGGGGTCAGCACCGGACCCGCAACCAGGGCGGCGGCACTGGAAGCGGCAATTGCCGCAACGGCCAACGGGCGGAACGTGGGGCTTGCCTTCATGGCGACCTCCGGAAGCAGGGACGGGACTGAAATATCTCTCACGTTGACTTGCGGATAAATCCGCCAGGCACCTAGCCGCTGAACAAGTCGGCGAAGTCGTTGGCGATCGACTGGAACGCGCTCATCATGCTCATCAGTTCGAACCCGATGGCCGTGGGGATCAGTCCAGCGTCGGCCGCGATCGGCATTCCGATGGCGTTCGTCAGTGTGGTCAGCAGGTCGTCGCCGTTGCCGAACGCGTTGAAGAACATGCTGATGTCGTAGGCGGGCATGGTGGTCAGCAAGGCGTTGATGATGTCTGCGGTCGGCAGCAGCACCGAATACAGCGTGGCGGCCGCGCCGGAGAAGGTGTTGACGACGTCGAGCAGACTGGGCAGCGAGAAGTCCATCCCCGAACCGAGCGCATCGGCCGGGCTCCCGAGCGACAGGTGCCCGAGGTCGTAGATGAAGTCGTCGAATCCGTGCTGCGCACCCTGCCACAGCGAGTTCAGCAGCGTCATGACGTCGATGTCCGGGAGCACGCCGTAAGTGGTGAGCAGATTGGCCGGGCCCTGGTCCCAGCCGCCATGGGTCAATTCGCCGCCGACGTAGGTGTCGACGTTGCCGTAGCCCAGGTCGACCAGGATCCGGGTGACGGGCTCCAGCAGGTCATACAGCGGCTCGCCGAGCACCGGGATTCCGAGCAGCGGCTGCAGCAGCGGCAGGATCTCCGTCGGGATCATGTAGTAGTCGGTGTTGAGCGCAGCCGAGGCGCCGTCGGGCAGTGTCAAAGGCCCGTCGTAGTTGGTGGAGCCCAGCAACAGCTGTGCACTGTCGATGGAGTCCGGCCGGGTGTAGCCGGGGCCGTGTACCAGCGCGATTCCCAGCACGGCGTTGAGCACTGAGAGGAAGTTCAGCGGATAGCGCGGGAAGTCGGAGAATCCGTCGTATTCCGCGACGTAGATGTCGGTCGCGTAGGGGGTGTCGGGCGTGGCGCCGTAGAAGTCGATGCCCATCGACGGGATATACAGCGGGACTTCGGGAACGGCGAAGCGCGACAGCAGGCCACCGTTGGGGAACATCTCATTGGCGATCAAGACGAACGACAATTGGTCGGCGTCGGGGGCGTTGCCGGAAGCGAGCAGGTGGTTCATCTCAATCGAGGAGAGGACGGCGCTCTGCGAGACGCCGTAGACCACCACATTGTCGCCGGCCTCGATGCGGTCGCGGAGAGTCGAGTCGAGCATCCGCACACCCTGATCGACCGAGGTGTCCAGCGGCAGGCTCTTGACGCCGGTACCCGGGTACAGGCCTTCGGGCGTGAAGACGCCCTGCACGGTGTAGCCGTCGTATCCGAGGTGCGAGAGGTATTGATCGGCCCAGTGAAAGTCCCATGTCCCCGGGATGGGGGTGCCGCTGCCGCCCATGACCAGGGCCACGTTGTCGAGGAGCGTCACGTCGGCGACCATCGTGCGTGCCCCAGAAGAGGCCGCCAAGGCCGGCGTCATGATCGGCGAGGCAACCACCGCGGCGGTGCTGGTCACAGCCACCGCCGCAACGCCCAGCGAGTGGAACATGGGCCTTACCTTCATGGCGACCTCCGACAGCGAGCGCGGGACTGCTTATTGCTTGCAGCACATTAACGCTTACATGATGAAAACCTGAAGTAACTCTGAATAACTCAAACTTTCTACTGTAGAAATCTCCGCCGAACAGGGCTTTTCCCTCGACATCTCACCCTAAGCCGACTTATGTTGCTAGCCGTGCGCATACCCGGAGGAAACGTCAAGGTTTGACCGGCCGGCCCCAGACAGTCCCGCCGCCGGGTTTCAGGCCGGCTTCACCTGGACGTCGACGGTGGTGGCGCCAGGATCGGCGGCAATGATCAGCACCGAGGATCCCGGCCCCGACACCACGTGCCCGCCGATGACATCCACCTGGTAGCCGTTCGGGTACTGCAGAGCCGGCATCACAATCCGGGTCTGCGCGTCGGCGGCGAAGCTGCCCGAACCATCAGCCATCGCAGTTGAGTAGTTGAAGTGGAAGATGCCAGAACCATCCGAGCTGAACGACCAGGCGTTCGGGACTCCGGCGATCGTCTGCGGGTACGGCTCGGCCAGCGCTGCGAGTTTGGCGGCGTCGACGTTGTCGCCGACCGGCGGCAGATTGGTGTCGAAGACCAGCGCCTGGCCCTCCGGTGAGCTGCTGGCGACGTCACCGCCGGTATAGGCCCACTCCAGCCAGCCGTACCGGAAGGGATTGGTGTGCGCCAGCGTGTTGGCGATGACACCGGCGTTGGCGGTGGCACCGAACTCGGTCATCAGTGCCGGAATATTGTGCGAGTCGGCATATGTCGCAGCGTTGTTCAACAGGATGTCGAAATTCAGCCCGCAGCCGAAGTCGATTTCGAAGACCGAATTCGCCAGGCAGTAGTTGTGGAACGCGAAGATCCCGTGCGGATCGTCCACGGCGTCCAGCGAAGTCGGTATCGCCGTGTTGAACAGGAAGGTCGGCTCAAACAGCACCGGGGTGTTGGGGTCGACGGAGCGAATCGCCGCGGCCATCTGGTTGTAGAACGGCGTCAGGGTCTGGGCATCGAAGTGTGGGCTGCCCAGCACGCCCGACAGCCACGGCGAGCCCGGCCACGGCTCGTTGATGATGCCGTAGCCGGCCACACTGGCATCGTCCTTGAAGTAGTCGGCGACGTACTGCCAGGAACGCGCGTAGTGGTTGGCCAGACCGATGCCGTCCTCGGCTTTGGCGTTGGACCAGAACGCATCCCAGGCATGCAGCTGCGCGGGGTTGAACAGGTAGGTGCCGATCTGACCCACGTCGGGGTTGGGCAACCCACCGGTCAGCACCGCCCACTCCGGCGCGCCGTCGCCGCCGAAGCCGGCGCTGTAGAAGTCCTGGTGGAAGTCGAGGATGCTGTAAATGCCATGGTCGGACAGGGTTTGCACGGTCTGCTTGATCGCGGCGAGGTAATCGGGGTCGAATACGCCGGGCTGCGGCTCCACGCCCGCCCAGAGCACGCCTACCCGGACGGCATTGAAGCCGTTGGCGGCCAGGAACGCGGCGTCATCGTCGCCGAACCCGTCGGCGCCCGGGGTATACGGCGCGATCTTGTAGACCTGGTTGAGCCCGTGCAGGATCACCACCCTGCCTTCGCTGTCGGTGATCCAGGCGCCGGTGGTGGACAGGCCGGTGTAGGGGCCGCTGGCCGGGGCACCGGCCAGAGTGCCGAAATGCCCGACCGCACCGTGGATGCCGAACATGCCGGCCGCGCCGCCGGCACCGCCCAGCGCCGGCAAGCTTCCGGCGCCGCCATAGACCCCGTTGCCCGCGTCCCCACCGGTCCCGCCGACGCCGATCAACCAGCCGCCGGCACCGCCGTCTCCCCCATTGCCGCCGAGACCGCCCTCACCGCCGTCGCCGCCGGCACCGCCGTTTCCGAACATGCCCGCCGCTCCCCCGGCCCCTCCGCCACCGACTGCGGTGTTGTCCCAGCCGGCGCCGCCATCGCCGAACAGCCAGCCCGCGTCACCGCCGTCGGGATGCGCCTCGGTTCCCGCCGTACCGTCGGCGATCATCGCACCCCAGCCCAGCGCCCTACTGAGGTCGTTGAGCCCGTCCAGGATTGGCGTGTGACCGGTGCTGTGGATCCAGCTTTCGATGCCGGAGTGCAGCGGCGTGTAGATGAGCTGCTGCAACCACATCGTCGCATCGGCCGCTCCCTCGCTCGGCGCGGCGGACAACCCGGCGAGGACGTCGTTCCAGTGCTCCGGATCGAAGAATGCGTCCCAGGCCGCCGGGCTCGACAGCGCGGACCAGTCCACGCTGTGGGTGTCCGCACCCACGAACGGTGCCATCACCTGCTCAAGCATGTCGCCGATCACGTCGGCGCCCGCCGGGACCGGCACGGCCACACCGGCCACCAGAGCCGAACCCACTGCGGCGCCCAGCCGACGATTCAACTTCCCACTACGACGTCGAGCCATCTGGCGTGGACCTCTTTCGCGTCCCCACAAAGCTGAGCATTGGATGTGTTTACCATGAACGATTCCAACAACCTAGCGGGCTGAGCCCCGATTTCGGCCCAAAGTCCCGAAATTGCGGCGTTGGCCCGGGCGAGACAGCGCCGTAGGCAAACCGTGACCCGGCCGACTCGCCGGTGTTACCGCTTTGATGCAGGATTTCAACAAGAACGTTCGGACAAATCTCGGGCACCGCTCGGCGCCGAACCAAGACGAGGGGGATGCATGCGAGGCTTCATGAGCAAGACGGGCGCGGGGGCGGGCTTAGTAGGCCTGATCGCCACCACGGGGTTGGCGGCACCGGCGCAGGCGAGCCCGGTGGACTCCTCGTTCCTGTCCGATCTGGCCGGGGCCGGCATCCCGGTCGCCGACCCCGCCGCAACGGCTGCCCTCGGCCAATCCGTCTGCCCGATGCTGACCGAGCCGGCCGGCACCGCCGCAGCTGTGGCGGCCCCGGTCACCGGCCTGGGCGGCGGGCCCAGCATGTCGCCCCAGATGGCGCAGCTGTTCACCGAGATCGCCGTGCAAATCTACTGCCCGCAGATGCTGTCGCAACTGGCCAGCGGCCAGATGCCGGATCTGCCGCAGATCCCGGGGATGTCGGTCGGGATCCCCGGCTTGTCGGGTGGAATCCCAGCCATTCCGGCTATTCCCGGGTTTTAGGAGCCCGTCGCGGCGCCGGGTTTGAGGTAGCTGACCAGGCTGACGTCGAGGACTTCGTCGATGAAGTAGTACTCGCAGCCGCGTAAGTACTTCAGGTAGCGCTGGTATACCTCGTCGGACTGAATCTCGATGGCCTTTTCCTTGTTGGCTTCCAACGCATCGGCCCAGACCTGCAGGGTCTTGATGTAGTGCGGCCGCAGCGAAAGCGCTTCTGGAACAGAAAAACCGGCCTTCTGGCCGTGCTCAACCATCATGTCGGTGGTGGGCAGTCGGCCGCCGGGGAAGATCTCGGTGAGGATGAACTTGATGAAGCGGGCGGTCTCGAACGTCAGCTTCTTGCCGCGCGCATTCAGATCGTAGGGATGGTAGCTGACGCTGCTCTGGATCGTCATTCGCCCGTCCGTGGGCATGATGTCGAAACACCGTACGAAGAAGTCGTCGTAGCGCTCGTGCCCGAAATGCTCGAACGCCTCAATAGAAACGATTCGGTCGACCGGCTGATCGAACTCTTCCCACCCGTGCAGCAGTATTCGGCGCTCACGATCGGTAGCGATGGTGTCCAGTAGCCGCTGCGCGTAGGCATGTTGATTCTTCGACAGGGTGAGCCCGATGACGTTGACGTCGTAGCGCTCGATCGCCCGCTTCATCGTGGAACCCCAACCGCAGCCGATGTCGAGCAGCGTCATTCCGGGCTGCAGGTCGAGCTTGTCGAGATTGAGATCGATCTTGGCGATCTGGGCCTGTTCCAGTGACAGCTCCGGCGGCTCGAAATAGGCACAGCTGTAAGTGCGGGTCGGATCCTGGAACAGCGCGAAGAAGTCGTCGGAGAGGTCGTAGTGAGCTTGGACGTCGGCGAAATGCGGCCGTAAGGTCCTGGCGGCCGGAGTATCAGTCATCGCCAGGCCTACTTCTGCAAGGTGTACTGGTTGACGTCGATGTAGCCGGTGCGGAATCCGTTGGCGCACCCGGTCAGGTAATGCATGTAGCGGTCATAGACCTCTTGGCCCTGGATCTCGATCGCCTTGTCTTTGTTGCCTTCCAGCGCCGCCGCCCAGCAGTCGAGGGTCCTGGCGTAATGGGGCTGCAGCGAGTGCCTTCGGGTCAGAGTGAAACCCGCTCGGGCCGAATGCTCTTCAACCATCTCGATGGTGGGTAGCCGCCCGCCGGGGAAAATCTCGGTGGCGATGAACTTGATGAACCGGGCCATCGCGAAGGTCAGCGGCATGCCACGGTCGGCCATCTGCGGCAGCGTCAACCCGGAGATGGTGTGTAGCAGCATCACGCCGTCGGGCGGCAGAACGGCGTGGGCCATGGTGAAGAAGTCCTCGTAGCGCTCATGACCGAAGTGCTCGAAGGCGCCGATGGACACAATCCGATCGACCGGTTCGCCGAAGTTCTCCCAACCCTCCAATAGCACCCGCTTGGTGCGCTGACTGTCCATGCCGGCGAACATGGCCTCCACGTGGACGGCCTGGTTCTTGCTCAACGTCAGGCCGATGACGTTGACGTCATGGGCTTCGACGGCGCGCCGCATGGTGGCCCCCCAGCCGCAGCCGATGTCGAGCAGCGTCATGCCGGGCTGCAGGCCCAGCTTGCCCAGCGCAAGGTCGATCTTGGCGATCTGGGCTTGCTCGAGCGTCATGTCGTCGCGTTCGAAGTAGGCGCAGCTGTAGGTCTGGGTCGGGTCGAGGAAGAGCTGGAAGAACTCGTCGGACAGGTCGTAGTGCGCCTGCACGTCTTTGAAATGCGGTGTTAGGTTTTTCGGCATGACAATGTGCTCTCGGCTGGGGCCGAGAGCACCCCCCCTTCTAGTACTTTCCGAACGCGAGGGCCACGTTGTGGCCACCGAATCCGAAGGAATTGCTGATCGCGTATCGGTAGTCCCCCACCCGTACGTCACCGGCCACGACATCCAGGTCGATCTCTGGATCGATGCGGTGCAGGTTCAGCGTCGGCGGGACTACGCCGTCCCGCAGCGCCAGCACTGTCAGAATCGCCTCCACGGCACCGACCGCCCCGACCGAATGACCGAGAGCGGATTTCGGTGCATACACCGCGGCGAGGTGCCCGCCCATGGCGTTGTTGATTGCCTGGGCCTCGGCCAGATCGCCGATCCTGGTTCCGGTGGCGTGTGCGTTGATGTGGTCGATGTCGGTCGGAGCCAGGCCCGCAAGATCGATCGCTCGGGTCATCGCGTAGCCCGCGCGCTCGCCCTGCGGATCGGGCGCCACGATGTGGTGGCCGTCCGAGGTGATTCCGGCGCCCATCAGCCGGCCGAGAATGGTTGCGCCCCGCGCCTTTGCGTGCTCAAGAGTCTCGATGACGAGCAACGCGCCGGCCTCGCCGAATACAAAACCGCTGCGGTCGGCGTCGAACGGCCGGCACGCGCCGGTCGGGTCGTCGTTGTGAGTGGACAACACGATGCGCATCGCGGCGAATCCCGCGATGGGAACCGCTTCGATCTTGGTCTCGACACCGCCGCAGATTGCGATGTCAGCCTCGTCGTAGACGATGTTGCGCCAGGCTTGCGCGATCCCCTCGGCGCCGGACGCGCACGCCGAGATCGGGGTGAAGACACCTGCTTTGGCGCCACGCTCCAGACCCACGGCAGCGGCCGCCGCGTTGGGCATGTACTTCTGCACGCCTAGCGGCGAGACCGCCTTCATACCGCGTTCCACCATGCCTTGGTAACCCCAGACCAGCTCCTCCGGGGAGCCGAGCCCGGTGCCGATCGAGACCAGCAATCTGCGTGGATCCACCTCTGGCGAACCGGCATTCGCCCAGACCCGACGGCCCAGGATGACCGCCATCTTCTGCAGGTACGACAGCCGGTGCAGTTCCTTGCGGTTCAGCTCGTGGTCGAAGTCCTCGAGCAGATGCCCGCCGATACGCACCGGGAGATCGAACCGCTCGACGAAGGGGTCTTCGAGCTTACGGATGCCGCTTTGTCCGTCCAGCAGTTTCTTCCAGGTGTCCTCGGCGTCCGTCGCCAGCGCCGTCGTCATCGCGACACCCGTGACCACTACCTCGGGGAGGCCATTCCCGGTGGAAAGCCGAGTCCCTCTGGCCATGTCCGCACCTCGCTTCCGGGCCACTACTTAGTCAGGATGAACTGCCCGACATTGCTGATCCCTCGTTCGAAGAGGTCTGCGCAGCCGGTCAGATAGCGCAGGTAGCGCTCGTACACTTCCTCGGACTGGACGGCGACGGCGCGTTCACGGTTGTGGCGCAGATTATCCGCCCACATGTCCAGGGTCCGGATGTAGTGCTCCGGCATCAAAAAGGCGTCCTGGATATGGAATCCGGCGCCTTGCGAGTACTGGTAGATGTCGTCGCGACCCGCCATCTCCCCACCGGGAAAGATCTCCTTGCCGAGGAATCGGACGAAGCGCAGATCGCTCATCGTCACCTTGATGCCATGCTCACGCCAATAGGTCTGCGGGTAGGTGAATATGCTGTGGAACAACATTCGACCGTCGTCGGGCAGAATGTCGTAGGCGCGTTCGAAGAACGCGGCGTAGCGAGCCTTCTTGAACGCGTCGAACGCTTCGATGGTGAAGATCCGATCAACCTTCTCGTCGAATTCTTCCCACCCCTGCAGGCGCGCCTCCGCACGGCGCTCGGTACCGATCCTCGCCAGAGTGGCCGCGCTGCGCGCGCAGTGGTTGCGACTGAGCGTGATTCCGATGACGTTGACGTCGAACTCCGTCACCGCCCGGACCAGTCCCGCTCCCCACCCGCAACCAACGTCCAACACCGTCATTCCCGGCTCGAGGTTGAGCTTGCGCAATGCCAAGTCATACTTGGCGTTCTGCGCCTCTTCCAGCGTCATGTCGTCGCGCTCGAAGTACGCACAGGTGTACGCCATCGTCGGATCGAGGAACAGCGCGAAGAAATCATCGGAGATGTCATATGCCGCTTGAGACTCTTCGTAGTACGGCTTGAGATCAGTCATCTGTGTCACCATGTCCTCGAAAGTCGCTTACGCCATTGCCTTTTCCATCGTGAACTGGCAGACGTCGGTGTAACCGTCACGGAACAGCTCCCGGCAACCCGTCAGGTACTTCAAGAACGTTTCGTAGGTCTGCTCGCCCTTGAGCTCGACCGCCTGGTCTTTGTGCGCTTCAAGTGCCTTGGCCCAGGTGTCCAGCGTGCGTACATAGTTCGACCCGATCAACTGGTGACGAGTGATCGAGAAACCGCAGCGGGTCGCGTGCTCGTCGACGATGGAGATCTGCGGCAACCGGCCCCCGGGATAGATCTCGGTCAGGATGAAATGGATGAAGCGCAGCAGCGACATCGTCTTTTTCAGCCCCCGCCGTTCGCCCTCTTCGGCGGTGGGCACCACGATCGAATGCAGCAGCATCACGCCGTCGTCGGGCAGCACGCGGTGGCACATGGTGAAGAAGTCGTCGTAGCGCTCATAGGTCCCGACGCCATCGGCGAAGTGCTCAAAGGCGCCGAGCGACACGATGCGGTCCACCGGTTCGTCGAATTCCTCCCAGCCCTGAAGTCGCACCTGCTTGGAGCGCGGGCTGGCCATCTCGGCGAATTTCTGTTCGCAATGAACCACTTGGTTTTCACTCAGCGTCAGCCCGATGACGTTGACGTCGTACCTCTCGACGGCTCGCCGCATGGTGGAGCCCCAACCGGACCCGACGTCGAGCAGCGTCATCCCGGGCTGCAGTCCCAACTTGCCCAACGCCAAGTCCACCTTGGCCATCTGAGCCTGTTCGAGCGTCATATCGTCGCGCTCGAAGTAGGCGCAGCTGTAAGTCATGGTCGGATCCAGCCACAGCCGGAAGAATTCGTTGGACCGGTCGTAGTGCGACCGGATGTGGTCGACATCCGGAATCAGCTCGACGTCGCTCATCTGTTCCTCCGCTGCACAAAGCGACTTCAAAGGCGTCCGTCATCTCGACGACGCGGCAACTCACGCCGTGTTCCCGGGTGATCGAACGATTCCCGAGCTGCGCTTTACACGACCAGCTGTCGTCAAAGGGACTGTTTGTGCGATGAATTCATTGCGGGCACAGCCCCTCCCCGACACAGCCGGCCCGCACCGGCCGACCGGACAACGTGTTCCCCCAGAACAGAGCCATCAAACACGGCAGCCGATCCGATTGGGAGACGGGCGAATCCGCGCGGTCGCACGGCCGAAATATTGTCGGGCCGGTCAAAAATGACTAGCTGGTCCCCAGCGGGTCGATCGTCGCGGCCACATAGAGCATCACCGTCGCTGCGGTCGTCATCGTCGCGAAGTCCAGCCCCCGCTCGCGCAGCACCAGCAGCCCGGCCCGGTCCTCGGTCAGCACCAGGCGCAGCGCGGCCGCCACCCCGGTTCCGATCCCGATCAGCAGCGCGCCGCGCCGCCAGAAGTTCGCCCCGGCCAGCACGAATGCCGCCGTGAAGATCAGCCCGACCAGCAGGATCGGCCACTGCGCGGCGATCACCCGGCGGACATCGGCGAGGGTCACAGCGTGCTCTCGACTCTTTCCACAACGTTGGTCAACAGGAACGCCCGAGTCAGCGGACCCACCCCGCCGGGGTTGGGCGACACGTGGCCGGCCACCTCCCACACGTCGGGATGCACGTCGCCGACCAGTCCGGCGTCGGTACGCGATACCCCGACGTCGACGATGGCCGCACCCGGACGCACCATGTCGGCGGTGAGCATGTGCGGCACGCCGACCGCGGCGACGATGATGTTCCCCTGGCGGGTCAGCTCAGCCAGATCGCGGGTCCCGGTGTGGCACAGCGTGACGGTGGCGTTCTCCGACCGGCGGGTCAACAGCAGTCCCAGCGGGCGCCCGACCGTCACACCACGTCCGATCACCACGACATGGGCGCCCGCAATCGGCACCTCATAGCGGCGCAGCAGGTGCACGATGCCGCGCGGGGTGCAGGGCAGCGCCGCCGGGGTGCCCAGCACCAGCCGACCCAGGTTGGTCGGATGTAGCCCGTCGGCGTCCTTGGCCGGGTCGACACGCTCGAGGGCGGCGTTCTCGTCCAGATGTTTGGGCAGCGGCAGTTGCACGATGTAGCCGGTGCAGTCATCGTTGGCGTTCAGCTCGTCGATGGTGTCGTTGAGCTGCGCCGGACTGCAGTCCGCGGGCAGGTCGCGGCGGATCGAGGTGATGCCGACCTTGGCGCAGTCGGCATGCTTGCCACGCACGTAGGCATGCGACCCGGGGTCGTCTCCGACCAGAATGGTGCCCAGACCAGGCGTGCGGCCAGCGGCGGACAACGCTGCCACCCGTGCCTGAAGGTCGACGAAGATCTCGTCGCGCGTGGCCTTGCCGTCCAACGTAATCGCACCCACGCGGACAGTCTGGCATGCCACCCGCAGTTCCAACGATGACGATCCGTCATTAGGCTCCCGCTATGGGAGTTCCCGACGTCTTCAGCCCTGCCAAACTCGGCCCGATCACGTTGCGCAACCGGATCATCAAGGCCGCGACGTTCGAGAACCGCACGCCTGACGCACTGGCCTCCGACGATCTCATCGAGTATCACCGGTTGCCGGCCGCCGGCGGGGTGGGCATGACCACCGTGGCCTACTGCGCGGTCTCCCAGGGCGGGCGCACTTCCAACGACGGGCTGTGGATGCGCCCGGAGGCAGTCGCCGGGCTGCGCCGGCTCACTGATGCGGTGCACGCCGAGGGAGCCTTGGTCAGCGCTCAGATCGGCCATGCCGGCCCGGTCGCCGACGCGCGCTCTAACAAGGCCCGCGCCCTGGCCCCGGTGCGGTTCTTCAACCCGATCGGCATGCGTTTCGCCAAGAAGGCCACCCGCGACGACATCGACCAAGTCATCGCCCAGCACGCCGACGCCGCCCGCTACGCCGTGGACGCCGGGTTCGATGCCGTCGAGATCCATCTCGGCCACAACTACCTGGCGAGTTCCTTTCTGAGCCCGCTGATCAACCGTCGCACCGACGAGTTCGGGGGATCGCTGGCCAACCGCGCGAAGGTGGCCCGCGGCATCGTGGCGGCCGTGCATCGCGCGGTCGGCGGACAGATCGCGGTGACGGCCAAACTGAACATGGCCGACGGAGTTCGCGGCGGTATCAACCTGGACGAGTCGCTGACCACCGCCAAGTGGCTGCAGGACGACGGCGGCCTGGACGCGCTGGAGCTCACGGCCGGCAGCTCGCTGGTCAACCCGATGTACCTGTTCCGCGGGCACGCCCCGGTGAAAGAATTCGCGAGCGTCTTCCCCCCGCCGTTGAGCTGGGGCATGCGGATGACCGGCAACAGATTCCTGCGCGAATACCCCTACACCGACGCCTACCTGCTGGACAACGCCCGACTGTTCCGCGCCGAGTTGTCGATGCCGCTGATCCTTTTGGGCGGCGTCACCAACCGCGCGACGATGGATCAGGCGATGGCCGAGGGATTCGAGTTCGTCGCAATGGCCCGGGCGTTGCTGGCCGAACCGGACCTGGTCAACCGGATCGCTGAGGACTCGACGACGCTGTCGGAGTGCACGCACTGTAACCAGTGCATGCCGACGATCTACCGACGCACGCACTGCGTCGTTACGGGCGCACCGGACGCAACTCGCTAGAGTTGACTCGATGAGTCACCCAGCCCCGCCGGTGCTGACCGTCCGTCATGACGGGTCGCAAGGCACGTTCTCCGCAGGCCACGACGTGGTCATCGGACGCGACCTGCGGGCCGACGTCCGCATCCCGCATCCCCTGGTCTCGCGGGCTCATCTGCTGCTGCGCTTCGAGCAGGGCCGGTGGTTGGGGATCGACAACGGCTCCCTGAACGGCATCTACGTCAACGGCCAGCGGGTGCCCGTCGTCGACATTCGCGACGGACAGGCCGTCAACCTCGGCAACCCGGACGGACCGCGGGTCGCCTTTGAGGTGGGCCGACACCAGGGTCAGGCCGGCCGGCCGCCCCAGACCGTCTCGATCCAGTTGCCGCAGCCCGGCCAGCCAGGAATCGCACGTCCGAGCCGGCCGCCACAGCCGTCGGGCTGGCCGTCTCCACCCGAACCCGCGGCGTATGCGGATCCGCGGTCGGCCGGGCACCCCGGCGTGCAGCAGCCCTACCGGCCGCAATCCGGCCCGGCGCCCCATCCACCGTCTGCCCCGCTCCGGCCGCCGGCGTATCAGCCCGGGCCCGCCCCCGACGCGGCGCTGCGCCCCGGCTATCAACCTCCCGCACCCCCGGTGGCTCCCGCTGAGGTATTCCCCCCGCACCAGCCCGCCACCCGGATGGCACCGGTGTCGGCGACGCCGCCCGAAGTCGGCAACATCGCCACCCGCATGATCGACATCCTGCGGCCGGCCTCCAGCTCCGCGCCGGACGCACCGGTCGGGGCTCTCACCATCGGCCGTGCCACCGACAACGACGTGGTGATCTCCGACGTGCTGGCTTCCCGCCACCACGCCATGCTGATCCCCACGCCGCTGGGCACCGAGATCCGCGACAGCCGAAGCATCAACGGCACCTTCGTCAACGGCGTCCGGATCGGTTCGGCGATCCTGTCCGAAGGCGACCTGGTCACGATCGGCAACGTCGACCTGGAATTCACCGGCGGCACCCTGCTGCGCCGCACCGAAGCCGCCACCCGCACCGGAGGGCTGGAAGTTCGCGATGTCTGCTTCGACGTCGAGGGCGGCAAGCGGCTGCTCAACAACATCTCGCTGACCGCCCGGCCGGGCACCCTGACCGCGATCATCGGCGGCTCGGGCGCCGGCAAGACGACGCTGTCGCGGCTGATCGCCGGCTACACCCGGCCCACCGCCGGCTCGGTCACCTTCGAGGGCCACAACATCCACACCGAGTACGCCTCGTTGCGCAGCCGGATCGGGATGGTGCCCCAGGACGACGTGGTACACCGGCAACTGACCGTCAACCAGGCCCTGGGATACGCCGCCGAACTGCGGCTGCCGCCGGACAGCAGCAAAGCCGACCGGGACAAGGCCGTCGCGCAGGTCCTCGAGGAACTCGAGTTGACCAAGCACGCCGACACTCGGGTGGACAAGCTCTCCGGTGGCCAGCGCAAGCGCGCCTCAGTGGCCTTGGAGCTGCTGACCGGGCCGTCGCTGTTGATCCTCGACGAGCCAACCTCGGGCCTGGACCCGGCGCTGGACCGCCAGGTGATGCTGATGCTGCGCGGACTGGCCGACGCCGGCCGGGTGGTACTGGTGGTCACCCACTCGGTGTCCTACCTCGACGTGTGCGACCAGATCCTGTTGGTAGCTCCTGGCGGCAAGACCGCGTTCTGCGGACCGCCCAAAGAGGTATTCCCGGCCATGGGGGCCGACAACTACGCCGACATCTTCGCCAACGTCGGCGCCGACCCGGACGAAGCCAACCGCCGCTTCCTCGAACGCGGCGGCGGCGGCCCGCAGGGCGCGGCTGCTGCCGTCCCGTCGACCCCGCCCGCCGACTTGGGCAGTCCGCCGGCGGAAAGCCTGCGCAAACAGCTGTCGACCATCGCGCGTCGCCAAGTCCGGCTCATCGTCTCCGACCGGGGCTATTCGGTCTTTTTGGCGATACTCCCCTTTATTGTGGGCGCGCTGTCGCTGACCGTGAAGGGCAACGGGGGGCTCGGGATGCCGGGGCCCGATGCCCCGACCGAGCCGCAGTACATCATGGTGCTGCTCATCATCGGCGCGGTCTTCATGGGAACTGCGCTGACGATTCGAGATCTCATCGGCGAACGCCCGATCTTCAAACGAGAACAGGCCGTGGGTCTGTCCACCGTGGCCTACCTGCTGGCCAAGATCACGGTGTTCTGCGCGTTCGCCACCGCGCAGGGAGCAATCGCCACCATCATCGTGATTCTGGGCAAGGGCGGGCCGACTCAGGGCGCCGTGATGTTCGGCAGCGCGAATTTCGACCTGTTCCTCGCCGTGGCCGGGACCTGTGTGGCCTCCGCGGTGCTGGGGTTGGCACTGTCGGCGTTCGCGCAATCCAACGAGCAGATCATGCCGATGCTGGTGGTCTCGATCATGTCGCAGCTGGTGCTGGCCGGCGGCATGATCCCGGTGACCGGGCGCGCCGGGCTGGCGGAGGCCGCCTGGGTGACGCCGGGCCGGTGGGGATATGCCGCGGGCGCGTCGGCGATCGACTTCAACAAGCTGGTCAACGTGCCGCAGATCCCCAAAGACCACCTGTGGGACCACACCAAGGGCATCTATCTGCTCGACATGGGGATGCTGGCGCTGCTGTCGCTGTTCTACACCGTGCTGGTGTGGTGGAAGATCCGGCTCAAGCGCTAGCCGTGCCGCACACTCAACGCCGTCAACGCACAATGAACGCTGGCCGATAGTCGCGGGACTGCAGTGCCTGACACACCCGCCACACGATCTCGGGAGCATGGTCGCCGGCTACCACCCGGATGACGATCCAGCCCATCCGGGCCAGCGTCTCAAGCCGGATGATGTCCTTGCGCCACTGCAGGCTGTCGACCTGATGATGTTCGCCGTCGTACTCAGCGGCCACCATGACGTCCGGCCACCCCATATCCAGGTAATAAGTGACATCGGCGGTCGGAACCGGGATCTGAGTCCGCTCCGGGGGCAACCCGGCGTCGGTCAACAGTAGCCGCAGGTAGGTCTCCCGGGGAGACTCCGCACCCCGGTCGACCAGACCCAACGCCCAGTCCAACTGCCGCAGCCCACGCATGCGGGGATGACGCAGGGCCAGCGCCGCGACGGCGGCGACATCAAGACGAGTCGCCCGGGCCAACGCATCGAGCCGCGCGACCGCTGGCCGTGGCCTTTCGTGGCGGCCGATGTCGAAGGCGGTGCGCTCGGGGGTGGTGACGAGCATGCCGCTGTCCTGGCCGGTCAACGTCTGTACCTCGTCGTCAAGCAGGGTCTCGCGCCGGCTGATCACGCCGTCCGGCGAACGCGGGTTCGCATGCACCAGCTCGACCGGCACGTCGTCGTCAACCCATCTGGTTCCGTGCAGCGCCGCGGCCGCCGCACCGGCGACGATGCCGTGCCGCCCTGACCACAGCCACGCCGCGATGGTGCGCTCACCGAGCCGCAACGACGCCTGCGCGGGTACGTACACGTTCGGGTGCGCGGCCCGATAGTGGGTCCGCAGCCCGTGCCGGTTCAGCCGTCCGGCCGCCAGTGCCTCACTGCCAATGAACGGTTGTCCCTCCACGATCGATGAGCCTCGCCGTGTCGGGCAACCAGCGCCATTCAGCTATCCACAGGTGATCGAGTGTGCGGCGACGTCGTTGAGTGTGCGGTGAGGTCGGCAGCGGCGAGACTGTGTGTCGTGCTGGCGTCAGCGCTCGTCGGATTCACTGTCCAGGCGCAGCCCGTGGGCGGCCGCGTAGGTCAGCGCCTGGGCGATGTCGATCCGCGCGCCGGTCAGCGACGCGGTGGTCCACAGCGTGGGGTCGACCCGCGCGCCACGCAGGTCCGCCTCGTCCAGCCGGGTGCCGATAGTCCGGGCGCCGCTCAGGTCGGCGCCCCGCAGCACCGCTTTGCGCAGGTCTGCCTCCACCAGGTTGGCCTCTCGCAGCCGGCAACCGCTCAGGTCCACCGCCCGCAGGTCACTGCCACCGAGCCCGGCCAGGGTGAAGTCCACCTCCTCGAACACCAGCGGCCGCATCCGGCACTGCACGAATTGGGAGCCGAGCATGCTGCACTGGACGAACTCGGAATGCCACAGCGAGGCCCGCTCGAAGCGACAGTTGCGGAAGGCCGATCCGCGGTGCACCGACTCGCCGAGGTCGGCACCGGTGAAGTCGCACTCGTCGAACACCACCCGCTCGGTGCGCAGCCGCGACAGGTCCGCATCGCGAAAGTCGTGACCGGTGAACTCGCGCCCGGTCCACTCTTGTGTGTCGCTCAAGCCTGCGGCGCCAGCGTGGACAGCGCGTATTCGCTGATCGCGATGAGCGCGTCGCGGGCCGACCGGGGGTCGCGGGCGTCGACGGCGATCACCGGAATGTGTTCGGCCAGAGCCAGGGCCTTGCGCACCGCGGCGACCGGATAACGCGGTGCACCGTCGAACTCGTTGACCGCGATCAGGAAAGGCAGATTGCGGTGCTCGAAGAAGTCCACCGCGGCGAAGCTGTCCTGCAGTCGGCGGCAGTCGACCAGGACGATCGCACCGATCGCACCGCGCACCAGGTCGTCCCACATGAACCAGAACCGCCGCTGGCCCGGCGTACCGAATAGGTAGAGCACCAAGTCGTCGGCCAGCGTGATGCGGCCGAAGTCCATCGCCACCGTGGTGGTCCGCTTGTCGGGGGTGGCCTCTAGCACGTCGACACCGGCCGAGGCATCGGTGACCAGCGCTTCGGTGCGCAACGGCATGATCTCTGAGACCGTCCCGACGAAGGTGGTCTTGCCGACCCCGAATCCGCCGGCAATGACGATCTTCGTCGAGGCCGAGTCTCGCGGAGGAGCTACGGACCTGTCGGAGGGCCTATCCGAGCGCTCGTAGGCCACGAAGGGTCCTTCCTATCAGGTCTCGGCGTTCGTCCCGGGTCGATGTCTCGGTCAGTGTGGCACGCACTCGAAGGTATCCCGACGTGACCAGATCACCCACCAGCACCCGCGCGACACCCAGCGGCAGGTTCAGCCGGGCAGAAATCTCGGCGACCGACGGCGCGCCCTGACACAGTTCGACGATCCGCCCGCGCGGATCGCTGACCGGCCATTGGTTGGGCTGGGCTACCCGCAGGGCCTGCACCGGGGCCTCCAGCGGCAACGGCACGTCGGTGTGCGTTCGACCGGCGGTCAGCGTGTACGGGCGGACCAGATTTGCCTCAGCCTCCAGGTTCTCTGTGACCTCGGGCGGCTGCGGGCGCGACCAACGCTCGGGCATGTCCATCGCCATTCACCGGCACCTCACGAGTGGCCGCCCCGCGACGGCGCCGACCGGCGCGCCGATGAGACCACCGCTCCGACTCGTTCCACCAGAACCGCCATCTCGTACCCGATCTGGCCGATATCGCAGGACGTGCTCGCCAACGTCGCCAGGTGCGAGCCGTCTCCGACTCGCATCAGCAGCAGGTAGCCGTGCTCCATCTCCACCACCGACTGCAGGACCCGGCCACCTTCGAACAACTGCGACGCCCCGGTCGCCAGGCTGGCCAATCCGGACGCCACCGCGGCCAGCTGGTCGGCCCGCTCGGTGGGCAGGTGCTCGCTGGCCGCCACCGTCAGACCGTCGACCGACACCAGCACCGCATGCGACACCCCGGGCACCTCGCGTGCGAAATTGGAGACCAGCCAGTCCAACGAGCTTTCGGCGGTACGGCGCTGCGCGGTGGGATCGGTTGGGAAAGTCATTACTGGTTCTGTCCCTGGTCGGTGTCGAGGCTATTTTCTGGGCCCTTTTCTGGGCCCTTTTCTGGGCCCTTTGCCAAGCCGCCTTCTAGGCCGATTTCTCGGGCGTGCGATCGTGCGGCGTGCACTCCGCCGAAGTGACTGCTGATCGAAGTGCGGATCGCCGCGGGATCCCGTTCCAGTGGCTCGGGGGCGGGCTGGGGCGGTACGCCGTTGGATGTTACCGGCTGTTCTGAGTCAGCCGAACCGTGCGCCGCGGCATGGGGGTCTTCGTCTGCCGGCGCCTCTGCCGCGGCTGAGCCGGGCACCAGCCGGGCGCCGGGCTCGCGGACCGGCAGGCCGTGCTCGGTGTGAGCGAGCACCGGCACGTTTTCCGCTTCCGCGGCTACCGACCAACCGCGGTCCCAGACCGACTGCCAGTCCAGATCGGCGCGCAGGCTGGGCTCGTTGGGGTCGTTGCCCACCGACTCCGAGAGCATCCGCTGGTAGATCGAGTCGGTTTCGGACTCGGGCTCGGGCTCGGGAGCTGCCGTGGCGACTCGGGCACGCGCCGCGAAATAGCCCGAGGTATCAATGGGAGCAAACTTCTCGGCCACCGGTTCAGCGGCCCGCTGCGGGTCCGGGGTCGGTGCTTCCGGCTGCCGAACGCCCGGCTGCTCGGCTTCCCACCACGGTTGCGGCAACTCGCGGCGTACCCGCTCGGGGGCCGTCGGCGGCTGCGACGGTTGTTCAGAGGGCACGCCGGTGATGCCGCTGGACCCCGGGGTGCGTCGCGGCAGCAGCGAGACGACGGGACCGGGTTCGGCAGGCTCGGCGTCCTCGTAGGGCGCATACGACTGGTAGGGCTCGGGCTCATATTCGTATGGTTCGGCTTCATCCCGCTGCGGTGCGGGCTGCGCCTGCTCGGCGGGAGCGAAGTCGGCCTGGGCGGGCGGCGCGAGTGCCGGCGACTCCTCGAACGACCTGACGGTCAGCAGGTGCGGCGGCAGATACACCTCGGCGGTGATGCCACGAGATCCTTGCGAGGCCGGGAACAGCCGGACCTCGATTTCGTGGCGAGCGGCCAGTCGAGAGATCACGAACAGACCCATGTGCCGGGCGTTCTCCGGACTGAACTCGCCGCCGGCCGCCAGGCGCATGTTGGCCATCCGCAGGTCGGCGTCGGTCATCCCCAAGCCGGCGTCGACGACCTCGACCACTACCCCGCCGTCGTTCTCGAAACCGGCGACCACCCGCACCGGCTCCGTCGGCGCCGAATAGCGCAGGGCATTGTCGATCAGTTCCGCGAGCAGGTGTATGCAGTCCGCGCCGGCGGCGCCGATCACGGTGGTGTCGGGCACCAGGACGGTCTGCACCCGGTCGTAGCCCTCCACCTCCGAGGCGGCCGCGCTGATCAGGGTCGCCAGCGGAACCGGCCGGCCCCGCTCATGCGGCACCCGCGCACCGGCCAGCACCAGCAGGTTCGCGCCGTTGCGCCGCATCCGGGCGGCCAGGTGGTCCAGCCGGAACAGGCTCTCGAGTCGATCCGGGTCGTCCTCATTGCGCTCCAGCCGGTCGATGAGCGCCAACTGCTGATCGACCAGGGACCGGTTGCGCCGCGACATCGTCTCGAACATCTCGTTGACCAGGCGCCGAAGCCGTGCCTCATCACCGGCGAGCAGCAGCGCCTGGGCGTGCAGCTCGTCGACGGCGTGGGCGACCTGCCCGACCTCCTCGGTGGTGTACACCGGCAGCGGGTCGGGGTCGCGGTCTGAACCGGGTACACCGGCACGCAACCGGGTGATCTCCTGTTCGAGGTCGACGTGGGCGACCTGCAAGGCGCTGTCGCGCAGGGTCCGCAGTGGCCGCACCAACGAGCGTGCCACCAGCCACACCGCCAACAAGGTGGCGGTGATCGCGGCCAGCACCAGCACGATGTCGCGGAGGGCGGCAGCGCGCCGGTCCGCGGCACGGTCTTCCACCGCCGCGGTGACTGCCCCGGTGTTCTCGCTGATGAGCTGGGCGGCGATCTGGTCGGTGGTACGGATGGAGTCGCGCAGCACCGGGTTATTGGGCAGCACCTGCTCCGGGTCGGACATGATCGACATCCGGGTCACCAGCTGCTGTTGCAGCGATTTGGCGTCCGGGGAGTCCACCCCGAGCACCTCGCTCATCCCGAACAGCGTCGACGGCTCGGTACCGGCCAAGGTCATCATCGAGCTGCGCAGCTCCGGATCGGGAAGCTCGCCACCCCGATTCACCAGCAGTTCCTGCATCATCATCTGGCCCCGCGCGCCGACGGCACGGCTCAAGCCCTCGGTCTGCGCCCGGATCCGCTCGCTGTCCACCCGCACCGACCCGTTGATGGCGTCCTCGGCGGTCAGCAGGATCGGCGCATAGCCGGTCACCTCGTCGCGCAGGCCGACCCCGGTGGTCGAGACCGAACTCAGCAACCCCTGGCCGCGTTCGATCAGCGACTCCACTCCGGACCGCACATCGGTCGCCACATCGGTGTGCGACAGCCGAGACTGCAGCTCGTACTTGCGGTTCTCGAAGTTCTTCCGGGCACCTTCGGCATCGCCGTCAGAGGAGGCGGCCACCAGCGCGTCGCCCAACGCCGACATGTAATTGGTGATCGCCGGAATCATCTCGGCGCGGTCGGCGACCAGCCGAAGCCGGTTGGCCTCGGTGAGCGCATTGGAGACACGCAGCCCGCCGAACAGCCCGGCCAGCGCCAGCGGCAGCAGTGCGATCGCCAGCACTTTCCACCGAACCGGCCAGTTGCGCACCGACCACCGCGACGGACGTTTGACCGCCGCGGCGTCCGGCTCCTCGTCCCGGTCGACTGGGTCTTCTACGGCCGGGTCCACCCCGTCCGGGTGGTCGAAGAGCGTCACCAGTCAGCGGCCGGCTCACCGACCGCTCGGCTGAAATTCACCGTTTGCGCCTCATTCATCGGACTTTCCAGAACCTGGTACCCGCACCGCGGGTTGCGGTGTGGTGCCGGTCTTGAATCAGGGTATGGGACCGGTCTTGAATCAGACGGTCCACCTAGATCGGCAATTCGACGAGTATGACAGTCGCCACGCGGCATGACCAGAGCCTTTATCGAAAAGGCACAGCTCCCGAGACCGGATCGTGCCCTCAGAAGGCGGGCACGACACCCCCCGGCGTGGTCGTTGATTGCCGCAATGTCAATAGCAGACGGTGCTTCGTGGGCAAACTACGATGCGTAGCCAAGACGCCATCTGTATCGAGTAATTCATAAAAGTCGGGACCAGTGAATTCGTCGCCTGCGTGCGCGGTGCGGACAGCTCACGGTCGACACTCTCGCCAGCCTCGACCCGGCGCCGGGAGAGTGGCCGCCGTCGTGATCATCACGTCGGTCAGCGACACCGCGGGGTCGTGAGGCAGGGCGGGAGCCCGCCCTGGGTGAGCCTCGGCGTTACTGCTCGACTTTGCTTTCGAGGTTCTTCACCGCAGCGGGGTCGTTCTCGGTCATGCCGATCTTGGCGGCACCGCCGGGAGAGCCGAGTTCGGCGAAGAAATCCGCGTTGTTCTGCGTGAAGACGCTCCACTCTTCGGGCACGTCATCCTCGTAATAGATGGCCTCGACCGGGCAGACCGGCTCACACGCGCCACAGTCGACGCACTCGTCGGGCTGGATGTAGAGCATCCGAGCTCCCTCGTAAATGCAGTCGACGGGGCATTCTTCGGTGCACGCCTTGTCTTTGACGTCGACGCAGGGCTGAGCAATCACGTAAGCCATCAGAGTTCTCCTCGAGTCTCGATTGTCCCGGGATGCGCCTCCGGGAGTGGAGTCACGGCGAATCCGACACGTAGTAGATCCGGTACGGTCGGCAACTTAACGCGCGGCCGCCCCTCCCGCTCGCCGGCAGCCCGCTCGTGCCGGTCGATGGCAAGCCAGTGCTCGGCCCTGACGAGCCCGGGCTGGCGTTCGGCCAGCCAATCCGCGGGATCGCCACCTGAGTCGACGGGAGCGACCGTCGCCAGGTCGGCCAGCAGAGAATCCACGGTTTCCTGGGAGTCCTTCTTGTTCGTACCGATCACCCCGCTGGGGCCGCGCTTGATCCATCCGGCGACGAATTCATTACGGCTGCCGGCTACCCGCCCGGCAGTGTTGGGGATTGTCCCGCTTCGCTCGTCGTACGGCAGGCCCGCGATCGGGGTGCCACGGTAACCCACCGCACGCACCACGAACTGTGCGGGCAGGGTCTCTCTGGCACCGGTGTCCTTGGCGGTGAGCCGGCCGCTGGCGTCCATGACCAACTCGTTAGTCCCCAAAACGATGTTCTCCACTTTGCCGGATCCGGTGATCTCGATCGGCGACGTGAAAAACTTGAAGACGATCCGGCGGTGGCCGGGGCGCGGTGTACGACTTGCGTAGTCACGCAACAGCTTCAAATTCTGCCGGACCGACTTGCTCGCCGCAGCGATATCCTCGTCGGTGATGCCGTCGAGTTGCGCGGGATCGACCACGACGTCGACGCCCTCAAGCTCGCCCAGTTCACGCAGCTCCAGGTTGGTGAATGCGCTCTGTAACGGCCCCCGCCGACCGATGATCACGACCTCGTCGATTCCACACGGGCGCAACGCCTGCAGTGCATGATCTGCGATGTCGGTCGCGGCAAGCGCCTCGGGATCCGTCACCATCATCCGGGCGGCGTCGAGTGCGACATTGCCGTTGCCGACCACTATCGCCCTCCCCCGCGACAACTTGGGAGACAACATCGCACACGACGGATGCGCGTTGTACCAGCCGACGAAGTCGACCGCAGACACGCTGCCCAACAAGTCTTCACCGGGGATGTTCAACGGCCTATCGGCTTGCGCTCCAACGGCGTAAATTACCGCATCATAGTGCTCCGCCAGCTCGTCGGCCTCAATGTCGCGTCCCACCATGACGTTACCGAACAGTCGGAATCGCTGGTCCTCGGCGGTCTTCTCGAATTGTGCGGTCACCGACTTGATCTTGGGATGGTCGGGCGCCACACCGGAACGTACCAGGCCCCATGGGGTCGGTAACATCTCCAGTACATCCACGCGCACGTCGAACTCGTCCGACGCGTCGGCAGCATTGAGCAACGCCGACGCCGCGAAGAATGCCGACGGCCCGGAGCCCACGATGGCAACGCGGTAGTGACGCATGATCAATTACCTCTGAACCGGCACGAAGCCGGTGTCTTCGGGGACGTCAAATGTGTCATACCTGCGATGATTCCCCGTGCCGAACGCTCCCGGTAGCGGTCGACGCCTTGTGAAGTCACAAACTTCCGTTGTGGCCGGTCTTCGCGGGGTGACGGCAGCGCGAAGTTCGCGAGATTACTTCGAAAGTGGTCGGGGTGTCCTGCATACGGTGCCGTATCGACTGCGCCGTCAACGATCTTGTGCTTTCATCGGGCATGCCGCTCAGTTCCCGCATGCCTGAGCTCAGCGCGTTCGAAATCTTTCTGGCACTGGCCCAGACGGGCAGCCAAGGCGGCGCGGCGCGCCAACTCGGAATAACCCAGCAAGCCGTCTCGACGCGCCTCGCCTCCATGGAAGCCCAGATCGGCGCACGACTGGCCGTACGCACGACACGCGGCTCCCAGCTGACTCCAGCCGGCGACCTTGTCGCCGAGTGGGCGGCACGCCTGTTGGACCTCGCCAATGAGGTCGATACCGGGCTCCGATCACTTCGTGCCGAGGCCCGTCAGCGCATACGAATCGTGGCCAGCCAGACCATCGCCGAACAACTCATGCCCAACTGGCTGGTGTCATTGCAGACCGCCGCCGACCAGCAGGACCGGCCCGCCATGCAGGTAACGTTGACCGCCACCAACAGCGAACACGCGGTCATCGCGGTGCGTGACGGCGATGCGGACTTGGGGTTTATCGAAAGCCCGAGTTTGCCAACGGGATTGGGAAGCTGCGTGGTAGGCAGGGACGAACTGGTGGTGGTGGTTCCGGCGCGGCACAAATGGACTCGACGGCCGCAGGGTGTCAGTGCTGCCGAAGTGGCTCAGACACCGTTGGTGACGCGCGAGCCGCACTCCGGTATACGCGAGTCGCTTACCGTGGCCCTGCGCCGAACCCTGGGCCGCGACATGGAGCAGGCAGCCCCCGCCCTGGAGTTGTCCTCGGCAGCGGCCATGCGTGCTGCTGTTCTTGCCGGAGCGGGCCCAGCGGTGATGAGCCGGCTGGCGGTGGCCGACGATCTGGCGGCCGGCCGGTTGCATGCCGTCGCAGTCCCGGAGTTGGACCTGCGGCGCCAACTACGCGCCATCTGGATCGGCGGGCGAACACCACCCGCCGGTGCGGTACGCGATCTGCTGAGTCACATCAGCACCCATAGTCGAACGATGGCCCGATCCGGCCCCGCCGGACCCAGATCCTATCGAGGTTCGTCGACCCGGTGATCCGCCGGGAAGGGCGTCGGCGGCCCCAAGACCGGGGCTGGAATGGCGTGACCGCCGTGGCCCCGGGTCTCGCCAACCCGATCACGCCCTGCGCCACCACAGATCGCGGGAGTAGCCACAGGCGGCCCCGTTGGGAGGCTTACAGCGCGTGCAGGATGTCTTCGACGCGGTCTTTGGCGTCGCCGAACAGCATGGCGGAGTTGTGCCGGAAGAACAGTGGGTTCTGCACGCCGGCGTAGCCGGAAGCCATGGAGCGCTTGAAGACGATCACGTTGTCGGCGTCCCACACGGTCAGCACCGGCATCCCCGCGATGGGGCTGGACGGGTCTTCGGCGGCGGCCGGGTTGACGGTGTCGTTGGCCCCGATCACCAGGACCACGGAGGTGTCGGCGAAGTCGTCGTTGATCTCGTCCATCTCCAGCACGATGTCGTAGGGCACCTTGGCCTCGGCCAGCAGCACATTCATATGCCCGGGCAGTCGGCCGGCGACCGGGTGGATGCCGAAGCGCACGTTGACGCCGCGGTCGCGCAGCTTGCGGGTCAGCTCAGCGACCCCGTACTGGGCTTGGGCGACGGCCATGCCGTAGCCCGGGGTAATGATCACCGAATCCGCGCCCGAGAGCAGTTCGGCGACGCCTTCGGCGGTGATCTCGCGGTGCTCGCCGTAGTCCTTGTCCTCGGCGGGGCCGGCTTCGATCCCGAAGCCGCCGGCGATCACCGAGATGAACGAGCGGTTCATCGCCTTGCACATGATGTAGGACAGGTAGGCACCCGAGGAGCCGACCAGCGCGCCGGTGATGATCAGCAGGTCGTTGGAGAGCAGGAAGCCTGAGGCGGCCGCCGCCCAGCCGGAGTAGCTGTTGAGCATCGAGACGACCACCGGCATGTCCCCACCACCGATGGAAGCCACCAGGTGCCAGCCCAGCGCCAGCGCCAGCACGGTCACCACGATCAGCGACCACAGCTTGGGCTCGTTGACGAACCACACCGTCAGTGCGACGAACGCAACCAGGGCGCCGATGTTGAGGAAGTTCTTGCCGGGCAGCATCAGCGGGTTGGACTTCATCCGCGCCGACAGTTTGAGGTTGGCCACGATGGAGCCGGTGAAGGTGACCGCACCGATGAACACGCCGATGAACACCTCGGCCGAGTGGATGCCGAACAGCCCCTGGGCGGCCAGTTCGCGAGCGTCGGCGCTGCACGGGCTGTTTTCTACGTGCAGGTAGCCGTTCCAGCCGACCAGCACGGCAGCCAGGCCGACGAAGGAGTGCAGCAGGGCGATCAGCTCGGGCATGCCAGTCATCTCGACCACCTTGGCGCGCCACAACCCGATCGCCGCACCCACCACGGTGGCTCCGATCAGCAACGCCAAGCCGACCGGATTGATGTCGTGATGCACCGCCAGGGTGATCGTCGCGGCCAGCGCCACCGCCATCCCGAGGATGCCGAAGCTGTTGCCGGCCTTGGACGTCTCGTGGCGGCTCAGCCCGGCCAGGGCCAGGATGAACAGCAAGGCCGCGACGATGTATGCCGCCGAGGCGGCGGTCTCAACTGAAAACATAAGCGGGGTCTACTCCAAGTCGGGGTGCGCAGCGCCTAGCTGCGGGAGAACATGGCGAGCATGCGGCGGGTCACCGCAAAACCACCGAAGATGTTGATGCTGGCCAGCAGGATCGCCGCGGCGGCCAAACTCGTGATGGCCGGGTCGCCGTGGCCGATCTGCAGCAGCGCGCCCACCACGATGATTCCCGAGATCGCATTGGTCACCGACATCAGCGGCGTGTGCAGCGCGTGGTGCACATGGCCGATCACGTAGTAACCGATCACGATCGCCAATGCGAAGACGGTCAGGTGCACCTGCAGCGCCGCCGGCGCCAGCGCAACCAGCGCGAACAGCACGGCCGCAGCCGAGACCACCACACCCAGCCGGCGCCCGGCCGACATCGGTTCCTTATTCGCCTGCGCGACCACCGGCGCTTCGGCGACCTTCGCCGGGGCGGCCGAGACCTGCACCGGCGGCGGGGGCCACGTCGACTCACCGTCGCGCACCACGGTCATCGACCGCTGCACCACATCGTCGAAATCCAGCACCAGCTGACCGTCCTTGCCCGGGGTCAGCAGCTTCATCAGGTTGACCAGGTTGGTGCCGTAGAGCTGCGACGCCTGCGCGGGCAGCCGGCCGGCCAGATCGGTGTAACCGACGATCGTCACCCCGTTGCCGGTGACCACCGCCTGATCCTTCACGGTGCCCTCGACGTTGCCGCCGTTAGCCGCAGCCATATCCACGATCACGCTGCCCGGCTTCATCGACGCCACCATCTCCGCGGTGATGATCCGCGGCGCAGGCCGACCCGGAATCAACGCCGTGGTGATAATAATGTCGACGTCGGCGCACTGATCGCTGTACAGCTGCGCCTCGCGAGCCTTGTAGTCGTCGCCCATCTCCTTGGCATAGCCGGTGGCCGACACCTCAGCTTCGGGGTCTTCGATGGACAGGTACTCCCCGCCGAGCGAGCGGACCTGGTCGGCGACCTCCGGGCGCGGGTCGGTGGCCCGCACGATCGCACCCAAGCTCCCGGCCGCACCGATCGCGGCCAGACCCGCGACGCCGGCACCTACCACCAGTACCTTGGCCGGCGGCACCTTGCCTGCGGCGGTCACCTGGCCGGTGAAGAACCGCCCGAAGGTATGGGCGGCCTCGACCACGGCGCGGTAGCCGGCGATGTTGGCCATCGAGCTCAGTACGTCCAGCGACTGGGCACGCGAGATCCGGGGGACGGCGTCCATCGACAGTGCTGTGATGGGCCGGCAAGCCAGATCCTCCACCCGTTCCGGGTTCAGGGCGGGCGCCAGCAGGCTGATCAGCGTTGCGCCCGGCTTCATCCCATCCAGCTGCTCGGCCGACGGGGCGTTAACACCGAAGACAATGTCGGCGGCGCGCGCATCGCCGATAGTGGCGCCGGCCTCGACGAACGCCGCATCGGAGAAGGACGATGCTTCCCCAGCACCAGCATCCACCACCACGTCGTAACCGAGCTTCATCAACGCCGCGACCGTCGTCGGCGTCGCCGACACACGCGTCTCACCAGGCAACGCCTCGGAAAGGACACCTATAATCAATCTGCTTCTCCGTTAATCCCGAATCTGATTGGCAGCACATCTATCTCGCCAGGAATGACACCCGAAAGAGCCGACCTGAAAGCACCCGCTGCGCCACCCACGCATCAGCCACGGCAACGTGAAGCCGGGGAAATGCGAGAAGTGTTCGTCGACGACGGTCAGGTCGATATCGTCCAGCGCGACACCTGTCTCGCGGGAGTTCCTTGACGACACTCAGGTCTCCAACCCCAGGATGACAACCTTCTTCTTTGCCCCGCGCTTCGTCCACCTCGGCAGTTTCAGAATTTCCCCGACAGCACGGCCAGAAGGCCGAGTCAGGCCAAGTAGCGGTCGACGACTTCCGGTCCGGTTGAATTCAGCAAAATGGACAACTCCAATAGTTTATCCTTCGCCTCTTTGGGCAGAAGTTCGATCGACGAGGTCGTCGAGGAATCATATTTAGCCGCAGCATGACGAGCCAGGAGCTCGTCTTTCTGGTCCTCGGTGACGTCCAGGACCAGCACTTTCATCCCGGCGAATTCGTCATTCGCACGGTCCGCCATGCCGACCTCTTCGAGTAGACGCAGGCGCTCGTCATTGATCCAGATCTTGATCTGGACACCGGTAACGCTTCGGGTCATGTCAGTACTCCAGTTTTTCGAGAGAGAAGATCGGTTGCCTGTCTTGCAGATATTTCTCCGTCACGAATGGAGTACCTTCCCCATAATCGATTGCCGCCTTCATCGTGACGTCGTAAACTTCTGGCCGCATCACCATGCGCGTCGGCTTGACCTCATCGGTGAGCACGCTTCTGATCACACTGCCGCTGAAGCTCTGCGCCACTGAATCGTGACCGCAGAGGCTGGAGTTGGCCACCTCCATGCACTCGGGGCAGTACCAGTTCTCCCGGAGGAAGACCGGCTTGACGGCCAGTTTCTCCCGATAGCGGACGAGGAGATCTTGAGCGTCATAGGGCCGGTAGAAGTCGCCGACGCCGGCATGGTCTCGGCCGAACATGTGGTGCGTGCAGCCCAAGTTTGCCCGCAATATCGCGTGGAATATCGCTTCCCGCGGGCCCGCGTATCGCATGTCCCAGAGCGTGAGGGTGACCATGTGCACGTTCTCGCGAAAATAGTTGTGGATGCGCAGTGCATCGTGGGCGAGAAGAATCGACTCGTCGATGTAGTCACCGACCCTCTTCTCCCCGATGATCGGGTTCACCAGAACCCCGGTCCGGGACTCGGAGATCGGCATGTCCTCATTTGCGGCGAACCATGCGTACTTCATCAGACTCTCGTGACCGGTATGCGGGACATTCCTGGTCTGGTGAGCGACCACATGTTTCCAGCCCTTCGTCCGAAGAGCGTTGATGTGCTGTTTGGGAGTGCGCCAAAACGATCTGAACGGCTCGTTGAAGACGGGTTCGTTGACCAGCGTTATCGGCCCGCCGATGAACGTGCTCTCACCGGACATCACCCGTTTGACGCCCGGGTGGCGGGCATCCACGGTGCCGTAGGTTTTCTCCGCCATCTTCTCGAGGTCGAAGTCGTAGATCTCCTCGACGTCGAGCACGGCCATCGGGGTGTTCTGGTATTCGAGGACGACGCGACTTTGCTGGTCAACCCCGTATCGCTTGAGATCCTCGCGCGAAATATCGAGGACGATCGGGATGCTCCACAAAGTGCCGTCCGGGAGTTGCATGTCCTCCAGGGTTGTCTCGACCTGCTGCCGGCCCATGAATCCGGTCAGCGGCGTGAAGAAGCCGTAGGAGAGGTCAATGACCTCGTGGGCGATTGATCTCTTTATCGGAATCCGTGGCAGGGCCGCGATTCCCGGGATCGCGTCGAGGGACGACACCCGTTCCACGATCGGCATGCCACCGTGGCCGATGTACTCCATGTTCTGTTCCCTTTCCTGAAGTCTCCGCAATCCGGGGACGCCGCTGTGCTGTCAACGGATTTGATCCACGTTTGCGGTTCAGAATCGTCCCGACGCTGAACAGCAGTGAACGCTGTTGCTGCACAGGAGGTTTCCGAACGATCTTCAACATACTGCGAGTTGCCTGTCGCAACATTGGTCCTGGCAACAAGTAAACGTTGTGGCGTCACAAGGTTTGCCGAGCTACCGGGGGTGTCACCGGCGGGGAATCATCAATACCGAGTGGCCAATCCGAAGATTGCAGCAGCCGTGAATCGCCGACTCAGATCTGCTCACGGGTAGCAGAACCGCGTTGATGCGGGCGGCGCAGGCCAGGACATCTTTCCTTGGGAGGAAACACCGATGACCACCACCCAAACAGCCAAGGGGCGCAGTGAGGGCCAATGGGCGCTCGGGGAGCGCGAGCCCCTCAACGACAGCGAGCGGATGAAGCAGGACGATGCGCCGCTCAATGTGCGCGACCGCATTCTCAACGTCTACAGCAAGCAGGGCTTCGACAGCATCGACAAAACCGACCTGCGCGGCCGGTTCCGCTGGATGGGGCTCTACACCCAGCGCGAGCAGGGCTACGACGGAACCTGGACCGGCGACGAGCATATCGACACCATCGAAGCGAAGTACTTCATGATGCGAGTCCGTTCGGACGGCAAGCCGATGTCGGTCGCCACCATGCGTACGCTCGGCCAGGTCTCCCAAGAATTCGCGCGCGACACCGCAGATATCGGCGACCGCGAAAACGTGCAGTTCCACTGGATAAACGTCGAGGACGTGCCGGCGATCTGGGACCGTCTGGCCACGGTCGGCCTGCAGACCACCGAGGCCTGCGGTGACTGCCCGCGCGGCATCCATGGCTCACCGCTGGCGGGTGACTCGGTCGATGAGGTGCTCGACCCCTCACCGGCGATCGACGAGATCCTGCGGCGCTTCATGGACAATCCTGAGTTCGCCAACCTTCCCCGGAAGTACAAGACGGCGATCTCGGGCCTACAGGATGTCTCACACGAGACCCACGACGTCGCGTTCATCGGTGTCAACCATCCAGAGCTGGGTCCCGGGATGGACCTGTGGGTCGGCGGTGGACTGTCCACCAACCCGATGATGGCGCAGCGGCTCGGGGCCTGGGTGCCCCTCGACGAAGTCCCCGACGTCTGGGAAGCGGTCACCATGCTGTTCCGCGACTACGGCTATCGGCGACTGCGCTCGAAGGCCCGCCTGAAGTTCCTCGTCAAAGACTGGGGCGTCGAGAAGTTTCGGCAGGTTCTGGAGACCGAATATCTACAACGTGAGCTGATCTCCGGTCCCGCACCCACGCCGGTTCCGCACCCGATCGACCATGTCGGCGTACAGCGGCAGAAAAACGGGCTCAACGCGATTGGCGTCGCACCCATCGCCGGGCGGGTGTCCGGAACAATCCTGTGCACGGTGGCAGACCTGATGGAACAGGCCGGAACGCAGCGGGCCCGATTCACCCCGTATCAGAAGCTGGTGATCTTGGACGTACCCGACGACAAGGTCGACGAGATGGTGGCCGGCCTGGATGCGTTGGGATTGCCGTCCCGGCCGTCGCTGTGGCGAAAGAATCTGATGGCGTGCACCGGAATCGAGTTTTGCAAGCTGTCTTTCGCCGAAACCCGGGTACGTGCGCAGACGCTGGTCCCCGAGCTCGAGGAGCGGCTGGCCGACCTCAACGCAACACTGGATGTTCCGATCACCGTCAACATCAACGGCTGCCCGAACTCCTGCGCCCGGATCCAGGTTGCCGACATCGGATTCAAAGGCCAGTTGGTCGACGACGGCAACGGTAACTCGGTCGAAGGCTTCCAGGTGCACCTCGGGGGAAGCATCGGCGCCGACAGCGGTTTCGGCCGAAAACTACGCCAGCACAAAATCACCAGCGATGAAATCGGCGACTACATCGACAGAGTGGTGCGCAACTTTATGAACCAGCGGGAAGACGGCGAGCGCTTCGCCCAATGGGCGATCCGAGCCGAAGAGGCGGAATTGCGTTGAGCAACCAGGAGGATACGTTGGACGAATCCAAGTTACGTGAACTGGCGGACCGCGGAGCGGCTGAGCTCGTCGATGCGACAGCGATCGAGCTGCTGCGCTGGACCGACGAGAACTTCGGCGGGGACGGCGCCTGCGGTTACGTGGTGGCGTCGAACATGGCGGACGCGGTGCTCATCGACATGGCCGCCAAGGTTCGCCCCGGAGTTCCGGTGTTGTTCTTGGACACGGGTTACCACTTTGCGGAAACCATCGGCACCCGCGACGCCACGATGGCGTCCTACGACATCGACATGGTGAATGTCGAGCCGGAGCAGACCGTGGCCGAGCAGGACGCCGCCTACGGCAAAGATCTGTTCGCCAGTGATCCTGCGACGTGTTGCCGGCTGCGCAAGGTCGAGCCATTAGCCAGGACACTTCGCAACTACTCGGCATGGGTGACCGGTTTGCGCCGGGTAGAGGCGCCGACCCGCGCCAACGCGCCGCTGATCTCCTACGACGAACAGTTCCACCTGGTCAAGATCAATCCGATCGCCGCCTGGTCGGACCAAGATATGGCGGACTACATCGCTGAGCATCACGTGCTGGTCAACCCGCTGGTGGACGAGGGTTATCCGTCGATCGGCTGCGCTCCGTGCACCGCCAAGCCGGCGCCGGGTTCAGATCCGCGCAGCGGGCGCTGGCAGGGTAGCAACAAGACCGAATGCGGGCTGCACTCCTCATGACCCCGCTCATTCTGGCCGCTCACGGGAGCAGAGATCCGCGATCGGCGGCGAACCTACGCGCCGTAGCCGACCGGTTGGCCGAGAGTCGCCCGCGCCTGGACGTGCGGGTGGCGTTCTTGGAGCACAATGCGCCGAGTCTCCGGGACGTTCTTGCCGCGTTGCCGATCGGGCGGCAGGCAGTGCTCACGCCGTTCCTGCTGTCGAGCGCCTACCACGCCCGCATCGACATTCCCGAACAGGTGAAAAATTGCCGAACAGCTCTGCGCAATGCGGACCCGCTCGGTGAGGACGACCGGTTGATCACCGTGATGCACGACCGGTTGGCGGAACTGGGCGTCTCCAAATTCGACACTGAGCTCGGCGTGGTGGTGACCGCGGTCGGTTCTTCGGTTGCCGAGGCGAATGCCCGGACGGTGCAGGTAGCTTCCAAGCTGGCCGCCGATACCTGTTGGGCCGCGGCGACGACCGCGTTCGTGACCGGGTCGGGCAAGACTCCGGAGCAAGCCGTAGACGAGTTGCGTCGACGGGGGATCCGTCGGGTGGCGATCACACCCTGGTTCCTGGCTCCGGGCCTTCTGCTCGACCGTGTGGCGAAATTCGCTGCGGAGAGCAAGATTCCGCTTGCGGAACCGTTGGGGGCGCATCCGCTCGTCGCCGAGACGGTGGCGAACCGCTACGACCGGGCGCTGGCTCAGCCGGCCGCCGCCTGATCCTAGCAACGCCAACCACTTCGATGCCCGCTGCGACCAAGAGCGGCAATGAATCGAGAATCGACAGGACTTTCAATGCCCGACATCAACAGTCCCGCCACGGTGACCATCACCGACGCTTCCTTCGCCTCGGAGGTGCTGTCGAGCAAACTCCCTGTCCTCGTTGACTTCTGGGCTACCTGGTGCGGCCCGTGCAAGATGGTCGCCCCGGTGCTCGAAGAGATAGCCGGAGAGAAGGCCGACCAGCTCGTCGTCGCCAAACTCGATGTCGACGCCAATCCCGAGACCGCCCGGCAGTTCCAGATCTCTTCGATCCCGACGCTGATCCTGTTCAAGGACGGTAATCCGGTAACCCGGATCACCGGCACCAAGGGCAAGGCGGCGCTGTTGCGGGCACTCGCCGAACACGAGTGACCGGCTACCCGCCGTGGCAGGACGGGGCATCGTGAACCGACGGGCCCGCATAGCCAACACCTTTTTCTGGCCGCCGGCGCAGCCCGCATCGAGCTGATGCCCCGCGGGGAATCCGCCGGGCACATTCGTCGGCGCATGCGCCCACCCCGGGAAGGCTCGGAAGCCGGTTCCCACGGCACGTGGCATCTCGGCCGCTGCATCCGATGCCCAGGCCGGCGGGACCGTTGCCCGACGAATAGGCAAGCGTCGGTTCCCGTATCAGCGGGCTTCTTCTCCGGAGATCGGCAGTCCGACCAACACGTCACCGGCCACCGCACTTGCCGAGGACCGCGGCTCCGGCTCCGCGGCAGTTCGGCCCGACATGACCGACCGACTGGCATAGGGGCGGCGCACGTATGCCAGCCAGGTGATCGCGGCGGCCGCGGCGTAGATCACCAAGAACAGGCAGAAAGCCGATGTGTCCGATCCGGTGCTGCGGTACGACGCGCGCAAAGCCATGTCAACGCCGACCCCGCCGGCCGCCCCGGCCGCCGCGGCAAATCCGATCAACGCCCCTGACGTGTTCCGCGACCAATGGCGGCGTTCGGTTTCATCAATTCCGGGTCCAAGCGAGTGACTGCGCGCTTCAATGACCGCGGGAATCATCTTGAACACCGAGCCCTTGCCGAATCCGGCCAGCGTGAACAGGCAGAGCAAGCACGCGACATATCCGACCATGGTGCCGGTGGTTGTACCGCCCGCAGAGTGATCACTGCGGATACTGATGGCGACCAATGCGGCTGTGGTGGCGATCATCCCGACGAAGACGACAAGGGTGACCCTGCTGCCGCCGACCCGGTCTGCCAGTCGACCACCGTAGATCCGCGACAGCGCCCCCAGCAGCGGCCCGATCCAGGCGAACTGGGCAGCGTGTAATGACGCCGCCTTGGCGGCTTGTCCTGCAGCGATGAAATTGACCGTCAGCACTTGGCCGAACGCGAACGAGAATCCGATGAACGTCCCGAAGGTGCCGACGTAGAGCAGCGCGAGGACCCAGGTATCAGGCACGCGCATGACGTCCCCCAGCGTCTCCACCTCGATCGCGTGGTCCAGGTTGTCCATCAACAGCGCCGCCGCTATCGCCACGGCCACCGAAAGAACCAGGTAGATGCCACATACCCAGTACGGTTTGCTCCCGACGGTGCTGAGGACCAGCAGGCCCACCACTTGGACGCCGGCCACCCCGAGGTTACCGATGCCGGCGCTGAGACCCAAAGCCCCGCCCTTGAGCCGTTGCGGGTAAAAGGCGTTGATGTTGGCCAGCGATGCCGCGTAGTTGGCGCCTCCGCATCCCGTTAGTGCGGCGCACATCACGTACATCCACAGCGGTTGGCCCGGGTTGGCCAACAGGAGGATGGTCCAGACGCTCGGGATGAGCAGCAGCAACGCCGAGAACACCGTCCAGTTGCGGCCACCGTAGCGCGCAATCGCCAGGGTGTACGGGATCCGGAGCGCGGCCCCGGTCAAGGTGGCGGTGGCAGTGATCAGCAACTTGTCGCCGGTCGAGAGCCCGTACTCGGATTCCGGCATGAACAGCACCATGACCGACCAGAGCGCCCAGATCGAGAAGGCGACGTGGTCGGCGGCCATCATGCACAACAGGTTGCGCCGCGCGATATTCTTGTTGCCGCCTTCCCACGCAGCAATATCTTCAGGATTCCAATCGAAAATTTGATGACTGTGCGTCATTCAAACTCCTAGCAGCCGAAAGCGGGTCGCCGTGGACAGTACGCCCGCTAGGTCATGGGCTCCGTAATAATTGCTGTCGATTACCAGTGAGCGCCTGCCTCGGCAAATCAAAGAACTATCACCATCAGAATTCTCAGGCGAGCGGATGCTTATCATGCACTTAGCCGGCGCAAGAAAGCATCCCTGGTCACATTTAAGCAGCTCAAGGTATGGTCCAAGCAACTTCTCCGCGGCTTCGACCGCCCCGATGAATCACAACAGTCAATTGTCACAAGCCCTCGTTGACCCGGTGTGGCATTAGGCCAATTGCGTCGCAAAAGCTATACCTCAGCACTTTGTGACCCTACAGCATTTGGTTGTGTGTGAGGAATGCGTTACCCCTTCGTCACGGAATGACGTGCACCGCCTGAGGTAGGCTCACGGCGAGATCACTGATCAAATACGTTTTACCGATATCTGCTGACGGCGGAGGCCGGTTCGAACCGAAAGGCCCACAATGTCTGCCACCACCAGGGTCCACGACGTGATTGTCATCGGTTCCGGTCCAGCCGGCTACACGGCTGCCCTGTACACCGCACGTGCGCAATTGGCGCCGCTGGTATTCGAGGGCACATCGTTCGGCGGTGCGCTGATGACCACCACCGAGGTGGAGAACTACCCGGGATTCCCCGAAGGGATCACCGGCCCCGAGTTAATGGATCGGATGCGAGAGCAGGCGCTGCGATTCGGGTCGGAACTGCGCACCGAAGACATCGACTCGGTATCCCTGGCCGGCCCGGTCAAATCGGTTGTCACCGCCGACGGCGAAACCCATCGAGCACGGGCCGTCATCCTGGCGATGGGTGCGGCGGCGCGGTACTTGAATGTCCCCGGCGAACAAGCACTGCTCGGGCGCGGGGTGAGTTCGTGCGCGACGTGTGACGGATTCTTCTTCCGCGACCAGGACATCGCAGTAATCGGTGGCGGCGACTCGGCGATGGAGGAGGCCGTCTTCCTGACCCGATTCGCCCGCAGCGTGACACTCGTCCACCGCCGTAACGAGTTCCGCGCCTCCCGAATCATGGTGACCCGGGCCCGCGCCGAGGGCAAGATCCGGTTCGTCACCAACAACACGGTGGTCGCCGTCGAAGGCGGCGACACGGTCACCGGACTGCGCTTGCGCGACACCGCGGGTGTCGAATCGGTACTCCCGGTGACCGGTGTGTTCGTCGCGATCGGCCACGACCCGCGTTCGGCATTGGTACGCGATCAGGTGGCAGTCGACGCCGACGGCTACGTGTTGGCCCAGCCCGGCAGTACCCGCACGTCGCTGGAAGGCGTTTTCGCGGCCGGCGACCTGATGGACCGCAGGTATCGCCAGGCGGTCACCGCCGCCGCTTCGGGTTGCGCAGCCGCTATCGACACCGAGCGCTGGCTGGCCGAGGGCAATCCACCGACGGCGACGCCTGCCGTGGGAGGCGTGGGCGCCTCGACCGACAGCGGCCTGCTCGAAGCACTGCCGTGAGTGGCGGACGGTGCACGGCCCACCGACGCGCGACGGCGTGGGGAGAGCGATTTGGCCCGCTAACCGCAAGGATGACGTGTTGTGTTCAACGTGCTGTTCTACTCACCGCGGATCCCGCCCAATACCGGCAACGCAATCCGCATGGTGGCGGCCACCGGCGCGCAACTGCATCTGGTCGAGCCGCTGGGCTTCGACCTGTCCGAGCCCAAGCTGCGCCGCGCCGGGCTGGACTACCACGACCTGGCTTGGGTGCGAGTGCACGCGTCGCTGCCGTCGGCATGGGAGGCGCTAGGTGACGGCCGGGTGTTCGCGTTCACCGCCGGCGCCCACATCCCCTACACCGATGTGAGCTATCAGCCCGGCGACGTGCTGATGTTCGGCCCCGAACCCACCGGCTTGGACGAGGCGACACTGGCCGACCCACACATCACCGCTCGAGTGCGCATCCCAATGCTGGCCGGGCGGCGGTCACTGAATCTGTCGAACGCCGCCGCCGTCGCGGTCTACGAGGCGTGGCGCCAGCACGGGTTCGCCGACGGGGTGTAGCCACCTTCAGCCCAGCCTCCGGGTGAGGCCGCTCCCCCAGCGGCATGGGCGACCGGCAGACCGAGTCCGCAAGGCGACGTACTTGTCACCACTCGGCGAGACCGTGTACGGTCTTGTCCATACCCTTACCCCCTAGGGGTATAGATAAAGGGAGGAACTCATGACGTCGGCGACGGCAGTGGATTGGCACTTGCGAGGCGAGTGGTTTGACGTGTGCAGCTGCAAGCTGCCCTGCCCGTGCAGTTTCGCCCAGGAACCCACCCACGGAGACTGCCTGTTCACCCTGGTTTGGCAGGTCCACGAGGGGCACTACGGCGACATCGATCTCGCCGGCCTGGGCGTGATCGCCCTCGGTGAGTTCGAGGGAAACATGTGGGTCGACGATCCCGACACCACGATGAAATTGATGTTTTACATCGACGCCAAAGCGGACACGGACCAGCGCTACGCCCTCGAGCGCATCTTCACTGGGAAAGCGGGCGGTTGGCCGGGCGAATTCGGCAGCCTGATCGGCACGCTGGACAAGATCGAGTACGCACCGATCGCCTTTGAAGCCGCCGATGATCTGGCGTACTGGCGCGCGGAGATACCGGGCAAGGTCGACGTACGTGTCGAGGCGCTCACGGGCCCGACGTCGGATCCGAACCGGCGGGTCACCACCGTCAACGCACCAGGCGCGGAGGTCGGCCCGGGCCAGGTGGCGACGTGGGGCGTAGTCAAACGCGACCAGGCAAAGGGTTTCGACTACTCCCACGAATACCGCGGCGGCTCAAGCAAACACTTCCCCTTCGACTGGCAACCGCACCCGGATAGCCCAGGAGCTGAGCAGGACAGTGCGGGCGTTGACAGTCGTTCAGGCTGCCATTGCGGCACCTAAAGCACCGCAGAAGAAGCGATTTCACCACCACCGAAAGGAAAGACGATGGGAATCTTCCGCAAACTCAGCACCAAGTTCGGTGAGCACAAGCGCCGAGTTGCCGCCACATCGGCCTACACCGGCATCGCGGTGGCAGTCTTCGTCGCCGGAGCCTGGGCAGGGTCATCCGGAGCACTCACCTTGGGCCCGACTCCGGCTATGACGTCGCACGCCATGCATGCACCCGAGGCCAACGGCCATGAACCCGAGGAATCATGCTGCGACAAGCCGATGCCCGACGGCGCGATGGGCCCCAACATGATGAAGCACGGCGAGATGGGCCACGACGAGATGGGCCCGAACATGAAGAAGCACGGCGAGATGGGCCACGACGAGATGGGCCCGAACATGAAGAAGCACGGCGAGATGCCACGCGACGAAATGGGGCCCAACAAGCCTATGAAGCCAGGCATGCCCATGCACAAGTCGGACAAGAAGTGCTGCGACAAGCCGTGATTCGCGACCGGAAAGGGAGCCCTCGTGCTTGACACCATCAATGGCCTACCGGTACATCCGCTGCTTGCACACCTGGTCGCGACCTTGGTTCCCGTGACCGCCCTACTGGCCGTACTTGCCGTGCTCTGGCCCGGCGCACGACGCCGCATCAGTGGCACCGCGTTGTTCGTCGCGGTGGGCACGCTGATCGCGATCCCGCTGACCACGACGGCCGGCAGCCGGCTCCAGCAACGGGTGATGGGAGGTGAGATCCTCCAGCGTCACGCCGCGCTAGGGGCTCAGCTGGTCCTGTGGTCCGCGCTGCTCACCATCGCCATGATCGGGTGGTGGGCGCTGCATACCCCACTGTTTGCCGACGAAGTGGGCACGATGTCACCGGCGATCCGTCGCATCGGCATCACCGTCACCGGAGCAGGCACTCTGGTGTTCGCGGCCGCGTCGACGTGGCTGGTCATCCGCATCGGCCACACCGGCGCTCAGTCGATGTGGGGCGGCATGGGATGTTGACGATAAGTGTTGGGTTCGCTTGGCCCGGAACCTGGTTGGGATACTCACCCAGACCCGGACCTCACCAACTGTCCCAGTGCGCCACCTGCTCGGCCGGCAGCCGCTGGGCCGGCTTGAAGTCGGTGCCCTTGGTGTAGGCGATCGGGAACAGCCCGCCCTGGCTGTACTCCTCGTACGGGATGCCGAGCACCTCGGCGGCCTGCTTCTCGCCGTCCCCGAGCAGGTGCAGCGTCGTCCAACAGGAACCCAGTCCACGGTTGCGCAACGCCAGGCAGTAGCTCCACGCGGCCGGGAACAGCGACGCCCAGAACGACGCACTGAGCCCCAGTCCTCCCGTCTCGGGCCGGCCCTCCAGACACGGGATCATCAGCACCGGTACGTCCTGCAGGTTCTCCGCCAGATATTTGGCTGAGCCGCTGACGAACTCCATCCGTTCGCTGCGCACGTCGCCGTCGCCGTAGTCGGGCTTCATCCGGTTCAGATACGGCATGGCGTTCGCCCGGTAGATGTCGGCGAGCGCCTGCTTCTTGACCGGGTCGGTGACAAACATCCACTGCCAGCCCTGAGCGTTGGATCCGGTGGGCGCCTGCAGAGCGATCTCAAGACACTCCATCAGCACCTCGCGGGGAACCGGCTTGTCGAGATCGAGGCGTTTGCGGACCGATCGCGTGGTGGTCAGGACTTCGTCGGCGGACAAGTTGAGGTTCATGGATGGAGGTTACCGTCGATGCCTACCGGAAATCCCGAGAGCGCGAACTCACAGTCAACTCAAGAGAGCCCAGCCGATCGGCCAGCACGGTGACCGCCCCGCTGGCGTTCTGCACCCGCCCGCGGATCAGCAGTGCCATCGCGGTCTGCGCCAGCCGTCGATGCCGCTGCCACACCCCCGGCGTACACAGCACATTGACCATCCCGGTCTCGTCCTCGAGGTTGACGAACGTGACCCCGCGGGCGGTCGCCGGCCGTTGCCGGTGCGTCACCGCCCCGGCCACCAGCACCCGGGTGCCGTCGGGCACGCTCAGCAGCTGGTCGGCGGGAATCACCCCGAGTGCATCGAGGTCGGCGCGCAGGAACTGGGTCGGGAAGCTGTCTGGGGACACCCCGGTGGCCCACACATTGGCGGCGGCAAGCTCGATCGCGCTCATCCCCGGCAGCGCTGGAGTCTGCGTCGCCACCCCCACCCCGGGCAGCCGGTCCGGCCGCTGCCCCGCCGCTGCCGCGGCCGTCCACAGTGCCTCGCGGCGCGAAATACTGAAGCAGTCAAACGCGCCTGCGGTCGCCAGCGCCTCGGCCTGTGCCGCCGAAAGCTGAACCCGGGCAGTCAAATCCAGGAGTGAAGCGAATGGCCCATGAGCTTCACGGTCGGCCACCAGCCGCTCAGCGAGGTCAGTACCGATGCCACGGACGACGCCCAGTCCGATCCGGACCTGCGTTCCGGCTTCGGCCAATGTGGCGTGCGCCAGGCTGGCGTTGACGTCCGGGCCGTGTACGACGATTCCGTGCCGGCGGGCATCGGCCACCAGTGACTGCGGCGAGTAAAAACCCATCGGCTGTGCCCGCAGTAGCGCGGCGCAGAACGCCGCCGGGTAGTGCAGCTTGAACCAGGCCGAGTAGAACACCAGCGACGCGAAGCTCATCGCGTGGCTCTCCGGAAATCCGTAGTTGGCAAAGGCTTCCAGCTTCTCGTAGATCCGGTCGGCCACCTCACCGGTGATGCCGTGACACTGCGCCATGCCGTCATAGAACCGGGTGCGCAGCTGTCGCATTCGCTCGGTGGACCGTTTAGAACCCATGGCCCGGCGCAGCTGGTCGGCTTCGGCCGGCGAGAACCCCGCACAGTCGACGGCGAGTTGCATCAGCTGTTCCTGAAACAGCGGCACCCCCAGCGTCTTGCGCAGCGCTGGTTTCATCGACGGGTGCTCGTACTCAACCAAGGCCTGACCATTGCGCCGCTGGATGTAGGGGTGCACCGAGCCGCCCTGGATCGGTCCCGGGCGGATCAGCGCGACCTCCACCACCAGGTCGTAGAACACCCGCGGCTTCAGCCGCGGCAGGGTGGCCATCTGGGCGCGCGATTCCACCTGAAACACCCCGACGGAATCCGCCCGGGTCAGCATCTCGTACACCGCGGGCTCGGACAGGTCGATTCGGGCGAAGTCCACCTTCACACCCTGATGTTGCGCCACCAGGTCTTTCATATAGTGCAGCGCCGAGAGCATGCCCAGCCCCAGCAGGTCGAATTTCACTAGACCGATGGCCGCACAGTCGTCTTTGTCCCACTGCAGCACGCTGCGTCCGGGCATCCGGGCCCATTCCACCGGGCACACGTCGGCGATCGGGCGGTCACAGATCACCATGCCGCCGGAGTGGATGCCCAGATGCCGAGGAAGGTCGGCGATCTGGGTCGCCAAGTCGATCACCGATTCGGGAATGCCTTCCGTATCGGAGGATTCAGCCACCCCATGCCACCGGCCGACCTGCTTGCTCCAAGCATCCTGCTGTCCTGGAGAGAAGCCCAGCGCCCGGGCCATGTCGCGCACCGCGCTGCGACCCCGGTAGGTGATGACGTTGGCGACCTGGGCGGTGTAGTCCCTCCCGTAGCGCTTGTAGACATACTGGATGACTTCTTCGCGCCGGTCCGACTCGATGTCGATGTCGATGTCGGGGGGCTCGTCGCGCTCCGACGACAAGAACCGCTCGAACAGCAGCCCATTGCCCACCGGATCCACCGCGGTGACACCGAGGGCGTAGCAGACCGCGGAGTTGGCCGCCGATCCCCGGCCCTGACACAGGATGTCACTCTCCCGGCAGAACCGGGTGATGTCGTGCACCACCAGGAAATAGCCCGGAAAGCCCAGCTTGGCAATGACATTCAGCTCATGCTCGATCTGCGTGTACGCCTTCGGCGACCGCTCCGGCGACCCGTAACGCCTCCGCGCGCCGGCCAGGGTCAACCGGCGCAGCCAACTGTCCTCGGTATACCCGGCCGGCACCTCGAAGGGTGGCAGCTGCGGAGCGATGAGCTGCAGCGCGAAGGCACACTGCTCGCCGAGTTCGGCCGCAGACGTGACCGTCCCGGGATATTGCGCGAACAATCGGGCCATCTCTGCACCAGACCGCAGATGCGCCCCGCCCAGCGGAGCCAGCCGGCCGGCAGCGATGTCCAAAGACTGCCGGGCTCGGATCGCTCCCATCGCCATCGCCAGCCGGCCTCGGTCCGGCCGGGCGAAATGCGCGCCGGTGGTGGCCACCAGCCCCACCCCGAACCGGGGCGCCAGGGCGGCCAGTGCCGCATTGCGCTCGTCGTCGTATGGGTCGAAGTGCCGGGTCAGCTCCACGCTGACCCGCGCGGCCCCGAACCGGTCGACCAGGTCGGCCAGCGCGGCGGCGGCCGCATCCGGGCCACCGGTGGCCAGCGCCTGGCGGACGTGGCCCTTGCGGCAGCCGGTCAGGATGTGCCAGTGCCCGCCCGCCGCCTCGGTCAGCGCATCCAGATCGAAACGCGGCCTGCCCTTCTCGCCGGCCAGGTGCGCGGCGGCGATCTGCCGCGACAACCGCCGATAACCCTCCGGGCCACGGGCCAGCACCAGCAGGTGCGGACCGGGCGGGTCCGGGTCATCGGTACGAGCCACCCTCCCCAGCGACAACTCGGCGCCGAACACGGTGCCTATCTGAAGGCCCGCAGCCTCCAGCTCGGCGGCCGCCTCGGCGAACCGCACCACCCCATATAAACCGTCGTGATCGGTCAGCGCGATCGCCCGCAGGCCCAGCCGGGCGGCCTCGGCGACCAGCTCCTGCGGGTTGCTGGCCCCGTCCAGAAAGCTGTACGCCGAGTGCGCGTGCAACTCGGCATAAGGCGGGGAAGACAGGGAAGATGCCGTCCGCCCAGCCGGCCGGAGCGGCTCGACCTGCGGGAACGACGAGCCGTGATCCGCCGACACACCGGCCGCAATACCGGTGTGACGAGGCTTACCATCGAGCACCCGCTCCATTTCCGCCCAGCTCGGCGGCCCACTGCCCCAGCCCATACCCTTCACGATATCGAACATATGTGCGAGACGGTCTGGGATGGGTGTGAAAAAGAACTTTGATGCACTAATCTGTGTCAGATTCCGGCACGATGCGAAAGGGCCACTGCTTTCATGTTCGGCGCTCTCAGACGCGCGTGGTTACCCCTGCTCATCGTCATAGTCGTCGCGGTAGGGGGGTTCACCGTGCAACGAGTCCGCGGCTTCTTCGGAGCCGACGACAGTGGCTCAGGATCTACCCCCTTCGAGGACACCAAGCCGTTCCACCCCAAGGTCGTGGTCTACGACATCTTCAGCCCGGACGGCACCTACGCCGACATCAACTATCTGGACCTCGACGCCACCCCGCAGCGGATCGACGGCGCCAGCCTGCCGTGGTCGCTGACCCTGTCGACCACCAACCCGGCGGTGAGCCCCAACATCGTCGCCCAAGGTGACGGCGCCACCATCGGCTGCCGCGTCACCATCGACGGCGTCATCAAAGAAGAAAGAATCGCCACCGGCCCCGTGAGCGCCCAGACCTTCTGCATTGTGAAATCCGCATGAGCAAGCACACCAGCGACGAGACCCCGACCGACACACTGCCGGCGTCGCCGCAGCCCAAGCGCGGCGGCATCCCGGCATGGATCCGCCGGCTCGCGGTGCCTATCATCTTGGCCTGGTTAGCGATCACCGTCCTGGTGAATGTCGTTGTGCCGCAACTCGACGAAGTCGGGAAGATGCGCGCGGTGTCCATGGCCCCCCGCGATGCTCCGTCGATGATCGCGATGATGCGCATCGGCAAGGTGTTCGACGAGTTCAAATCGGACAGCTCGGCGATGGTGGTCCTCGAAGGCGACCAGCCGCTCGGCGACGACGCGCACAAGTATTACGACCAGCTGGTCGCCAAGATGGAGGCCGACCACACCCACGTCGAGCACATCCAGGACTTCTGGAGCGACCCGCTGACCGCGGCGGGGTCGCAGAGCCCGGACGGCAAAGCCGCCTACGTTCAGGTGTATCTGGCCGGCAACATGGGCGAGACCCTGGCCAACGAGTCGGTCGAGGCCGTCCAGCAGATCATCGCCGACACCCCGGCACCTGAGGGGGTGCACGCCTACGTCACCGGTGGGGCCGCCCTCAACGCCGATCAGCACATCGCGGGCGACAAAAGCCTGAAGATCATCACCGCGCTGACATTCGTGGTGATCATCACGATGCTGCTGTCCATCTACCGGTCGATCGGCACGGTGCTGTTGGTGCTGGGCATGGTGGTCTTCGAGCTGAGCGCTGCCCGCGGCGTGGTGGCCGTGTTGGCCTACTACAACATCATCGGCCTGTCGACGTTCGCGGTGAACCTGCTGGTGACACTCGCGATCGCCGCCTCGACGGACTACGCGATCTTCCTGCTGGGCCGCTATCAAGAGGCCCGAGCGCTCGGCGAGGACAAAGAGTCGGCCTTCCACACCATGTATCACGGCACCGCGCACGTGATCTTGGGCTCGGGTCTGACCATCGCCGGTGCCACCTTCTGTCTGCACTTCACCCGACTGCCCTACTTCCAGTCGCTGGGCGTTCCCCTGGCGATCGGCATGGTGGTCGTGGTTCTCGCGGCGCTCACGTTCGGTTCCGCGGTCGTGGCGGTGGCCAGCCGCTTCGGCATGCTGGAACCCAAGCGGGCGATGCGGATCCGCACCTGGCGCCGGATCGGCGCGATGATCGTGCGCTGGCCGGGGCCGGTGCTGGTGGCCACCACGGCGGTCTGCCTGATCGGCCTGCTCACGCTGCCGGGTTACAAGACCAACTACAACGACCGGCAGTACCTGCCGGACTACGTGCCGGCCAACATCGGCTACGCCGCCGCGGACCGGCACTTCTCCCAGGCCCGGATGAGTCCGGAACTGCTGATGATCGAGACCGACCACGACCTGCGCAACCCGGCCGACTTCCTGGTGATCAACCGGATCGCCAAGCGGGTGTTCGAGGTGCCGGGCATCGGGCGAGTGCAGACCATCACCCGGCCGCTGGGCACGCCGATCGAACACACCACGATCCCGTTCGCGATGAGCATGCAGGGCACCACCCAGCAGCTGAACATGAAGTACCAGCTCGACAGCATGAAGAACATGCTCAAGATGGGCGACGACATGCAGGTGTCGATCGACAGCATGAAGGAGATGCTCAAGGTCACCACCGAGATGTCGGCGACCACCCACAGCATGGATCTCAAGATGCACCAGATGCTCGACGACATCCAGAAGATGCGCGACGCGATCGCCGACTTCGACGACATGTGGCGCCCGATGCGCAGCTACTTCTATTGGGAGCCGCACTGTTTCGACATCCCGATCTGCTGGTCGATCCGGTCGATCTTCGACGTGATGGACGGCCTCGACCAGATGACCGAGGACTTCGAAAAGGTCCTGCCCGACATCGACAACCTCGACAAGCTGATGCCGCGGATGATGCAGATCATGCCGCCGATGATCGAGACCATGTCGAACATGCGGGTCACCCAGCTGAAGATGCAGTCCACCATGGAGGGCCTGCAGCTTCAGATGGAGAAGATGATGGAGGGCCAGAACGCCATGGGCAAGGCGTTCGACGACTCCAAGAACGACGACTCGTTCTACCTGCCGCCCGAGGCGTTCGACAACCCCGACTTCAAGCGCGGCATGAAGATGTTCCTGTCCCCCGACGGGCACGCGGTGCGGTTCATCATCAGCCATGAGGGCGACCCGATGTCCCCGGAGGGCGTCAGCCACATCGCGCCGATCAAGCACGCCGTGCACGAGGCGCTCAAGGGCACCCCGCTGGAGGGCTCCAAGGTCTATCTCGGCGGTACCGCGGCCATGTTCAAGGACATGAAGGACGGGTCGGCCTACGACCTGATCATCGCCGGCATCGCGTCGCTGTGCCTGATCTTCATCATCATGCTGCTGATCACCCGGGCCGTGGTGGCCTCGGCGGTGATCGTCGGCACGGTGCTGCTCTCACTGGGCACGTCGTTCGGGATCTCGGTGCTGATCTGGCAGCACATCATCGGCCTGGACCTGCACTGGATGGTGCTGGCGATGTCGGTGATCATCCTGTTGGCGGTGGGTTCGGACTACAACCTGTTGCTGGTATCCCGGATGAAGGAAGAACTCCCCGGCGGAATCAACACGGGCATCATCCGCGCCATGGGCGGCAGTGGCTCCGTGGTCACCTCGGCGGGCCTGGTGTTCGCGTTCACCATGATGTCGATGCTGGTCTCCGACCTGCGCGTAATCGGTCAGGTGGGTTCCACCATCGGCCTGGGTCTGCTCATCGACACCCTGGTGATCCGCTCGTTCATGACGCCGTCGATCGCCGCGCTGCTGGGCCGCTGGTTCTGGTGGCCGCAGCGAGTGCCGTTGCGGCCGAGTCCGGTGGCGCAGCAGGCCATGGCCCGGGCGAGCGAACCGGCGTCGGTCAGCTGACGCTGGCCGCTATGCCGGCGGGCGGACAACGACGACCGGTGTGTGGGCCGACTGCACCACCGCCTGGCTGACCGAGCCCAGCAGCATGCCGGTGAAGCCGCCGCGGCCGTGGCTGCCCACCACCACCAGCTGAGCCTCCTGGGATTGGTCGACGAGTTGGTCGGCCGGTCGGTCATCGACCACCACTCGGCGCACCGTGACGTCGGGGTAGCGCTCCCGCCAGCCCGCCAACCGTTCGGCCAGGGCCAACTCGCCTTCGGACGCCATCGCCGCCGTGTCGATGCCGGGGAAGTCCAGCAGTCCGGTGTCGTGCCAGGCATACACCGCGATCAGTTCCACCCCGCGCAGCGAGGCTTCTTCGAATGCCAGCGCCGTTGCGGCCTCCGACACCGGGGACCCGTCGATACCGACGACCACCGGGGCGGTGTCGGGGCGCAGATGGTCTTCGTGGATGACCACGACCGCGCAGTGCGCATGCCGCACCAACGACGAGCTGACCGAGCCGAGCAACAGCCGGCGCATCCGCCCGTGCCCGCGAGAACCGACCACCAGGCGGGCGGCCTCGCGGCTCATGTCCACCAGCATCGGCACCGTGGATCCCACGACGGTCTCCGCGGTGACCCGGGTCGCGCCGGCCGCCTCGGCGATCTCGACGGCCTCGCGCAGGTAGCGCTCGCCCTGATCACGCTGCCACTCGGTGTAGCCGGGCGGCATCGGTGTCTCGGGGAACGTCATCACCACCGGGGAGGCCAGCACGTGCACCAGGATGAGTGGCAGGTTGTGCAGCGCGGCGTCACGCGCCGCCCAATCGACTGCGGCTACCGACGACGGTGATCCGTCGACACCGACCAGGATTCCGGGAGTGGACGACATCGGGGCTCCCTACCTTTCTCTTTGCGCTCGACGACCTCTCTAGACCCCTACCACGCTAATCGGAGCGCGGCTGTGGCACCGTGGTGGACATGGTTGGCATGTCGGTCACGATCGACCCGCGCCGGCATGACGCGGTGCTGTTGCGGCTCGACGGGGGTGCCGACACGGCGGCGTTGACCGAACGGCTCCGGCAGGCGGGCGTGCGGGTGGCCGCGGTCGCCGAGGCAACTTCCGACGGTTCAGGCGCCGAACTGGTGGCTGCCGCCACCGGGTTGGCGGTGCGGCCGGGCCGCTGCGTGGTACTCACCGACTCCGAATCGGGGGTAATCTCCGCTCGCAGTGCCGGATTCGCCCTGGTGATCGGTGTGGGATGCGATGGCGGTGACGCGGTGGTGGCTGATCCGAACGCGGTGCAGGTGCGTACCGGCGATCGGCCGATGTCGGCGTTGCCGGATGCGATGACGGCTGCCGAGTTGCGCGACCTCGATCACCCGGCGGTGTTCTTCGATTTCGACGGGACTCTCTCGGACATCGTCGACGATCCCGACGCGGCCCGACCGGTGGCCGGCGCGGTGGATGCGTTGGCCGCGTTGGCCGCCCAATGCCCGGTCGCGGTGCTGTCCGGTCGCGATCTGGCCGACGTGCGGACCCGGGTGGGCTTGGACGGGATCTGGTATGCGGGCAGTCACGGCTTCGAGCTGATCGGGCCGGACGGCACCCACCACCAGAACGACGCCGCCGTCGATGCGGTGCTGGTGCTGGCCGCCGCGGCCGGCTCACTCAATGAGCAGCTCGGTGAAATCCCGGGAATCATGGTGGAACACAAACGCTTCGCCGTTGCCGTGCACTACCGCAACGCCGCCCGGGATCGGGTCGGCGAGGTACTGGCGGCGGTGCGCGAGACCGGTCGGCGCCGCGGGCTGCGGGTCACGACCGGGCGCGAGGTAATCGAGCTTCGCCCCGAGATCGACTGGGACAAGGGACGTACCCTGCACTGGCTGCTGGATCGGATGGCCGGGGTGAGCACACCGCTGTTCCTCGGCGACGACATCACCGACGAGGACGCGTTCGACGCGGTCGCCGAACTGTCGGGTTCCGGAATAGTGGTGCGGCACAACGACGACGGCGATCGTGCGACCGCCGCCCGTTATGCCCTGGAGAGTCCGGCTCAAGTCGCTGGGTTCACCGCGCGGCTGGCGGAGCGCCTGGCCGGCTGACGCACCACCGGTTACGGACCGAAGATCGGGCCCGGGCCCCACAGCGGCCCCGGGCCGCCGGTGAGCAGGCTGGCCAGCAAGATGACACCCAACACTGTCCCGGCAACCAGGAGCCAGGGACGCCAGCCCGCCAGGTTGTCCTCATCTGCTCGGCGGTGGGTGCCCAGCCAGTAAGCCAGGGCAGCCACCGACGCGAGCAATAACACCATGATCATCACCGGCTCAGCGCGGTGGTGCAGGCGGTGCCGGCGCTCCCCACCCGGGCGGCGGCGCTCCCCACCCCGGAGGCGGTGGCGGCGGCGCTCCCCACCCCGGAGGCGGTGGGCCCCACCCCGGAGGCGGCGGGCCCCACCCCGGAGGCGGTGGCGGCGGCGCTCCCCACCCGGGCGGCGGCGGGCCCCACCCCGGAGGCGGCGGTGGGCCCGGCGGCAACGGAGGAGGTGGCGGCGCCGGCCACAGCGGGGCCATGGCCGCGATCGGCGCGGGGAGCGGGGGCATCGGACCGGGCCCGAAGCTTACCGACGACCCGGCACAGCTCGCCATGGCCAGTCCTCCGACGATCAGGCCGCCGACACCGGCGGCGACCGTGGTGAACCACGGCCGTTTGATCAGCCGTCGCGCCGGGCTGTCGGGAGTGGGCGTCGGGCTGGGGGGTGCGGTCGAAGTTTCGACATGTTCCGAATCAGTCATGATTTCCTCCGTCCGTCGTGCACTGCTGCCATCAACGCTGCGCCACAACGCTGAAGCGCAGCTGAAAACATGCGCCTGGAGCCGGTTTGCTCAGCTCGGCTTCAGCAATCGGGCGGTCACAATGGCAGGGTGCACAACAGCGCACCCAGGGTGCTGGTGGTAGAGGATTCCGACGCGATCCGCGAGACGGTGGTGGTGGCGCTCGCGGACGCCGGATTCGTCAGCGGCGGACGGGTCGACGGTCGCGGTCTGGAGGACGTGTTACCGGCATTCCGCCCGGATCTGGTGGTGCTCGACGTGATGTTGCCGGGCCGGGATGGATTCGCCCTGATCGATGTGGTGCGCGACTACGGCGACACCGGGATCATCCTTCTCACCGCCAAAGACGCACTCGACGATCGGCTACGCGGGCTGGACACCGGCGCCGACGACTATGTGGTCAAGCCATTCGAATTGGCCGAACTGCTGTCCCGTATCGCAGCGGTGCTACGACGGCGTGGACGAGTGCCGTCGGCGATTCAGGTCGGCGACTTGGTGGTCGACCTGGAGGCCGGCGTGGTGAGCCGTGCCGGTGCGGTACTGGAGCTGACCGGCACCGAACTCAAGTTGCTCGGCTATCTCGCCGAGCAGCGTGGCCGGACCGTGAGCAAGGACCGGATCCTGGCGGCGGTGTGGGGCTACGACGCCTACGACGCCAACCTCGTCGAGGTCTACGTCAGCGGTCTGCGCCGCAAACTGGAGGCCCACGGGCCGCGAATGCTGCACACCGTCCGCGGTGTCGGCTATCGGCTGGCGGCCGCCCGCCCATGAGCACTCCCACCCCATCGCTGCGCCGGCGGGCGACGGTCGCCACGGTCGGCGTGATCGCTGCACTGCTGCTCGTGCTGGGCGTAGCCGGCGACCAGCTGCTCGGCGCACAACTCAACCGTGACCTACGGGCGCGGCTCGACGACACCGCCGTTCGTGCCGCCAATCTCGTCGAGGCCGGGGTGAGTCCGGCCGCTCTGGTAACCCAGTTGCAAGGCAACGATATTCGCGTTCAGGTGATCAGTCGGGACGGCGCCGCCTACGGCGATCTGTCCCTTCGGCCCGCACCATGGCAACCTCCGCCGCCACCACCCCCGCCACCGCCGGCATGGGGTCCGCCGCCCCCGCCACCTCCGGGATGGGGGCCGCCGCCACCACCGCCACCCCCGGGATGGGGGCCGCCGCCACCACCGCCCGGCGGGCCACCGCCACCGCCCCCGCCCGGTGGGCCACCGCCGCCACCAGCACCACCGCTCGGCCAGTGGACGAGCACCACGGTGACCCGCCTGCTGCCGGACGGTTCGACACTCACCCTGGTGGCCGACACCTCGGGAATCAGCGCACGCCACGCAGAGCTCCGGCATGACCTGCTGATCGGCGGCACGATCGGGCTCGGATTGGTCGCGTTGCTCGTCGGCCTCGCCGCCGCCCGGGCACTGGCCCCGTTGCAGCGGATGACCGCGACCGCACAGCTGATCGCCCGCGGCGACCGGGGCCGTCGACTGCGCCCGGATCGGCCGCAAACCGAACTCGGGCAGGCTGCCGCCGCGTTCGACAGCATGCTCGACGCCCTGGAGACCGCCGAGAGCGACGCCCGCCAAGCCGCAGCCGCCGCGCAGCGAGCCGAGGCGAATACCCGCCGGTTCCTCTCCGACGCCGCACACGAACTGCGCACCCCGATCGCCGGAATTCAGGCGCTGGCCCAGCAGCTCACCGCCGACACCGGAAACGCCGCTCGCCGGCGTCGATTCGCGACCCTGCTGACGGTTGAAACCCGCCGCGCGGCTCGGCTGGTCGGCGACCTGCTCGATATCGCGCGCATTGACGCCGGGGTGGCCCTGCGCTGCGAAGACGTTGACTTAGCCGAGATCGCAGCCGCCGAAGTCGAGCGGGCCGCCATGCTGGCGCCCCACCTGACGGTCCGCCTCAGCGGGGACGGTCGAGCCCTGCCGGTCCATGCCGATCCGCAACGCATCGCGCAGATCCTGTCCAACCTGCTGGACAACGCCTGTCGGCACACCCCTCAGGGCGGCGAGATCATCGTGCGCACCGGCCGCCGCGAGCACGACCTCGAGGTAGCCGAGGTGACCGTCGTCGACACCGGCCCGGGCGTCCCGGACTCCGACCGCGAGCGGATCTTCGATCGGCTGGTCCGCCTCGACGATGCGCGCAATCGCGACTCCGGCGGAGCCGGTCTGGGCCTGTCGATCGCCAGGGCACTGGCACAGGCGCATCACGGCGGCCTCGAATGTCTGCCCAGCCAGACCGGCGCGGCATTCCGGCTCAGCCTGCCGCTGGCACCCGGGGAGAGCGCTGACTAGCAGCGTCAGACCTGGTATTCCACCGCGCCGTCGTCGAGCACCACTCGCGGGTTGGCGCCGTCGGGACCCGCGGCCTCGGTGCGAAACACTGCCTTACCCGGCTCGGTCCGCCAGATCGAGGTGGTCAGCGTCTCGCCCGGGAACACCGGGTCGGTGAACCGCGCCGAGATGGCGCTGACTCGGCTGGCGTCGCCGCCACCAAGCTCGGCAACCAGCGCACGACCAGCGAAACCGTAGGTGCACAGCCCGTGCAGGATCGGCTTGGGGAAACCGGCCAGCGTGGTGGCGAACCATGGATCGCTGTGCAGCGGGTTGCGGTCGCCGGAGAGCCGATAGAGCAGCGCCTGGTCCTCCCGGGTCGCGTACACGACGCGGGAATCCGGTTCGGTGTCGGGGATCTGCGGCGCGAGGGCCCGTTGCCCGGGTTCCCCGCCGAAGCCGCCGGCTTTGCGGATGACCAGGGTGGTCAGCGTCTCGACGACCAGTTCGGAAGTCTTCGAATCGGTGCCGCGCGCCCGCAGCATCACGACAGCGTTCTTGCCCTCACCCTTGTCCTGGATGTCGGCCACCTCGGCCACCACCTGCAGGCTTCCGGCGGGCGGCAGCGGCGCGAACAGTCGCACCTCTTGGGAGCCGTGCAGCAGCAGCGCCGGGTTGAACGTGCCGATCTTGCCGACGGCCGCAAAGCCCATGCAGCAGATGACGGCGTAGGTGGGCAACACCTGCTGCGGGGTGTCATGGCTGTTCTCGGTGGTGAACGCCAGATCGGCTGTTCCGGCGCCGACCCCGAGCGCGTAGAGCATGGTGTCGCGCTCGGTCCATGCGAACGGCATCGGGTCGGCGGTCGCGCCAATGGCCGTCGGGTCCAGTGCCACGGATTCTCCTTCACCTCGGACGAATTGGCCTCCACCATTTCAGCAGAACCGGTCCCGTCAGCGCCATCCACACGGCAGGCTGTCGAACATGGGGAAGCGCATCTGGAACCGCACCGGCACCCTGTTCGCACTGTTGGCGGCGGCGCTGGCCGCGGTCCTGGTGCTCAGCGGTTGTTCGGGGACACCGCACCCGCGCAACATCACCCTGACGCTGGTCCGGCACGCGGAATCCGAAGCCAACGCCGCCGGAATCCTCGACACGTCGGTGCCCGGTCCGGGACTGACCGAGAAAGGCCGCGTCCAGGCTCAGGAAATCGCAGATCAGCTCTCCCGCGGCCACCACGACGGTGTCTACGCCTCGTCGATGGTGCGCACTCAGCAGACCGCCGCCCCGCTAGCCCGCGAACTCGGACGTCAGGTGCAGATCTTGCCCGGGCTGCGAGAGATCAGCGCCGGTTGGTTCGGCGATAAGCCTCGATCGATAGCCGATTCGGCGTATTGGCTTGCCCCGCAGGCATGGCTTCACGGCGACCGGACCGCGGCCATCCCCGGCTCGATCGACGGCAACCAGTTCAACGACGAGTTCGGCGCCGCGGTCCAGCAGATCTACGACTCCGGCGACACCAACCCGGTGGCGTTCGCCCACGGGGCGTCGATCGCGACGTGGACGCTGATGAATGTCAAGAACCCCCGCGATGAGCTGTTGATCGACCATCCACTGCCTAACCTCGGCAAGGTGGTGCTCACCGGCAACCCAGCCACCGGCTGGAAACTGTTGGACTGGGACGGAATTCGCGCATTCTGACCTCAGGTGCCGATGAGCACATCTGACGGCTCCGATGCTCCGGCCGGCTTGACCGACACCGGGCGGGTGGAGGCGTTCAGCGACGGTGTGTTCGCGATCGCGGTGACCCTGCTGGTGCTCGACCTCAAAGCACCCGAGCACGCCCCCGGGCAACTGCTGGAGGGCCTGATCCGGCAGTGGCCGGCCTACCTCGGCTACCTTGCGTCGTTCGGCTACGTCGCGGTGATCTGGCTCAACCACCACCAGGCGTTCACCGCAATCAAACAGGTCAACAAGGGTGTACACCTGGCCAACATCGCCCTGCTGTTCACCACGGCACTCATCCCCTTTCCGACCGCGGTGCTCTCCCGCGCGTTCATCGACGGCGCTGACAGCCACGACGCGCGTACCGCCGTGGCCCTGTACGCCGGCATTCTGACAGCGATGTGCGCGAGTTGGCTGCTGCTGTTCGACCAGGTCAGCCGATGCCCCGACCGGCTGGTCGCAGATGAGGTGGATCCGCGCGTGTTCGCAGCCCAGCGGTTTCGGTCGATGACCGGGATCGTCGCCTATCTGGTGGCGGGCGTGATCGGCGTGGTGTGGTCGCCGATGGTCGCGCTGGCGGTTTTCGTCGTGATGCCGGCCTTCTACGCGATCAATATCCCGGGTATCGGACGGCGAGACTCAACTCACCATTGACGTAGCCGACCCGAGCGACCACGATGACCGCATGCGTTATGTCGTTACCGGCGGTACCGGGTTTATTGGGCGGCGGGCGGTGACGCGTCTGCTGGAGACCAGGCCGGAAGCGCAGGTGTGGGTGCTGGTGCGCCGCGCCTCGCTGGGCCGCTTTGAGGCCCTGGCCGCTGCGAACGGTCAGGCATGGGGCGAGCGGGGGAATCCGCTGGTCGGCGACCTGACGGAAGAGAATCTGGGGTTGACCGACTCGGCACTTGCCGAACTCGGCGACATCGACCATGTGCTGCACTGCGCGGCCATCTACGACATCACCGCCGGTGCGGCCGAGCAGCAGGCGGCCAACGTCGAGGGCACCCGCGCGGTGATCGGGCTGGCCCGGCGCCTGGACGCCACCTTGTCGCACGTGTCCTCGATCGCGGTGGCCGGTGACTACGCCGGCGAGTTCACCGAAGACGACTTCGACATCGGCCAGGAACTGCCGACCCCGTATCACCAGACCAAGTTCGAGGCCGAAGCACTGGTGCGTTCGGCGCCGGGGCTGCGGTACCGGATATACCGCCCGGCGGTGGTGGTGGGCGATTCCCGCACCGGCGAGATGGACAAGGTCGACGGGCCCTACTATTTCTTCCCGCTGCTGGCCAAGCTGGCGGCACTGCCCAGGCTCACCCCGATGGCCGTGCCCCACACCGGGCGTACCAACGTCGTGCCGGTCGACTACGTGGTCGACGCGCTGATCGAGCTGATGCACGCAGACGGGTACGACGGGCGCACCTTCCACCTGACCGCGCCGAAATCCATTGGCCTGCCCGACATCTACCGGGCTGTCGCAGCCGAGGCCGGACTGCCGCCGCTACGCGCCACGCTGCCCGGCGCGCTGGCAGCCCCGGTGCTCAACGTCAGTGGGCGTGCCCGGGTGTGGCGCAACATGGTGGCCACCCAGCTGGGCCTTCCCGCCGAGGTGCTCGACCTGGTGAACCTGCGGCCGACGTTCGTCGCCGACGCCACCCGTGCGGCGCTGGGAGATTCTGTCCGGCTGCCCGAGTTCGCCGACTATGCGCCGGGACTGTGGCGATACTGGGCGGCGCACCTGGATCCCGACCGCGCCCGCCGCGACGACCCGGCCGGGCCCCTGGTGGGGCGGCACGTCGTCATCACCGGGGCGTCCAGTGGTATCGGCCGGGCCTCGGCGATCGCCGTCGCCGAGCGCGGCGGCACGGTCTTCGCGCTGGCCCGCAGCGGCTCCGCACTCGACGACCTGGTCGCCGAGATCCGGGCCTCGGGCGGACAGGCCCACGCGTTCACCTGTGACGTCACCGATTCGGCGTCGGTGGAGCACACCGTCAAGGACATCCTGGGCCGGTTCGGGCACGTCGACTACCTGGTGAACAACGCCGGCCGGTCGATCCGTCGCTCGGTGACCAACTCGAGCGACCGGCTGCACGACTACGAACGCACCATGGCGGTCAACTACTTCGGCGCGGTGCGGATGGTGCTGGCCTTGCTGCCGCACTGGCGGGAACGCCGATTCGGCCACGTGGTGAACGTCTCCAGCGAAGGGGTGCTGGCGCACAGCCCCCGCTACAGCGCGTACGTGCCCACCAAGGCCGCACTGGACGCGTTCGCCGATGTGGTGTCGACCGAGACGCTGTCGGATCACATCACGTTCACCACCATCCACATGCCGCTGGTGGCCACCCCGATGATTGCGCCGTCGCGAAAGCACCTCCCGGTCGGGGCGATCAGCGCCGAGCACGCCGCGGCCATGGTGGTGCGCGGCCTGGTCGAGAGGCCGGACCGGATCGACACCCCACTGGGCACCTTGGCCGAAGCCGGCAACTACGTCACCCCCGGGCTGGCGCGCCGAGTGCTGCACCAGCTCTACCTGGGCTACCCCGACTCTCCTGCGGCGCGCGGCGTGGCACCCAGTGACACCGTTGCAGCCGTTGCGCCCGTTACGCAATCGCCTCGGCGGCAGGCGTCGCGCCGGCCGAAGCGGCCGTCGCGAGCGATCGCCAGGGTGCGGGTGCCCCGCCCGGTCAAGCGGGCGGTGCGGTTGGTTCCGGGCGTGTACTGGTGAACCTGCGCTCGTGACGCTGCCCTCACCGCCGCGAACGTGCACTGAGGACGGGATTTTTACGATTCTTCCGCTCTGAGTGCACGCTCGACGCGGCGGGCCAGGCCGAGCCGCGGGTCACTCGTACACCCCCTCCAGATACCACCGCCGCAGCCGGTAACACAGCAGCAGCGCCCGCCCGGGCGCTGCACTTCCCGGCGAGTCCTCCAGCAGCGCCTGGACCCGGGCGGTGCGCCCGGATCCCGGCCCCTCCCGCTGCGGGTCCCACCACCGCTCGTCGACCGGCCAGGGACCGGCCCACCAGCGCAGCCGGTCGTCGCGACCCCGGGCGACCAGCCACGCCGGGTCGGCGGAGAAGAGCCCCCGGCCCGTCACTCGGATCGGATTGCGTTCGGCGTCAAGCAGTTCCACCGGATCATCGAGCAGTACCGATGGCGAGGGTTCGGGGAGCCGGCCGGGCCACGGCTGGCGCGGGTCGGCTAGCGGCACCGGCTCATCCCCCAGCGGGGTCAAGGTGATGCGCTCGGCGGGGCCGCGGCCGCCGGAGAGCACCGGCACCCGCACCGCTTCGGGACCGAGCAGGCCCTGCACCCGCACCAGGGCGCGGCGGGCACGCAACCGATCTTCCTCCCCGAGGCCGCCCCACAGCGGCAACTGCAGCGCCTCGGTCGCCGAGAGCACCTCCACCGGCTCCAGCCGCAGCAGCGTCACCGGACCGGTCGGCCGGTCGGAGCCGACGCGGCTGTTCAACCAGCCGTCCAGCTGCCAGCGCACCCGATCCGCGGTAGCGTCCTCGGTCAACGGCTCGGCGCACCGCCACACCCGGGTCAGCTCTTCCCCGGTGTCGGTGACGGCGTGAATGGCCAGCCGGGTGCAGCCGACCCCGGCGGCCATCAGCGTCCGGTGCAGTGCACCGGCCAGCGAGCGCCCGGCGAACGCCGCGGCGTCGACCCGGTCGATCGGTGGATCGCAGTGCAGCACCGCCTCGAGATCCGGCGTGGGCTCCCGCCCGGACGGCCCGCGTTCCGGCTCGGCGCGGGCGAACCTGTGCGCGATGAGCGCATCGGGGCCAAACCGCGAGGTGACATCCGGACGGGGCAGCGCAGCGAATTGCCCAATGGTTCGAATTCCCAGGCGCCACAACAGGTCGACCAGGCCGTCCCGCCCGGGCCCGGACAGGCTGGGCTCGGCGGCAAGCTGGCGGATCGACAGCGCCGACAGGAATCGGGCGTCTCCCCCAGGCGGCACCACGGCTCCGGCACGTGCGGCGAGCACCGCGGTGGAGAGCCCATCGGCGATCCCGACCTGGCATTCAACATCGGTCGCGGCCACTGCATCGACGAGGCGTTCAGCGGCCCGCTCCTCGGAGCCGAAGGCGCGCACCGCACCGCGCACCGACACCACCAGCAGCCCGGGCCGCAACACCTCAGCAGCCGGCATCAGTTCGTCGACCGCAGCCAGGACCGGCTCAAACAGCCGGGCATCACGATCGGTGTCGGCGGCCACCACATGCAGCGCTGGACAGCGGGCCGCCGCTTCTCGGCGTCGCAGCCCACGCCGGACCCCCGCCGCACGGGCACCCGCCGAACAGGCGATCACCCGGTTGGCCAGAGTGACCGCGATCGGCGCGGTGGCCGGCAGCCCCGCCGCGGCCGCCGCGGCGACCGCGGGCCAGTCCATGCACCACAGCGCCAGTACTCGAGAGTCGGCCATGAGCAGGCTCGCTACCCGGCCCTGGTTCGCCCGGCCGCGCGTCCGGCGGCCCGCACCTCGAGCCGCACCGCGCCGATCCGCCCGAAGCCGGAGATGGCGCCGCAGCCCGTCATCTTGTCGCCTACCGTCTCATAGCCGCTCACCCGGGCGTCCAACTGCAGCGCCGCGCCCTGCCAGGCGCCGCCGGAGACCAGCAGGACGCAGCCACGGTGACGCGCGCGGGCCAGCACCACCCGGGTGCGCGCCGGCGGCACCGATCGGCCGCCCAGTCCGAGCACCACCACATCCATGCCGTCCATCAGCACCGTGGCCACCTCCACCGGGTCGTTGCCGGGGTCGGGGATCACCGCGAGCCGGCTCAGGTCGGCGCCCATCTCGGAGGCGGCCAGCAGCCCGAGATCGGGCTGACCGACGATGGCTGCGTTGCCGCCGGCCGCCGTCACCGTGGCCACCATGCTCAGCATCAGCGAGCGGGCCCCCGAGAGCACCGCCACCGTGCCGCGCGGCAGTCCGGCGGGCAACACCCCGGCCAGCAGCGACGGGACGGGCAGGGCGGCTTCGAAAACCGGGCCGGCCGGCGCCGTTGCAGCCGACGGTCCGGCCCCCCGCCGGCCCGCACCCACCTTGCCCGACACCGCCGCCATCTGCCGACGCAGCTGTTCCAGCTGGTCGGCGCGATTTTCTCCGGAGCTATGGCGTTGCCCCAAGTCCACCGCCGCCGTCATGATCGCCTCCGGAAAACACTCGAATATGTTCGAAACTATGTTCGATTGACCCGAGTGAACACTTCCCCACCGACAACCGTCAAGCCGGATCTCGTGGCGGCGCATCAACGGCCTCTCGCGCCCCATCAGCACCGCGTCAACGGCCGTCAACCACCAACGGTTGGTACATAGTTCAAAATATGTAACACTGTTCCGCATGGCCCAATCCGTGGAGACCGACGCGGCTACCGACGCCCTGCCGCTGGGGCCGCAGTCCCTGGTGTGGCGCTACTTCGGGGACAACCGGATGTTCTTGATCGGGCCGCGGCCCGCGGTGCTGCAGAACATGCTCGCCGAACTCGGCCAGGGCGTACTGGACCACTCGGTGTTCTTCAGCGACACCGCCGCCCGCATCAAACGCTCGCTGCCGCCGATCTTCATGACCGTCTACGGCGACGAGTCGGACAACACCGGCCAGCAGGTGCGCGACTTCCACCGCGACATCAAGGGTTTCATGCCCCCCGGGCAAGGAAAAGCAAACCGGTATCACGCCCTGGATCCCGAGACCTACTACTGGGCACACGCCACCTTCGTCGAGCAGGTGCTGTACTTCGCCGACACCTTCGTCAAGCGGCTGACCCCGGCCGAGAAGGAGCGGATCTACCTCGAATCGAAGACCTGGTATCGCCGCTACGGTGTCAGCGATCGGGCTATGCCGGCCGACTACGCCGCGTTCGAGCGCTACTGGAATCAGATGCTGGACAAGGTTCTCGTCGACCACCCGACCGCCAAGTACGGCGTCGGCTATGTCACCAAGGGCTTTCCCTGCCCCAAGGGAGTGCCGCCGGCGCTGTGGCGGGCGATCTCGGTGGTCTTCAATCCGCTCGCAGCGTTTCTCACCACCGGCGGTATGCCGCCGAGCACCCGTGCCCAACTGGGCCTGCCGTGGAGTGAGCGACAGGCGCGGCGTTATCAGCGGTTCGCCGCGGTCTGCCGGTCGCGGCCGGTTAACTGGGCGTGGGATCATTTGCCGATGCGACTGCGCTACAACCAATTCGCCTATGCCGGCTACACCCGGGGCTGACCCGGCGACCACCGCCATCCTCGATGCCGCGGTCGCCGAGTTCGAGCAGCACGGCTTCCGGCGGGTCGCACTCGACGACGTCGCTCGCCGCGCGCGAGTCAGCCGCACCACCATCTATCGCCGGTTCGCCGGCCGCGATGAGCTGGTCGCCGCGGTCATCGACCGGGAGAATGCCGCGCTCTACGACGACATTGCCGCCGAGCTGAAAAACTCTGGGCCCCAGTCGAATTACTATGTCGAGGCGTTCACCGCGGCGATCATGCAGTTTCGCCGGCATCGGGTGCTCAACCGGATGATCACCGACGAGCCGGCGCTGGCGCTGGAACTGGGCCAACGGCACTACGACGCGATCGTGGACCGGATGTCCGAAGCGCTGCGAGTGATCTTCCCGGCCGGATTCGCCGAACGCATCGGCGCGGCGGTGGTCACCGAATTGGCCGACACCATCCTGCGCTACGCCGCGATGGCACTGTTATTGCCGTCGCGCGAACCGCTGGATTCCGCCGAGGACATCCGCACATTCGCGACCGTGCATTTTCTGCCGAGTCTTCCCCCGGCACTACGCCAAGTGCCGGTGTAGCGGCTACTCCCACTCAATAGTGCCGGGTGGTTTGCTGGTGATATCCAACACCACGCGGTTGACCTCAGGAACCTCATTGGTTATCCGGGTTGAGATCCGCTCCAGCACCTCGTAGGGCACCCGAGTCCAGTCGGCGGTCATGGCGTCCTCACTGGACACCGGCCGCAGCACGATCGGATGGCCGTAGGTCCGGCCGTCGCCCTGCACCCCCACCGAACGGACATCGGCCAGCAGCACCACCGGGCACTGCCAGATCTGGTGGTCCAGACCGGCGGCGGTCAACTCCTCGCGGGCTATCGCGTCGGCCGCCCGCAATGTTGCCAACCGCGGGCCGGTGACCTCGCCGACGATCCGGATGCCCAGCCCGGGACCCGGGAACGGTTGGCGCGCAACGATCTCCTCCGGCAGTCCCAACTCGCGCCCGACCGCGCGCACCTCGTCTTTGAACAGCAGCCGCAGCGGCTCGACGAGGCTGAACTTCAAGTCGTCGGGCAGCCCGCCGACATTGTGGTGGCTTTTGATGTTCGCAGTGCCGGTACCCCCGCCGGATTCCACCACGTCCGGATACAACGTGCCCTGGACCAGGAACTCGACGCCGTCTTTAGAAGCGTCGTGGTCTCCCAAGGTGTCTCGCACCGCACCCTCGAAGGCCCGGATGAACTGGCGACCGATGATCTTTCGCTTGCCTTCGGGATCGGACACCCCGGACAGTGCGTCGAGGAACACCGCTTCGGCATCCACGGTGACCAGCTTGGCGCCGGTGGCGGAGACGAAGTCGTTCTGCACCTGCTCGCGTTCCCCGGCGCGCAACAGCCCATGGTCGACGAACACACACGTCAGCCGGTCACCGATGGCACGTTGCACCAGCGCCGCGGCCACGGCGGAGTCCACCCCGCCGGACAGTCCGCAGATGGCGTGACCGTCGCCGATCTGTTCGCGCACCTGCTCGATCAGCGCATCGGCGATGTTGGCGGGCGTCCAGGCCGCGTCGATGCCGGCGAACTCGTGCAGGAACCGGCTGAGCACCCGCTGCCCGTAGGGGGTGTGCAGCACCTCGGGGTGGTACTGCACCCCGGCCAATCGGCGGGCACGGTTCTCGAATGCGGCCACCGGGGCGCCCGCGGTGCCGGCCACCACGGTGAACCCGTCCGGCGCGGCGGTCACCGCGTCGCCGTGGCTCATCCACACCGGCTGGGTGCCTGGCAGGCCCGAGTGCAGCTCCCCGCCGGTCACGGTCAGTTCGGTGCGGCCGTACTCACTGGTCCCGGTGTGCTCGACGGTGCCGCCGAGCGCGGCCGCCATGGCTTGGAAGCCATAGCAGATACCGAACACCGGAATGTCGAGGTCAAACAGCGCCGGATCGAGCTGGGGGGCGCCCTCGGCGTAGACGCTGGACGGCCCGCCGGACAGCACGATCGCCAGCGGATCGCGCGCGGCGATCTCTTCGACGGTCGCGGTGTGCGGGACGACTTCGGAGAACACCCGCGCCTCCCGAACCCGGCGGGCGATCAATTGGGCGTACTGCGCGCCGAAGTCGATGACCAAGACGGGGCGAGACGATGGTGATGACACGCAAAGAGTGTAGTGGCGGCAAAAGTCAGCCGGACCAACGGCGGGCATGGTGAAGTGGAGGCACACCGCATCGGAAGAAGGAGGACACGTGCTGGGTCTGCCCGAAACGGTGCGTGCCTGCCTGTTCGACCTCGATGGAGTGCTCACCGACACCGCCAGCGTGCATACCCGGGCCTGGAAGGCCATGTTCGACGCCTACCTGTCGCGGCGCGCCGAACGCACCGGTGAACCGTTCGTGCCGTTCGACGCAGAAGGTGATTACCGGCGCTTCGTCGACGGCCGCAAACGCGACGACGGAGTGCGCGCGTTTCTGGCCAGCCGCGGCATCACGCTGCCCGACGGCGCCGACGACGATCCACCCGACGCCGAAACCGTGCACGGTCTGGGCAACCGCAAAAACGAGGCGTTCCAGGTGACGCTGCAGGCCGACGGCGTGGAGGTGTTCGAGGGGTCCCGGCGCTACCTGGCGGCGGTCACCGCTGCCGGCCTGGCCACCGCCGTGGTGTCAGCCAGCGCCAACGCCGGTGACGTGCTGGCGCTCACCGGTCTGGAGAAGTTCATTGCGCAGCGGGTCGACGGCGTGACGCTGCGCGCCGAACACATCGCGGGCAAACCCGCACCGGACTCGTTCCTGCGGGCCGCGCAGCTGCTCGGGGTCACCCCCGCCGCGTCCGCGGTGTTCGAGGACGCGCTCTCGGGGGTGGCGGCCGGTCGAGCCGGCGGGTTCGGCTTTGTGGTGGGCGTCGACCGGGTGGGCCAGCGCGATGACCTACTGAGCCACGGCGCCGATGTCGTCGTCACCGATCTGGAGGAACTGTTGTGAAGGCGGGCCGATGATCTCCGAGGACTACTTCCCGATCGAACCGTGGCAGATCCGCGAAACCCACCTCGATCTGGATCTGCTCGGGCAGACCGAGTCCCTGTTCGCACTGTCCAACGGACACATCGGCTTACGCGGCAACCTCGATGAAGGCGAACCGCACGGCCTGCCCGGCACCTACCTGAACTCGTTCTACGAAGTACGGCCGCTACCGCACGCCGAGTCCGGATTCGGTTACCCGCAGGCCGGGCAGACCGTCGTCGACGTGACCAACGGCAAGATCATCCGGTTGATGGTCGACGACGAACCGCTGGACGTCCGCTACGGCGAGCTGATCGACCACGAGCGCATCCTCGACCTGCGAGCCGGCACCCTGTCCCGCCACATCCACTGGCGCTCGCCGGCGAAAAAACAGGTCAAGGTGCACTCGACCCGGTTGGTGTCGCTGGCGCACCGCAGCGTCGCGGCCATCGAATACGTCGTCGAGGCGATCGACGAATTCGTCCGTGTGACGGTGCAATCCGAGCTGGTCGCCAATGAGGACCAGCCGCCGACCTCCGACGACCCGCGAGTGGCGGCGATCCTGGAGAATCCGCTGGAGGCCGTCGAACGCGAGAACACCAACACCGGTGCGGTGCTGGTGCATCGCACCCGCGCCAGCGAACTGATGATGGCTGCGGCCATGGATCACGAGGTCGAGGTACCCGGCCGGGTCCAGGTGTCCACCATGACGATCGCCGACGTGGCGGCGACCACCGTGGTGTGCGGCCTGCGCCCGGGGCAGAAACTGCGCATCGTCAAATACCTGGCCTACGGCTGGTCCAGTGAGCGGTCCCGGCCCGCGCTGCGCGATCAGGCCATCGCGGCGCTGACCGGTGCCCGCTACAGCGGCTGGCAAGGGCTGGTCGACGCCCAACGCGCCTACCTCGACGAGTTCTGGGACGGTGCCGACGTCGAGGTCCACGGCGACCCGGACTGCCAGCAGGCGATCCGCTTCGCGCTGTTCCACCTGCTGCAGGCCAGCGCCCGCGCCGAACGCCGAGCCATCCCCAGCAAGGGTCTGACCGGCACCGGTTATGACGGCCATACCTTCTGGGACAGCGAGAGTTTCATCCTGCCGGTGCTGATCTACACCGCTCCGCACGCCGCAGCCGACGCGCTGCGCTGGCGAGCGACCACGTTGGATCTCGCGCGCGGGCGAGCGACCGAGCTGGGGCTGTCCGGCGCGGCTTTCCCGTGGCGGACAATCCGTGGCCAGGAGTGCTCCGGGTACTGGCCGGCAGGCACCGCCGCCTGGCATATCAACGCCGATATCGCGGCGGCGTTCGAGCAGTACCGGGTAGTCACCGGCGACAACACGGTGGAGCAGGAGTGCGGGCTGGCGGTGCTGGTCGAGACCGCGCGACTCTGGCGCTCGCTCGGGCACCACGATCGGCACGGGGTGTGGCACCTGTACGGGGTCACCGGACCCGACGAATACACCGCGATCGTCCGCGACAACGTGTTCACCAACCTGATGGCCGCTCACAACCTGCGCACCGCCGCCGAGGCGTGCGCCCGCCACCCCGACGCCGCCCACGAACTGGGGGTCACCACCGAGGAAATGGCCGGCTGGCGGGACGCGGCCGACGCGGCGCACATCCCCTATGACGAGGAACTCGGGGTGCATCCGCAGTGCGACGGTTTCACCACGGCCGCGGAATGGGACTTCGACACCCGCAACACCTACCCCCTGCTGCTCAACGAACCCTATGTACGGCTGTATCCGGCCCAGGTGGTCAAACAGGCCGATCTGCTGCTGGCCATGCAGTGGCGCTCCCACGCGTTCACCGACGAGCAGAAGGCCCGCAACGTCGACTACTACGAGCGGCGCACGGTGCGCGACTCGTCGCTGTCGGCCTGCACCCAGGCCGTGATGTGCGCCGAGGTAGGGCATTTGGAGTTGGCCCACGACTACACCTACGAGACGGCGTTCGTCGACCTGCGCGATCTGCACGACAACACCCGTGACGGCCTGCACATGGCGTCGCTGGCTGGGACCTGGCTCGCTTTGGTGGCCGGGTTCGGCGGTCTGCGTGACGACGCCGGCGTGCTGTCGTTGGATCCCGCACTGCCGGACGGGATCTCACGGCTACGGTTTGGGTTGCGCTGGCAGGGATTTCGGGTGACGGTCGACGCCAACCACAGCGAGGTCACCTACACCCTGCGCGATGGCCCCGACGGCCGGCTGATGATCAACCATGCCGGGGAGGACGTCGAACTGAGCACGCAGTCCCCGACCACGCTGCCCACCCGTCGGCGTGAACCACTGTTGCCCACGCCGCCCCAGCCGCCCGGGCGCGAACCGACGCACCGCCGGGAGGTGGCGCGCTAGGAGCCTCAGCGCATCTTCGCCGACCAGCGCAGGGCGCCGTCAGCTTGGCGGCCCGCTGATCCGCTCCAGCTGTGCGGCCACCTCCGCACGCAGCTCGTCGCCGGTCAGCTTCTCCAGACCGGCCGCCGAGCGCAGGAACGGCTCGAACAGCCACCATCCGAGTTGCAGCGCAACGGCGTTCGCGACGGCCAGCCGGGCGGTCGGCTCGTCGTGACGGAAGCGCTGCTGGTCCAGCAGCCGCTCGATCGCGGGAAACCGGCTCTGTAACTGCCCCACCGGATAGCCGTCGAGCAGTGCGCGGGCCATCACCCGCAGCTGCCGGTCGGCCACCGGTTCCACCTGATCGGCGGGGGCCCCGGCCTCCAGCAGCACGGTGAGCTCGCCGCCGAGGTGGTCGAGCACGGCACCCACCAGCCGATCCTTGGCGCCGAAATGGCGGAACACCAAGCCGTGGTTGACCTTGGCCCGCGCAGCGATGTCCCGGATCGACGTGGCGGCTGGTCCGCGTTCGGCGAACAGCTCGGCGGCCGCCGCCAGGATCGCCGCAGACACCTCTTCCCTGCCGACCGGGGTCGCGGCCCGCCGCCCGGTTGCCGAGTCTGTAGTCATATGACTACACTAGCGCACACATCATGTAGTCACATGACTACAGATGATCCGAAAGGACAACCCGATGACTGTTCCCCCGTTCTCCATCACCCGGCTTGGCAGCCGCATCGGCGCCCGCGTCGACGGCGTGCGCCTCGGCGGTGACCTCGACCAGGCCATGGTCGACGAAATCCACCAGGCGCTGCTGCGCTACAAGGTGCTGTTCTTCCAGGGCCAGCACCACCTCGACGACGACTCCCAGCACGCGTTCGCCACGCTGCTGGGCAACCCGGTCGCCCACCCGACGCTGCAGCGCGACGACGCGCCGCTCATCACCCCGATCGACTCCGAGTACGCCAAGGCCAATCGCTGGCACACCGACGTCACGTTCGTACCCGACTATCCGGCGGCGTCGATCCTGCGGGCGGTCACCCTGCCCAGCTACGGCGGGTCCACCCTCTGGGCATCCACGGCGGCCGCCTACGACACACTGCCCGAACCGCTGAAGCGGCTCACCGAGAACCTGCGAGCGCTGCACAGTAACCGTTTCGACTACGCCCTGGGCGGCGCCGTCGCGGTTCCCGACGAGGTCCGCGCCATGGCGGTGCGGTTCCAGATGCCCGACCTGCGCACCGAGCACCCGGTAGTACGGGTGCACCCGGAGACCGGGGAACGCACACTGGTGGCGGGTGATTTCGTGCGCGGCTTCGTCGGCCTCGACGACCACGAGTCACGCGTACTGCTGGATCTACTGCAGCAGCGGATCACCTTGCCGGAGAACACCGTTCGATGGAGCTGGGAACCCGGCGATGTCGCTGTCTGGGACAATCGCGCCACCCAGCACCGCGCTGTTGCCGACTACGACGACCAGCACCGGGTGATGCACCGAGTCACGCTGGCCGGCGACGTCCCCGTCGACGTGCACGGAAACCCCAGCCGGGTGATCAGCGGTGTTCCGCTGCAAACGCTCGCCAGCTGAAACCCGCTGCGGACTCAGCCGACCGCGTCGGTGCGCTTGTCCGGCCAGCGCAGCGCGCCGAATGCGCCGCTGGGCACCGCCGGGTTCTTCGGCGCGATCGGGTCGAGGCGCCGGTAGGCCTCGCCCTGGGCCGGCCGCAGATCGGCCTCACCCTTGTTGGGCCACAGCGACGCGGCCCGCTCGGCCTGCGCGGTGATCGACAGCGACGGGTTGACGCCGAGGTTGGCCGACACCGCCGCGCCGTCCATCACCGCCAGAGTCGGGTAGCCGTACACCCGCTGGTAAGGGTCGATGACGCCGTGCTCGGGGCTGTCCCCGATCGCCGCCCCGCCCAAGAAGTGCGCGGTGAGCGGGATGTTGAACAGCTCACCCCAGGTGCCGCCTGCCACCCCGTCGATCTTGGCGGCCATGCGGCGGGTGACCTCGTTGCCGACCGGGATCCAGGTCGGGTTGGGCTCACCGTGGCCCTGTTTGCTGGTGTAACGGCGGAGGCCGAGCTTGCCGCGTTTGGTGAACGTGGTGATGGAGTTGTCCAGGTGCTGCATCACCAGGGCGATCACCGTGCGTTCGCTCCAGTGCCGAGGGATCAGCAGCCGAAGCATACGGGGGGGATTCTTGCCGGCCTGGCCCAGCAGCTGCAGCCACCGTGGCACCTTGGTGCCCTGCGGTCCGGCGCCGTCGGTCATCAGGGTTTGCAGCAGGCCCATGGCGTTGGAACCCTTGCCGTAGCGGACCGGTTCGACGTGGGTGTCGGCGGTCGGGTGGATCGAGGAGGTGATCGCCACCCCGTGGGTCAGGTCCAAATCCGGATCGACCTTCAAGGTTGCTGCGCCCACGATGGATTCGGAGTTGGTGCGAGTAAGTACCCCAAGCTTGCTGGAAAGGTTGTCCAGCTTTCCTTTGTCCCGCATCTTGAACAGCAGCCGCTGGGTGTTGTAGGTGCCGGCGGCCAGAATCAGATGCCGGGCGGTGAAGGTCTTGCGGTGCCGCCGCGCGCGCCGTCCGGTGCGCACCGTCGTCACCTGCCACAATCCGTCGGCACCCTGTTCGAATGCTGTCACCGTCGTCATCGGATGTATCTGTGCGCCAGAAGATTCCGCCAGATATAGGTAGTTCTTCACCAGGGTGTTCTTGGCGCCCCAGCGGCAGCCCGTCATGCATTCGCCGCACTCGATGCAACCGGTGCGCTGCGGGCCCGCGCCGCCGAAGTACGGGTCGGCCACGGTTTTGCCCGGCTCCTTGGCACCGTTGGCGCCGTCCGGGCCGAAGAACACCCCGACCGGGGTGGCAACGAACGTGTCGCCGACTCCCATCTCATCGGCGACCTGCTTGACGATGCGGTCGGCGTCGGTGAAAGTCGGGTTTTGGACCACGCCGAGCATCCGCTTGGCCTGGTCGTAGTGCGGCATCAGCTCGGCGCGCCAGTCGGTGATGTGCGCCCACTGCTTGTCGGCAAAGAACGGCTCCGGCGGGACATAGAGCGTGTTGGCGTAGTTCAACGACCCGCCGCCGACGCCGGCGCCGGCCAGCACCATGACGTTGTTGAGCAGGTGGATGCGCTGGATGCCGTAGCAACCCAGCTTCGGCGCCCACAGAAACTCGCGCAGATGCCAGGAGTTCTTGGCGAAATCCGCGTCGGCGTATCGGCGTCCGGCTTCCAGTACGCCGACCCGATAGCCCTTCTCGGTCAGCCGCAGCGCGCTCACGCTGCCACCGAAACCAGAGCCGATGATCAGGACGTCGTAGTCAGGCTGCATCGGATCAGTATGCCCTAGCCGGTACCGGTGGTAGCAGGGTCGTCGCGGCCATATTTCGTCGCGATTTTCGTCGTCCGGAGACGAAGACTGGGGCGTCAGGAACCGACGGTCAGGCCGACCTTCTGGAACTCCTTGAGGTCGCAGTAGCCGGCCTTGGCCATTGAGCGACGCAGCCCGCCGACCAGGTTCAACGAGCCGAACGGGTCGTCGGACGGGCCCTCGAGCACCTGCGCCAGGCTGGGGCGCTCGCCGTAGGCGACCTGCATCAGCGCGCCGCGCGGCAGGGAGGGGTGGGCGGCTGCCGACGGCCAGTACCAGCCGTCGCCCTGCGCCTCGGCCGCGCCCGCCAGCGGCGTGCCCAGCACCACCGCGTCGGCGCCGCAAGCGATCGCCTTGGCCAGATCGCCGGACGTGTGGATGTCGCCGTCGGCCAGCACGTGCACGTAGCGCCCGCCGGTCTCGTCGAGGTATTCGCGGCGCGCGGCGGCCGCATCGGCGATCGCGGTGGCCATCGGCACCGAGATGCCCAGCACCTCGTCGGAGGTGGTCACCCCGGAGGTGGAGCCGTAGCCGACGATCACCCCGGCCGCCCCGGTCCGCATCAAGTGCAACGCGGTGCGGTGGTCGATGACCCCACCGGCCACCACCGGGATGTCCAGCTCGGAGATGAAGGTCTTCAAGTTGAGCGGTTCGCCGGCTCCGTCGCGGTCCACGGCGACCCGCTCGGCGGAGATTATGGTGCCCTGGATGACCAGCAGGTCGACGCCGGCGGCCACCAGCGCCGGAGTCAGCGCCGCGGCATTCTGCGGGCTCACCCGCACCGCGGTGGTCACTCCCGCCCCACTGATGCGCGCCACCGCGGCGCCGAGCAGCTCGGGGTTCAGCGGCGCGGCATGCAACTGCTGCAGCAGCCGGATCGCCGCCGACGGCTCGGGTTCCTTGGCGGCCGCTTCGACTACCTGGGCGATCTTGGCCTCGACGTCGGCGTGGCGGCCGATCAGTCCTTCGCCGTTGAGCACACCCAGTCCACCGAGCCGGCCCAGTTCGATGGCAAACTCCGGGGAGACCAGCGCGTCGGTGGGATGAGCCAGCACCGGCATCTCGAAGCGGTAGGCGTCCAGCTGCCAGGCAGTGGACACATCCTTGGACGAACGCGTGCGCCGGGACGGCACGATGTTGATGTCGTCGAGCTCATAGGTGCGACGGGCGGTGCGGCCCATGCCGATCTCAACCATGTCACGCATGCGGGGTCACCCTTATCTCTCCGCGAGACCGACGTTTTGCAGCAAAAGTACGAGAAGCGACCTGCAAAACGTCGGTTTCGACGCTTAACGCACGTAGTAGTTCGGCGCTTCGACGGTCATGGTGATGTCGTGCGGGTGGCTTTCCTTCAGCCCCGCGGCCGTGATGCGCACGAACTGTGCCTGCTGCAGCGCCTCGATGGTGGCCGAACCGGTGTAGCCCATCGCCGCCCGCAGCCCGCCGGTGAGCTGGTGGATGACCGTGCTCAACGGGCCCCGGAACGGCACCCGGCCCTCAATGCCCTCGGGCACCAGCTTGTCCTCGGAGAGCGCGTCGTCCTGGAAGTAGCGGTCCTTGGAGTAGGACTTGGCTCCACCCCGGCCCTGCATGGCGCCCAGCGACCCCATCCCGCGGTAGCTCTTGAACTGTTTGCCGTTGACGAAGATCAGCTCGCCGGGCGACTCGGCGGTGCCGGCCAACAGTGAACCCAGCATCGTCGTCGAGGCGCCGGCGGCCAGCGCCTTGGCGATGTCTCCGGAGTACTGCAGTCCCCCGTCGGCGATCACCGGCACACCGGCCGGGGCACACACGGCGACGGCCTCCATGATGGCGGTGATCTGCGGGGCGCCCACCCCGGCGACCACCCGGGTGGTGCAGATCGAGCCGGGGCCCACCCCGACCTTCACCGCGTCGGCGCCGGCCTCGACCAGCGCCGCGGCGCCGCTTCGGGTGGCCACGTTGCCGCCGACCACATCGACCCGCTCCCCCACTTCGGCTTTGAGCTTGCCCACCATGTCCAGCACCCCGCGGTTGTGGGCGTGCGCGGTGTCCACGATCAGGACGTCCACCCCGGCATCCACCAGCGTCATCGCCCGGATCCAGGCGTCGTCGCCAACACCCACCGCGGCACCCACCAGCAGCCGCCCGTCGCTGTCCTTGGTGGCCAGCGGGTGCTGCTCAGTCTTGACGAAGTCCTTGACGGTGATCAGCCCGGTCAGCTTGCCATGGCCGTCGACGATCGGGAGTTTCTCGATCTTGTGCCGGCGCAGCAGGCCCAGTGCGGCGTCGGCGGAGACGCCCTCCTGCGCGGTGATCAGCGGCGTCTTGGTCATCACCTCGGCGACCGGCTTGTTCTGGTCGACCTCGAAGCGCATGTCCCGGTTGGTGATGATGCCAACCAGGGAGCCCTTGTTGTCGACCACCGGCAACCCGGAGATCCGGAAGCGGGCGCACAGCGCATCCACCTCGGCCAGGGTGTTCTCCGGCGTACAGGTGACCGGGTCGGTGACCATCCCGGCCTCGGACCGCTTGACGGTCTCGACCTGGCCGGCCTGCTCGGTGACGGGCAAATTGCGGTGCAACACGCCCATGCCACCGGCGCGGGCCATCGCAATCGCCATCCGGGCCTCGGTGACGGTGTCCATCGCGGAGCTGACCAGCGGCACCTTGAGCGCGATGTTGCGCGTGAGCCGACTCGCGGTATCGGCGGTGGCCGGCACCACGTCGGACGCTGCCGGAAGCAGCAGGACGTCATCGAAGGTCAACCCCAGCATCGCGATCTTGGGGGACTGTCCGTCGAGCGCGCCACCGGCGTATACCGCATCATCCTGCGGGCCCATGGCATCAATCATCGGAGCGCTGACCTCTGTTTTGGACAACCAACGGCCATCTGGGAGCCTCCACTACAAAACCGGGGTGAGAAGTCCATCTTAATCGCGGCGCGCAGCTGCGTTCGCCCGCCACCACCCTTGACCTCCGGGCGGGCCCCTGGACCCACCGCTGGCGTTCTGTCATGGCGACTGCGTACCCTGATGGGCGTGCGTGACCACCTGCCACCCGGTTTGCCGCCCGACCCGTTCGCCGACGATCCGCATGACCCGTCTGCGGCGCTGGACGCCGTCGAACCGGGCCAGCCGCTGGATCCGCAGGAACGGACCGCAGTCGAGGCCGATCTCGCCGATCTGGCGGTCTACGAAGCGTTACTGGCGCACAGGGGAATTCGCGGCCTAGTGGTGTGCTGCGACGACTGCCAGCAGGACCATTATCACGACTGGGACATGCTGCGCGCCAACCTGCTGCAGCTGCTCATCGACGGCACCGTCCGGCCGCACGAACCGGCCTACGACCCGGAACCAGACAGTTACGTGACGTGGGATTACTGCCGCGGTTACGCCGATGCGTCGCTCAACGGGGCGACCTCGGAAGCCGACCGCTACCGCCGATTCTCGGCCCCTGATTAGGGCCGCTGCCAGCTGCCACCGCGGTGGCGCACCAGTTCTGCGGCCCCGTCACGCAGACCGCGTAACTCTTCAGCCGTCCGCGTAGTGCTGCCGACATCGGCCAACATGCACGCCAGCGCCCATCGCAACGGCACCAACCCCAGCCGCCCGGTGTCCTTCAGCGCGGCGTCGGCCACGGCGCGCGCCCGCTCGATCTTCCCCGCACAGCACAACGCACCGGCGAGCACCACCTGGCTTTTCACCCGGTGTCGCACCATGCCATCGCTCACAAGCTCGCACGCCTGCTCGGCATGACGCACCGCGGCGGCTCCGTCGCCAGTGACCATCGCCAATTCTGCGGTCACCCAATGCCGGCGGACCATCAGGCGCGGCGGTGCGGTGCACGGCTCCGGTTCGGCGCGGGCCAGCAGTGCCGCCGACGCCGCGAAGCGCCCGACTCCCAGGGCGTCGGCGGCCAGCCCGACCAGCGCATCGGCGCGGGCCTCCAGGTCGACTTCGCGGTCTTTGAGGGCCAGCGCCAGCGCCCGGCCGTCGAAGCCGCGGGCCAAATCGTGCCCGCCGAGTTGGCGCAGGAACGAGCCCCGCGTGCTGTAAGCCAGGGAGGCCAGCGGTCCGGCCGGCACCTCGCGCACCAACGCCGCCAGATCGGCGGCGGCGCTGGCGTAGCGCCCCTGCCCCCCTGCCGCGACGGCGCGCAGCCACCGCTGCCGGGGATTGGTCGCCTCGGGCAGGGGCCAGCGGCCGGGTTCATCGCCGAAAGCGGCGGCCACTAGGACGGCATTTGGGTCGTCAATCATCGCTGGCGACGTTACGCGGTACCGCTTTCGCATAACCACTCCACAGAATGCGGAATAACATCCACTCTCACGGAAACTCCACCCGTTTAGGCCAGTCTTTCTTAACCATCGCGTTGGTTTTACTTCAGATCGTTTCGTTACCGTCCCCTCGGCGCCGGAAGACAGCCGGCGCTGCTTTACGCGCACCACCTGAGATACCGCTCGACAAGCCGCATCCGAAAGATCCGGCCCCAACAGCGTTTTGAGAGGGGTTCCCATGCCACAGGTTGAGCAATTGCCCGGCCGCAACGCGGACGTATGGGATTGGCAGCTCCGGGGAGCGTGTCGAGGGGTCGACTCGTCGGTGTTCTTCCCGCCCGACGGCGAGCGCGGCCGCGCCCGCGCCCAGCGCGAACAGAACGCCAAGAAGTGGTGCCGCAATTGCCCGGTGCTGGAACAGTGCCGCACGCACGCACTCGCCGTCGGTGAGCCCTATGGCATCTGGGGCGGCATGTCCGAAGCCGAGCGGCACGCCGCGCTGCGCTGCAACCTGCGCCCCAGCGGCTGATTACTTCCCGACCGGCCGCGGCGTCACATCCGCGGCCCGTGGGCACCCTGAGCAGCCCCCGGTTAGCCGGGGGCTGTTCGCCCAACCCACCTCTCCCGGCGACGCGACCGTCGCGCTGAGTTGAGCGCGGATCACTCGGTTCTCCGACCCCAGGCCAGTTGCGCCATTACGCTTTTCTTTCGGCAGCCCGCGAGGCTGCGAGGGTAAGAAGAGCAAGGAGAGCACCGTGAGAAAGCACCTGCTGTTTGCAACCATCGCAGCAGGGTTCGCCGTGGGCCTCCTCGGCGCACCCATCGCGAGCGCTGACGACGAGGGATTCCTTAATGAACTGCGATCCAATGGGTTTCCGGGCCTGACGCTGGGAGACCAGCAATTGCCCGACGGCGTGGTGGTGGCCAACGGTTGGATGGCCTGCAACCGGCTGCGACTGGGCGAGAAGCCCGAACAGACGCTGGCACAGGTGAACCCGAACGATGCCGACAAGGGACGCATGCTGATCAATGCCGCGCAACATCACCTGTGCCCCGACACCCTCTAAACGCGCGATGACATCGCAAGGCAGAGCGGGCAAAAGCGCAGTTGCTCACGTCGTCGCCGTCGGTCTGGTAGCGGCCGGAGTCGCAACCGGCCAACCGGTCGTCCACGCCGCGGCGGCGCTGCTGTCGGCCACCGGGCCGCTGGCGGGCAGCCAAACAGCGCTCATCCTCGGCGGAACCACTGAACCCACGCCCTCACCTGAATTCGCGCGGTCCGCCGAGAACCTGTTTCTGAACCCGCTGGGTTTCAACGGTGGTTCAACCGACTCGATGGTCTGCTACATGGACGGCACCGACCCGTGCAGTGCCCCACTGCAGGTGCTGACGACACCCGAACTGATCCAGCAGGGCCCCAGCAGTCTCACGGCAGCCTCGGCGATCGTCCTCGCCGTCGAGAACCAATTCAACGCCAATCCAGGCGCTTTCGACGCCGAGCATCCGCTGACGATCTTCGGCTACTCGCAAAGCGCCACCGCCGAGTCGATCGCAATGACCCGACTGGCCGAGGCCGGCATTCCCAGCGACGCTCTGCACTTCGTGTTCATCGGCGACCCCTCCACCCCGACCGGCATCTGGCAACACCTGGAAGCGGCCGTGGAAGCGCTGCTCGGCCCCAGCTTGACGGCCTATCTGTTCAATCTTTTCGGCATGACCGATGTCCTGGGCGTCGAAACACCCAATGATCTGTATTCGGCCACCATTTACGGCCTGCCCGGCGACCCGGTCTCCAACTTTGCTGCCGTCTACGCCTCTGAAGGCCTGTGGGGTGCGCTGCTGGATGTCTTGGGCCCGCACGTGTGGTATCTCGGATTGACGCCGGAGCAGGTCGCCGACGCCACCATCACAGTCGACGGCAGCTTGACCTACGTCGATATTTCCGACACCGACATCAACGGCTTCGACGCCTGGATCAATGCGGTTTTCAACGGCGGGGCCGCCAACAGCGGCATCTTCGATAGCCTGTGGGATTCTCTGCAGCTGTTCGTCAATGACTTCTTCTGAGCGATGCATTGCATTTGGTATTCATCGGCAATCCCTCCAACCCGGACGGCGTCTGGCAAAACCTGGAAGCCAACGCGCTGTTGTTCAATGGGGTCGCCACCAGCGATCCGCTCAAGAGCGTGCGGGACTCGCTGGTGCTGCTGTTCATCAACGCGTACTGAACTCAACCGGACTTATCCGGCCGAACTGCGCTGTGCCCTCAGCCGTGCGGCGCCTCGGATATCTTGCTGTCCGGCTTTCCTAACGTCTTGCAGTAGGTCGACACCGACAGACGGGTCGCCGAGATTTCCAGATTCGATGGGTCAGCACCGCTCTTGTCTTTGAGCATCTTGGTGATCTCGTCGTCTTGCTTCTTCTCGTCCTGGTCGACGAAATCCTTGCACTTGGTGTCGCCGCCGGTGTTGATCACCTGCGAGGTCGAGCACCCACTGGAAAGCAGCACCCCTAGCGCAAAGGCGGCAAACGCAACGTTTTTCATCATCGTCACTCCTTACGCCTCACGCCCGACGAGACGCAGCAACCAGAGCAGGATGATCGCGCCCAAAATTGCAGTGAACAAGGTGAACCACCAGCCGCCGCTCGCCGTATCCACGACGAAGCTGAGCAAGAACCCGCCGATCAACGCTCCGACGACACCTACGACTACGTCGGCGAGCAGGCCATATTTGGTCTTCATGGCCATGCCCGCGATCCAGCCGGCAATAGCACCGATCACGATGTAGCCGATCCACCCCACACTGGTCAACGTTGTGGAACGGGCCAGGAATTCGGTGGCCGCCACTGCGTTCATGGTGATCTCCTTTTCGACACCCTTAGCGCCGTTGAGGTCAACGCCGCGGGAGATTCATACCCGTTCTGCGCGACGGCTAATCACCTCTCCGATACGGGGCGCGTTGGCCGGACCGCTGGCGCCCAGCCCGTCCGGTTAGCTCGCGCCCGCCGTGATCACCTCGTTGACCTCGACGGCCCGTGCGGCCATCTCGGCGTGTGCCCGTTCCAGGGATTCGGCTTGGTCCTCGTCGGCCTTCATCAGCGCCTCGATATCGAAGCCGGCCATGTCAAGCACACCCATGTCCCGGAACGCCTTCTGCACCTTGGGACCCCACAAGCCGATGTCCTTGACGATCGGCACGATGCGACTGAACAGGTGCGAACGGAACTGCGTCATCGGCGGTGACGCGTCGACCCATTTCGCACATTCCCTGACGTCCAGGCCGAGAGTCTCGAAGACCTCCTCGCCGCGGAACCGGTCGCGCATCAGGTAACAGGCGTCTACCACGAACTCTTCGCGGTCGTCACGTTCAGCCTCGGTGAGCTCAGAGTAGTAGTCCTTCAACGAGATTCGACCGAAGGCGACATGTCGAGCCTCATCCTGCATCACGTAGGCCAGCACCTTCTTAGCCAGTGAGTCCGGCGCCGCCAGGTCGCGCTGCACCCCGAACGCCGCCAGCGCCAGCCCCTCGATGAGGACCTGCATACCGAGATAGGGCATATCCCAGCGTGAGTCATGCAGGGTGTCATCCAACAGTGCGGTCAAGTTCTTGTTGATCGGGTAGACGATGCCGATCTTCTCTTGCAGGAACCGCGAGAAGGCCTCGACGTGCCGAGCCTCGTCCATGGTCTGGGTGGCCGCGTAGAACTTCGCGTCCAAATCCGGGACTACCTGGACGATCTTGGCCGCGCACACCATCGCGCCCTGTTCGCCGTGCAGGAACTGGGAGAACTGCCAAGCTTGGGAGTGCTGGCGCATCTCGGCGCGACGCGCCTCGTCCGCGGACTCCCACATCGGGCTGCCGAACAGTGGATGGAACTCGTCGGGCAGCCCGATCGGGTTCATCGGGTCGACGTCTTGGGACCAGTCGATGCGTGACTGGGCATCCCACTGCTTGTCCTTGCCCTTCTGATACAGCGACAGCAGCCGCGCTCGACCGTCGTCGTACTCCCACGTGAAGCGCGCGTCGCCGCCGCTGGCGACCTCCCACGAGTAGGGCGTGGGCACGTCGGTGTACTTGTCCCTTGTGGTCATGCGCTGCCGCCTTTACCGGGTGTGACCAGTGGTCTTATGACGTGTATCACACTGCGCCGCGGGCGGCGGTGCGTCAAGCATCGGCGCGAAGACCAAGCACATGACAACACCCCCGGCCCAAACGGCGGGACCGGGGGTGTTGCGTGCGAACTACCTAGTGGGCGTGCCCGTGATGCCCGTGCCCGGCGTGCTCGTCGACCTCGACAGGCTTCTCCACGACGGCCGTTTCCGTCGTCAGGATCATCCGCGCGACCGAGGCGGCGTTGAGCACCGCCGAACGGGTCACCTTGACCGGGTCGACGACGCCGTCGGTGGCCAGGTCGCCGTAGGACAGCGTTGCGGCGTTGAAGCCCTGCCCGACCGGCAACTCGGCGACCTTGCTGGTCACCACGGCACCGTCCACACCGGCATTGGTGGCGATCCAGTGCAGCGGTGCGCTCAGCGCGGCGGAGAACACCTCCACGCCGGTCGCCTCATCGCCGGTCAACGCCAGCCCCGACAACGCCGCGCGGGCCTGCACCAGCGCGGCACCGCCGCCGGTGACGATGCCCTCCTCAACCGCAGCCTTGGCCGCCGCCACCGCGTCTTCGACCCGGTGCTTGCGCTCCTTGAGCGCGGTCTCGGTGGCTGCGCCGACCTTGATCACGGCCACGCCGCCAGCCAGCTTGGCCAGCCGCTCCTCGAGCTTTTCGCGGTCCCAGTCGGAGTCGGTCGCCTCGATCTCGGCGCGCAGCTGCTTGACCCGTCCAGCGATGGCCTCGGCAGTCCCGGCACCATCGACGATCACGGTGTCGTCCTTGCTGACCACCACCCGGCGGGCCGAGCCCAGCACGTCCAGACCGGCTTCCCGCAGCGTCAGGCCGACGTCGGGGTTGACCACCTGGGCGCCGGTGACAATCGCGAGGTCTTCCAGGAAGGCCTTGCGCCGGTCACCGAAGTAGGGCGCCTTGACGGCAACGGCCTTGAGCGTCTTGCGGATTGCGTTGACCACCAGGGTCGACAGCGGCTCGCCCTCGACGTCCTCGGCGATGATCAGCAGCGGCTTGTTTGCCTCAACGACCTTCTCCAGCAGCGGCAGCAGGTCCGGCAGCGAGCTGATCTTGTCGCGGTGCAGCAGGATCAGGGCGTCTTCGAGGACGGCTTCCTGCGAGTCGAAGTCGGTGACGAAGTACGCCGACAGGAAACCCTTGTCGAAGCCGACACCGTCGGTGATCTCCAGCTCGGTGGACAGCGTCGAGGACTCCTCCACGCTGACCACGCCGTCGCTGCCGACCTTGGTCATCGCCTCGCCGACCAGCTCACCGATCTCCTCGTCGCGCGAGGACACGGTGGCCACCTGCGCGATCGACTCCTTGCCGGAGACCGGGATGGCCGCGGCCAGCAGCGCTTGCGACACCGCGTCGGCGGCCTTGGCGATGCCGGCGCCCAGCGCGATCGGGTTGGCGCCGGCCGCGACGTTGCGCAGTCCGCCGGAGATGATGGCCTGGGCCAGCACGGTGGCCGTGGTGGTGCCGTCGCCGGCCACGTCGTTGGTCTTGGTGGCCACCGACTTCACCAGCTGGGCGCCGAGGTTCTCGAAGGGGTCTTCCAGGTCCACGTCACGGGCCACGGTGACGCCGTCCATGGTCACCGTCGGGCCGCCGAAGGACTTGGCCAGCACCACGGTGCGGCCGCGCGGGCCCAGTGTCACCCGGACTGCGTCAGCGAGCTTGTTCACGCCGGCTTCCATCGCCCGGCGCGCGGCCTCGTTGAACTCAATCTGTTTGCTCATAGCTGTTTAAGCCCTTTTCTCTACGCGTGCCGCCCCGGACATCACCCGTATTACGGGGATCTCCGGGGCGGGCACGGTGGTTGCTTTGTGGCTACTTGCCGACCTACTTGCTTACAACGGCCAGCACGTCGCGCGCGGACAGGATCAGGTACTCCTGGCCGCCGTACTTGATCTCGGTGCCGCCGTACTTGCTGTAGACGACAACGTCACCCTCGGCGACGTCCAGCGGGATCCGCTTGCTGCCGCTCTCATCCCACCGGCCAGGGCCGACGGCGACAACGGTGCCTTCCTGCGGCTTCTCCTTGGCCGTGTCCGGAATGACCAGACCGGAAGCGGTCGTGGTCTCGGCCTCGTTGGCCTGAACGAGGATCTTGTCCTCGAGTGGCTTGATGTTCACGCTCGCCACGATTGGAGCCCTCCACATTGTCTGGATGCGACCCGGCCGATGCCGAGCCCATCGGAACGTACTTACTTAAGGTGTTCGGCATTCGTGCGAGCCCTCGCGTCGTCGTCGCGGGTGCCGAGCGAGAATCCGACCGACTGCCACCTAGCACTCTATACATGAGAGTGCTAGCACTCAAGGTGGCCCCGGTGCCGAGATCATTTCCCAGGCAGCACCCAGGAACCGAACCGACAATGGCGCACATGTTTACCACCATGCGCGCCGTGACGCGCTCCACCGCAGCGGTCGCACTGATCACCGCAGTCGCCATCGGCGGGGCCGGGATCGCCTCCGCTGACCCGAGCGGTCAGATGTACGGAAACCCGGGCGCCGCCGCGCCCTACTGGCGCTACCAGCACCAGGAGGACTGCGGGCTGATGGCGGTTGCCGACGTGGTCGGCCAGCTCACCGGCCACGAACCGATGCAGATCGGCATAGAGTTGCGCGGCCTGTTCACCCCGAGCAGCGACCACCAGGGCAGCGTCTACGAATTCGACGGCACCTCACCGCAGGACATGGTGGTGCTGTTGAGCAACTACGGCATCACCTCGGAGCTGACCAGCGGCAACACCCTGGCAGGTCTGGAACAGAGTCTGGCGACCGGGCACAAGGTGATCGCCGGGCTCAACGCCGAGACCATCTGGGACTACCCGGCCGGGCAGGGCCAGCGCACCCAGGCCGACCATGCCGTCGTCGTCACCGGCGTGGATACCGCGAACAACGTGGTGCACCTCAACGACAGCGGCACCCCCGACGGCCGCGACGAGCAGATCCCGATGGCGACCTTCACCCAGGCCTGGGCGACCGGCGACAACCTGCTGATCGTCACCCAGGCGACCGGGTACGGCACGCTGCCGTGGGCGCCGCAAATTTAGGGGCAAGTTTCGGTCAGCTCACCTGGCCCGCCACCACCGGCAGGCCCGGGTTGGTGGCCACGTCCAGCGGCGACGGCGGGGAGCCGGCGGCGATCAGGTGCGCCGCGAACGACGCAATCATCGCCCCGTTGTCGGTGCACAACCGCAGCGGCGGGATGCGCAGTGTCAAACCTGCTGCCGCACAGCGCTGTTCGGCGAGTTCGCGCAGCCGGGAGTTGGCGGCCACGCCGCCCGCGATCAGCAGGGTGCTGACCCCCAGATCGGTGGCCGCGCGCACCGCCTTGGCGGTCAGCACGTCGGCGACAGATTCCTGAAAGCCAGCCGCCACGTCGGCGGGGACGAAGTCGGGGTTGCGCTCCACATAGCGGGCCACCGCGGTCTTCAAGCCCGAGAAGCTGAACACGTACGGGTCATCGCGCGGGCCGGTCATGCCGCGCGGGAACACTGGGATCTCCGCGGCCTCCCGGCCGCAGGTACGGGCCAGCTCGTCGAGCACCCGCCCGCCCGGATAGCCCAGCCCGAGCAGCCGGGCCACCTTGTCGTAGGCCTCCCCCGCGGCGTCGTCGACGGTGCTGCCTAGCTCGACGATCGGCTCCCCCAGCGACCGCACGTGCAGCAGGTGGGTATGGCCGCCGGAGACCAGCAGACCCACGCACTCCGGCAGCGGGCCGTGCGCGTAGACGTCGGCGGCCAAGTGTCCGCCCAGGTGGTTGACGGCGTAGAACGGCACTCCCCAGGCCGCCGCGTAGGCTTTGGCCGCGGCGGCGCCCACCAGCAGCGCCCCGGCCAGTCCCGGTCCGATGGTGGCCGCCACTGCATCCGGACGGCGGTCCTCTCCCAACCCTGCCGTTGCCAGCGCCCGGCGCATGGTCGGCCCCAACGCCTCCAGATGCGCCCGCGAGGCGATCTCCGGCACCACCCCGCCGAACCGGGTGTGCTCCGCCACGCTGGAGGCCACCTCGTCGGCCAGCAGCGTCAGGGTGCCGTCGGCTTCCAGGCGGGTGATACCGACACCTGTTTCGTCGCAAGAGGATTCAATGGCCAGGACTATTGTCACGATAGGGCCTCCCGCCGCATGGTGTAGGCGTCGGCTCCGTTGCGGTAGTAGCGCTTACGCAGTCCGGTCTCGACGAAGCCGACGTCGCGGTAGAGCGCGATCGCCGGAGCGTTGTCGGTGCGGACCTCCAGGTACACGATGCCGCCGGCGGCGTACTCCAGCAGGTCTGCAAGCAGCCGCCGCCCGATGCCGCGCCCCTGATGCGCCTTGTCCACCCCGATGGTGTGTACCTCGTACTCGAACGGCGCTGTGCGCCCAAGCCGCGCGATTCCGCCGTAACCCACTACGGCGTCACCGATTCGGGCGGCGACGTAGTGGCTGTCGCGCGCGCCGATCGCCCGGCTGAACGCCTCCGCCGGCCACGGGTCATCACCGGGGAACAGTTGCGACTCCAGCTCGGCGCAACGGTCGGCGTCGATGTTGGTCAGCGCCCCCAAAGTGACCGGGGGTGCGGCCGAAGCAGGCGGCTTGGCGTCGGGACGGCGCAGATACAGCGGCACCAGCGGCTCGGGCTCGCCATCCCAATCCCCCACCGCGGCAACCAGTCCGGTAGGCGTCGGGTAGGAGACGTCGAGTACGGGCAGGCCGAACAGTTCGGCGTGCGCCGGTGAACCCGCCACCGCGACAGCTTCACCCGGGTCGACGTCGGCCGGCGCACTGACCCCCGGTCCCGCGATGCGAATCCCGTCGCGATAGCGCGCCCAGTAGACCTCCCGACGGCGGGCGTCGGTGACCACCAGGGTTGTTGCGCCAGTGCGCACCCCGATCGCGTCCAGGCTGCACACGCCGTACACCGGGATACCCAGGGCGTGCCCATAAGCGGCGGCGCTGGCCATCCCGACCCGCAGGCCGGTGAACGGCCCTGGTCCGCAACCCACCACCACCGCGGCCAGATCGGCCATGCTCAGGCTGGCATCGGCCAGTGCGCCCAGGACATTCGGGGTCAGCCGTTCGGCGTGAGCGCGGGCGTCGAGGGTGACCCGCTCGGCCAGCACGGTGCGCCGATCGGCGGCCACCACGCCCGCGGTGACGGCGGGAGTGGCGGTATCGATGGTCAGAATCGCTCCGGTCACGGCGTGTGCCACCGCCAGATCGCGGTGCGCGTCTCGGAGTCCACGGCGCGGTCCAGCCTGATATCGAGGTGCCGGTCGGAGAGTCGCTCGGCCAGTCCTTCGCCCCACTCCACCACGACAACGGCGTCGTCGAGTTCGGTGTCAAGGTCCAGCGAATCCAGCTCGGCCGACAGGTCCAGGCCCGTCTCGTCGAGCAGGCGGTAGAGGTCGACGTGAATCATCGCCGGGGTGCCCGGACGGCGAGCCCGATGCTCGCGGGCCAGCACGAACGTCGGCGAGGTTACCGGCCCATCGACATCGAGTGCGGCAGCGATTCCCTTGGCCAACACGGTTTTTCCAGCCCCCAGCGGTCCGGACAGCACCACCACGTCGCCTGCTCGCAGCTGTTCGCCCAGCCGGGCTCCCAGCGCGACGGTCTCCTCGGCGGTGGCCAGGGTCGCCTCCTGCGGATCAGCCACTGCGCCCGGCCTTTCGGCGCAACCGGTGCGTCAGCATGCCGCGGCGCGGGGTGGCCCGCTCCACCAATCGCACCAGCGCCTCGTCGATGACATCGGGTTCCTCCAACTGCACCAAATGCCCGGCCCCGGGCACAATCACCAGCTCACAATCCCACAACGTGGCCGCCATCGCCCGCGAGTACCCCGGCGGGGTGAGCAGGTCCGCATCACCGCAGGCAACCAGGGTAGGGATCTTGGCCAGCGTCGACAGCGCGGCACTCTCGTCGTGCACTTCGAGGGCGTGCAGGAAGCCCACCATGGTGGCGACCGGGGTGGAGTGCATCATCTCCTCGGAGAAGGCCACCACACTCGGGCTGATCTGGTCGGTGCCATAGGAGGCGGCACGCAGGATCGGCGCGATCACCCCGCGGGCCGCGCCGCGGCCGCGATGCACCAGCTTCGGTGCGTACCGCACGCTAAACTGCACGGCTTCCAGCGCCGGGTTACGCAGAATCTGGCCCAGCGGGGACCGGGAAACCCCTTTGGCGGCCGACGAAATCAACGCGGCACCGACGATCCGGCTGCCATAGCGCTGGGGAAACTGCCGGGCGTGCGCCAGCACCGTCATGCCGCCCATCGAATGCCCCACCAGCACTATTGGGCCGCGCGGCACGGCCGCCCGCAGCACCGCTTCCAGGTCCTGGCCGAGCCGCGGCACGGTGTAGGTGTCCGGCGGCGCGATGCCGGACTCGCCGTGGCCGCGCTGGTCGTAGAAGACCATGCGCACCTGATCGCCCCACTCGGCCGCCAACCGCGCCCGCTGAAAGTGAAACGACCCCATCCGCAGGCAGAACCCGTGCGCGAACACCACAGTCAACGGTGCGTTGCGCGGACCTACGTCGCGCACCGCCAGTTCGACGCCATCATCGGTGACCACCACCGACTCGTGGTCGTGGTCGAGGATCTCGAAATCCTCGTCGGCGTAAGCGTCTTCGGCGGTGGTGCGTCGTGTCACCGACCGAGCGATGGTGCTCCCGGCGATGGTGCCGACGGCGGTCAGGCCGGCCACCCCCGCGAGCCAACCGCCGGCCCGCCGCGACCCGCGCCGATTACCGGCCATCAGTGCCCCGATACGTCCTGGCGACTCGCCCACGTGGGCTGTTGACCACCTCGTAGTGGATGGTGCCCAACGCGTCGGCCCAGTCCTGGGCCAGCGGTTCGCCGTCCGCTCCGGACCCGAACAGGATGACCTCGTCCCCCTCGGTGACGTCGACGGGGCCGGGGCCCAGGTCGACGACGAACTGATCCATGCACACCCGTCCGACGCTGTGCCGACGGCGGCCGTTGATCAGCACGTCGAACCGTCCGCTCAGCGGTCGAAACACCCCGTCGGCGTAACCCATCGGCACCAGTGCCACGGTGGTGTCAACCGGCGCGATCCAGGTGTGCCCGTAGGAGACTGCCTCCCCAGCTTTGATCGGACGGACCAGCACCACAAGCGATTTCAGCGTCATCGCCGGAATCAGGCCCATGTCACCACGCTCGGGGATGGGACTCAGGCCATACATGGCTATTCCGGGCCGAACCATGTCGAAGGCCAGATCGGGCCGGGTCATGGCCCCGGCCGAGTTGGCCAGGTGGGCGACCGGGAACTCCAGGCCCTGGTCGCGCGCCACCCTCAGCAGATCGGAAAAGCGTTGGGCCTGAACGTCGTTGACCGGATTAGCGGTCTCATCGGCGCAGGCTAGGTGCGACATCAGGCCACGTACCCGGACCGCGTCGTCGGCGGCGGCTCGCCGCAGTGCGGTCACCAGTTCCGGGAAGTCGGCGGCGCTGACCCCGTTGCGGTTCATGCCGGTGTCGGCCTTGACCGTGACGGTCGCGGTCCGTCCCGTGCACCCCACCGCATCGAGCAACTCGTTCAGCTGCGCCACCGAAGAGACCGCGATCTGCACATCGGCGGCCAAAGCGGGAGCGAAGTCGGTATGCGGCCCGTGCAGCCATGCCAGCACCGGTGCGGCGATGCCGGCCGCCCGCAGTGTCAGGGCCTCGTCGACGGTGGCGACCCCGAGTTCCGCCGCGCCGGCGGCCAGCGCGGCGCGGGCCACCTGGACCGCGCCGTGGCCGTAACCGTCGGCCTTGACCACAGCCATCACCCCGGCGGCGCCGGCGTGTTCGGCCAGCACCCGCACGTTGTGGGCAATGGCGTCCAGGTCCACCAGCGCCTGCGCGAGCAGGCCGGACGTTCGGGATACGGCAGTCATGTCAGCTTCGATTGTCCCAGAACCTCTCGAACCGGCCCGTCGGATCGCCGAGTGTGCGGTTTGATCGGCGCTCAAGCCGTTTTGCGACCGAGAACACACACTCGACGCCGGCCTGTGAATCGACGTCGGCGCCGCGGCCCGCCCGCGTGCCAACCTGCTGGCATGCAAACCCGGCAGGGGCCATTTCGGGCGTCCGATGCGCTGGCCGCCGGCGCGGTGACCCGCGCCCAGCTGCGGCGCGACTACATCCCCGTCTACCCCGGCGTTTGGCTGCCGCACGAGGCAGCCCTCTCGGCGACGCAGCGGGCCCGGGCCGCCTGGCTCTGGTCACGTCGGCGGGGCGTGCTCGCCGGGCTGTCGGCATCGGCGATGCTCGGCGCGGAGTGGATCGACTCCGACAAACCCGCGGAACTTGTTCACGGCAACCGGCGGGCACCACCGCTGCTCACCGTGCACACCGACACACTGCTGGCCGGCGAAGTTCGAGTAGTGAGCGGACTGCCGGTGACCACGGCCGCGCGCACCGCGTTCGACCTGGGAAGGCGCCTGGCTGTCAGCGAGGGCGTTCAGCGTATCGACGCCCTGATGAACGCCACCGATCTCAAGGCGGTGGACATCGCGGCGGTAGCCGCCGCCCACCGGGGCGCCCGGGGGCTACGGCAGCTCGATGCGACATTGCAGCTCGTCGACGGCGGCGCGGAGTCGCCGTACGAGTCTCTAACCCGGCTGTGCCTCGTGCAAGCCGGTTTCCCACGGCCACAGACCCAGATACCGGTGTACGACGCCCATGGCAACGTCGGCGCCCGCATCGACATGGGCTGGGCGGAATACCTCGTCGGCGCCGACTTCGAGGGCGCTCACCATTGGCTTGACCCCAAGCAGCGGGAACGTGACGCCGAGCGCTACAACTTCATCGCCGAGGCGGGCTGGATCGACATCCGGTTGACGTCACGCACGCTGCACTTACGCCCCGAAGCCTTCCTGGAGCGCATCGGCGCGGCGCTGATCGGTCGCGGCTGCCCGAAAACCTGGTGACGGGCGCGCCGAGTGAGCGGTTTGGTAGCGAAAACAGCCGATTCCGGTGCCAAACCGCACGCTCGGCGGCAAAACCTAATGGGCGAAGTGCTGTGCGTCGTAGTGCCCGCCAGGCTTCACCGTATCGAGCGCTTTGACGGATTTCATGATGTCGTCGAACAGCGCCCGGGCGAGATCCGCCGACAGTCCTTCACGGACCACGACGCGCAGCACCGCGACGTCCTCGGCGCCCTCCGGCATGGTGTAGGCCGGCACCTGCCAGCCGAACGTGCGCAACTCGTGGGACACGTCGAACGCGGTGTAGCCGCGCTCACCGACGAGCCGACAGCTCACCACCGGGATCGCCGAACCGTCGCTGATCACCTCGAAATGCTCCGAAGTGGCTAATTGATGCGATAACCAGCGGGCGGTGTCGGACAGCGTCCGCATCACCTCGGTGTAGCCGGCACGGCCGAGGCGCAGGAAGTTGTAGTACTGGCCGACGACCTGATTGCCCGGGCGGGAGAAGTTCAGCGTGAACGTCGGCATGTCCCCGCCCAAGTAGTTGACCCGGAACACCAGCTCCTCGGGCAGATAGTCGGCGCTGCGCCACACCACGAAACCGATGCCCGGATAGGTCAGGCCGTACTTGTGGCCGCTGACGTTGATCGAGACCACCCGCGGCAGCCGGAAATCCCATTTAAGGCCGGGATGCAGGAACGGCACCACGAATCCGCCGCTGGCCGCGTCCACGTGCACCGGCACGTCCGGTCCGCCGCCGTCGGCTAGGGCGTCCAGTGCCGCGCAGATCGCCTCGATGGGTTCGAGCTCGCCGGTGTAGGTGGTGCCCAGGATGCCGACCACGCCGATGGTGTTCTCATCGACGGCGTCGATCACCTGCTCGGGGGTGATCACGTAGCGGTCTTCGGCCATCGGCAGGTAGCGGGGTTCGACGTCGAAATAGCGGCAGAACTTCTCCCACACCACCTGGACGTTGGAGCCCATCACCAGGTTGGGGGTGCGCCCCCGCCAATCGGCGGTCTTGGCCCGCCAGCGCCATTTCATTGCCAGCCCGCCCAGCATCACCGCCTCGCTGGACCCGACGGTGGACACCCCGATCGCGCTGGCGGGGTCGTCGTCGCGCAGGTTCTCGGCGTGGAACAGGTCGGCGACCATAGACACGCAGCGCTGCTCAATGGCCGCGGTGGCCGGGTATTCGTCTTTGTCGATCATGTTTTTGTCGAACGACTCCGCCATCAGCGCCGACGCTTCGGGGTCCATCCAGGTGGTGACGAAGGTGGCCAGATTCAGCCGGGAACTCCCGTCGAGCATCAGCTCGTCGTGGATGAAGCGGTAAGCGGTCTGCGGGTCCATCGGGTCGTCGGGCAACCGCAACGCCGGGACCGGCGAGGTGAACATCCGGCCGGTGTAGGCCGGAGCGATGGCGTGCGCCGGCACGGACGGGTGGGAATGGGTCACTGCGACTCTCCTCTATAGCTGGGCCAGGGCGGTGCGGATGTGGGCCAGGATGCGCGAGGCCGACGTAGGGGTATCGCCGGGTCCGGGGTCAGCGGCCGAGGCCGCGGCCGCACGGGTGTGCACGAACGCGGCGGCGGCAGCGGCCTGGGCGGGCGGCAGGCCGGATGCCAACAGCGCGCCGATCATCCCGGACAACACGTCGCCGGAACCTGCGGTGGCCGCCCACGACCCGCCGGCTTCGTTGAGGTAGACCGGCCCGGCTCGGTCATACGGCGGTCCCGGTGTCAGCTCTCCTCCGTCGAGCTTCGCCGAACCGCCGGGGTCGGCGATGACGGTGACGTTGCCCTTCAACAGCACGGTGGCCCCGAAGCGGTCGGCGAGGGCGCGGGCGGCACCGACCCGGTCAGGTCCGGGCGGTCGCCCGGCCAATCGGGCGTATTCGCCCGCATGCGGGGTCAGCACCGTCGGGGCGCTTCGGTCGGCGACCAGCGAGGGGTGGGCAGCCAGGATGGTCAGCGCATCGGCGTCGACGATCACCGGCAGGTCGGTGCCGAGCGCGAACCACAGGGCGGCGGCAGCCTGTTCGCCGGTGCCCAGACCGGGACCGACCGCCCAGGCCTGCACCTTCCCGGCGGCCGCCGGGCTGGGTGCCGCCACCACCTCCGGCCAGCGCGAAACCACTTGGGCGTCAGCGCTTCCGGCGTAGCGAACCATCCCAGAGGTGGCGGCTACCGCTGCCCCGGCGCACAGGATCGCCGCGCCCGGGTAGGTCGCCGAGCCGGCCAGGATTCCGGTGACGCCCTGGGTGTACTTGTCGTCGCGCGGGCCGGGCGCCGGCCAGCGGGCCTCGACGTCGGCTGCGGTCAACGATCTAATGTCGGTGTCCGGCAGGTCCAGGCCGATCTCAACAAGCTCGACCCGCCCACACTGCCCCAGTGCGTGCACCGGTTTGAGGCCGCCGAAGGTGACGGTCAGAGCGGCGTGCACCGCGGGACCGGCCGCCGCGCCAGTGTGCGGGTCCAGACCACTGGGAATGTCAACGGCCACCACCGGGATGCTGCGCGCATCGACGTCGGCGAAGATCTCGGCGGCGTGCGGCCGCAGCGGACCCCGCCCGGAGATGCCGACTACGCCGTCGATCACCAGATCCGTTGCGGGCGGGACGGTGTCGACAATTCGGCCACCGGCACGTTTGAATGCCGCGAGCCCTTTGGCGTGGGCACGCTCGGGGTCGAGCAGGATGGCGCTGGCCGCGACGCCACGTCGGCGCAGCAGGGTGACCGCCCACAACGCGTCGCCGCCGTTGTCGCCGGAACCCACCACCGCACACAGGTTGCGCCCGGCCACCCCGCCGGTGCGCGCGGCCAGTTCCCGAGCGATCGCGGTCGCCAGACCGAACGCGGCCCGGCGCATCAGCACCCCGTCGGGCAGGCTGGCCAACAGTGGTGCTTCGGCGGCACGAATGACCTCGACGCTGTAATAATGCCGCACTTGCCCTCCTCGCCCTGCTCGCGATTGTCAGGCTAGTGGCCGCCGGCGGCGCTCGGGTGATGTCGCAGCGGATGGTGGGGGTGAGTCAGCGGGTAGCAGCACAGGCCGATGACCAATGCGGCGGCGTGGCCGATCGCGGTGAAGTCGGGGTTTATGAGCAGGGGCACGGTGAAGATGACGACCAGGCCGGCTAGGTATACCCAGCGCCACGGCCGACGAATTCGGTAGGTGAGCACCGCTATCACGCCCACCAGGAAGTAGCTGACACCGATGTCTCGGGCGTAGGTCAGCCGCTCCGATTCCCGGTGCAGGTGGATCAGCGCATACAACGCACCCTCGCTGACATAGGTGGCACCGACATGGGAGATCAATCCGACCATCAGCCAACGTAAGTGTCCCAGCCAGTGTTCGGCCGGCGCCAGAAACAGGGTGAACAGCACCAGGTACGGCGACCAGTCCTTGCCGTCGATCCACAGCAGGCTCGAGACCAGCACCTCCAGCGGGTCGGTGGCCAGGTGGTGCAGGTTGGTGGATTGCTCGACAAGCATGGTGTGCAGGCGCCGGCCGACCAGATGCTGGATCACGGTGGTGACACCCAGCACCGCCAGCCACAGGTAGGTCAGCGGCGCGGTGTGCACAAAGTGCCACACCGCGGCCAGGCGCGTTCTGACGTCCGCCACGGCGTACAGCGTCGCATGGTCGGTGCAGACACGGACAGACCGACCGCTGATAACGTCTCATGCCAGTGAGGCCCGTCCGCCTGTGACCGGCCCCGATGGGACGGGGGTGCCCCGATGAGCGAACCGCACGGTCCAACTCCCAATCCGTACGACCCAGCGCAATTTGGGCCCACCCACCGGCCCATGCCGCCGCTTGCGGGCGGACAGTTCCCGCCGCCATGGCCGCCCGGTCCTCCGCCGCAACGCAACCGCCGATTGATATGGGCCCTGCTGGGGCTGGTCATCGCGCTGACCGCGACCGCCGTAGTGCTCGGCGTGACCGCCGGCGGCCGTGACCGGCAGGAGAACGCGCATGCCACCGCAGAGTCTGACTCCGGCGACCGGGCGCCGGTACCCGTCTCGGCGCTCGAGGCCTTACTGCCAGACACCGATGTCGTTCGCGACGCGACGGCCGACCCTGGGATCGGCGTCGTGGACAAAGGCGAAAGCATGTTCCCCGGGGTCGTGGCGGAGAAATCCTGCCAAGGGATGAGCTTCGTCGCCGCGGGCCCAGTCTATGCGGGCTCTGGCTGGACCAGCGTCCGCTGGCAGATTTGGAGCAGTCCCGCCGAACCCGAGCCGGCGAAGCTGGAGCATCAGATGCTGACATCGGTGGTGAGTTATCCCTCAGCCCAAGCCGCCCGCAGCTATTACGACAAACAGCGCACCGACTGGCAGTCGTGTGCTGACCGTACCGTGAACATGCGGGTAACAAACCTGGAGAACCCAACCGACGCCTTCTGGACCGTAGGAGCGGTCACCGAAAACGACGGCGTACTCAGTACCACCGAGATCAGTGAAGGCGGTGCCGGTTGGTCCTGCGGGCTCACGACCGCGGTGCGCAACAACATCATCACGCAGCTGAATCTGTGCGCCCTGACCCCGTCTAGCGATGCGGCACAGAAGGTCCTCGACTCGATCATTGCGAAGATCGACGCGGCAGCATGACATTGATGCCCAGGCGCGACGGGATGGGGTTGCACGATGAACGAACAACAGGGTCCGATGCCCAACCCTTACGATCCGACGCGGCCTACGCCTGCCAACTGGCCTATTCCACCGGGGCCTAGCGGTCAGCTGCCGCCGCCTTGGCAACCGATGCCGCCACCTCACGGCAGCCGACGGCGGATCTGGCTGCTGCTGGGGCTGATCTGCGTGCTGACCGCGACCGCAGTGGTGGTCGTCGTAGCCCTCGTAGGCCGTGATCGGCACCCGATCGCGCAATCCAGCACAACCTCATCATCCAGCGCAGCACCGTCGCCTATTGCCTCCACCGACCGGGCATCGATACCCGTCTCCGCTCTCGACGGCTTCTTGCCCGACCGCGGCATCGTCTCTTCCGCGGTGGCCGACCCCGCCATCGACCTGGTCGATCACGGCGGCAACATCGACAACGACGAAATTGTGGACGCCGATTGCCATGGGCTCTTCGCCGTCGCTTCGCGGGACTACACGGGCTCGGGCTGGACCGCGATCCGCTCGCAGCGATGGAATAGCCCCGCCGAACCCAATCCCCCCACCCTGACGAATCAGGTTCTGTTGTCGGTAGCGACATACCCTCAAGCCGAAGCTGCTCGCGCCTTCTATGCCAAGCAGAGCAATGCCTGGTCGAAATGCTCCGGCCATATCGTCAACACCCGTTTGGCCGGCGCGACAGGATCGGCTGACCAATTCTGGGGCGTCGGCAGGGTCACCGACGCCGACGGTGTACTCGCCGCCGCCGTACTGGACAAGGGCAACCACGAGTGGTTATGCCAGAACAGGCTGACCGCCCGCAACAACGTTGTCGTCCGCGTAGCGGCCTGCGGATGCGTCGAAGCCTGTGGGCAAGGCGATTTGGCAACCGCAGCGCGTGCCATCCTGGACTCGATCACCTCGAAGATCGACGCAGCCGGGTGAGCCGGCGCCACCCAACCCTTGATCAGCCTCAGCGCCTCGCGTATCGTCCGATTCAATTTCGCGTCGCACAGTAGCGAATACAGGGAAGGGCCGAGCCGTTGCGCAACCGCTACGCCGGGGAACCGTTCACCACCACCGATGCTGAGATCGCCGCGGCCTTGGAGCAGGTCTCGATCCCCACCTTGTTGCTGTCGTGCGTGCACATCACCGGCGACCCCCGCTTCATCCGGGACTTCAGGCAGAACGGGATCTTCCTCAACGAGATCCAGGGGTTTATGTCCGAGGAAGACAAGGCCCGTGCCCGCGCCGAAGCGCTGCCGGTGATCATCGACTACCGCGACCGCGGCTGTCCGCAGCCCGCTCCCCTGCCCGCCGAGCTAGTCAAAGAGATGATGGACTGGGCGGCCTGCGAGACCGTGCCGGATGCCTACCTGGGTTTACTCTCCGAAGAACTCGACCTCGAGGGCGTCGACCCGCGAAGCCCCGCGCCCCTGGACCCGGAACGCGCCGCGGAGCTTCCGGTGGTGGTGATCGGCTGCGGCGAATCGGGCGTGCTGGCCGGAATCCGGCTCGCGCAGGCCGGCATTCCCTTCACGATCATCGAGAAGAACGAAGGCCCGGGCGGAACGTGGTGGGAGAACGACTATCCGGGCGCTCGGGTCGATGTCGCGAACCACTTCTACTGCTACAGCTTCGAACCCAACAACGACTGGGGACACTACTTCGCCGAGCAGCCCGAGCTGCGGGCATACTTCACCGACCTGGTCACCAAACACAGTCTGGCTGACCATATTCGGTGGGGCACCGAGGTCACCGATGCCGTCTGGGACGAGGGCAACGGAACATGGACGCTGACCACCCGGACCGCCGGCGGTTCGGTGTCCACGCTGACGGCACGCGCGGTGATCACCGCGGTCGGCCAGCTCAACCGGCCGCACCTGCCGGATCTCGACGGCGCGGACAGCTTCACCGGGCCGTCGTTTCACTCCGCGGCTTGGGACCACAGCGTCGACCTGACCGGCAAGCGGGTGGCACTGATCGGGGCGGGCGCCAGCGGATTTCAGATCGCACCCGCGATCGCGGAAAAAGTGCAGCACCTCACTGTCTTTCAGCGCACCGCGCAGTGGATGTTCCCCAATCCGATGTATCACGACGCGGTCGACGACGGCGTGCGCTGGGCTCTGCAGCACCTGCCGTTCTACGGTCGCTGGTACCGCTTCCTGCTGCTGTGGCCCGGCGCCGACAAGGGCCTGGAGGCCGCCCGCGTAGACCCGGACTATCCCGACCAGGACTATGCGGTGAGCGAGATCAACGCCCTGGCCCGGCAGATGTTCACCGGCTGGATCACCGATCAGGTGGGCGACGACGACGAGCTGCTGGCCAAGGTGCTACCGGACTATCCGGCGACCGGCAAACGCACGCTGCAGGACAACGGCACCTGGCTCAAAACCCTGCGCCGCGACAACGTCGAACTGATGCGCACCCCAATACGGCGAATCACCCCGCAGGGGGTTGAGACCGAAGACGGCGTCCATCACGAGGTGGATGTGATCGTATACGCCACCGGATTTCGGCACACCGATGTGTTGTGGCCGATGCGCATCACCGGCCGCGACGGCACCGATCTGCACGCGCTGTGGGGCAGCAAACCATATGCGTACCTGGGCATCACGGTGCCCGGTTTCCCGAACTTCTTTGTGCTCTACGGGCCCGGCGCGCATCTGGCGCACGGCGGCAGCCTGATCTTCAACTCCGAGTTGGAGATGCGCTACATCGACGCCTGTCTGGCCAAGCTCGCCGACGAACAACTGCACTCGATCGAGCCGACCATGCGGGCGGCCACCGAGTGGCATCAGGCCACCCAGGCCGCGATCGCCAAGACGGTATGGGCGCATCCGGCGGTCAAGCATTCCTACTTCAAGAACGCCGACGGCGAGATCCACACGGTGAGCCCGTGGCGGCTCGACGAGTACTGGTCGGCGGTTCGTGAACCGGATTGGTCGCAGTTCGTCGTCGCAAAGGAGCGCTGAGTTGAGCGGAGTTGTCGTCACCGGGGCAGCATCGGGAATAGGCCGGGCCTGCGCCCAGGCCTTGGCCGCCGAAGGCCGCCGGGTTGCGTTGTGGGACATAGCCCCGACGGTCCAGGACGTCGCCGAGAGTTTGGGGATGCCCGGCGCGGTTGTCGACGTGTGCGACGACGCCGGGCTGCCCGCTGCGGTCGCGGCAGCGGCTGAGGCACTCGACGGAATCGACGGGCTGGTGCATGCCGCGGGCCGAGTGCTGCCCGAACCGGTGGGCGCCTACACCGGCGAATCCTGGGATGCGGTGATGGCTGTCAACCTGCGTGCGCAGGCCATGCTCGTACAGCTGATGCTGCCGCACCTGGAGGCTGTCGCCCGATCCGGCGGCGACGCGGCAGTGGTCGGTATCTCCAGTATCGAGGGCCTGACCGCCAACCCGTTCATCCCCGCCTACTGCGCGTCCAAGGCCGGACTGCTGGGTTTGACCAGGTCGATGGCCGCCCAGTTGGGCCCGGCCGGAATCCGCGTCAATGCGGTCTGTCCTGGCTTCATCGAAACCCCGATGCTGCAGATCGCGCTCGACGTCGAAGAGGTCGCCGCCGGATTTGTGGCCGCGGCGCCGCTGGGACGCATCGGTCAACCGGCGGAGGTCGCCCAGGCGGTGGCGTTCCTCATGTCGCCGAGGGCATCGTTCATTACCGGAACCCAGATCGTCGTCGACGGTGGGGTCACCGCCCGGCATCCGTAGCGGGCTTAGAAGACCCAGCTCTGTGGGGCGGCGATGACGAAGCCGTGGGTGGCTGCCGGACTACTCACCTCACCGGGCACCTGGGGTTCGCGGAGCACACAGACCAAGTCGGTGGACGGGGGAACCCCGCAGACCATCGACTCGGCGGGTGAGAATTCCCAGAATACGATCTTGTGGCCCACCGGAAGCTTTGCTGCCGGCGGACTTCCGGCAAGCAGAGCGTCCGGCGGAGCGGGAAGGAAACGCGCCGGGATGCTTTCCTTGCCGTAGATCCCGGGCAGCTCTACCGCGCCGGCGTCGCGCGGCGCCCCCGGGAGGTCGCCCGCGCAGTTGACCTCATGAGTGATCCTGCCCTGCCGCATCCTGCAGACCAGCCCGGAGTCGGTCGCGAAGACCACGTTGGGGATCTTCTGCAGGTCGCTAACTGACGCGGGCGGCGGTCCACTGTCGTCGATCAGGGAGTCCATATCGGGAACCCCGGGTACCGCAACGGCATCCGGCGCCGGGATCAGCAGGGCCGCCGTCGCGACCGCCACCGCCAGTGCCCGCCGCGCCATCTCATCGCCCCCTCGTTCGGCATCTGACACTCAAACGTACGAGGGGTGCTCTCGAAGGTCAACGCCGGAACGGGGCCCCTCTTGCGCACCCGCTGCGCGATCTACGCGCATTGGCGGATGTTCTCCGGCCCCGGCGATCCGATAGTCGACTCATCGATTCCCGGAAGGAACCCCGATGAGCACACACTGTGGAGAACATGCCGTGGTCCTGGGCGCCAGCATGGCCGGACTGCTGGCCGCGCGGGTACTCGCCGACTTCTATCGTCGCGTCACCATCGTCGAGCGCGACGTGCTGCGTGACGGCCCCGGGTCCCGGCGCGGGGTGCCGCAGGGCGGGCAGGCCCACATTCCGCTGGCCCGCTGCACGGAGATTCTGGAGGAGCTGTTTCCCGGCATCCTCGACGAACTGCTGCACCGGGGCGTTCCGACGTGGGACGACGGCGATCTGTCCCGGTTGTGCATCAAATACCTTGGGCACCAGTCAATTCAGCACGGGACGCTGCCCCAGACGGTGGCGAACTCGCTGTACTTTCCCAGCCGGCCGCTGCTGGAACACCAGGTACGACGACGGTTGACGGCCATCCCGAATGTCACGGTCCTCGACGGGCACACCGTGCTCGGGTTGACCGCCACCGAAGCCGGCGACCGGGTGACCGGCGTTCGCGTCGGCGCGGGCCGCACGGAGCAGGAGCTGGACGCCGAACTGGTGGTCGACGCGACCGGACGGGGCTCTCGCACCCCGGTGTTTCTGGAAGCATTGGGCTACCGCCGGCCGCCCGAGGACGAGCTGGTGATCCGGCTGACCTATGCCAGCCAGCTACTGCGTTTTGAGCCCGGGGCGTTGCCGGAGGATCTGGTCCTCATCGGCCCGGAACCCGGCCGGCCCACGACTTTCGCATGCACCGCCCAGGAAGACGGAACCGCGATGGTGCTGGTGAGCGGTATGACCGGCACGCAACCACCCGGCACCCGGGAGGAGTTGATCGCCTTCGCCGCGCCGTTCGCGCCGCCACACGCGCTGGCGGCCTGGGCGGCGGCCGAACCGCTGGGTGAGGTGGCCCGCTACCGAATACCGTCCAGCCGGTGGCGCCGTTACGACCGGATGCGCCGGTTCCCGCGTGGTCTGCTCGTGGTCGGTGATGCGATGTGCAGCGTCAACCCGATCTACGGCCAGGGGATGACGGTGGCAGCGATGGAAGCTCTGGTGTTGCGGGACTGTTTGACCCGCGGCGACCAGGATCGGCCGCAACGGTTCTTCCGTGCCGCGGCGAAGAAGGTCCGGGTGGCCTGGCAGACCGCGGTCGGCTCCGATCTGGCTTTGCCCGAGGTGGAGGGTCCGCGTCCGGTGTCGATGCGGCTCACCAACGCCTACCTCGACTGGGTGATGACCGCCGCCGAGACCGATCGGCTGGTCTCCGGCCAACTGGCGCGGCTGACCGGAATGATCGACCCGCCCTCGCGGCTGCTGCGGCCCGCCTTCGTCGCCCGGGTGGCGCAAGCCCATCGCAGGCGACGGACCCGAACCGCCGATGTCGGCCGTGCCCAACACGTTCCGGAAACGGTTGACGCTGGCTAACATGAGCGAGGTTCCGCCGGTGACGGTGGTGTCCTGGGAGTGGAGCGCAGGTGGCGTGAGCGATCTTGTACCGACCGGCATCGTGACACTGCTGCGGGCCGACGTCGACGACGCCTCCGTGTTGTGGCAGAACCAGCCGGATGAGATGGGCCGCGCGATCACCGATCTGAATGGCACGCTGAGCCGTTTGGTCAGCGCCCACCATGGCGTCTGCCCGGTCGATCGGCGCGAAGCCGACAGCTTTGTGATCGCCTTCGCCCGCGCGTCCGACGCGGTGGCATGTGCACTGGATCTGCAACGATCTCGGCTGGCCCCGATCCGATTGCGAATCGGCCTGCATACCGGCGAGACGCAGTTGGATGACGCGGGCTACTACACCGGAACGGCCATCGACCGCACCACCTTGCTGAGCGAATTGGGGCACGGGGGTCAGACCGTATTGTCGCGAACCACAGCAGATTTGGTCGCCGATCTGCTTCCCGACGGCGTCTGGCTGAATGATCTTGGCACCCATGTCCTGCGCGGCCTGTCCCGCCCGGAGCGAGTCGTGCAATTGTGTCACCCGGACCTGCACCACGAGTTTCCGGAGCTGCGAGTCTCCCGAGCCAAGGGCGCACACCGACTGCCGAACCAACGCACCAGATTCGTGGGCAGGGTCGACGACATCGCCCACGTACGGCAGCTGTTGGACCTCAACCGGATGGTCACCCTGACCGGCGCCGGCGGAGTCGGAAAGACCCGCCTGGCAACGCAGATCGCCGGCGAGATCGCCGGTGACTACCCGGGTGGGATCTGGTACGTCGACCTGGTGCCGATTACCGACCCGGCGTTGGTGACGGTCGCGACGTCCCGATCACTCGGCCTGCCGGATCAGCCGGGCCGCTCGAATGTGGACACCATTGTGGATTGCATCGCCGACCGCCGGATGCTGGTGCTGTTCGACAATTGCGAACATCTGATCGACGCCTGCGCCGCCCTGTTCGACACACTGTTGGCCGCGTGCCCGGCACTGACTTTGTTGGCCACCAGCCGAGAACCCATCGCGGTGGCCGGCGAACAGATACGCCGGGTTTCCCCACTCGCGGTCGAGAGCCAGGCAGTCGAACTGTTCGTCGACCGCGCCCGGCTGGCGCGTCCGGAGTTCAGTGTCGTCGGCGACGACGCGGCGGCGGTATGCGAGATCTGCCGACGTCTCGACGGCATGCCGCTGGCCATCGAATTGGCCGCGGCGCGGGTGCGCGCCCTGTCACTGGCCGAGATCGTCGACGGCCTGCATGATCGCTTCCGGCTGTTGACCGGCGGATCGCGCACCGCGGTGCGCCGCCAGCAGACCCTGCGGGCATCCGTGGATTGGTCGCATGCGCTGCTCAGCGATCCCGAACGGGTGCTGCTCCGGCGGGTTTCGGTGTTCTCGGGCGGCTTCGACCTCGACGGCGCTCAAGCGGTGGCCGCCGGCGGGCAGGTGCACCACTACGAAGTGGTCGATCTGCTCACCCTGCTGGTGGACAAGTCGCTGTTGAATACCGAAAACACTACCGGCCGAACGCGATACCGACTCTTGGAGACGGTGCGCCAGTATGCACTGGAGAAGCTCGGCGACTCCGGCGAGGCCGATTCCCTGCGGACGCGGCACCGCGACCATTACGCCGGAATCGCCGCCGCACTCGACGCGCCCTCGGTCGCCGGCCACGAACGCCGGCTCAACCAGGTCGAGTCCGAGATCGACAACCTGCGTGCCGCCTTCGCCTGGTCCCGTGACACCGCCGACACCGAAGCCGCTCTGGCCCTGGCCGCGTCGCTACAGCCGCTGTGGCGCAGCGGAGGTCGCCAACTCGAAGGAATGGCGTGGCTCGACTCGGCGCTGGCCGATTATGACCGCCATCTCGTCCGGATCGATCCCGGCGTCTATGCGCGGGCGCTGGCCGGCAGGGTGTCCCTGGACGCCGTCGTGGGAATCACCGATCGCCTGGATCGCGCCCAGCAGGCCTTGTCCATCGCTCGCGAGATCGGGGACCCGGTGCTGCTGGCCCGCGCCCTGGCCGCCTACGGCGGCGTCACCGCCTACAACGCCGACATCGCCGTGCCGGCCTTGACCGAAGCGGTCAGTCTGGCCCAGCAGACCGGCGACACCCGAACCCTGGCCGAAGCCCTGACGTGGCGGACCTACGCCGCGGCGATGGGCGAGGGCGACCCCGTGAGGACGTGCTCGGTCGGTGAACAGGCGCGCTCGCTCGCCGACGCGACCGGTGATGGCTACCTCTCCCGCACCTGCGGCTGGTTCCTCGGCCTCGGGCATACGTTTCAGGGGAACCTCGACACGTCTGTCGATCTGCTCAGCGGCGTCATCGCCGAAGCCGCCGCGATGCGCGACATCCTCAGCGAGTGCGCCGCGCGGGTGATACTCGCCAACACACTGGCCTACCGAGGCGATACCGACTCCGCCCTGGACAACGTCTACGCGGCCATCGACTTGGTCACCGCAGATGCCAGCCCGGCCCATGCCGGTATCGCCTACGCATCACTGGCTTTTGTGAACTTGTCGGCCGGCAATCTCACCACTGCCGGACCCGCCAGCGACTCGGCCACCCGCTCCTACGGCCCCAGCCAAGCGGGAAGCATTCTCGACCCCAACATGGCCGCTCAGATCGCCTGGCTCCAAGGCGATCTGGATACGGCACGCTGCCTGGCCGACGCCGCGGTGTCGGTCACCAGAGGTGGTTATCGCGCTATGGCGCTGACCACCCGCTACCACATCGCGATTGCCCACAGCGATCTGGAGCAGGCTGAGCGCGATGCCTACGACGCGCTGAGCACCGCAGGGTCTGCCGGCGCTGTCCTCTTCGTCCCCGACGCCCTGGAATGCGTCGCATCGTTGCCCGCGATCCGCGATCAGGAGGCGGCTCGGCTGTTCGGCGCGGCCGATGCCGCTCGCCGGCGGATGGCCACTGTTCGCTTCTCCATCTACCGGCCGTGGGTCGACTCGGCTCTGAAACGTGTTCGAAAGGATCTGACCGACGCCGTGTTCGATGACTGTTGGGCCGACGGAGCCGCACTGTCCGCCGACGACGCGATCGGCTACGCGCAACGCGGACGCGGTGAACGCAAACGCCCGTCCAGCGGCTGGGGTTCCCTGACTCCGACCGAACTGGAGGTGACCCGGCTGGCCGGCGAAGGACTCGGCAACAAAGAGATCGGTGCGCAGCTGTTCATCTCGCCGCGGACGGTACAGACCCACCTCACCCATGTCTACGCCAAGCTCGGTCTGACCACCCGAGTGCAGCTGGCCCGCGAGACACTTCGCCACACCGAGCACGAGCATCGGTAGCACCACCGAGGATGTCCCAGAGCTACCCACCGCCGAGGCCGCCGATCTCGCGGACGGACCTCGCCGGGTCTATCGCAGCACTGGCCCTGACGGTCGTCGGGGTGGTGCGGCTGCGGTCCTGGGGGTATTCATGATGGCCGTCACGGACTGCTGCCCGGCCGCGGCGTGCGCCGCGGGCATCGGCGGCTACCTCTTCGCGGTGGGCGGCTGACTCCTAGGCTCTGGCCGCCTCGGCGATCGCTTCCCGTAGACCCCGCGTCGCCAACGCATCGGCCAGCTCGTTGTCGGCAACCCCCGAATGGCCCTTCACCCAGAACCATTCGACCTGGTGACGCGCGCAGGCGGCCTGAAGCCGTTGCCACAGGTCGACGTTCTTCACCGGCTGCTTGGCGGCGGTCAACCAGCCGTTGCGCTCCCAGCCGGACACCCACTTGGTGATGCCGTTGCGGACGTAGGTGCTGTCGGTGTGCAGATGTACCACCACGGGCCGGGTGAGGGCTTCCAGCGCCACGATCGGAGCGGTCAGCTCCATCCGGTTGTTGCTCGTCTCGCCGGGCTCGCCACCGCACATCTCGCGGACGTGGTGGCGCATGCGCAGCACCGCGCCCCAACCACCGGGGCCCGGGTTGGGGCGACACCCACCGTCGGTGTGGATGACGACCACGTCATCGGTGGATTCGGTCATCGGCTGAGGATAGGCGGCGAGATCAGCGCGGTGCGGACCGACATACCCAGATCGCGATGCCGCAGCGTGGTGATCCGGCGACCGGGCTGCACGGCGTCCTTCACCGGCAACGTGCGCTCGCCGAAGAACGACGCGGTCGCCTCGATATCGGCGACGACGTAGGTGATACCCCACAACGATGACGGGCCGCCCGCGGCGGCGTCGGGCGACCCGACGACTTCGAGGATCACCGCACCCAGCCGGAAGAAGATCTGCCGCATCGGCCGGCCGCCGAGTTCGGCGTCGCGGACCCGGCGCGACTGCAGCCCGACTGCAGCCAATGCCTCGACGGTGCGAGACAGGTTGGGCGACAACAGCACCACGTGATCGATCGAGGTCACGCCGTTGGGATGCGCGGCCGGTTCGGCGGCCGCCGCGACGGAACGGGAGGTGGGGATACCGTCGAGCGGGCCGTCCTGGGGCAAGCCCCGCAGTGTCCAACCGAGGATGCCGGTGCCGCCTCCGGTCAGCCGCAGCCGAACCTCACCCACTCGGCAGACATCGTCGGGGTCGACGCTGAACCCGGCCGACCGCCACGTGTCAGCCGGATCGGCAAGATGGAGTTCGTCGACGGTGACAGACACGCCGCGCATCGTGTCAGGTCTGGGTGAGGGGCTCGGGTTTCAAGTCGCGCCACCAGCAGAAGATGAAGACCATCATCGCCATCACCAGCGCGACGATCACCCAGAGTGTGACCGTGACGTCGATCCAGGATCCGATCGGCGGAGCATCAGGTAGCGCGTTTCGCAGCGGGACCACCGCGAAAAGCATTGCCGCATACCAGGTCGTCATCGGCGGCTGGAATTTGCGCCAGCCCAGGAAAGTCAGGTTCGCGACCACGACAGCCACCGCGGCCAAGGAGATCAGGACACCCACGATCACGGCACCGAAAGCCATGGTGCTCGGCGACCGGCGCAGCGTGATGCGGTACGGGCCGCCGTCGTCGCGGTCACTGACGATCTCGTTCTTCCAGCCGGCGATATGGTCGACAAACGTCACCGACATCCGTTCCGGAATCGTGGCGTCCCCGCGCACGACATCGACGGTGATCGGCCCGGTCTGATAGTGATCGAACGGCCACTTGGCAGAATTGCCGGAGATGGTCAAGGGGACCGGGAACTCACCCGGCACCGTGCCCTTGGTCCAGGTGCGCTTCGTCGGCGTGACCGCGGAGTGCACCGCGATGCTGAGTTCTTCGGTGAGCCCGTGCCTGACTGGATCGAGAAGTTCAGCCCCCGGGGTGATGGTGACCTTGCCGGTCAATGTGCCCTTCACCGTCTGCAGATCTTCGATGTCAATGGTGACTGTCGTGCCATCGGCCGACGCCACACCTTCGGTGAGGTGGCGCGGGCATCCACACCCCGCCCGCTCATACAGCGCAACGGTGACGACGTAGGACGCGACGAAAAAGACCGTCATGCCGAGGATCAGCAGTAACCTGGGCCGGTTGACGTGAACAGCAGGATCGGCGTTGGACATGCCTGTTCTCCTCACTCGGTCAGATCGATGGTTGACAATAACGGCTGCATCGTCTCACCGTCACCGCGCTTGCCGCCGAGTTTTCGACGGACGAGCGACACACAATCGAGCTGCGGCAACCAGATTTCGGCGGTGCCGGGAGTCTGTCGCGCGTTAGAAGACTTCGCTGTGCGGTGCCGAAATGACGAATCCGTGCGTCACCGCCGGGCCGGCCTTAGCGCCGCTCTCGCGCGGGGCCTTGAGCACACAGGCCACCTCGGTGCCCATCGGAGCGCCGCAGACCAGCGATTCAGTCGGTGAGAAATCCCAGAACACGATCTTGTGGCCGGGCGCCAACATGATCGACGGCACCTTCGCGGGATCGCCGAGCAGCCCAGCGGGCGCCATCGGCATGAACTGCGCCGGCCCGTTGCCGTCTGCATAGACGGAGCCAAGGCTCACACTGCGGGTTCCCGCCGGGGCGCCGAAGAGATTCCCGACGCAGGCCACACTGTGCGTCACTTTGCCGCGACTCTTCCGGCAGGCCAGACCCGACGGGGTGGTAAACGCCAGATCCGGGATTCCGGTGAGGTCAGCAACCGAGCCGGGCAGCGGCCCGCTGTCGTCGAAGAGCGGATCGAGGTCGGGGATCTCGTTTGCCGCACCGGCATTCGGCACCTGCGCAAGCAGCGCCATCGCGGCGCACGCCACCGCCAACAATTGTCGCACTGAATGCTCCCGCTACTCGACGGTGACTGACTTGGCCAGGTTGCGCGGCTTGTCCACGTCATAGCCGCGAGCCTGCGCCACCCCGGCAGCGAACACCTGCAGCGGGATGGTCGACAACAGCGGCTGGTACAGCGTTGACACCGCAGGGATTTCGATCAGATGGTCGGCGTAGGGGCGCACCGTCTCATCGCCCTCCTCGGCGATCACGATGGTGACCGCGCCGCGGGCCTGAATCTCGCGAATGTTTGAGAGCAGCTTGGAGTGCAACATCGCCGCGTTCTTGGGCGACGGCATCACGACGATCACCGGAAGGTCGTCCTCGATCAATGCGATCGGGCCGTGCTTGAGTTCACCGGCGGCAAAGCCTTCGGCGTGCATGTAGGCCAGTTCCTTGAGCTTGAGCGCGCCCTCCAGCGCCACCGGGTAGCCGACGTGGCGCCCGAGGAAGAGCACCGCACTCGATGAGGCGAACTGCCGCGCCAACTCCGCGACCGAGTCGATGCCTGCCAGCACATGCGACACCAGTTCGGGCATCGCCTCGAGTTGCCGGTACTCGTGCTCCACCTCGTCGGGATACTTGGTGCCCCGAGCCTGGGCCAGGGCCAGACCCACCAGGTAGTTCGCGGTGATCTGCGCCAGGAACGTCTTCGTGGACGCGACACCGATCTCCGGCCCAGCCCGGGTGTAGAGCACCGCGTCGCATTCCCGCGGAATCTGCGAACCGTTGGTGTTGCAGACCGCGAGCACCTTGGCCTTCTGCTCCTTGGCGTGCCGGACAGCCTCCAGGGTGTCGGCGGTTTCGCCGGACTGGCTGATCGCCACCACCAGGGTGCTGCGGTCCAGCACCGGGTCGCGGTAGCGGAACTCACTGGCCAGTTCGACTTCCACCGGCAGCCGCGTCCAGTGCTCGATCGCGTACTTGGCCAACAGACCCGAGTGGTACGCGGTGCCGCAGGCCACCACGAACACTTTGTCGATCTCGCGCAGCTCCTGGTCACTCAGGCGCTGCTCGTCGAGGACGATGCGACCGTCCTCGAAGTGCCCCAGCAGAGTCTCGGCCACCGCGGTGGGCTGCTCGGCGATCTCTTTGAGCATGAAGTACTCGTAGCCGCCCTTTTCGGCGGCAGACAGGTCCCAGTCGATGTGAAATTGACGAGCGGCGGCAGTGTCGTCGTTGCCGTGAAAGTCAGAGATGCGGTAGCCGTCGGCGGTGATGACCACCGCCTGGTCCTGGCCCAACTCAACGGCTTCACGGGTGTAGGGGATGAACGCAGCGACGTCCGAGCCCAGGAACATCTCGCCCTCACCGATACCGACCACCAGCGGGGTGGACCGACGCGCCGCCACGATGGTGCCCGGTTCGTCGGCGTGGGCGAACACCACGGTGAAGTGGCCCTCCAACCGGCGGAGCACTGCCAGCACCGAGCCCACGAAGTCTCCCGCGGAGTCGCCGTCGCGGTACTCGCGCGCCAGCAGGTGGACGGTCACCTCACTGTCGGTCTCGCTGGTGAACTCCACCCCGGCGAGTTCCAGCTCGTCGCGCAGCACGGCGAAGTTCTCGATGATGCCGTTGTGCACCACAGCGAACTTGCCGGACGCGTCGCAGTGCGGGTGGGCGTTGTGGTCGGTGGGACGGCCGTGGGTGGCCCACCGGGTGTGACCCAGCCCGGTACCCCCGGCCAGCAGGGCCGGATCAGTGGCGGCCAGTTCGGCTTCCAGGTTGGCCAGCCGGCCGGCACGGCGCCGGACGGTCAGCTGCCCGATTCCGTCGACGATGGCGATTCCCGCGGAGTCATAGCCGCGGTATTCCATGCGACGCAGGGCCTCGACGACGACGTCGCGAGCAGGGCGTTGCCCGACGTAGCCGACGATTCCACACATAGCTGTTCAGGGTAGTGCACCGGCCGGGGGCCGCCATAAACCGTGCAGGTCAGCGGGGTGCCCCGTGGTGCGCCGCACAAGGCGCTCATGACCGAATACCCCGTGCGTTACCGTCTTCAGATGGCCAGCATCAAGCGTCTTTACGCCGCGTTGACCCGCCCTGGACCGCATCGCGTCCTGCGCGGAGATCTGGCCTATGCCGGCCTGGCCGGGGTGGTGTACACGCCGCAGTCCGGGTACCGGCTTCCCGCGGTGGCCTTCGGCCACGACTGGCTGACCGGGGCCGATCGCTACGCCGGACTGCTCGAACACCTGGCCTCGTGGGGCATCGTGGCGGCGGCCCCCGACACCGGACGGGGGCTGGCGCCCTCGGTGCTGGATCTGGCCGCTGACCTGGGCCGAGCCCTGGAGATCGCTACCGAGGTCCGGTTGGGGCCGGGTCGAATCAGCGTCGACCGCAATCGGCTCGCGGTGGCCGGACACGGGTTCGGCGGTTCGGCCGCGGTATTCGCCGCGGCCTCACTGTCGGTGGAACCCAAAGCGGTGGCGGCGATTTTCCCGACTGTCACCGAACCGCCCGCCGAGCAGGCGGCGTTGACGCTGGACGTGCCGGGCGTGGTGTTCAGCAGTCCCGATGACCCGAAAGCACTGCGGTCCAACGCGATCGAGCTGGCACACGCCTGGCAGCTTTCCACCCTGCGAGTGATCGACAAAGTGTCGCCGGCGGGCCTGCCGCAGGGACGCCGGCTGACCGGGTTCTTCGGTTTGCCGACCTCGGATCGGCGCACGCAGCGGCGGGTGCGGGCCCTGCTGGCGGGATATCTGCTGGCACAACTGGTGGGCGACAAGACGTTCCGAGACTTCGCCAACCCGCAGGCGGCCTTGCCTAAGACCGAGGCACTCGACGCCCTGCCGGAGCCGGTGAGCCCGGAAGAGAAGATCGCCGCACTGTTCAAGTAGAGCCCTGGAAAGCGATAGCGGCGATCGGGTTACAACCCGACGGCCGCCATCGCTGCATGCCCAGATGTCGGACAGCACGTCGCCGAAGAGCGAGGCGACGCTGGAGCCGGCGTCGTCCATCATGATCGGGTCGAGCCCGAAGATGGGCGGGACCTGGTCTGCACCCTTGCCATCCCAGTTGTCGCCGAGCAGCACGCCTATGACCTGTGACCACTGCTCCATCGCGGCGATCGGGCCGATCGGAACGCTCTCGAGGTTCAGCTCATTGAGGATCGGCACACCTGTCAGCGTCAGGCCCAGGTTGTTGAAGATCGAACCGCCCACCGGGTCCACCGTGGTGCCGTCCGGGGAAGGTGTTTAGGTGCCCTCCCCGCCCGCAATGCCGGGGCTGAGCAACCGCGGTCGCTCTCAACTGTGGGCTACGTGCCTGGCGTACCGCCCGCGCCCGCACTGCCGGCGCTACCGGGGCTGCCATTGGTGCCGGGAGTCCCGGTACCGGTAGCGGCACCGCCCGCGCCGCCCGCACCAGCTCCACCGGCGGTGCCACCGGTGCCAGCAGCACCGCCGTTGCCGTTGCCGGCACCGCCCGTGCCGTGACCGCCGCCGTTGCCGCCGGTCCCACCGTTGCCGCCGTTGCCACCGTTGCCACCGTTGTAGCCGTTGCCTGTGGTGGGGTTGGTACCGCCGACGCCACCGTCGCCACCGGCACCGCCGCCACCGCCGGTGCCACCGGCACCGCCGTCGCCGCCTGTGCCGGAAGTAGAGGCTCCGCCGACTCCGCCGTTACCGCCGGTGCCGCCGGCGTTGCCGTTACCGCCGTTGCCGCCGGCGGAGTTGGATCCGCCCGCGACCAGTGGTATGCCGCTGAGGCCAGTCGCGCCTTGGTCGCTGTCGCCGCCGTTACCGCCTGCGCCGCCCGTACCACCGTTACCGGCCGCCGCGGTACCGCCGGCACCACCGTTGCCACCGGCACCCGCGGTGACGCCGTCGCCGCCGACGCCGCCAGCACCGCCGGTGCCGCCGTCGACCGAACCTGATCCGGAACCACCCGTTCCACCATTGCCGGCGGCGCCACCATTGGCGCTGCCCGCGGCCGAGCCGCCGGCACCACCGGTGCCGCCACTGCCGGCGTGGCTGGTCCCGAATCCGGTGGGCGCCCCGGCCGGAGTGGTGATACCGCCGCTGTTACCGCCGGTGCCGCCGGCGCCGCCGGCGCCGCCGTCAGACTTGCTCGACAGGCCCGAGTAGCCCGAACCACCCATGCCGCCGCTGCCGCCGTCGCCGCCAGACGCGGTGCCGTTACCGCCGTTACCCCCGGTGCCACCCACACCGGTGGTCCCACCACTGCTGGAGCCACCCTGGCCACCGGTGCCGCCGTCGCCGCCGATGCTGACCACGCCTGTGCCGGTCGCGCCGTCGGCCCCGACCGCACCGGCACCGCCGTTACCGCCGGTCCCGGTACCGCCGCTCATGCCGCCGGTACCACCGGAACCACCGCTGCCGCCCATGCTCCAGGTGGTGGTGCCGTCGTTCCAGCCCAGACCCTTACCTGCGGCGCCACCGTTGCCACCGACCCCGCCGTTTCCGGTGGTGCTGTAGCCGCCCCCGCCGCCGCCGCCGCCGGTGCCGCCGGCCAGCGTCCCGTCGCCGCCAGCCGCACCATTTCCACCGGCGCCGCTGGTGCCGCTGTTGCTGTTGCCGCCCTGGCCGCCGTAGCCGCCCTGGCCGCCGGTGGTCGAGACAGTGGCGTCATTGGTGGCGCCGTTACCGGCGACACCGCCGTTTCCGCCGACGCCGCCGGTTCCGCTGTCGCTGTTGCCACCCTGACCGCCGTTGCCGCCTTGGCCGCCGAAGCCCACGGTGCCGAGGCCGCCGGTACCGCCATCGCCGCCGGCGCCGCCGGTGTTGGCCCCGAGGGAATTACCGCCCTGGCCGCCGGTACCGCCCATGCCGCCGGTGTTCCAGGGTTCGCCGGGGTTGGTAACGCTGACACCGGTGCCGTCGCCACCCGCGCCACCGGTACCGCCGTTGCCGCCTTGCTCGCCGTTGCCACCGTAGCCACCCTGACCGCCGTTACCCCCCATGCCGAGGTAGTCACCGTTGACGTCGGTGGCAGCCTTACTTCCGGCGCCACCATTGCCGCCGTTCGCGCCGTCACCGGCCTGGCCGGCGCTGCCGTAGAACGAGCTGGCGTAGTAGTCGGAACCGCGGGCACCGCCGGCGCCACCACTACCGCCGTTGCCACCGGCACCACCGTTCACGCCATCGTTTGCGGTTCCGGTAACGCCGTTGCCGCCGTTGCCCGCCGCACCGCCGGCACCGCCCTTGCCACCGTCGCCGAACATGAAACCGCTGCGGCCGCCGACGCCGCCGTTGCCACCGGAGCCACCAGCCATTCCGGCGCCGCTCCCGCCATTGGCCAGGCTGCCCGCGGCGCCGTCCATTCCGGCGCCGCCGACACCACCGGCACCGCCGTTGCCGAAGAACCAGGCCGCGGCCGCTCCGCCGTTACCGCCGACACCACCGGAACCACCCGCAACCACTGCAGCACCACCGGCACCGCCGTCACCGCCGTTGCCCATCAGCCAACCGCCGGCGCCACCATCGCCGCCGGCCGCACCGGCACCACCGGCGCCGCCGTCACCGCCGTTGCCCAGCATGCCGAGCGCGGAGCCGCCGGTGCCGCCGACCGTACCGGCCACGTCGCTAGTCCAGCCGGCGCCGCCGTCACCGAACCACAGGCCGCCGTTACCGCCGTTGGGGTCGGCCTCGGTACCGGCAACGCCGTTGCCGATCAGGTACAGGCCGGACCAGTCGTTGATCATCCCGTCGATCGATTCGCCGAACGGGCTGGTGATCCACGCCTGTATGACCGTGTGCAGCGGGTCGTAGAACCACTGGTCCATGATCCCCGTCCATGAGAACGCGTCGCCCGCTGCGCCGCCCGGGTCTGCTGCACCGAACAGCGCGCCCAGGTCCCAGCTGGCTGCGGCATCGCCGGTGTCGGTCGTGGACGACGAACTGAACAGGTCGCCGAAGAGGTCGCCGAGATCGAAATCGCCATCGGCATGCGCCGGCGGCACCGCGGCCAACGGGGTCATCCCGAAAGCCAGGAACGCTCCCACCGCGCTGGTGGCACCAATCACCCGCTTGCGGTATCGCGCTCCGGTGTTATCGGGCTGACTAATGCTGTGACGAAGGCTCATTTGCGAACACCTCTCCTGTGAAGCGGTTCTGGAATGCAGTGCTGAAAGTTGTCAGAGGGACCGTGGTGCGGCGGGCTCAGCTGTCGATACCGAAGAGACCTGCCAGATCAGCGAAGATGTCGGTGGCCGCGCCTGTACCCGCGCCACCGTCGTCGAAGAAGTCGACGGGCACCGTCGGGAAGTCGATCCCCGGCCATGGCGGGCTGACCTCGACGGGACCCTTGCCGGTCCAGCCCGAGCCCAGCAGCGAACCGACGATCTGGCCCCAGGCCTCCATCGCCGCGATCGGGCCGACGCCCTGCCCCTCGACGGCGATGGGCACCCCCGGCAGAATGCCGGTCTGCAGCGTGATGCCGAGGCTGTTGAACATCGACCCACCGACCGCGGGGACGTCGACGACATTGCCGGCCTGGTCGGTCACCTGGTAGGGGCCCACAGCTACCGAGCCGGGAGTCAGCAGGCCACCCAACGCGAATTCCAGGTGGGTGATATCGGTGCCTGCCGGCAACAGGCCGGTGCTGGAGATCAACGGGATCAAGCTGTCCAGGTTGAGGGTGGCGCCGTTGAGGTAGCCGCCGACCATGTTGGCCATGATCTGGTTGAAGCCGTCGCCGTCCTGGATGCTGTTCAGCATCGCGACCCATGGGCTCAGCCCCGGCCCCAGCGACCCGATGATGATGGCACTCAACGGTGAAGCCAGGAAGTCGACGATCGGTGTTGCCGTCGAGGACAGGTCGGCCGGAAGGAACTGTGGCAGCAGCGCGAAGAGCGCGTCGTGACCGAGGGCCAAGGTGCTCAGATCCGACCCGCTGAGGGTGTGCACCGCGACCGCACCGACGGTGCCTTCCACGCTGCCCAACCCGAGACTCCCGGAGGCGTTCTGCAAGGTGTAGCCCGTCAGCACGGCGTCCAGGTTCTGCTGGATCTGCTGCATCACGGCCGGGATCTTCGACGGGTCGTTGAGGACCTCTTGCCAGTACTGGGTCTGGTTGGCCAGCATCTGCTGGAACGCCACCCCGGGGGCCAGGAGGAAGTTCTGGGTGAGGATCGTGGCGTTCTGGGAGGCCTGGTTGAACACGTCGGTCCACGGCGCGAGCAGGTCGGGCAGGCCGCCACTCGCGGTGAGCGCGACATCCCGGATAACGGGTACGCCCGCCACCGGAGCCGTTACCGGGGTGGCGGCGATCAGGCCTGAACCGACGATCGCGATACCGGCGGTGACGTAGGGGCGAAGGGTTTGCTGCACAGCCATCTCCTTTTGTGAGGTGCCGCCCTCGGCCAGCGTCCCAAGGGGCAGACGCTGCCCGTGTTGCTCCTGGATTCACACTTATTCACTAATGTGAAACAGCACACTACCCGTGAGTAAGCTAAGACACAAGTATATTTGTCAGCTGTTTTTTCGCTGTTTTCAGAGCTCGTAGCATTAACTTATTGAAATTCGCCATCCCACACTGATTTTCCCCTGAGAGTAAACAGGAGTCCTGTTTTGGACACGACATGCCGCCTGAAGAGGTCTTCGTCTCCCGAACACGCTCTGCTATGTGTCAGAGACGCCGATCGGTGTTCAGCTGCGCCACTCCGGTGGATCCAAAGAAACAGCCGAGTAGGTGGTCGAGCTGGAGGGAGACCTCGCGGGTGCAGCTGCTCACCGGGGTCTTGCCGATCTACACCCGCACGCCGGCCCGGCTGGCGATGACAGCCGCGGGTCTGGACTACGTCTCCGACGGCCGTTTCACCCTGGGCATCGACACCTCCGGCCCGCAGGTGGTGGAGGGCTTCCACGGTGTGCCCTTCGACGCCCCGCTGGGGCGTACCCGTGAAGGACCTAAGAACGTTGAACTGACCGTTGAGATCGCCGAGGCTGGCAGCCGGTGTTCTGCTCCCCGGAACGAGCCGATGACCTAGGGGGATGCCCTGAAAGCCGGCGCCGCCAACGGGATCAGGTCCGGAACTTGGTCCGCTGAACGTGATGGTCGAGGCGTCGCTAGTCATCGGCGACGACGTGGAGGACCGGTTGTCTTGGGCCAAACCGCAGCTCGCGCTCGGGCGTGATGTTCAGCAGTCCGGAGCGGGTCCGCCGCCGGGCCGCCGGCTGACCGGGTTCTTTGGCCTGGCCACATCGGATCGGCGCACTCAGCGCCGGGTGCGGACCCTGCTGGCCGGATATCTGTTGGCACAGTTGGTGGGCCGGAGGCGGCCCTGCCCGTCGACGCGCTGCCGGAGCCGGTGAGCCCGCACGAGAAGATCGCCGCACTGTTCAAGTAGTTCTACATACGGCAGCGGCCGCCGGGTCCTTTCAGACCCGACGGCCGCTGCCGTTGTTATGTGGCGTCTAGCCGCCCGCACCCGCGGTGCCCGACTCGCCGACCGTACCAGCGGTCCCGGGCGGCGTGCCGGCGCCGGCCGCGCCACCCGCGCCACCCTTGCCGAGCGCCCCGCCGGCGCCAGGCGTTCCGGTGCTCGCACCACCGGTGCCACCGTCGCCGCCGTGGCCACCGTTGGCGCCGTTACCGCCACCGGCACCGTCGGTTCCGGCACCGCCGGCTCCACCGGCCCCGCCGGCCGCACCAGCGCCGCCCTTGCCGCCTGCGACACCGCCAGTGCCGACTCCACCGGTACCGCCGTTGCCACCGGTTCCGGCCGCGCCACCGTTACCCGCGGTGTTTCCCGCACCGCTGGCAGCGCCACCGGCCCCACCGGCGCCACCGACGCCACCGGCTCCACCAACTCCGCTGGCGCCCGTCGAACCATTGGTGCCCGAGGTGCTCGTGCCGCCCAGCCCGCCGGACCCGGCAACGCCGCCGTTGCCACCAGAACCGCCGGTACCACCATCGAACCCGGCACCGTTGTTCGTGCCGCCGACACCGCCGACACCGCCCTTGCCACCGCTACCACCGGTGCCGCCCGCGCCTCCAGCGCCACCGTTGCCGGTGCCCGACGTACCGCCGTTGCCGCCGGTACCGGCGGCGCCGCCGTTGCCTCCAGTGGTGCCGTTACCGCCGGCTGCGGTCGTGCCGGCATCGCCGGCAGTGCCCGCAACCCCGGCCCCACCGGTACCGCCTCGGCCACCCGCGCCGCCATTGCCGTCCAGCGCGCCGGCGCCGGTGTTGCCGGCAGTTCCGCTGGTGCTGGCCCCGCCGCTGCCCGCGGCACCCGCGGCGCCACCGGCACCACCGTCACCGCCGGTCCCACCAGCCAAGCCGTTGCCGGCGTTGTCCACGCCGCCGGTTCCGCCGGCACCACCGGTGCCACCGTTGCCGCCCTTGCCCGCAGCCCCGCCGTTGCCACCGTTGCCGGTGTTCGAGGTACCACCGTTGCCGCCGGTGCCACCGGCTCCACCGGCGGTGCCGTTACCACCGTTGCCGCCCACCGTGCCGGCCGCGGTGTCTGTGGCACTCGCGCCGGTTGTACCGGTGGTGCCGGTTGCGCCACCGCCACCAGCGCCACCGCTACCACCGTTACCGCCCTTGCCGGCGTCCGCGGTGCCGCCGTTGCCACCGGTGCCGCCGGCGGCGCCCGCACCGCCGGTGCCACCGTTACCGCCGTTGCCGCCGTTGACCGCGAGGGCGCCGTTACCGCCGGCACCACCGGCACCACCGACCCCATTGGCGCCGCCCGTGCCGCCGTTACCGCCGTTACCGGCATGGCTGGGTGCAACACCGATGTTGTTGGTCGGTATCGCAGTTCCGGCGCTGTTGCCGCCCTTACCGCCCGCGCCGCCGGCCGCATCGGCGCCGCCGGTGGCGCCGTTGCCGCCGTTGCCGCCGCTGGCGGTGCCGTTGCCACCGTTACCACCCGCGCCACCGGCACCGACCGCACTGCTACCACCGTTGCCGCCGTTGCCGCCGATGCTCACCCCGGTGGCCGCACCGTTGCCGCCGGCGCCGCCGTCACCGCCGGTGGCGCCGGTACCGGCCGTGGAGGACGGACCCGATCCGCCGTTACCGCCGTTACCGCCGACGCTGTAGACGGTGCCTGCGGTGAAGTGGTCGCCGTTGACGTCACGCCAGCCGGTGCCGGTACCACCGGCACCACCGTCACCACCGTTGCCGGCGGTTCCCGCGCCGGCTAGGCCGGTACCACCACCGGCACCACCGTTACCACCTTGAGCGTGGTTGCCGGAGAGCAGTCCGCCGCCGGCACCGACGGTGCCATTACCGCCGGCGCCACCGTTACCACCGGTGCCGCCGACGCCGGAACCGGGCGTGCCACCGGTGCCACCGTTACCGCCGTTGCCGCCGAAGGTTTGGACGGTGTCGTCGTCGGTGGCGCCGTTACCGCCCGCGCCACCATTGCCGCCTGCCCCCGCGGGCGCGCTGGCACCGGCACCACCGGCACCGCCATTGCCGCCGTTGCCCGCCACACCTTGGACATTGGCGGCGCCGCTGGCGTCACCACCGCGGCCGCCGTCACCACCGGCAGCGCCCGCGTTGAATCCAGTCGAGGCACCAGCGGCACCACCGACACCGCCGTTACCACCGTTGGTAACGCCGTCACCACCGGCGCCACCGGCGCCACCGGTACCACCGGTGCCGTCACCGGCGTTCGCGCCGGCGCCACCGACGCCACCGTTGCCGCCCTTGACACCGTCACCGCCGAAACCGCCCGCAGCACCGTTGCCCGCGACACCGCCGCTGGTGCTGCTCAGGGGGTCACCGCTGCTTCCGCCGGCACCACCGGCACCACCGTTACCGCCGTTACCCAGGAAGTTGCCGCCCGCGTCCTTGAAGCCGTCGCCACCGTTACCGGCCGCGCCACCATTGGCCCCAACGCCCGCGTGGCCGTGCTCCCAGAAGTTGCTACCGGCCGCGCCACCGGCGCCGCCGGCCCCGCCGTTGCCACCGTTGACGTGGTCGGCAGTGCCAGCAGCGCCGTCACCGCCGGCGCCGGCCTTGCCGCCGTCGCCGCCGTTGCCGAGGTTGAAGGCGCCGCGTCCACCGGCACCACCGTTACCGCCGGCGGTGCCGTTCCCGTTGCCGCCGTTGGCGAAGCTGCCGGCCACGCCGTCACCGCCGGCGCCGCCGGCCCCGCCGTTGCCGAAGGCCCAGGCCACCGAGGCGCCGCCGTCGCCACCGTTGCCACCGATACCGCCGGCCCCGCCGTCGCCGCCGTACCCCAGGCCCCAGGCGCTTGCGCCACCGTCACCGCCGGCGGCACCGAGTCCGCCGGCCCCGCCGCCACCACCGTTGCCGAAGAACCCGAGCGCGTCTCCGCCATTGCCGCCGGCCACGCCGTCGACATCGCTGCTCCAGCCGGCACCGCCGTCGCCGAACCACAAGCCGCCGGTGCCACCGTCCGGGTTCAGCTCCGTGCCGTCGGCACCATTACCGATCAGGAATTGCCCGGATATTTCGTTGATGGCGTGGTCGACCATCGAGCCGAAGTCGCTGTCGATCCAGGCGGTCATACCCATGTGCAGCGGGGTGTAGAACCATTGGTCGAGAATGCTGATCATGTCGAAGGCGGCGGGATCGAAAGCCGCCAGTCCGGGGTCGACATCGGTGGTGACGTCGGCCGGAGTGAGCCAACTGAAGTCGAACATGTCCTCGAAGCCGTCGGCCTGGGCCGCCGGCGCGCCGGCCAGCGGCGCCATCCCGAAGGCCAAGAACGCTGCCACCGCGCTGCCTGTGCCGACCGCCCGGCTGCCGCGTTGCGCTCCGGCCTGAACTTCTGACTCCGGCTGGCTACCGGTGTGACGACGAGTCATTGCGAATACCTCTCCTGATGAAAAGTTCGGCTAGTAATGGAAGTTGGTGGGGTACGAGCGAAGGATCAGCCGACCAGACCGAGGTCGGAGAGCAGGTCGCCGAAGCTGAAGCTGTCCGCCATCGAGCTACCCGCACCGCCGTCGTCGACGATGAAGCCTTCGGGCGCCGGGATGCTGAAGATGGGGTCCTTGCCGCTCCACGAGCCCCAGCCGAGCTGCGACCCGATGACCTGCGACAAGCCCAGCCAGGCGCCGAGCGGGCCGATCGCGTCGCTGGGCGCGTGGATCGTGGGCGACAGCGCGACGCCGGTGTTGAGGTCGAAGCCGATGCTGTTGAAGATGGAGCCGCCGGATGCCGGCGCCGTGGCGATCTCGTTTCCGTCGGCGTCCAGAATGTGCATGGGGCCGGCCGTGACGTGACCGCCGGTGCTGAACCATCCACCGAAGGCGAAGTCCAGGTGGGTCAACTCCAAGGGCGGCGGGAGGACACCGGCGCCGTTGATCGCCGGCAGCAGGCCGTCCAGGTTGAGGGTGGCGCCGTTGAGCGAGGCGTCGAACATGTTCGCCGGGATGTTGATCAGGCCCTGCATCGCCCCAGAGAAGTCACCGTCGCGCAGTGCGTCGCTGATATCGCCCCAGCTGTTGCCCATGGCGATCAAGGGCGCGATCCAGGGGCTCACCGAGGCGAGCATGATCGCGCTCATCGGCGAGCCCAGGAAATTGATGATCGGGGTCAGCGTCGCGGCCTGATCCTCCGGCAGGAAGCCCGGGACCTGGTTGAAGATGATTTCGTGGCCACCGCTGAGGTTGCCCACGGTGTAGCTGCTGTCCATGGTGTGGCGGATGACGTCGTTGATGGTCGCCTGGTCGGCGTTCATCAACGTGATGGCCGACCACGCGTTCTTGAGGTCAGTCTGGATCGCGCTGACCATCGCCGGGATGGTCAGCGGGTCCTGGACCATGTTGTTGATGTAGTCCGACAGGTGTCGCACGGCCTGGGTGAAGCCGATGTGGGGCGCCGCGTCGTAAGACGCCATCATCTGCGCGATGTTGTCCTGGGCGGCGTTGTAGGCCGCGACATACGGGTCGGTGAGGTCGGAGAAGCTGAAGTCGGCGGTCAACGCAAATTCACGGGCAATGGCCATGTGGTTCGCCGGCGTCACACCGGGGGTGACAGCGATCAGGCTTGCGCCCACGATCGCGACACCGGCGGTGGCGTAGGGGCGAAGGGCTTGCTGCATCAATTTTCTCCTCACAACTTGTCGCCGCACCCTGAGGCGCAGGTAGGACCAGAGGCAACATAGCTAATATTTAACTTAGAGGCAACCGGGCGCATGGACTGCCTCAAGCGCGGCAAGAAATGTGACCCCGCCCCAAATCTTTCGCCACTAATCCACTCTGACCTGCAATTATCGGTCGCGATAACGTCCAAGGACCCACACTCCGACCCTCCGGAAGATTCGTTCACGTAAGTGGACTTACCTTCTATGCTGTGAGGTCCCTTAGGAAGGGTGATAAGAACATCGACGGACCCCCGGACCGGGGCAAACCCGCATGATCGATAACTTGCGTCCGCTTCGCGACGTGGCTTCGTCGGTGGATTTGTGGTCCTGGCAGGTGCGCTGAACCGCCCATCAAGTGGACTCTCAAGCTCATATCTGGCTCTAAGGCCGTTCAAGTCGCGCTGGGACTCCCACGCCCGCCCGCAACGAAGGCGAGAACGACACCAAAACGACCACGGTCGCCGAGCCCGTGATGGACTCGGCGACCGTGGTCGCGTTCAGGTGTCGGCTAGGCGCCGGGCGCCCCGTCAGTGCCCGGGGTACCGGGGGCGCCGTTGCCGGCACCGCCGGTACCGGTGCCGCCGGCGCCGGCCGCGCCACCAGCCCCGCCGGGACCACCCGGCGTGCCACCGTTGCCGCCGTTCGCGCCATCGCCGCCGTCGCCACCGGTGTTGCCAGCGCCCTGGGCGGTACCGCCCTTACCTCCGGCCCCGCCGTGACCGCCGGCCCCGCCGGCCCGGTCGGCACCGTCGGTACCGGCAGTGGCACCGCTGCCGCCAGCCCCGCCGACGCCGCCCTGACCGCCAGTGCCGCCGACTCCGCCATTGCCGCCGTCGAAGCCGTCGCCGGTGGCGTTGGTTCCGCCGGTGCCACCGTTGCCGCCGGCACCGCCCGCGCCGGCAAGGCCGCCGGCGCCGCCGGCACCGCCGGTACCACCAGTCGACGTGCCACCGGCACCGCCCTTGCCGCCGTTGCCTCCATCACCGGCCGCACTGCCGTTGCCACCGGCCGCGTTCGAGTGGTTAGCGCCCGCTGCGCCGGCCCCGCCGACCCCGCCGTTACCGCCGGCCCCGCCGGCCCCGCCGGTGCCGTCGGCCCCGACGGTTCCGGCCGGTCCGCTGGTGCTCGTTCCGGCTGCACCGCCGACCCCAGCTTTACCGCCGACCCCGCCGTTACCGCCGTTGCCGCCGTCCAGGCCCTGGCCGCCGGTGCCGCCGTCGCCGCCTTTACCGGCAGCGCCGCCGGTGCCGCCGACTCCGCCGCTGCCGGCGGCACCAGTGCCCGAGGTACCGCCTGCCCCGCCGTTGCCGGCACTGCCACCATTGCCGCCGTTGGTGCCGTTGCCGCCGGCCGCGCTCGCCGAACTGGCCCCGTTGGTGCCATCGGCTCCAGCCCCGCCGTTACCACCGGCACCACCTTGGCCGCCACTGCCGTCGAGTCCGACGGTTCCCGCGGCACCAGCGGTCCCGCTGGTACTGGCGCCGCCGGCACCGGCCGCCCCACCGCCTCCGCCGGCACCGCCCTTACCGCCGTTACCGCCGGCCAGGCCGTTGCCATTGGCGTCAGTGCCACCCTTGCCGCCGGCCCCACCGTGACCACCGGTGCCACCGACTCCGCCGTTACCACCCTTGCCACCGTCGCCCGCGGTCGCGGTGCCGCCGGCACCACCCTTGCCGCCTGCGCTTCCGGCCGAGCCGTCACCGCCGTTACCACCGGCTGCGCCGGCCAGGGCGCTGCCAGCGGCTCCGGCCGCGCCGGCCGTGCCGGCACCGCCGTTACCGCCGTTACCGCCGTCGGCCGTGCCGGTGGCGGCGCCGCCGTTACCGCCCTGGCCGCCACCGGCACCACCGTCACCGCCATTACCGGCGTGGCCGGCACCGAGCGCCAAGCCCAGGGGGTTAAGCGGATTCACCACCACTGCGCTGCCGCTGCTCGCACCGCCGTTACCACCGTTACCGGCCGTACCGCCCGGGTCACCGGCAGCGCCACCGGCACCGCCGTTGCCGCCGATGACCGTGCCGCTGCCGCCGGCACCACCATTGCCGCCGTTACCACCATTCGTCGTGCCGCCGGTGAGGCCGGAGCCGCCGGCACCGCCGGCACCACCGGCACCACCATTGCCGCCCACGCTGACGCCAGTGGTCGCGCCGGCACCGCCGGCACCGCCGGCACCACCGTTACCACCGTTAGTTCCCAGGAGGCCGGACCCGCCGCTGCCATAGCCACCCGAGCCGCCGTTGCCGCCCCGGCTGTAGACGCCGGTCCCGTTGTTCCAGCCCGTCGCGCTACCGCCAGCGCCACCCTGGCCGCCGTCGGCGGCCTGGTACTGACCCGTGCCACCGGCGCCGCCGTTACCGCCGGCGAAGGTGCCGGTACCGCCAGCACCACCGGCACCGCCGTTACCGCCGGGGCCCTTACTTCCGAACCCACCGCCACCGCCAGCGCCGCCCGCTCCGCCGGTTGTCTTCACAGTGGCATCGTTGGTTGCGCCGGCACCACCGGCACCACCGGCACCACCGGCACCGGCTGCCCCGGTGCCTTGGCCCCCGCCGCCGGTACCGCCCTGACCTCCAGCCCCGCCGACGCCCGCAGCTAGTGCCGAACCGGTGGCGGCACCGCCGGCACCACCGGCACCACCCTTACCCCCGGTGTCGGCCCCGAAGCCGCTGCCGCCCATACCGCCGCCACCGCCAGCGCCGCCGTTGATGCCGGCACCGCCAGCACCGCCGGCACCGCCGTCCGCTCCGGCGCCGGCCTTGGCGCCGTAGGTCTGGCCACCGCCTTGACCGCCGGCCCCACCCCTGCCGCCGTTGCCGAGGAAGGCGCCGCTGCCGTCCTTGGCCGCGTCACCGCCGGCGCCACCGGCACCGCCGGCCGAACTGGCGCCGAGCTGGCCGGCCCCGCCAAGGGGGCCGTTGAACTTCTCACCGCCGATACCGCCGTTGAGGTGGGTGGCGTCACCGGCCGCGGCCGCGCCGCCGTTACCGGCGGTACCGGCCGCGCCGCCGTTGCCGCCCGCGCCGAAGGTGTACCCGCTGCGGCCACCGTCACCGCCGCTGCCAGCTGCGCCGCCCCCGGCGCCGTTGCCGCTGCCGCCGTTGGCGAAGGTGCCGGCCGCGCCGTTACCGCCATCGCCACCGGCACCACCGTTGCCGCCCGTGCCGAAGAACCAGGCCACCGCGGCACCACCGTCACCGCCGGCGCCACCAGCGAAGCCGGGCGTGATGGCGTTGCCGCCGGCACCACCGTCACCGCCGAGGCCCATGAACCAGCCACCGGAACCGCCGTCACCACCGGCCGCGCCGGCACCACCGGCACCACCGTCGCCGCCGTTGCCGATCCAGCCAAGAGCACTGCCGCCGTCGCCGCCGGCAACGCCGGCCGCGTCGCTGGTCCAGCCAGCACCACCGTCACCGAACCACAGGCCGCCGTCGCCGCCATCGGGATGCAGCGCCGTTCCTGCGGCACCGTCACCGATCAGATACAGCCCGGAGATGTCGTTGATGGCACCGTTGACCAACTCACCCAACGGGTTGTTGATCCAGAACTCCATAACCATATGGATCGGGTTATAGATGAGACCGTTGATCAGATCCGTGCCGAAGTCCGCCGCGGGCATGGGTTCGAAGTTGAAGCTGAAGTCCGCCGGCTGGGCACCCGACTGGAACATGTCGGAGAGCCAATCGAAGTTGAACAGATCTTCGACATCGGCCTGCGCCGCGGGCGCGGATGCCCACGGCGCCATGCCGAACGCCAAGAATGCGGCGACCGCGCTGCCGGCGCCGGCCGCCCGGCTACGGCGCCGCGCGCCAGTCCCGGGTTGAGTGCCACGCTGGCTGCTGGTGTGACGACGATTCATTTTCGAACACCTCTCCTGTGAACAGTCCTGTTGAGCGGTTGTGACTTCTCAGTTCGGGTCATGCGATGTGCGGGCCGTACGGGATTAAAGACCCAGGGCGTCCATGAGGCCCGTCCAATCGAACGCATCCCCCACGCTCGAGCCGGTACCGCCGTCGTCGAAGAAGTCAGAGGGGACGACGGGGAAAGAGAATCCGGACAGCGGCGGCTCTGCGGGCGGTTGGCCAGGGGTCTTGCCGTCCCAGTTCCAGGCAGCCCCGCCCATCAAGCCGGCCATCGCCTGCTCCCAACCCATGATGGCGCCGATCGGGCCGACACCGTGGCTTAGAACGGTGAGCGTGAGCGGTGATCCCAGAATGGCCGACGCGTCGATAGCGAGGCCGACACTGTTGAAGATCGAACCGCCGACCGCGGGCACTGAGTCGACGATGTTTCCGGCAGAGTCGTAGTACGTGTAATCGGCGTTGGCCACCGAGCCGGGGGTGAGCAGGCCGCCGAACGCGAAATCCAGATGCGAGATGGTGCCCGGCGGCACCACGCCGTCAAGCAGCGGCAGGATGAAGCCGAGGTCGAGGGTGGCGCCGTTGAAGAAGGCGCCGGTCATATTGGCCAGGGTCTCGTTCAGGCCGTCGCCGTCGGTGATGCTGTTGAGCAGCGCGACCCAGGGGCTTATCCCCGGCCCGAGCATGCCCATGATCATGCCGCTCATCGGTGAGGAGATGAAGTTGATGATCGCGTTTATCGGTTCGACGTCGGTACCGGCGGGCAAGAAGGCCGGCAACAGTTGAGGCAGGAGCCCGAAGAGCAGGGAGTGGCCGAGGGTGAAGGTGCTGAGGTCGGCGCCCCCGCTGAGGGTGTGCAGAATCGTGGTAGCGGCGATCGGGTTATCCGCTGCAACATTGAGCAAGGTGTAGCCATTGCTCACCGCGCGCAGGTGCTCCTGCATCTCGTTGACCACGTCCGGGATCTTCGACGGGTCGTTGAGGACCTCCTGGAAGAACGCGTACTGGTTGGCGATGAACTGCTGGAACGCCACGAACGGAGCGACGTTGAAGTTGTTGGCGAGCACCGTGGAGTTCTGGGCCGCGATGTTGTACTGATCGATCCACGGCGCCATCGCGTCGGTCAGGAAGCTGGTGAGTGCCACGTCGCGGGCCGCGGGAATGTCGGGCAGTGACGCGACCGCCGGCGGGACGCTGATAAGAGTGGCGCCCACGATCGCGACACCCGTGGTGGCGTAGGGGCGAAGGGTTTTCTGCACAGCCATCTCCTTTTGTGAGGTGCCGCCCTCGGCAAACGCCTCGAGAAGCCTTGGCGCCGCCGTGTTGCTCCTGGATTCACACTTATTTGCTGATGTGAAACAGAACACTAACCGTGAAAAAGTTAAGACACAAGCATCCTAGTCAAATAATTTTCGAACATTTCCAAAGCTCACAGGCGTTAACTTCCGGATAGCTCGTGCTACAGCATATTTTCCCCCTGAGAGTGGACAGTGTTCCTGTTCGGGGCAGGGCACGTGCGCCACACCAGACCAGGAACCTGTGGTATAGGCAAATCGGTGGACAACCCCGCAAACGACACGGTCGCCGGGCCCCTGTCGGGGACCCGGCGACCGTGAGGCGATCTATCTGGGTGTAACTAACTGCCCGGGTTGCCCGGGGTGCCGGCGGTACCGTCGGCACCCGCGGTGCCGGGCGTGCCGTTGGGGGTGCCGGTGCCGCCCGCACCGAGCGCACCACCGGTCCCGAGGGCGCCCCCGGCGCCGCCGCCGCCAGGGGTGCCGGTGCCAGCCGCGTTGCCGCCGTTGCCGCCGTTGCCGCCGTTGCCGCCGCCGCCGCCGTTAGCGCCGGCGCCGCCACTCCCCTGGGAGCCGCTGGTGCTGGCACCGCCCGCGCCGCCGGTGCCGGCGCCGCCGCCGGCCCCGCCGTTACCGCCCTTGCCACCGGCCAAGCCATCGCCGTTGGCACCGGACCCGGCGCTGCCGGTCCCGCCGCCGCCGCCATTGCCGCCTTGGCCACCAGCCCCGGAGGCGCCGCCGGCGCCGCCCGTGTTGCCGGTAGAGCCGCCGCCGGCCCCGCCGTTGCCGCCGAGTCCGCCGGTCCCGCCGTTGCCGCCAGCGGCGCCCGGGTTGGTGGGCACGCTGGCACCTTGGCTACCGTTCCCGCCGGCCCCGCCGACACCGCCGGCGCCGCCCGCGCCACCGAAAAGGTCGCCGCCGGCGCTACCAGCGGTACCGCTGGTGCTGGCACCCCCCGCCCCGCCCGTGCCGCTGTGCCCACCGACTCCGCCGCTACCGCCGTTGCCGCCGGCCAGGCCGTTGCCGTTGGCGTCGACACCGCCGGTACCACCGGCGCCACCGTTCCCGGCAGCGCCGCCCTGACCGCCAAAGCCTCCACCGCCGCCATTGCCGGTGCCCGACGTTCCGCCGGCGGCACCGTTACCGCCCTGACCGCCGGCGCCGCCAACCTGGCCGTTGCCGCCGGCAGTGGTGGCCGAGCTGGTGCCCGCGGCTCCGTTTCCACCGGCGCCACCCGAACCCCCGAATCCGCCGAGGCCGCCATTGCCGTCAGTGGCGGTGGCACCGTTACCGGCACCGCCGTGCCCGGCCTGACCGGCAGCACCGCCGGCCCCGCCGATCGCGCCGTTACCGCCGTTGCCGCCGGCCAGGCCCGCGCCAGTGGTGGGGTCATTGCCGCCGGCGCCGCCGTCGCCGCCGTTGCCGCCCCGGCCACCCGCACCACCCATGCCGGCGTTGCCGCCGGTCCCGTTCTCGGAGGTGCCGCCGTTGCCGCCCTTGCCTCCGGCGGCAGCGTTGGTGCCATTGCCTCCGACGCCGCCGGGGGTGGTGCCGCCGGTGCCGGTGAAGGCACTGTTGGTGCTCGACCCGGTGGCGCCGGTCGCACCCGCGCCGCCGACGCCGCCAACACCGCCGTTGCCGCCGTTGACGTCGCCGGCACCGTTGCCGCCGTTACCGCCGGCCCCACCGACGCCGCTGGTGCCGTTGCCGCTGCCGCCCACCCCGCCAGTACCGCCGTTACCGGCGTGGCTGGCGCCGAAGCCGGCGGGGTTGCCGATGGTGGTCTGCACGCCGCCGCTGTCGCCGCCGTTGCCGCCGGCCCCGCCGACTCCGGCGGCCGCCTGCTCGGCGTCGCCGCCGGCGCCGCCGACGCCGCCGTTGCCGCCGGAGGCGGTGCCGTCAGCGCCGTTGCCGCCGGCGCCGCCGGTGCCCGCGACCTGCTCGCCGAAACCGGCTCCGCCCGCGCCGCCGTTGCCGCCATTGCCGCCGACGCTGACCACGCCGGCGCCCGTGGCACCGGCTCCGCCGTCACCGCCGACACCACCGTTGCCGCCGATGCCGGAGGCGCCGATCAGCACGCCCGAGACCGAACCGCCGCTGCCGCCGGCACCGCCGTTGCCGCCTTGGCTGTAGATGGTGCCGTCGGCGGCCTTCCAGCCGGTGCTGGTGCCGCCGTCTGCACCGTTACCGCCGATGCCGCCAGTGCCGCCGGTGATCGTGGAGCCGCCGCCACCGCCAATACCGCCGGTACCGCCCTTGAACGTGCCGGTGCCGCCGACGGCGCCGTTGCCGCCGTTGGCGCCGGTCAGGCCGTCGCCACCAGCGCCACCTGTACCGCCCTGGCCGCCAATGGTCTGAATGGTGTTGTCGTCGGTGGCGCCGTTGCCGGCCGCGCCGGCATTGCCGCCGACGCCACCGACGCCTGCGACACTGGAACCGCCGGTGCCGCCGCCGCCGCCGTTGCCGGCGGTGCCGGTCACGCCGACTGCTCCCGTGGCGCCACCACCGGCGCCACCGTTACCTCCGGCGCCACCGACATTGGCGCCGAGGGAGGCGCCGCCGTTGCCACCCTGGCCGGCCTGACCACCGTTGATACCTTCGGCGCCGTTACCGCCGTTGGCGCCCGCGCCGCCGATGTTGCCGCCGCCCCCAGAGCCGCCGAGGCCGCCCCGACCGCCGTCGCCGAGGTAGTTGCCACCGGCGTCCTTGAAGGCCACACCGCCGTTGCCGCCGGCACCACCGTCGCCGCCGTCGCCCACCTTGCCGGCCGCGCCGACCAGCGGGGAGTTGTAGAAGTTGGAGCCGCGGGCACCGGCCGCACCGCCCGCACCACCCTGGGCCTGGCTGAACGTGGCGGCGCCACCGTTGCCACCGTTGTAGTGGTCGGCGGTGCCCGCAGCGCCGTCGCCGCTGGTGCCGCCATTGCCGCCGACGCCACCGCTACCGCCGTTGCCGAACAGGTAGCCCGAGACGCCACCCGCGCCACCGGCACCACCGGTTCCGCCGATGCCGCCGTTGCCGGTGCCGCCGTTGGCGTAGGTGCCGGCCGCACCGTTGGCGCCGTGGCCGCCAACGCCACCGGCGCCGCCGTTGCCGAACAGCCACGACATGGCCGCGCCGCCGTCGCCGCCGGCGCCGCCGGTCAGACCGTTGCCGGTCGCCGACAGACCGGTGGCGTCGCCGCCTGCTCCGCCGTCGCCGCCGTTGCCCATCCAGACCCCACCGATACCACCGTTGCCGCCGACCGCACCCGCACCGCCGTCACCGCCATCGCCACCATTGCCGAAGCCCAGCGCGTTACCGCCATTGCCACCGGCCACCCCGGCGACATCACTGGTCCAGCCGGCACCACCGTCACCGAACCACAGACCACCGTTGCCACCATCGGGGTTCTCGGCGGTGCCAGCGATACCGTCACCGATCAGGTACTGCCCGGAAATGGTGTTGATGGCGCCATTGACCATCTCACCGAGCGGATTGTTGATCCAGAACTCAGTCACCATGTGCAACGGGCTGTAGAACGCCTGGTCGAACAGCGTGGCCATGTTGAAGTCACTCATCAGGCCGGACAGGTCGAAGGCGTCCGCCGAGCCGGGGACGTCAACATCAGCGGTCGGGACCAACCAATCGAAACTGAACAGATCATCGAAATCAGCCTGAGCGGCCGGCGCCGGCGCCAACGGCGTCATACCGAACGCCAAAAACGCCGCCACGGCGCTGCCAGTGCCAATCATCCGGTTGCGGTGCCGCGGTGTGGTCTTGCCTTGAGTCATGCGAATGCCTCTCGTGTGAAAGTCGTTTTGAGATAACAGGTTTGGGTGGGATATACGGCTAGATCGGGCGGGCGGGTTACAGGCCCAGCCCCGCCACCAGGTCGGCGAACCAGTCGGTAGCCGCAGCACCACCGGCGCCGCCGTCGTCGAGGTCGGGAATCAGCGGCAGGTCCGACCCGGCCAGGGGCGGGGTCACCGGCACCGCGCCCTTGCCGTCCCAGCCCGAGCCCAACAGGGCGCCGATGGTCTGGCCCAGACCCATGATCGCGCCGATCGGGCCGACCGCATTGCTGTCGATGCTGATGCTCCCCAGAATCGGAACACCGGTGAGGTCGATGCCGACGCTGTTGAGGATCGAGCCGCCCACCGCGGGCGTCTCAGCGACGACCTCACCGTTGGCGCCGAGCACCTGGTAGGGGTCGATGGCCACATGGCCGGCGCTGAGCAGGCCGCCGAAGGCGATGTCCAAGTGGCCGATCCCCATGCCGGCCGGCAAAAGGCCACCAGCGACCTCGTTGATCATCGGCAGCAGGCTGTCCAGGTTGAGGGTGGCGCCGTTGAGAGAGGCCCCGAACATGTTGGCCAGCGTGTCGGAGATGCCGTCGTGGTCGCCGATGCTGTTGAGCAGCGCGACCCATGGGGCGATTGCCGGCCCCAGCGAGCCCATGATGATGCCGCTCAGGGGCGAAGACAAGAAGTGGATGATCGGGATCAGATCCGCCGGGAACATCCCACCCGCAATCGATGCCAGTGGCCCGGCGAACAGGTCATACCAGCCGAACGTGAAGTTCGCCGAGTTGCCGGCCGCCAGGGTGTGACTGAGCACGATGTTGAGGGTTTCGTCGGTGGGATTGCTCAGGGTGTACCCGGTCAGCACCGCGTCGAGGTTGTGGCGGATCTGCTCGGTGACAGCGGTGATGTTCGCCGGGTCATCCAGCAACTGCTGGGCGTAGTCGTTCTGGTTGGCGAAGAACTGCTGGAACGCCACACCCGGCGCCAGGTAGTAGTTGTTCAGCATCTGGGTGAGATTCTGCTGCGCGGCGTTGAACACCTCGTCCCATGCACTGTTCGCAGTCAGCGCCACATCGCGCGCCGTGCTGATCTTTGGCGGCGACATCGCGGCCGGGGTGGCTGCGATCAGGCTTGCGCCCACGATCGCGACGCCGGCGGCGGTGACGTAGGGACGAAGGGTTTGTTGCACAGCCATCTCCTTGTTGTTTGGTACCGCCCTTGACCAGCGTCTCGAAGGCCGTGACGCCGCCGTATTGCGTCTGTGGACACAATCGTCCACGGATGTGAAAGGCGACACTACCGGTGAGTAACCTTAGAGGCAAGCAAATTGGTCAGATGTTTTTCCAGTGTTTTCGGAGCGCGATCTAAGTACACGCCTTAACTTCTCAAGTCAACTGTAAGCAAAACCTGAGACCGATCGGTGGACTTGTTGCCGATATGGCGTACTGCTCTGGCTGTCGCAGTAGGTCGCAGTAGGAAGTGCCGTGGTATGTCTGTTAAGTGCGGATCGGTGTACAGCTGGCCTATGCGGGTGGGTTCAAGGAAGCGGTAGAGCGGGTTGTCGCGCTGGAGCGAGTCGGGATTGACGTGGTCTCGGTCGCCGAGGCCTACTCGTTCGACGCCATCAGCCAGCTGGGCTACCTGGCAGCCAAGACTTCGCGGGTCGAGCTCCTCACCGGAGTTCTGCCCATCTACACCCGTACGCCCGCCCTGTTGGCGATGACGGCTGCCGGCTTGGACTACGTCTCCGACGGCCGGTTCGCCCTGGGCCTGGGCACCTCGGGGCCACAGGTGGTGGAGGGCTTCCACGGCGTGCCGTTCGACGCTCCCCTGGGCCGTACTCGCGAGGTGGTGGAGATCTGCCGGTCGGTGTGGCGCCGCGAACGCCTCAACTACCACGGAAAGCACTATCAGCTGCCCCTTCCGGCGGACCGCGGAACCGGGCTGGGCAAGTCATTGCAGTTGATCAACCACCCGGTGCGGACGCGGATTCCGATCTCGATCGCCGCGTTGGGGCCCAAGAACGTCGAACTGACCGCCGAGATCGCTGACGGTTGGCAGCCGGTGTTCTTCTACCCGGAACGTGCCAATGACGTGTGGGGTGAATCACTGAAAGCCGGTGCGGCCAAACGCGATCCGGCGTTGAGACCGCTGGATGTCATCGTGGGGGCGTCGCTGGCCGTCGGCGACAACGTCGACGACCGACTGGCATGGGTGAAACCGCAGCTGGCGCTCTACATCGGTGGAATGGGCGCCAAAGGCCGCAACTTCTACCACAACCTGGCCACCCGTTACGGCTTCGGCGATGTCGCCGATCGCATCCAGGAGCTTTACCTGTCCGGACGCAAGACCGAGGCGATCGACGCGGTGCCCGACGAGCTGGTGCGTAACACGTCTTTGGTCGGACCGCGGGGCTTGGTGGCCGAAAGGCTGGCCGCCTACGCCGAGGCCGGCGTGACCACGCTGCTGGTCGGCCCGCTGGCCACCGAGCCCGACGAAGCGCTGCGTTACGTCGAAGAGCTGCGCGCTCTGCTGCCGTCCTAACTCCGCGCCCGGGGGCCGGGTGTGGTCCAGAACACCCCGCACGCCAAGATGGGCCCATGGAATTCACGCCCACCGTGACCACCCCCGTTGCAGAAACCCTGGTTGAGCTGCTGCGGCGGCAGGCCGAGCGGTTCGGTGACAAGGTCGCGTTCAGCTTCTCCTACAACGGCGACGACGAAGGCCGTAGCGAGCTGACATTCAGTGAGCTGGACCGCCGCGCGCGCGCGATCGCGGCGAATCTGCAGCGCTACGACGTCACCGGCGAGCGAGTGCTGGTACTGGTGCGGCCGGGCCTGGACTTCATCGCCGGGTTCTTCGGCTGCCTGTATGCGGGTGCCGTCGCGGTGCCAGTCCATCAGAAGCTCGCGCCGCGCCTACAGGTCGTCGTCCCCGACGCTGCCGCGAAGTTCGCGCTCACCGCCTCCGAGAAGAGCCAGGACACCCGGGCCGCGGTCGCCGGGATCCCCGGGGAACCCGAGCACTGGTTCTTCACCGATGCCGGCGCCGACCCCGACACCTGGGTCGCCCCCGATATCGACACCAACTCCCCGGCCGCCATCCAGTACACGTCGGGCTCGACCCGCTCCCCCAAGGGCGTGTTGCTGAGCCACGGCAACATCCTGCACAACTGCGATGCCATCCGTCAGTCGTGGAACGGCGACGAGAATGCCAAAGGCGTGTTCTGGCTGCCACCGCACCACGACCTGGGCCTGATCGGCGGGATCTTGTCCATGATCTACGTCGGGGCCAGCACGGCGCTGATGTCGCCGACAGCGTTCATCAAGCGCCCGATGCGCTGGCTGGAACTGGTGTCGGCGCATCGCGGCGTGATCACCGCCGCACCGAACTTCGCCTACGACCGGTGCGTGGAGACCAGCACTCCCGAAGAGCGTGCCGCACTGGATCTTTCCTGCATGACCGTGGCGATGAACGGCGCCGAGTCGGTGCGCGCCACTTCGCTGGCGGCGTTCGCCGACGCCTTCGCGCCGGCGGGTTTCCAGCTCTCGTCGTGCTATCCGGTGTACGGGTTGGCCGAGGCCACCTTGTGTGTGGCGTCCGGATCGCCCGCCGGAGTGCCCGGGGTGCGCTACCTCGACCGGGTCGCGCTGGAGCAGGACCGCATCGTCGACGTCTCCCCCGACGATCCCGCGGCCGCGACGTTCGTGGGCTGTGGGCAGCCGCGACAAGCCGACATCGCGATCGTCGACCCGGTAACCCGCCAGCCCTGCGGGCCAGACGAAGTCGGCGAGATCTGGGTCGCCGGACCCAATGTCGCGCAGGGCTATTGGAACAGGCCGGAGGAGACGGCGGCGACGTTCGGGGCGGTGCTGGCCGAGCCGGGCGAGGAGACCCGCGGCCCGTTCCTGCGCACCGGAGATCTCGGTTTCCTCTGTGCCGGTGAGATTTTCACCACCGGACGTTGCAAGGACCTGATCACCATCGACGGTCACAACTACTATCCCAACGACATCGAATTCACTGTGCAGCAATGCGACCCGGTGCTGGTGTCGGGCCGCGGGGCGGTCTTTGCCACCGACGCGCCGCCCGGTGGTGTCGAACAGCTTGTCGTCGTAAGCGAAGTGGACAGTGCGCAGGCCGGTGAGTCCGACCTCGACGCCGTCATCGAGGCGATTCGCCTGGCGGTCGCCACCCATCACGGGATCGCGGCCGACGCCGTGGTGCTGGTGCATCATGTGTCTCTGCCGACCACCTCGAGCGGCAAAATCCAGCGCGGCCAGTCCAAGCAGAACTTCGTCGAGGGCAAGCTGGCGACCCTCGCGGAGTGGCGTACACCCACCCGGGAACTGTCCCTAGAAGAGCTGGAGGCGGCCGCCAAGATCGTCTCGACGCTGCAGACCTGGGGAACCCGCCCGGGGTGAGGCGGCCCGGCCCGTCAGGGATTTCGACCATGTGGTGTGGTGCCCAGCTCTGCGCGACAAACGCTGGGCGGGCGGGATGTGCCGGGGGTTGACCCGGCGAGGCGGGGCGTCACCCCGACGTTGCCGACCTTGCCGACGTTGCCGACGTTGCCGAGGAAAAGTGAGCCGAGTGAGCGGTTTCGTATGCACCACAGCCACATTGGCTACCAAACCGCACACTCGATGAGTACCCCTGCCGGGTGGACGCAGTAATACTCCCGCGTTTCCCCGGTGTATCACTCCCCCACCTGCGGTAACTCGTCAGCGGCAATCTCACACGGGGTCTTCGGCGAAACATCGGCGGGCGGCAGTGCCTGCTCGGCGCCCCCGGTCCCTTCGGTTGCCACCGCTTCCCCCGCAGGCTCGGATTCGGATTCCGGTTCGGCTGCCGCCCCGGTTTCGTCGGCCGGCTCATCCTCCCCGGGTTCCGCAGCTTCGGCCTCCTCGGCGGCCGGCTCGGATTCGCCCTCGAGTTCATCGGGCTCATGGTCCTCGCCATCATCGGGAAGGCCGCCGGTCGAGGTGTCGTCATGGAACGGCTCGCCCATCGGGTTGCCAAGACCGTCGTCACCGAATGCGTTGGCCAGCCGCGGAATCAGGCCTCCGAGACCGCTCAGCCCGCCCAGCCCGCCGGTTGGCAATCCGCCCCCCAGATCCCCGGGCAGGCCCAGCCCCGCCGGCAAACCCGGCTCGGCGGGCAGGGTTTCGGGTGCCGGCGCCGGATCCGGCGCAGCAGCACCCGCAAGCTCACCTGGCGCCGGCGGTGGGTTGACCGGTGGCGAGTCCGCCGGAACGGGGGCCGCGACGACGACCGGCGATACCGACACCGGCGGGTCGAGTTGCGCTATCGGACCGAGCTCCCCCGGAATCGCGAACACGGCACCGGTCCCGGGGTCGGCTGTCGCTACCGCGGCGCGGTAGGCCGCATCGATCCCGTCCTTCGCCGACCGCACGGCGGCCAGCCATTCGCCGCGAACATCGTTGTCCACGTGGGGTATCACCTGCTGTTCGATGACCTCGGCGGCGTGCGGGTCGTTGGCGCCGGAGTTCACCGCGTGAGCTGCCGCCAGCCACGCCGGCCGCCCGGCGCCCACCCGGTCGTCGACGGCCAGCACCGCTGCAACCTTGGCGTCGACCAAACGCCACACCTCGTCGCGCAGCACACCGCAACCCGCGACCGCCGCGCGCAACCGGGCTGTCAGCTCAGCTCCGGCGTCGCAATGCCGGCGCAGGAACTCCGTCGCGGCCCCAGCGGCCGGCCCGCGCCAGCTGTCGGACAACTCCGCCAATCCTCGACGCTGCGTACGCAGTGCGTCATCGGCGGCGTCGGCCAGCGCGCCCAGCGCGGCGCAGTCGGCGTCGAGGCGCCGCAGGTCCAGGCCGGCTTCACTGGCGTAGCGGTCGACAAGTTGGCCGTCATAGCCGGTCAGATCCGGGTGCCGATACCCCAAGCGGTAACAGGCCGCTACGTAGGTCTGCGTGTGTGCCACCGCCTCGTGGCCCTCATCCAGCCGGGCGGGCACGTCGTATTGCTGTGCCACCTCAACCGACCCGCTCGCGGGCGATCGCCTCGGCGTGCGCGTAGCGCGCCAACCCGGCTCGCAGCGTCACGGCGATCTCAGCGCTGGCCCGCGACCAGCGCGCCAACTCCGGCGCCCAGCCATGCAGCGCGCGGCGCAGGGCCTCCCCCGCACCGGCATAGTCGCGCCCGGCGGCTCCGCCGTCGAAGGCCAACCCGGCCAGCCGGATGCGCGACGCGGTGTCGATGGCGGCCGCGGTCGCGTCGAAGTAGTCCGCGACCGAGCGCAGGGCGTCGGCGTCGAGATAAAGCTGTTGTCGTCCCATACCCCGGTATGACGGCGAAGATGCCCCCACGGTTCCGGCCACGCCAACCTCAGCCGTAATGTAGGCGGCACTGCGCGATTCGGATCTCGCCATCGACGACCTTGTAGACCAGCCGGTGCTCGACGGTGATACGGCGTGACCAGTAGCCGTGGAAGCCATGCCTTAACGGCTCGGGCTTGCCGATCCCCTCGTTGCCATTGCCTTGGATGTCGGCGATGAGTTGGTTGATCCGCCGTAACACCTTGCGGTCCTGATGCTGGCAGTAGAGGTAGTCGTCCCAGGCCGATTCGTCCCAGACGAGTTTCACTTACTCGTCCAAGAGATCGTGCGCCGCCCCTTCGCCGGCTTCCAGTCGCTCAATCGAACCCAGCAGCCGCCGCGCATTGGCCGGATTCTGTAACAGATGCGCGGTCTCCTTCAACGCCTCGTAGTCATCCAGCGCAACCAGAACGACCGGGTCCTTTCCCGACCTGGTGATGATGACTTCTTCACGGTCATCGAGGACGGAGTCGAGCGTGGCCGCAAACGCTGCCCGCGACGCCGAGTAGCTCATCGTCTTCATGGTCCGTGCTCCTTCCCGACGCCGGAAACGATTGTACAAATAATTGTACGTTATCCGGTCGTCCGGGGGACGAAGATGACGGCTGGTCAGCGGGTTCAGCGGGTGCGCACCGCGTCGGCGACTTCGGTCGCGACCCGGCGAGCCGTCTCCTCATCAGCGGCTTCCACCATCACCCGGACGAGCTGCTCGGTTCCCGACGGGCGCAACAGGATTCGCCCAGTGTCACCGAGCTCATCGGTGGCACGCTGCACCGCATCACGCACTGCCGGGCGACCCACCGCCTCGGCCTTGTCGGTGACCTCGACATTGATCAGCACCTGCGGCAGCGTGCGCATCGCCGAAGCCAGGCCGGCCAGCGGTGTGCGCGTCTGCGCCATGCGCGCCATCAGCCGCAGGCCCGTCATGATGCCGTCACCGGTGGTGGCCACCCGGGGCAGCACGATGTGGCCGGACTGCTCACCGCCGAGGGTGAATCCGCCGGCGCGCAGCTGCTCGAGAACGTAGCGGTCACCGACGTCGGTGGTGTGCACCGTCACCCCGGCCGCCCGCATGGCCAGGTGCAGACCGAGATTGCTCATCACGGTCGCCACCAAAGTGTCGTCCGCCAGTTCTCCGGCTTCGCGCATCGCCAGGGCCAGCACGACCATGATGGCGTCACCGTCGATCACGTTGCCGGCGGCATCCACGGCCAGGCAGCGGTCGGCATCGCCGTCGTGCGCCAGGCCCAGGTCGGCGCCGTGAGCGAGCACCGCGGCACGCAACGGCTCCAGGTGCGTCGAGCCGCACCCCTCGTTGATGTTGAGCCCGTCAGGGTCGGCATTGATCGTGATCACGGTGGCGCCGGCGGCCCGGTAGGCCCGCGGCGCCGCGTCCGATGCAGCGCCATGAGCGCAGTCCACCACCACGGTCAGGCCGTCCAGCCGGCCGGGATTGGACTCGCCCAGGTGCCTCAGGTAACAGTCCAGCGCATCCTTGGCGTCCACCACCCGGCCCAGCTCGGCGCCGATCGGGCGCAAACCCGGTCCGGCAGCCACCAGGTCTTCGATCTGGTCCTCAGTGGCGTCGTCGAGCTTGTGTCCGCCGGGACCGAAGAATTTGATGCCGTTGTCGGGCATCGGGTTGTGCGAGGCCGAGATCATCACCCCGAAGTCGGCTTCATACGCGCTGGTCAGATAGGCCACTGCCGGCGTCGGCAGCACACCGACGCGCAGCGCATGGACACCCTGGCTCGTCAGCCCCGCGATGACCGCGGCCTCCAGCATCTCGCCACTGGCCCGCGGGTCACGGCCGACGACGGCCACCCGGCGACCGGGACCGAGACAGAGCCGTTGTGCCGCCGCGCCGCCCAGCGCGACCGCCAGCTCGGCGGTCAACTCGCGGTTGGCAACCCCGCGGACGCCGTCGGTGCCGAAAAGTCGACCCATAACTATCCTTTATCGCCGCGAGCGCACGTGCCGCCGGCCCGACACGCCGGTATCGATCCGAAAACACGCACCCTCAAACGCAAGCCGGGGGCGCCTTCCGCGTGCGGAAGGCACCCCCAACTCGCTGCCAGAATGCAATCGCAGATCAGCGCTTGCTGTACTGCGGAGCCTTGCGGGCCTTCTTGAGACCGTACTTCTTGCGCTCGGTGGCCCGGGGGTCACGAGTCAGGAAGCCGGCCTTCTTCAGGGCCGGACGGTCTTCGGGCTGCACCAGGATCAGGGCGCGGGCCAGAGCCAGCCGCAGCGCACCGGCCTGGCCGGAGGGGCCGCCGCCGTCGAGGTGGGCGTAGACGTCGAAGCTGTCCACCCGGTCCACGGTGACCAACGGAGCCTTGATCAGCTGCTGGTGCACCTTGTTGGGGAAGTAGGCCTCCAGGGTGCGCCCGTCCAGGTTGAACTTGCCGGTGCCAGGCACCAGGCGCACACGCACCACCGCCTCCTTGCGGCGGCCGACGGTCTGGATGGGACGACCCAGGTCGTGTGGCTCGTAAGCCGGCGCGACCTCCTCGTACACCTCTACGGTCTCGTCAACCACGGGAGCCTCGGCGGCCTCGTCGATGGCCTCAGTACCTTCAAATGCAGTCTCGGTCATTGCGCCACCTGCTTGATTTCGAACGGGATCGGCTGCTGAGCGGTGTGCGGGTGCACCGGACCGGCGTAGACGTGCAGCTTGCGCTGAATCTGACGCCCCAGCTTGTTGTGCGGGATCATCCCGAGGATCGCCTTCTCCACGACGCGGTCGGGACGGGTCTCCATCAGCTCACCGATGCTGCGCTTGCGCAGCCCGCCCGGGTAGCCCGAGTGACGGTAAGCCATTTTCTTCTGCAGTTTGTCGCCGCTGATGGCGACCTTGTCGGCGTTGATGATGATGACGAAGTCACCGCCGTCAACGTTCGGCGCGAATGTCGGCTTGTGCTTGCCGCGCAGCAGGGTTGCTGCCGCAACGGCGAGCCGGCCGAGCACCACGTCGGTGGCGTCGATGACATACCACGAACGTGTGGTGTCACCCGCCTTCGGCGCATAGGTGGGCACAGCGCTTACCTCTTCTTTTAACTCGAGCCGGGGGTTCCCGGTTCTTGCGGATCCCGGAGCGAGCCGGGTGCCGGTCTGGCGGCGACGGGTTGGTTCTCGGCGACCGACAGTGACCCGAGGACCCGCTGTGCCCAATAGGCACCGCACGCCAACGGTGCAGCTTACCGGCGGCGATCGGGGCGGGTCAAAACGGCGACCGGCAGCGTTTGAGCCGGTGTGGCCCCGTCGGCTCTCCACCGTCGGGGCCACACCGTATTCGGGGGTGGCCTCTCCTACCTCCCCCAAGCTCCCGCGGCGCGACGATCGGCATCGGCGACGTCGGCGGCGCCGTCGCGCACGGCGCTGCCCAGGTCGAACAGGATCTGGTTCAGCGCGCTGACGGCGTGCTGCCATCGCAGCTGTTCAGCGTGGTAGGCGCCGGCCGCCTCCCGCGTCCAGACCTGCTGCAGGGGTGCGATCTGCGACCGCAGCTCCTCCAGTGCCCCGTTGAGCCGGGCGGCCGTGGAGTGAATTTCCTGGCGGACGGCATATTCGATCTCATCGAAGTTGTACGACAGTGCAGCGTCCATGTCCGGCCCCGCTCAGATGCCGTCGCCGGCGGCAGCGATGTGGTGCGAGTGGGCCTGGGCGACCTCGCGGAGCGCCCGCTCGTTGTGGCGGATCGTCTCGGCGATGCGCGCTAGCGCGTGGTGCAGCTTCAAGGATTCTGCGTTCCAGCGGTCCACGACATCCTGGAACCGGGTGGCCGCCAGGCCCGACCACACCGACAGCGGCACCGCCCGCATCTTGCCGACGAACGCCTGCAGCATCCCCCGAATCTCCTCGTTACGGGCATCGGTGGCTGCCGCGACGGCGCGCATGACGTCGAAGTCGGCGCTGAGTGTGCTGGTGCCTGCGGGTGTGCTCACATCTCCCCCATATCGGTCGGCGGCTGCGATTCAGTCGCGTTGATATGTAGTTCGACTGCACTCGGCGGCTTTCGGTTCCCTCGGCTGTGGCAACCGCCGGGCGTTGTCGTAGGCCACCGGGCCGACGCGTCGATCTGCCCATTCCCCTTCCGCGACCATCGGCTGGATGACATAAATGCAGAACGAGGACCGTAAGCCCTTGAGCTGACTGCTGCGTACGGCCTGTCGACTGCATCTATGGAGGGGAAATGCGGCTAGCTCTGGGCGCCCATCTCACCGGTGGACTGGCCATCACCGCCGCCGGCATGCTGGTCGTTCCGCCGGTGCAACCAGCGGCAGCACATGCGCCGGTGCTACTGGCCGCTGCTGAATCCTCGGTCGGGGATGGCACCGCGCTGATCATGGGCGCCAGCTTCGTCGCGACGCCCAGCCAGGGCTGGCTGAACGCGTTCGACAGGCTGTACCTGCAACCACATGGCTTCACCGGCGACATACGGGCGGTGACCACACCGGAGTCGCTGTATCCCTTCACCGGCCCGTTCAGCATGACGTTCGACAACTCGACGGCCCAGGGCCAGCAGATCATCCTGGACGCGATCAAGGAGCAGATCGCCGCCGGCGGAGTCAGTCACGACAATCCCGTTGTGGTCAGCGGCTATTCGCAGAGTTCCACAATCGACTCGCTGCTGATGTCGCGGCTGGCCGCCGAGGGGGTGGACCCCAACGACGTGCACTTCGTGCTGCTGGGCGACCCCAACAATCCCAACGGCGGCCTGCTGGAACGCTTCGCGGTCGCGGACGGCAACACTCCCGACGCCGCCAGTCTGGGACTTACTTTCAGCGGTGCGACACCGTCGGATATCTCCCCGGCCGACATCTACACCTACGAATACGACGGCTTCGCCGACTTCCCGAAGTACCCGATCAACCTGCTGTCCGATCTCAACGCCTACCTCGGCATCGTCTTCAACCACATCGCGTACCTGGGGCTGACGCCGGATCAGATCGACAACGCGATCCGACTCCCGACGTCGGCGACCGACTCGCTAACCAACTACTTCATGATCGAGTCGCCCAGCCTGCCGTTGCTTGACCCGCTGCGGTTGATTCCGGTGGTCGGCAATCCCCTGGCGGATCTGCTGCAGCCAAGCTTGTCGGTGTTGGTCAACCTGGGCTACGGCAGCATCGACAACGGATGGTCGCCGGGGTTCGCCGATGTGCCCAATCCCATGGGGTTTCTGCCGCCCCAAAGTGTCTTGGACCAAGTTCCCGACGCCCTGCTGAACGGTCTACAACAAGGCATCCAGGACGCGTTCAAAACCCTGATGGATCCCACCAATTACCAACTGATCTCGCCCCAGACGATGGACTACGTACTCGGTCCGATCATCAACTCCGCGATAGCCGCGTTCGACCTCGACGGATCACCGGACGACATCTCGAACTACCTCTCGACGTCCCTGGCCGGCGCCGCGAACTGGTTCACCCAGGGCTTCGGCGAGTTGTCGTTCACCCACACCGGCCTCCCTGCGGTCGACATGGCCAGCGCACTGCTGTTCACTCTGCCACCGCTCGCCGTGGAGCTCTTCAACACCGAGATGGCCGCCGGCAACCCACTCGACGCAATCGGCGAACCACTAGCAGCGCTGGTCGGACTTGCCCCGCTCATGCTGGTGGGGGCAGTGATCTAGGGCCCAACGACGCTGAGGAGCTGGCCTGCGTGCGTTATCCACAGGCTGACCCGTGATCCGAATGGCCGCGACCCGATCCGGCGGTAGGCTGCCGGCATGGAGCAGGGGAACCTGGAGGCACGCGTCGCCGAACTGGAAACCCAGGTGCGCGACCTCGATGGCCGGGTGCGTGCAAGCGAGCGCGACGCTGCGGCCGCACGCGTCCTCGCCGGCGCTGCCGATCGGGACGTGCCCGAGTTCCGCGACGAACTGCGGGACTTTCGACGGGCCACCAGCGCGAGCTTCAACGCACTTCGCGAGGACATGAACGCCCGCTTCGAACAGGTCAACGTGGGATTCATGGAGATGCGCGGAAGATTCGACGCAACAGCGGCCGGTCAACAGCACATCGTCGAACTCATCCAGGGCCTGATCGGCGAGCAGGGCGGCACCAGCTAGGCCCTGCGGTAACCGCGATATCCCCTGCAAACGACTGATCGCCGGGCCCCAGAGGGGACCCGGCGACCGTGTCGAGGGAGTGCTGGCTAGCCGGGGTTACCCGGGCTGCCGGGGCTGCCGGGGTTGCCGTCGGGGCCGACCGGGTCACCGGCACCACCGGCGCCGCCGAAGCCGCCGGAACCAGCGTTGCCACCTGCGCCCACGGCACCGGCGTTGCCATTGCCAGCTCCACCGTGTCCCGCTGCGCCGGCCGCGCCGCCGGTCCCACCGTTACCGCCCTTACCGCCGTCGCCGCCGGCCAGACCGGCGCCGGTGGCCGGGTCCACGCCACCGCCGCCGCCGGTGCCGCCGGAACCGCCGGTGCCGCCGCGGCCGCCGTTGCCGGCGTTGCCGCCGGTTCCGTTCTCCGAACTACCACCGTTGCCGCCCTGGCCGCCGGCGCCGGCATTGCTGCCGGCACCGCCAACGCCACCGGGCGTGGTGCCGCCGGTACCGGTGAACGGCGAATTCGTGGTCGACCCGGTTTCGCCGCCCCACCCGTTGGCACCGGCACCGCCGTCGCCGCCGTTGCCGCCGTTGACGTTTCCTGCGCCGTTGCCGCCGTTGCCGCCGGCGCCGGCCGCCCCGTGGGTGCCGGCGCTGCCCATGCTGGCGCCGCCGCTACCGCCGTTGCCGCCGTCGCCGGCGTGGCTGGGACCGATGCCCAGGGTGTTGGTCGGAGTTTGGACGCCGCCGCTGTTGCCGCCGTTGCCACCGAGGCCACCCGCGCCACCGGTGTCGGAGGACGCGCCGCCGTTGGCGCCGTTACCACCGTTGCCGCCGGAGGCGGTGCCGTTACCGCCGTTGCCGCCATAGCCGCCGGTACCGCCCGGGGCACCATTGCCGGTGCCGCCGTAACCGCCCGAACCGCCGTTGCCGCCAACACTGACCACGCCGGGGCCGGTCGCGCCGGCGCCACCGTTGCCGCCGTGGCCGCCGTTGCCACCGACACCGGTGCCACCGGTGAGCATGTTGGTGTTGGTGTCGCCGCCGATGCCGCCACCACCGCCGTTTCCGCCGATGCTCCAGATGGTGCCGTCGGCGTCCTTCCATCCGGTCGCGACCCCGCCGTCGGCGCCGTTGCCGCCATTGCCGCCGTTGATGCCGTAGGCACCATTTCCGCCGCCGCCACCGTCACCGCCCTTGAAGGTGCCGGTCCCGCCGGCGCCACCGTCGGTGGTGGCGCCGGAGATGGCACCGCCACCACCGGTGCCGCCGTAACCACCGCGGCCGCCGATGGTCTTGATGGTGTTGTCGCCGGTAGCGCCGTTTCCGCCGGCGCCGGCCTTGCCTGCGTCGCCGCCGGTGCCGGTCTCACTGGCACCGCCGGCACCGCCGGAGCCGCCGTTGCCCGCGGTGCCGGTGACCCCGACCGCGCCGGTGGCATCACCGCCGGTGCCGCCGTTGCCGGCGTGACCGCCGGTGTTGTTGCCCAGCGAGGCCCCGCCGGTACCGCCGTAACCCCCCGCGTCGCCGCCGTTGATGCCGTTGGCGCCATTGCCGCTGTCACCGCCGTTGCCACCGATGGTGCCGGCGCCGCCATCACCGCCGATACCGCCCATACCGCCGTTGCCGAGGAAGTGACCGCCGGCGTCGGTGGCTGCCTCGCCGCCGTCGCCGCCGTTGCCGCCGTGCCCGCCGTCACCGGCCTTGCCGGCGCCGCCATAGAGCGGGGAGTCGTAGAAGTTGGAACCGCGGGCGCCGCCCAGGCCGCCCGCACCGCCGCGGCCACCAACACCACCGGCCAGCCCGTTGGTGTCACCGGTCGCACCGTTACCACCGTCGCCGGCCGAGCCGCCGGCACCGCCCTTACCGCCGTTGCCGAGCATGTATCCGCTGACACCGCCGTTGCCGCCGTTGCCGCCTTGGCCCCCGCTCATACCCGTGCCGCTGGCATTCTGGGTGCCGTCCATGCCGGCGGCGCCGGCTCCGCCAGCCCCGCCGTTGCCGAACATCCAGGCCATCGCCGCGCCACCGTCACCGCCGGCACCACCGAAGCCGCCCGCCACAGCCGCCACGCCGCCTGCTCCGCCGTCGCCGCCGTTGCCCATCCAGACCCCACCGCTGCCACCGTTGCCGCCGGCCGCACCCGCACCACCGTCACCACCGTCGCCACCATTGCCGAAGCCCAGCGCGTTACCGCCGTTGCCACCGACAACCCCGGCCACCTCAGAGTTCCAGCCGGCACCACCATCGCCGAACCACAACCCACCATGGCCACCATCGGGATTCTCCGCTGTGCCATCGACACCGTCACCGATCAAGTACTGCCCCGAGATCGTGTTGATCGCACCGTTGACCATCTCACCGAGCGGATTGTTGATCCAGAACTCAGTCACCATGTGCAGTGGGCTGTAGACGATCTGGTCGAACAGCGTGGCCATGTTGAAATCGCCCATCAAACCCGACAGGTCGAAGGCGTCCGCCGAGCCGGGGACGTCAACATCAGCGGTCGGGACCAACCAATCGAAACTGAACAGATCATCGAAATCAGCCTGGGCGGCCGGCGCCGGCGCCAACGGCGTCATACCGAACGCCAAAAACGCCGCCACGGCGCTGCCAGTGCCGATCATCCGGTTGCGGTAACTCATGGGTGAATGCCTCTCGTGTGAAAAGTCTGGTTGAGGAAGGGTTTTAGGGGATCGACGTCCGGCGGGGGCTACAGACCCAGCAAGTCGGCAAACCAGTCGCCGGCCGCCGCAGAACCAGCACCGCCGTCGTCGAGGTCATTGATCACCGGCAAGTCGACGCCCGCCAGCGGCGGGGTCACCGGCACCGCACCCTTGCCATCCCAGCCCGAACCCAACAGCGCACCAACGGTCTGACCGAAGGCCTGCATCGCCGCGAACGGACCAATCGCATTGCTCTCGATCGCCAGAGTGTTCAGCACCGGAATCCCGTTGAGCGTCAACCCCACACTGTTGAGGATCGACCCACCCACCGCAGGCGTCTCGGCCACCACCTCGCCATTGGCACCCAACACCTGATACGGATCGATCGCCACGTGACCCGCGGTAAGCCACCCCCCGAACGCAATGTCCAGATGGCCGATCGAGGCACCAGCCGGCAAGAAATCACCGGCCACCTCATTGATCATCGGCAGCAGACTGTCCAGATTGAGAGTCGCGCCATTGAGCGACGCCCCAAACACGTTCGCCAACGTGTCACCGAGACTGTCGCCCTCACCGATGCTGTTAAGCAAGCCGACCCAGGGCGCAATCCACGGCCCCAACGAACCCATAACCAACCCGCTCAACGGCGACGACACCAGGTGGATGATCGGGATCATCTCCGCCGGGAACATCCCACCTGCAATCGAAGCCAACGGCCCGGCAAACAGGTCATACCAACCGAACGAGAACGTCGACGCGTCCCCAGCAGCCAACGTGTGGCTCATGACGATCTCGAGGGTTTCCTGACTGGGGTTACTCAGCGTGTACCCGGTCAGCAGCGCATCCAGGTTGTGGCGCATCTGCTCGGTGACCGCGGTGATGTTCGCCGGGTCATCCAGCAACTGCTGCAAGTAACCACTCTGATTGGCAACGAACTGCTGAAACGCAATCCCCGGCGCCAAGTAGTAATTGTTCAACATCTGCGTCACGTTCTGCGACGCCGCATTGAATACCTCATCCCACGCATTGGATGCAGTCAGCGCCACATCACGCACCACACCGGCATCCGGCAACGGCGTAACCACCGGCGTGGCCGCGATCAGACCAGCACCCGCGATCGCGACACCAAAGGTGGCGTAGGGACGGATTGTTGCGCGCAACGGAAATCTCCTCAAGGTTTCGACGGCTGCCGGGGGTGGGGTTTGCGTTAGCTGGCGTGCGGTGAGAAAGGCGAGGATTACCATATGTATTTCTCAGGTAAACACAGAGGTACGTCCGAGCCCCTCTCCAGGTCGGACACGAATCCGCAGAAATGACAGGGCATCTCATTCAACACCTGCCAAAGCTAACCGTCATTTTTCTGTGAAGTTAGGACGTTTTTTCGCAGGTTTGGACTATCATCGGCGGATGCTTCCTACGGCCCGATTGGTGCGTCAACGCGCCGGGGTGAAGGTCTACGACTATCCGATCGATCCACACCTGCCGCAGGTGGTGGTGGCCCGGGTCGGACAGGAGCGGCTGTCCCAGCACGGTCAGATCCACAACTTCCCGGCCATGTGGTGCGACCGGGTCGCCGGAGTGGTCTACGTGGTCGCGATGGGCGCCACCGTCGGTCCCGAGGCGGTGGAATGCACGGACGACGGCATCGCGGTGTTTTTCGACCCGGCTGCGATCGGCGACGACGGCACATCGCCATGGCTCGCCTGGCGTTCCCATCCCCTGCTGTGCCTGTTCCTGCATGAGCGCGAGGACGGTCTGCTGCGTGTGGAGTTGCCGGTCGCCGATCGTCAGGCCTTCTTCCGCATCCTCGATGCCATGAAATACGAGCTCCTGCAACGACAGAACGGAGACCGCGAGGCCGTATCGGCGTTGCTGACGCTGCTGCTGGTCAAGCTCAGCCGACTCGCCGCCGACACCGTCGGCGGACTGCGCCAGGAAGACGAACCACTGCTGGCCGAGGTGTTCGCAACCATCGACCGGCGTTTCACCGAACCACTGTCGCTGCGCGAAGTGGCGCGCGAAGTGTCGGTATCGGCTGGGCATCTCACGACCGTGGTGCGCCGCCGCACCGGGCGCACGGTGCTGGAGTGGATCACCCAACGCCGCATGGGCGAAGCCCGTCGCCTGCTGACCGATACCCGACTGTCGATCACTGAGATCGGGCACCGGGTCGGACTACCGGATGCGGCCTACTTCACCAGGCAGTTTCGCCAAACGCACGGTATTTCACCCAGTCAGTGGCGGAAATCCCCTCCACCCCCCGTTTGACGTTCCATGACACTGGCCCTCAGCTGACGGCGCGGGCGGAGCGCACTGCCTGCTCACACACCGCCCGCAGAATGTCCTCGCCACCCGTTCCGCTCTGACACCCGATGCCGATGCGCACCGCGCGGTCGACCACGACCGCCCAGTCGACGTGGTGGCCGACGCGCACCTCCCGATAGGTCACCGCGGGCCGTCCGGCACTGACGCCGGCCGGATCGAAACCGGTGAACACTCCGGGCGTTTCGGCGTCAGCGCGTTGCAGGGCTCGCTGCAACGGGTCAGCGATGGCGGTCAGGGTATCGCCGGCGGCCGGCGCTTGGGTGACGTGCAACACCAGCTGCGGATCGTGGGGCGACACCACCTCTACCCGCGCCGATCCTGGCCCGTCAGTCACCCGTCGGGTCAGCCAACTCGCCGGAACCTGTACCGCTACACGGCCTTCCACTAAGTAGGTCACGGGATTATCGGTATCCGGCCGAGCGTCGTGACGGGCAAGGAGGGCCAGCGCCACCATACCGCCGACCAGGGCGGCCGGGGCCAGTCGCCGGCGGCGACCGACGGAGACCGGTTCGGTGACCGGCGCATCGACCGTTCGGCGGATCGGCGGCAGCCGATCGACCACGGTCGCCCGCACCTCGGGCCGCAGCCGCTCCTCGATCAGCCGCGAGAGGTCGCTGGCCCCGCCGATCCCGGCCGGTACGTCGATCACGACCGCTCCGGGACGACCCCGGACCGCCTCACATATTCGGCGAGCCACCGCCTCGGCGACCCCGTCGGGAGCCCCGATGCGCGGCTCGGCGACCATGGCCGCGCTACCGGGTCCGGTAACGGCCACCAGGCCGGCGGCGATCTCCACAACCACCGCGGCGTGAAACGCATTGGACAGCAGTGTTGCTCGCGATCGGGTGACCACCTCGCCGGCCAGGCCTCGCGCCGCCGCGGCAAGCAGCTGCACCCTGCGGACCGCCCACCACGATGGGTGGATGAGCTCGACCGATTCAACGGGCAACGAGCAGCTCAGCACCTCACGCAAGAGCTCGGGAACCGCGACCGGTTGCCCATCGACCAGTCCGACCGGGTCATCGATCCACTCCAGTGCGGCGGCGCCTTCGGCCGATTCGGTGGCGCCGCAACACAACCGGCGGATGGCCGCCGGGCCGGCCTCGATAACTGCCTGATGTTTCATGAGTCCCAGGCCACCTGGATGAGCCGCTCACCGTCCGCGCGGGTGATCAGGGTGCCGCGCCCGGGTGGGAGGGGTTCCGGCCGAACCGAACTCAGCGGGCCGTCGGGGGCGACACCGCTCATCATCAGCGTCATCGCGCCCAGATCGGTCAGCGCGGTCCGCAGCGGTTCGTACATCGACCGGGTCACCCCCCCGCTGCGACAGGCCACGATCAGGTGCAGCCCGAGATCCCCGGCGTGCGGCAGGTATTCCAGCAATGGTGTCAGCGGATTTCCGGTGCCGGCGGCCACCAGGTCATGGTCGTCGACCACCACGTACAACTGCGGGCCAGACCACCACGCCCCGGCAAGCAGCTGCTGCGGGCCGAGGTCGGCACCGGGCATCCGCCTCGCGAGCTGGTCGATCAGGCCCGGCAGCAGCGTTGTCAGCGCGGGCCCCGACATCGCATAACCGGCCAAGTGCCCGGTCGGTACGACGTCCAGCAGCCCGCGCCGGTAGTCGACCACCAGCAGCTGAACCTGCTCGGCGGAGTGGCACCGCACCAGCTCCCGGCACAGCGTTCGCAGCACGGAGGTTTTGCCGCACTCGTTGCCGCCCACGATGACCAGGTGCGGTTGGCGGCCGAAATCGATGGGAACAGCCTCGAGTCCGCGTTCGTCGATGCCCAGCACCGGCAGGCCGGCGGGGGCGGCAAGTTCGTCCCGGGCGACGACGGTGGGCAGCAGCCGGATCGGTGGCGCGACGGCACCATCGGGGTGCCGCATTGGTTCCCAGCCTTGCGGGCGGGCTAACAGCATGTGCATGCCGTCGTGGGTCAGGCCCCGTCCGGGCCGGCCCTGCGGCACCCGCCGGGCCTGGCGACGGTCCAGTTCGGATTCGGCCGGATCCCCCAGCCTCAGCTCGATACGGGTGCCGATCAGGTCCCGCAAGGCGGGCCGCACCTCGGCCCACCGCGACGCGGCCAACATCACGTGCACACCAAAGGACAGGCCACGGGCGGCCAGCGCAACAATCCTGGCTTCCACCTCGAATTCGCGGCACAGGGCGGACCATCCGTCGATGACCAGGAAGACGTCCGGGGCCGGGCGTTCGTCGTCCGCAGCGAAACCGGCACGCTGGGCTTCGCGCCGCGCCACGATGGCCTCCATCTCGGCGACCACCCGCCGGACCAGGTCCGGTTGCCCAACGCCGGCGACCGCACCGACGTGCGGCAGCGTTCGGATCGCGGAGAGCACCCCGCCACCGAAATCCAAGCAGTAGAACGCGACCCGGGTCGCATCGTGGGTGGCGCACAGCGCGGCGATCAGGGTGTACAGCGCGGTCGATTTGCCCGATTGCGGGGCGCCGACGACGGCGACATGGCCGGCAGCGCCGCCCAACCGAATCGACAGGGTGGTCCGACACTGCTCGAAGGGCCGATCGACGACGCCGATCGGAACCGTCAGATCGGCGTAGTCGGCGTCGAGGAGTGATCCCAGTATTGCGGAATCTCCCAGGGGCGCCAGCCATATCTGTCGCGCCGCCGGGCCGTGCCCGGACAATCGCTGCAGCATTGTCTGCAGCACGGTGCGCCCGCCCGGATCGGTAGCTTCCCGAACCGGGCCGAGTGGCATTGCGGTGAACGGGAGTACCGCAACGGGATCCGTCCGGGCTGGAGGGCACATCCCGGAGACGTAGGCCGTCTGGAATCGCTGCTCCGCGCCGTCGGCGGTGCGCAAGAATCCAACCCCGGGAATATTGGGCAGTTCGTGGGCGGCGGTGGTGCCCAGCACGATCCGGGATTCGGCGGCCGACATCGTCTTGAGGCACACCCGGTAGGACAGGTGCGATTCCAGACCCCGGAGCCGGCCCTCCTCGATCCGCTGACTGGCCAGTAACAGATGCATTCCCAGCGAACGGCCCAACCGGCCGATGGCCACGAAGGTGTCGAGGAGATCGGGATGCTGGTGGAGCAGTTCGGAGAATTCGTCGACGATGACCAGCAGCGCCGGCAGGGCCGGTAGCTCTGGCTGTGTGGTTCGTGCCTGCCGGTATGCGGCGATGCTGGGCGCCCCAACACCGCGCAGCAGTTGCTGGCGCCGCTGCATCTCACCGGCCAGTGCGTCGCGCATCCGTTCCACCAGCGATGCCTCCTCAGCGAGGTTGGTGATGACCGCACAGACATGCCGGGCCTGCTCGAAGCCGAGAAATGTTGCGCCTCCTTTGAAGTCGACCAGCACCAGGTTGAGGTCCGCCGGCGAATGCCGCGCCGCCATGCCCAGCACCAGCGTGCGCAGGAACTCCGATTTGCCCGAGCCGGTGGCGCCGACACACAGCCCGTGCGGCCCGCTGCCCCGCTCGGCGGCCTCTTTGATGTCCAGCCGTACCGGTTCTCCGTTCGGGGCCGTGCCGATCGGGACGCACAATGACTGTGCCGACGCGCGTGCCCATTCCGCCCGCGCATCGAAGCGGTCGATGTCGCCGATGCCCAGTAGATGAGCCCATCCTTGGACGCTCCCGGAGCCAACGGGCCGGTGCGCGGCCAGGCGCCGCGCACACACCACCGCGTCGGCGAGGGTCAGAAAGTCCGGCCGGCCAAGATCTCCATCGGCGTCACACAGCACCGTCGCGGACACGTGCAGGAGGCGGGCCTCGCCTCGGGTGCATAACTCAGCCACCTGAAGACCGCTCACGTCGTCGCTGATCACCACGACCCGACGGCCGATCAGACTGGTTTCGGCGGCGGTCAGGTCGGGGTAGGTCAGGCGCAATGGTCCGCCGGCATCGGCGGCCGACGGATGCTGATGGTGCGGCAGCCATTTCAGCCAATCCCAGTCGCCGCGATGCCGACCATCCACGACCGCGATCAGCATCGCGTCTGGGCTGTGCAGCACGGCGAGCTGACAGATCAGCGCGCGCAGCAGGCCGCGAGCCGGCTCGATGTCGCCGTCAAGGCGCAGCGGCGACGGTCCCAGCACCATCAGCACGATCGGTACGCCGGGCACCGCTGCGTGGGTGTCCAGGAAACGGCGCAGTGCCGCGTCGGTGACCGGATCGACCCGTCGAACCGGATCGGGCGATGGCGCCACCAATCGACCGGCCGGTGCGGCCGGGCCGATTCCGACTCGCACCGAGCCGAACTCGGGGTCGCCGACCTTACGCTCCCACCTGCGGGGCCCGCCGGCCAACACCCAAAGTACGTCCGGCTCCGGGTGCGACCACAGCGCCCAGGCGCGCTGGGACAACGCGTTGTCTGCCACGGACTTGCGCAATCCTGCGAGATAGGCCAGGTAGTTCTCGCGGTCGCCGTCGATGTCGTTGCCACACCCATGGCTTCGCCCAGTGACAACGGCCGCCACCGCCGAGGCGAGCATCATCAGCGGGAACAGTGCGAACACCGGGCTGCGTGCGGCCGAGGAGCCCGAGCGGTAGACGACGGCGGTCACGGCGAGCATCCCCACCGCCATAACGGCGGGCAGCAGCCGGGTCAGAATCATCCTCGGCTCGGAATCCGACACCGATGGTGGTGCAGCGACCGCGATTTCACCCCGCGATGGCGGCGGGGGCGGGAGCGCGGTCGGCGCGGGACCGGTCATCGGCACACCGTAGGCAGCGCCAACTCCACCGACAAGTCAGCTGTGGATAGCCGAAAACGTCGCGGTTGCCGGGTCAGTAGCGTGCGAGCAACGAAGCGAAAGGAGAACGGGACGTGTCGACTCCGGATTCGGGCCTACGTCGGGTCGCAGTACACGCCGATTACGCGCACGCTGATCTGACGCTACCGTCCGGCGTGCCGGTAGCGACCCTGATCTCGGCCCTCGTAGAGCTGATGCCGCACCGGAACAGCCCGGAATCGCTGCGCCCCTATCGACTCTCCGAACCGGGACGAGCTGCACTCGACGGCACGAGATCGCTTTCCCAGCAAGGCATCCGCGACGGTTCTACCCTGGTGTTGACCCACGCCGAATGCCCGGCCCCCCAGGTGTCGTTCGACGATCCCGCCGAACGGGTGGCGGCCGCGGTACGGACCATCGAGCGCCCGTGGAATCCTGCGGCGCGCCGGCTGGGCGCCGCACTGAGCGCGTCCGGGCTGGCCGGGGTGGCCGGCTTCGTGGCGATTCCCGGCGGCCCCGGCGCCCCGAACGCGCTGTTGGCGGTAGCGGCCACCGGCGCGGTCGCCCTGATGACCGTCCCGCCGAGTGGCTGCAGTGGGCCGGTGCGTACGACGTTGTGCTGCCTGGCCGGATTGGCGGTGCTGGGCGCGATCGCGGGAATGGCCTTCGCAGTGAACGGGATTGCACTGCCCCGAGTAGGCGCCGCTGCGGTGGTCGCCGGAGTCGGCATGATCCGCGTCGCCGGCCGAGTGGCGGCCGCGGTCACCGGGCTGTTCCGCCGAGGACGAGCGGTGCCGTCGCAGATAGGCGAGACGCACGACCTGCTGACCGGAGTGGTGGCGGCGGCTGCGGCGTTGGCGACTGTGGGTGCCGCCGCGGTGGTCGTCGGGACACCGGTTGCCGCGGCGCCCGACCTGGTCGGCGCAGTGTTCGCGGCGACGGCTGGCATGGCGCTGGCACTGCGCGCCCGCTCGCACACCGATGGCGTGCAGATCGCGGCGCTGATCGCCAGCGGTACCGCCACATTGGCTATCGGCCTGCTCGGCGCGGCGAGCAACGCGACGGTGCAATGGCCGGCGGCGCTAGCCGTGGTGCTGGTCGCGGCGACGCTCGGCCTGGGCTTCGCCGCTCCGAGCACATTTCCACTGATCCGGCGTGGCGCCGAAGTCGTGGAGGGCCTGGCCCTCGGCTCGTTGGCGCCGCTGGCGTGCTGGCTGTGCGGGTTCTACAGCGTTGCCCGCGGATTGAATCTGGACTGACCCGTGCCGAATACCCGGATCGCTCGGTTGGCGGCGGTCGCCATGATCGCGGCGACACCGTGCGCACCACCGGCCAACGCGGTCGCACCGCCCCCAGTCGACCACGCCCGATTGCCTGCCCCGGCGCCGGCCGCGCCGGCACTCCCCACGGTGCAGCGCGAGGTGTGCACGGTGGGCACGCTGGGGCCCAGCGGGAACCCGACCCAGCTCGACGGGCTGGACCTGGCCGCGGCCTGGGCCCTCACCCGCGGCGCCGGCCAACGGGTTGCGGTGATCGACACCGGCGTCGCGCCGCACCGGCGACTGCCCGGATTGATCGGTGGCGGCGACTATGTCTCCACCGGAGACGGCACCCGGGATTGCGACGGGCACGGCACGCTGGTCGCCGGAATCATTGCGGCCGCACCCGATCCCATGGCCGACCGGTTCAGCGGCGTGGCGCCGTTAGCCACCGTGATCGGTATTCGAGCATCCAGCGCACGGTTCGCCGCCATCGGCGACGCGGTCGGTATCGGCGATGTCGACACCCTGGCCAAGGCGGTGCGTACCGCGGCCGACCTGAACGCGTCGGTGATCAACATCTCCACGGTGGCCTGCCGGTCCGCACGTACCGGACTCGACGACCGAGCGCTGGGCGCCGCCCTGGCGTATGCGGTCGAGGTCAAGAACAGCGTCGTCGTCGCAGCAGCGGGCAACACCGACGAGGGTTGCGGTGCCGAGGGACCCATGATCGTCACGCCGGCCTGGTACGACGACTACGTGCTGACCGTCGGCTCGGTGGATGCCCACGGCGTCGCCTCGGCGTTCACCCTGCCCGGACCGTGGGTCGACGTGGCCGCGCCCGGCGAAGCGGTGCTCTCGTTGAGCACCGTGGGCGATGCGATGGCCGACACCGTCGACGGCTCGCCGTTGCGCGGCACCAGCTTCGCCGCGCCGGTGGTCAGCGGGCTGGCGGCGCTGATCCGCTCGCGGTTTCCGCAGTGGACGCCACGCCAGGTGATGGACCGGATCAAGGCCACCGCTCACCACCCACCGGGCGGGAGCGATGATGTTGTCGGCGCCGGCGTGGTGGACGTGTTGGCGGCGCTCACCTTTGACGTGGTCACCCCACGCGAAGTGTCCCCGCCCGCGCCACCTGTGCCCCGCCCAGCCCCGGACCCCGAACCCACCGCCGAAGCCGCGCCCGCCGGGCTGCGCACCGCGATCGTCGGCACCGCGGTCCTAGTGGCGTTGCTCCTGGCAGCCGTCACCGGCCGGGCATTGTCGGGCCAGGCGCCGCGCCGTGCCCCAGCAGCGCTTGATCCCGACTGAGCCGGGGGCCGGCCGGCAAGCCAGCCAACAGCGGCCACGGCACCCCGGCGGCCACCGCGGGCAGCCCCAGCCTGCGCGCCGCATCGTCGTCGTCAACGGTGAACCGCACCCCGCTCTCGGAGATCAGATAACCGACACCGCGGGCGTGACCGGAGGTGTCGGCCGCGCGCACGTAGGCACTGTGTCCGGCAGGCAGATAGACCCCGTCCAAGGCGGGGCCCGGCCCGTCTGCCTGGGCCAGCACCGTGGGCGACTCCTCAGCCGGTAGCCGCGCCCCGCTCGATAGGGTGATGCCGGCCGGATCGTCGGCGCGCCAATGCGCGCACAGCGTGGCCGGGGCTAAGCCCACCCTGGAGCCCACCTCGCGAAGGTCGGCCGGCGGGGCTTCTGGGATCGCGTTGAGCAGTAGCGCCGAGACACGTCTGGGCACGGTGGACTCCAGCAGCGGGTCAGCGGGATCGACCGCAACCCGCCGTCCGTCGAGGAGCAAAAAGGTTGCCCCGGACTCGGACCTGACCGGTACCGCCTGCAGCGGGTCGAGGCGGGCGGATGGCAGCGGGTCGGCGCCGACCATGAGGACGGTGCCGGCGGAGTCCTCGCACAGCGACCACGTCTGGGAGTCCGGCAGGGCCGTCCCCAGTGCCCCCGGCGCACCCGGGATGCCCAGCGGCGGTCCGCTCCGGGCCCGGGCGATCGCGTCGCCGTCCACCGGTCGCGGGTCGGCCGCCCCGGTAATCAGCCGCGCCGAGGCGAGGTTGTACACCGGATGCATCGTGTCTGCGATCCGGACATAGAGCGCCCCGGTCGCGCGGTCCAGCACAATGGGCGCGTCCCCGAGGACCGGTCGCGGCCAAAACACGGCCAACATCACCGCGCCGACGGCCACGACCATGCTCAATAGCCACCCCAGGGCCAGGGCGTTTCGGCCGGGGACGGGGGCGCCCGCCACCTGCCCGCACCGCAACGCCCGTTCCATCCGGCGGGCCAGGAAGCGGTGGGCGCTGAGTTGAAGCTGCGTCGTCGATCGCCCGGCCATATCGGCCGACGCTAATTGTCAGACCGGTACCACCGTGCCCCGCCATCCACAGGCCCGCCGGTATCGGAAACGGCGTTCGGTACCATTTCCGGTATGCGTTTTGTTCAGCTGAGCAGCATTTTCTCCGCGACATTGATGGCAGGCGCACTGCTGACGCTCCCGGCCGTAGCGCCGAGCGTCGCCCCAGTGGCGTCCGCCTACGACTGCCCGGACGTCGAGGTCATCTTCGCCCGCGGCACCAGCGAGCCCCCGGGCGTCGGCCGCGTCGGCCGGGCCATGATCGACTCGCTGCGCCAGCAGACCTCCAAGAAGGTCGACGAATACGCGGTCAACTACCCCGCCGGCCGGCTGCAGCTGGGCGGCGGCGACGGCGCCAACGACGTGATCAAGCGGGTCAAAGCGGCGGCTGAGGTATGTCCCGACACCCAGCTGGTGCTGGGCGGCTACTCGCAGGGCGCCTCGGTCATCGATATCGTCACCGGCACCCAGGTGGGCGGCATCAGCTGGGGCAACCAGCTGCCCGCCGAGTATGCCGATCAGGTGGTGGCGGTGACCACGTTCGGCAACCCGGCCGACCGCACCGGCGGGCCGATCAGCGTGCAGAGCGCCCTGTTCGGCTCCAAGGCCCTCGACCTGTGCAACCCGGGTGACCCGATCTGCCACGAAGGCCCGGGTAACGAGTGGGCCGATCACACCGACGGCTACATCCCGGCGTTGACCAGCCAAGCGGCGAACTTCATCGCCGGCCGGCTGCGGGCTGCCGGCCCCGCGTCGACGCTGACGCCGTGATCGGCCCCACCCCGCTTTAGTTAGCTCATCAAGGCTTATTTTCGCTACTATCGTTCACCATGAAGGCATTCCGCATCCTGGCGGCCGGGGCCGCTACCGCAGCGCTCCTGATGGACCCCACCGCGTCATCGATGCCGACGGCCTCGGCTGACGGTTGCCCGGATGTCGAGGTGGTGTTCGCCCGCGGGACCAGCGAGCCGCCGGGCCTGGGCCGGGTCGGCGACGGCCTGGTCAACGCCCTGCGGAACCAGACGTCCCGCTCGGTCGGCGCCTACGCGGTCAACTACCCGGCCAGCTACGACTTCGGCCGGGCCGCTGATGGCGCCAACGACGCCAGCGGCCACATCATGTGGATGGTGGAGAACTGCCCGGGCACCCGCCTGGTCCTCGGTGGGTACTCGCAGGGCGCGGCCATCATCGACATCGTGGCCGCGGCACCGGTGCCCGGCTTCGGTTTCACCGCGCCGCTGCCGCCCGAGGCCGCCGATCACGTCGCGGCGATCGCGGTGTTCGGCAACCCGTCGAACAAGATCGGGCAGCCGCTGACCAACAGTCCGGTTTACGGATTCAAGACCATCGACCTGTGCACCGACGGTGACCCGGTCTGCTCCCCCGGCCGCATGTTCTCCGCGCACTCGGGCTACACACCCGGCATGACCAATCAGGCCGCTTCGTTCGTCGCTGGCCTGTTGTAGGGCCCTGGGAGCCGCGAAATCCCACTCCCGCAGGAAAAGTGCGAGTAGCCACCTGCGCCAGCAGGATCTCGCGGCGGTCAGCTGGGCTTGCGGCGATCAGCTGGGCTTGCGCAGATCCCGGGTGATGATGGTGCGTGCCCCCAGCTGATCGTCCGGCGGGTAATCCACCCCAACCAACGTCAGCCCGCGCGCGGGTGCGGCGGTGAAATCACTGGATCGGCGCTGCGCGTTCAGCAGATCGGCGCACCACGCGGCGTCGCGCCGGTGCTCACCGACCGCCAGCACCGCCCCGACCAGAGAGCGCACCATCGACCAGCAGAAGGCGTCGGCGCTGACGTGCGCGGTCACCAGATCACCGTCGCGCACCCAGTCCAAGCGCTGCAGGTCGCGAATGGTGGTCGCCCCCGCACGGTGCCGACAGAAGGCGGCAAAGTCATGCAGCCCCACCAGATTTCGGGAGGCCTGCGCCATCGCATCGACGTCCAGCGGACGCGACCACGCGGTGATGTAGCGGGCCTCCTGAGGAACCACGCCATAGGGCGCGGTCGACAATCGGTAGGCGTAATGGCGGCGCAGCGCCGAGAACCGGGCGTCGAAGTCAGCGACGGTGCGCTGCACCCGCAGCACCCGTACGTCGGTCGGCAGGAACCGCGCCAATCGCCGGGTCAGCGCCAGGAATTCCGGCTCGCCGTCACGCCTCGTTCGCGAATAGGCATGTTGCAATGCCGAATCCGGAACATCGATGTGGGCCACCTGCCCGGTGGCGTGTACGCCTGTGTCGGTGCGTCCCGCCGCGAACAACCGCACCGGAGTGCGGAACACGGTCGTCAGAGCCTCGTCGAGAACTCCGGCGACCGTGCGTTGTCCCGCCTGAACCGCCCAGCCGGCGAATTCCGTGCCGTCGTAGGCGATGTCGAGCCGAAGCCGGACGACTTCGGCCGTGCCGTCAGGACTCGTCGGTACCCTCGGCCGCATCGGTGGCCTCGGTGGCTTCAGCAGCCTCGGTCGCCTCGGCGGCCGGCTCTTCGACCTTCTCCCCAGCCTCGACGGCCTCGACCTTAGCGGGCTTCTCGGCCTTCTCCGCCTTGGGGGCAGCCTTCTCCGCCTTGGCCGCAGCCCGACGAGCGCGGTCAGCCTCCGACGTCACGGTCTTCTCCCGAACCAGCTCGATCACGGCCATCGGGGCGTTGTCACCCTGACGCGGCTCGACCTTGATGATGCGGGTGTAGCCGCCGCTGCGGTCCGCGAAGTGCGGGGCGATCTCGGCGAACAGCGAGTGCACCACGTCCTTGTCGCGGATCTTCTTGAGCACCTCACGCCGGTTGTGCAGCGTGCCCTTCTTGGCGTGGGTGATCAGCTTCTCGGCGTACGGCCGCAATGCCCGCGCCTTCGGCTCGGTCGTCTTGATCCGGCCGTGGGTGAACAGCGAGGTGGCCAGGTTGGCCAGCAGCGCCTTCTGGTGCGAGGACTTTCCGCCGAGGCGGGGACCCTTAGTGGGCTTGGGCATTGCGACTTCTCCTAAATGGGGCCGGCCCCCGTATCAGGTAGGGCCGGGACGGCTCTCTTTTCGAGAGGTTGGGCGTTAAAGCTGCTCGGTTTCGGCGTAGTCCTGCTCGTCATAACCGGCGTCGGCCGACCAGGTGCCAGTGGCAACGTCGTAGCCCGCCACCTGCGACGGGTCGAAGCTGGCCGGGCTGTCCTTGAGCGACAGGCCGAGCTGGTGCAGCTTGACCTTCACCTCGTCGATGGACTTCTGACCGAAGTTGCGGATGTCGAGCAGGTCGGACTCGGTGCGAGCGACCAACTCCCCGACCGTGTGGACACCCTCGCGCTTGAGGCAGTTGTAGGACCGCACGGTCAGGTCCAGGTCGTCGATCGGCAGCGCGAACGAGGCGATGTGGTCTGCCTCGGCCGGCGACGGGCCGATCTCGATGCCCTCGGCCTCGACGTTGAGTTCCCGTGCCAGACCGAACAGCTCCACCAGGGTCTTACCGGCCGAGGCCAGTGCGTCCCGCGGGCTGATGGAGTTCTTGGTCTCCACGTCCAGCACCAGCTTGTCGAAGTCGGTGCGCTGCTCGACACGGGTGGCCTCAACCTTGTAGGTCACCTTGAGCACCGGCGAGTAGATCGAGTCGACCGGGATGCGGCCGATCTCGGCGCCCGACACCTTGTTCTGCACGGCCGGGACGTAACCGCGGCCGCGCTCCACGATCAGCTCGACCTCGAGCTTGCCCTTGTCGTTCAGGGTGGCGATGTGCATGTCGGGGTTGTGCACCGTCACGCCGGCCGGCGGAACGATGTCACCAGCGGTGACCGCACCCGGGCCCTGCTTGCGCAGGTACATGGTGACCGGCTCGTCCTCTTCGGACGAGACCACCAGGCCCTTGAGGTTCAGGATGATGTCGGTGACATCTTCCTTGACGCCGGGGACCGTGGTGAACTCGTGCAGCACACCGTCGATGCGGATGCTGGTGACTGCCGCGCCGGGGATCGACGACAGCAGGGTGCGACGAAGCGAGTTGCCCAGGGTGTAACCGAATCCCGGCTCCAGCGGTTCGATGACGAACTGCGACCGGTTGTCGGCCACGACCTCTTCGGACAGGGTCGGACGCTGCGAGATCAGCATGGTGTTCTTTCTCCTTCTGGCACCCGCTATTTGATGCCTTTTGGGGGTACTCGAGGGGCGGAGCCCCCCCGAGAGGTGTGGCTTACTTCGAGTAGAACTCGACGATCAGCTGCTCGGTGAGCGGCACGACGATCTGCGCACGCTCGGGCAGCTGGTGGACCAGGATGCGCTGACGCTCCCCGACCACCTGCAGCCAACCCGGGATCGGGCGGTCGCCGGCGACCTCCCGGGCGATCTGGAACGGTACCGTGTTGAGCGACTTGTCCTTGACGTCGATGATGTCGTACTGCGACACCTGGTAGCTGGGCACATCGACCTTCACACCGTTGACGGTGAAGTGGCCGTGGCTGACCAGCTGACGGGCCATCCGACGGGTGCGGGCCAGGCCGGCGCGGTAAACCACGTTGTCCAGCCGGCTCTCCAGGATGCGCAGCAGTTCCTCGCCGGTCTTGCCGCCGCGACGGACGGCTTCCTCGTAGTAGCGACGGAACTGCTTCTCCATCACGCCGTAGGTGAAGCGAGCCTTCTGCTTCTCCTGCAGCTGCAGTCGGTATTCGCTTTCCTTGACCCGGGCGCGGCCGTGCTGGCCGGGCGGGTAGGGCCGCTTTTCGAATGCCTGGTCGCCGCCGATGAGGTCAACGCCGAGACGGCGGGACTTGCGGGTGGCGGGTCCGGTGTAACGAGCCATGTTGTTTCAGTCCTCCTAGACCCGACGCCGCTTGGGCGGACGGCAGCCGTTGTGCGGCTGCGGGGTGACATCGGAAATCGCGCCAACCTCAAGGCCGGCGGCCTGCAGCGAGCGGATCGCGGTCTCACGACCCGAACCCGGGCCCTTGACGAACACGTCGACCTTCTTCACGCCGTGCTCCTGGGCCTTGCGGGCAGCGTTCTCGGCGGCCAGCTGCGCGGCGAACGGGGTGGACTTACGCGAGCCCTTGAAGCCCACGTGGCCCGACGACGCCCATGCGATCACGTTGCCCTGCGGGTCGGTGATCGTCACGATCGTGTTGTTGAAGGTGCTCTTGATGTGAGCGGCACCGTGCGGGATGTTCTTCTTTTCCCGACGCCGAGTCTTCTGGCCCTTCTTGGGCCCGGTCGCTTTCTTGGTTGCCATGGGTCTTACCTGGCCTTCTTCTTACCGGCGATGGTGCGCTTGGGGCCCTTACGGGTGCGCGCGTTGGTCTTGGTCCGCTGGCCGCGCACCGGCAGGCCGCGACGGTGCCGCAGACCCTGGTAGCAGCCGATCTCAATCTTGCGACGGATGTCCGCCTGAACCTCGCGGCGCAGGTCGCCCTCAACCTTCAGGTTGCGTTCGATGTAGTCACGCAACGCAGTGACCTGGTCGTCGGTCAGGTCCTTGCTGCGCTGGTCCTTGTCGATACCAGTCGCGGCCAGGATTTCGTTGGAGCGAGTACGGCCGATGCCGTAGATATAGGTCAGCGCGATCTCCATGCGCTTATCGCGCGGCAGGTCGACGCCTACAAGTCGAGCCATGGGGGCATGCCCCTTTCATCTTCGTTACGGAGGTTGTGATCCCAGCCCGTTCCCGGCCTACTGCTCCGGGGCCCGGCCTCCGATCCGGGCGTGTGTGGGCGGCCTATCCGCTCACTGGTACTGGGAGGTCTGCATTCAGTTGTGGCTGGTGCCCGGCTACGCCGGGCCGGCGATCTGTGTCGATGGCGACGACCCGTCCCCCGCAAGCGGGAGGTGCCCCCAGCGCCGGCTGACGCCGCGCTAGCGGTCGCCGCTTAGCCCTGGCGCTGCTTGTGGCGCGGGTCCGAGCAGATCACCATGACCCGGCCGTGCCGACGGATCACCCTGCACTTGTCGCAGATCGGCTTGACGCTGGGGTTCACCTTCACGGCTGCTGTGGTCCTGTTCTAATCGCTGGTTGACGTACTTCGGGCGGTCGGGAGCTACTTGTACCGGTAGACGATGCGTCCGCGGGACAGGTCGTAGGGAGACAACTCCACGACCACCCGGTCTTCCGGCAGGATACGGATATAGTGCTGCCGCATCTTGCCGCTGATGTGGGCGAGCACCTTGTGACCGTTCTCCAGCTCAATGCGAAACATCGCATTGGGCAGGGGTTCGACCACTCGACCCTCGACCTCTATTGCACCGTCTTTTTTGGCCATTACTCTCCGGCGATCCTCCGTGTCTGACTTACTTGTCGCGTATGCATGCGCCCGCCACGGCGCAGCATCGACTACGACTGCAAAACGTGGGCCGGTGACAGGAAATTCCAGGTAGAACCCCAAGAATCTCAGACTGGGCACGCAAGAGTCGACGCGGACGCCGCACCGTCGACCTACGATACCCGCATCCGCCCCCCACACCAAAAATGCCGGGTTTATGCGGCGGTCCCAGCTTCGCCTCTCCTCCGTCGAGCCTCGCTGAACAGCCGGGTTCGCACGCGGAACCAGCATGCGAGGATGCGATCGACGGTCTATTGGGTATCAGTCCGTTGGGCATCGCCTAGGTGCTGGAGACGTTGAAGGCATCCGGGGTGGACGTGGCGGCCAGGCTGCCTCCGAAGGCCACCGAACCCCCACCGGCCCCCAACTCCTATCCGCGGCCCACCGAGTAACTGCGACGAGCACAGGGAGTCACGATGTCGGACACGTTCGCACTCAAGCCCGACCTGGGCCGCTACGCGGTATGGACCTTCGGATCCCCCACTCCGGAGCAGGCCGCCGAGATCGAACGCCTGGGCTACGGCGCGATCTGGGTGGGCGGCTCGCCAGCGGCCGAGCTGGCGTTTGTTGAACCGCTGCTGGCGGCGACCTCGACCCTGCAGGTGGCCACCGGGATCGTCAACATCTGGTCCGCACCGACCGAGCAGGTCGCCGAGTCCTACCACCGCATCGAATCCGCCTATCCGGACCGGTTCCTGCTCGGCATCGGTGTCGGCCACTCCGAGGCCACCGCCGAGTACCGCAGCCCATATGCCGCGCTGACCGACTACCTGGACGCCCTCGATGAGGCCGGCGTGCCGACCAGCCGCCGGGTGCTGGCAGCACTGGGCCCCAAGGTGCTGCAGTTGGCCGCGCAGCGAAGTGCCGGGGCGCACCCCTACCTGACCACGCCCGAGCACACCGCGAGCGCGCGCGAGCTGGTCGGCCCGTCGGTGTTCCTGGCCCCAGAGCACAAGGTGGTGTTGTCCACGGATGCCGCCGCGGCCCGCGAGGCCGGACGCGAGGCCGTCGGCTTCTACCTGCGGCTGTCCAACTACGTCAACAACTGGCGCCGGCTGGGGTTCAGCGACCGCGACGTGCGCGTGCCGGGCAGCGACCGGTTGATCGACGCGGTGGTGGCGCACGGCACCGCCGACGAGATCGCCGCCCGCCTGGGCGAGCACTTGGAGGCCGGCGCGGATCAGGTGACCATCCAGGTGCTGGGCGGTTGGAAGAACCTGCTGCCGACCCTGACCGAGCTGTCGGGGCCGCTCGGCTTGACGCCGCGGGGCTGAGCGCAAGCGGGAATCTCATTCGCCCCACCGATAGGGTTGCCCCATGCATCTGCTGGTCACCGGTGGCGCCGGATTCATCGGCGCCAACTTTGTGCACAGCACACTCGCGCAGCGCCCCGGCACCATGATCACCGTGCTGGACGCGTTGACCTATGCTGGCAGCCGCGAATCGCTGGCCGGCTTGGATTCCCAGGCTGGCCGGTTCCGGTTGGTGCAGGGCGACATCACCGATGCCGCGCTGGTCGCCGCCCTGGTCGCCGATCTGAATTCCGAGACCGACGCCGTGGTGCACTTCGCCGCCGAAACCCACGTGGACAACGCACTGGCCGACCCGGAGCCGTTCCTGCGATCCAACGTGGTCGGCACCTTCACCGTGCTGGAGGCGGTGCGCGCCCACGGGATACGGCTACACCACATCTCCACCGACGAGGTCTACGGCGACCTGGCCCTCGATGATCCGCGCCGGTTTACCGAGACGACGCCGTATCACCCGTCGAGCCCGTACTCGTCGACCAAGGCCGCCGCCGATCTGCTGGTGCACTCCTGGGTGCGGTCCTATGGGGTGCGCGCGACGATCTCGAACTGCTCCAACAACTACGGGCCCTACCAGCACGTGGAGAAGTTCATCCCGCGCCAGATCACCAACCTGCTCACCGGGCGCCGGGCCAAGCTGTACGGCAGCGGCGCCAACGTCCGCGACTGGATCCACGTCGACGACCACAACAGTGCCGTCTGGCAGATCATGACCGGCGGCCATATCGGGCGCACCTACCTGATCGGCGCCGATGGGGAGCGTGACAACCGCAGCGTGCTGCAGACCATCCTGCGGCTGATGGACCACGACCCCGACGACTTCGACCACGTGTCCGACCGGCCCGGTCATGACCTGCGCTACGCGATCGACCCGTCGGCGTTGCGCGACGAATTGGGCTGGAAGCCCGAGCACACCGACTTCGAGGCCGGCCTGCGCGAGACCATCGACTGGTACCGCGCCAACGAATCCTGGTGGGCCCCGCTGAAAGAGACCGCCGAGGCCCGCTACGCCGAGCTGGGACGCTGACGTGAACGCACGCGAGCTGAGCATCCCGGGGGCATGGGAGCTCACCCCGACTCAGCACTCTGATTCCCGCGGCGTGTTCTTCGAGTGGTTCACCGACCACGAGTTCACCGCGTTCGCCGGGCACCGTTTCGACCTGCGCCAGGCCAACTGCTCGGTGTCGAGTGCCGGGGTGCTGCGCGGGCTGCACTTCGCCCAGCTGCCGCCCGGGCAGGCCAAATACGTCACCTGCGTGTCGGGTTCGGTCTTCGACGTCGTCGTCGACATCCGAGTCGGCTCCCCGACCTACGGCCGCTGGGATGCGGTGCTGCTGGACGCCCGTGATCGCCGTTCGGTATACCTCTCCGCCGGACTGGCACATGGATTCCTTGCACTGCAAGATAATTCGACGGTGATGTATCTGTGTTCAGCCGAATACGATCCGCGACGCGAGCACACCATCTGCGCCACCGACCCGGAGATCGGGATCGACTGGCCGGTCGATCACCCGGTGGTGCTCTCCGACCGGGATGCGGGCGCGCCGTCATTGGAGCAGGTCCGCGCCGCCGGGCTGCTGCCCAATTGGGACCGCGACTGAACCCGCAGCCGGGCGGTGTTGGACACCACGTAGGTCGCCGCCGGCAGGTACACACCGGCCGACGGCGACATCGCGTGCCAACAAAGGCTTTTCCCGGGTGGCGCGGCTACTCGCTGATCGCCTTGCCTTCCGCGAAGATCAGCTCAGCAAGGCCCAGAGGGCGTCTGCTCCCGACGTCGGGTCGACGGTGGCCATCGCGTCGCCGACGGCGTCGGCGGCAGACCCCAGCGGGGCAGTGGCGTTCAACGCGTCCGCGATCTGCTGCGGGATGGTGACAAACAGTTGGTCGAAGATGCCGCCCGCGGAAAGCAGACCGGTGAAGGTGCCCTCCTCGCCGCCGGCGGGAGGGGCGTAGCCGTTGAGGAACGCGCTGGCGACGGTCGCGGGCAGATTGCTCAGTGCGGTCAGCGCAACGGCGGTGTCACCGGCTTGGAACAGCTCGTTGATGCCCCCGCCGGTCTGGACGGCCTGGAACATCGCGCCGATGCCGGGGGCCAGGACCGCGTTGGCCAGCCGGGCCCACAGCATGTAGTCGGAGAAGACATCGGCGACGTCGCCCATCCGGTGCAGCAGATCCCCCGGGATACTCGACGCGCCCACGATCAGCTCGCCGCTGCCCCAGAACTGGACCCGTGTGAAGAAGGGCTCGGTGATGTTCAGCAGGTCGTACAGGAATTCCGCGTTTACCAGGCTGTACGCGCCGAACGCGTCACCGTTGTGAAGCATCTCGGTTACCTGCGGCAGTACGTGCTCCAGGCCCAGCGCGTAGCCGTCGCCGCTCCAGATGCCTTTGATACCGGCCAGGGATTGTTCGATCTCGTCCCCGACCATGTCGGCGTAGTGGCTTTGCAGACCCGACCAGGCGCTCAGGTCCGCAAACGGGTGCGCCTCGAAACGGGCCTGCAGTTCGTTGAAATTGTCCTTCGCAGCGCTCAGCGTTTCCGACCAGTCAACGGTGCTCGGGTCGCTGAACGCGGGCGCCGAATCGTTCACCAGCTGCGCCATGAGTCGCTGCACCTCGACCGAGGTCGCCCTCAGGGGCTCGACGTCAGCGGTTCCGGCACCAAGCACCGCAACGGCGGCGATCAGCAGGGAATACGAGCGGGACGTTGCCAACATGATCGTCTCCTAGAACTTTGCCGTGCCACCGCCAATAAAGGCGTGTGCATTGAACAGGTCACCTAAGAAGTAGCAGCGATTCTGGGCGATGTATAGGTTTGCCTAACCTAAGTTATCAAGATCACATCGCCAGGCAGTGGCGGCCGAGGACAGTGCACGGCTCCGCCCCGGGCGCCGGCGTCCCCTTTGCGCAGTTACTAGGATGTCCTAGTATTCTCGGTGTCGGGCCGATCCGGCTCACCACGCCGAAATAGTCACGGGATGACCGCATGAGCACACAGATTCCGCACTTCATCGATGGCCACCGGAGCTTCGGCACCTCGCAGCGCAGCACCGACGTCTTCGACCCCAACACCGGCACGGTGCAAGCGACACTGCCGCTGGCCAACACAGCCGACGTCGACGCCGCGGTCGCCTCCGCGGCAGCGGCCCAACGTGATTGGGCCGCCTACAACCCGCAGCGCCGGGCCCGGGTGATGATGCGTTTCATCGACCTGGTCAACTCCCATGTCGACGAGCTGGCCGAGCTGCTCTCCCGCGAGCACGGCAAGACCCTCGAGGACGCCCGCGGCGACATTCAGCGCGGCATCGAGGTGATCGAGTTCTGCGTCGGCATCCCGCATCTGCTCAAGGGCGAGCACACCGAAGGAGCCGGCCCCGGCATCGACGTGTTCTCGCTGCGCCAGCCGCTGGGCGTGGTCGCCGGGATCACCCCGTTCAACTTCCCGGCAATGATCCCGCTGTGGCAGGCCGGACCAGCCCTGGCGTGCGGAAACGCATTCATCCTGAAGCCGTCCGAGCGTGACCCGTCGGTACCGGTGCGTCTTGCCGAGCTGTTCGTCGAGGCCGGGTTGCCACCGGGCGTGCTGCAGGTGGTGCACGGCGACAAGGAAGCCGTCGACGCCCTGCTGCACCACCGCGACATCGCCGCGATCGGCTTCGTCGGCAGCTCCGACATCGCGCAGTACATCTACTCGACGGCCAGCGCCAACGGCAAGCGCGCCCAGTGCTTCGGCGGGGCCAAGAACCACATGATCGTGATGCCCGACGCCGACCTGGACCAGGCCGTCGACGCGCTGATCGGCGCCGGCTACGGCAGTGCCGGCGAGCGCTGCATGGCGATCAGCGTGGCGGTGCCCGTCGGCGAGCAGACCGCCGATCGGCTGCGGTCCCGGCTGGTGGAACGCATCAACAACCTGCGGGTCGGCCACAGCCTGGACCCCAAGGCCGACTACGGCCCACTGGTCACCCGGGCCGCTCTGGACCGGGTCAACGACTACATCGCCCAGGGCGTGACCGCCGGCGCCGACCTGGTGATCGACGGCCGCGAACGCACCAGTGACGACACCCAATTCGGCGACGCCGATCTGACCGGTGGCTTCTTCGCGGGACCGTCGCTGTTCGACCGGGTCACCACCGACATGTCGATCTACACCGACGAGATCTTCGGCCCGGTGCTGTGTATCGTCCGCGCCCACGACTACGAAGAAGCCCTGCGGCTGCCCAGCGAGCACGAGTACGGCAACGGCGTGGCGATCTTCACCCGCGACGGCGACACCGCCCGCGACTTCACCTCCCGGGTGCAGGTCGGCATGGTCGGGGTGAACGTGCCGATTCCGGTGCCGGTGGCCTATCACACCTTCGGCGGCTGGAAGCGGTCCGGCTTCGGCGACCTCAACCAGCACGGGACGGCATCCATCACCTTCTACACGAAGGTCAAGACCGTCACGCAGCGTTGGCCCTCGGGGATCAAAGACGGCGCTGAATTCCACATCCCCACAATGGAATAGAGCAGCAGTAATGAACACGATCTTGGATGACGAAGAACGGGTGATCGTCGACACCGCGGCGGCGTTCGCCGACAAGCGGCTGGCCCCGTATGCGCTGGAATGGGATGAGACCCACCACTTTCCGGTCGACGTGATGCGGGAGGCGGCCCAGCTGGGGATGGCGGCGATCTACTGCCGCGACGACGTGGGCGGCTCCGGGCTACGCCGCCTGGACGGGGTGCGCATCTTCGAGCAGCTCTCGATCGCCGACCCGGTGATCGCGGCCTACCTGTCGATCCACAACATGTGCGCCTGGATGATCGACAGCTACGGCACCGAAGACCAGCGCAAAAGCTGGGTGCCGCGACTGGCGTCGATGGAGGCGGTGGCCAGTTACTGCCTGACCGAGCCCGGCGCGGGATCGGATGCCGGTGCGTTGAGCACCCGTGCGGTGCGCTCGGGTGACGACTACGTGCTCGACGGGGTCAAGCAGTTCATCTCCGGTGCCGGCGTCTCGGACGTCTATGTGGTGATGGCCCGAACCGGCAGTGAGCAGGGCCCTCGGGGCATTTCCACGTTCATCGTCGAAAAGGACACGCCAGGGCTGAGTTTCGGCGCCGCCGAGCAGAAGATGGGTTGGAACTCCCAGCCGACCGCGCAGGTGATCTTCGATGGCGTGCGGGTTCCGGCCGAGGCGATGCTCGGCGGTCCCGAAGGCGATGGCAACGGGTTCAACATCGCGATGAACGGCCTCAACGGCGGCCGGATCAATATCGCCGCCTGCTCGATGGGCGGCGGCCAGGCAGCATTCGACAAGACCGGCAGCTACCTGGCAGACCGGACGGCATTCGGCAAGGCGCTGCTGGACGAACCGACCATCCGGTTCACCCTGGCCGACATGGCCACCGCCCTGGAGACCTCACGGCTGCTGCTGTGGCGTGCGGCGACCGCGCTCGACAACAACTCCCCCGACAAGGTCGAGCTGTGCGCGATGGCCAAGCGCTACGTCACCGACGCGTGCTTCGACGTCGCCGACAAGGCACTGCAGCTGCACGGCGGGTATGGATATCTGCGCGAATACGGTCTGGAGAAAATCGTCCGCGATCTTCGGGTGCACCGCATTCTGGAGGGCACCAACGAGATCATGCGGCTGGTGATCGGCCGGGCCGAGGCGGCCCGCATCCGGTCCGGCCAGTAACCCCCGACACTTCGAGGCCCCGCTAGGAGCTCATATGGCAATCGTCGCGTTTCTCGGCCTGGGCCACATGGGTGGGCCGATGTCGGCGAACCTGGTCGCCGCCGGGCACACCGTGCGCGGCTTCGACCCGGTGCCGGCCGCCACGGCGGCAGCCGAGCAGCACGGCGTGAGCATCCACGCCAGCGCCGCCGAGGCGGTCGCCGGGGCCGATGCGGTGGTCACCATGCTTCCGCACGGGGATGCGGTGAAGAGCTGCTATGCCGAGATCCTGCCCGCGGCCTCCCCCGACACCCTGTTCATCGACAGTTCCACCATCTCCGTGGCCGACGCCCGCGAGGTGCACGCCCTGGCCGGCTCGCACGGGTTCGCCCAGCTGGATGCGCCGGTGTCCGGCGGGGTGACCGGTGCGGTCGCCGGGCGGCTGGCGTTCATGGTCGGCGGCGAGGACGCCGCCGTGGCACGTGCTACCCCGGTGTTGGAACCGATGGCCGCCAAGATCATCCACTGTGGTGCGGCGGGCGCCGGCCAAGCGGCCAAGGTCTGCAACAACATGGTGCTGGCCGTGCAGCAGGTGGCGGTCGCCGAGGCGTTCGTGCTGGCCGAAAAGCTGGGCCTGGCCGACCAGGCGCTATTCGACGTGATGACCGGGGCCACCGGGAATTGCTGGGCGCTGCACACCAACTGCCCGGTGCCCGGCCCGGTGCCCACCTCCCCGGCGAACCGGAACTTCGAGCCGGGTTTTGCCACCGCACTGATGAACAAGGACCTTCACCTCGCGATGGACGCGGTCGCATCGACCGGGTCGGCTGCCCCGCTCGGCAGCCACGCCGCCCAGATCTACCGCGACTTCGCCGCCGAACACGGCGCGCAGGATTTCAGCGCGGTGATCAACCTGCTGCGCGGCAGCTGAGCGCGCCGCCGGCCCGAACGATCACGATCGGGCCGGCCAAACCTGATGCTCCTGCCATGCTGATGTCATGTCCCCGGCACAGAATGCGCATGTCATGCGCATGTGGTAGTTTGTGGCCATGGCGGTTGCGATTCAGATCAAAGATGTCCCCGAAGAAGTTCGCGACGCGCTGGCGGCCCGCGCCGAGGCCCGCGGCCAGTCCACGCAAACCTATCTGCGATCACTGCTGGAACGGGAGTATCAGACTCAACGCAACCGACAGCTCTTGGAGGCGTTGGCTGGTCATCGCAGCCTCACCATGACAGCCGAGGAAGTGGCGACCGTCATCCGCGCCGACCGCGACGGGTGAGGTTCCTGCTGTGATCGTGGTGGACGCAGGCGTGCTGGTGTTGGCGCTCACGAGCGGCACCCCCCAAGGCGACGCGGCACGCGCGGCCCTGAACCGTGACGACGGCTGGCTCGCGCCGGCTCACATGCCGGGCGAGGTACTACGCACTCTGCACAAGGCCGTATTGCGCCAGCAATTGAACCCAGAGGACGCCGAGGCCGCCGCCGAGGCTGTCACCGCACTCGCAATCGAGTACGTGCTTCCCGATGCACTACTCCTGCGCACCGCCTGGGCCTGGCGGCACAACATTTCGATCTACGACGGCCTGTATGTCGCTGTCGCGGTGGAACGCTCCGCAGCCGTGATCACCGTCGACAGCCGCTTGGTCAGTGCCACTGATCAACTCGGCATACCGGTCGCGATCACCCTGCTCTAGGCCCGCCGGCGATACGGGGTAGACGATTCGCAAGGGGGTAGATTCCCAACTTGTCACCAACCTGGTGCTGGTCTGCCCCTACCACCACCGCCTGCATCACCGAGGCATCATCACCATCACCGGGCCGGCCGACCATCTCGTCGTCAGCGACGCCGACGACCGACAACTGCACCCCGGATCACTGGCCCGCACACCGCGCAACCCCGCACCCGCGGTCGCACCCTGCCCCGGGCCGACCGGCGAACGAGCCGACTGGTGGTGGTACCAACCCTTCCAACCCCAAGCACCACCGAGCACCAACTGACCTGCTGCTTGCCGGGTTACTTCGCGATTGCCATCACTGCGCCCGGCCTCAGCCAGCCGATTATCTTCACCAGCGTGGCGTCATCGATTGCCACACAGCCCGCCGTCGGCCCGCCGTCGGTGGTGTGAAAGAAGTAGGCGGAGCTGGCACCGGGTATGCGGGATTTGTTGACGCCGATGACCACCGCGTGCCGGTACTGCGGGATGTTGAGGTTCTCGCTGACCGCCGTGTCGAACGGACACTGAGCTTTTTTGCAGACCTGCATGGTGTTGTAGGTCGGGCTGTTGGAGTCGCTGTCCCACCAGTGGTCGGATCCGACCTGCACATACGGCAGGCCACCGCCGGGATTGGGAGCGGTGCCGAACGCCGAATCCAGGGTGTAAATGCCCATCGGGGTCGACGGCTCGCCTTCCTTGGACTGCGCGGTGATGCCCGCCGAGCCCACATGCGCCGGAATCCCGGCAGCGATCGCTTCCCACCCCGCGGGAGTCCGCTGATAGACGTCGATGTTTGCGGTCGAATGGCCCACTCCGACAACCGAAACCACCTGGGTGGCGTTGCCGACCGCAGTCCCGAACCACGGTTCGACGACCGCCGCAGCCAGCGGCGCGGTCGCCGATGTCACGCCCATCGCACACAGCGCTACGCACCAAAGAACCACCAGTCGACGCACCACATCATGGTCAGCGACCGGAGGCGTCACCGTCAAACAACGATTGCGGCGCGGCGCAAACCAGCGCCGTGATCAGCCTGCTTCGCGGCAGCTGAACCGGGCGACCACCCGCTGCGCCTGCAACTCCCGGCATCCGTTGGCCAGCAGCCCGTCGTAACGGCTGGAACCCGCGTAGATCACCGGCAGGCCGATCGCGGATGCGGTGCGGGCCCCGGACTCGTAGCCGGCGATCACCAACGCCTCCCCGGCCACGATGCCCAACTCCCACAGCGCCAGCCGGTAGAGCTCGGCATCACCGGCGGGACCGGTCAAGTCGTCGGCACTGATCACAGTCTCGGCCATGCCGTCGCCGATCAATTCCCGCACCCGCTCCTGCACCCAAGCACGCGGGCCGGAGCCGACCACCGCGATCCACAGACCGCTGGCGAACAGGCTTAACACCAGGTCCACCAGGCCCGACCGAGGTTCACCGTCGGCGTCGGCGAGCGCATCGAGATCAAAGATCACCGCTTGTAGGGGGTAAACCTCGGCATCCGGATCCACCTGGTCCCACCAGAACGGGCGGCCCGGACCGGTCCATGTCGCGAGTTCGGTTGTGATCTGCATAACAGACACCGTGCCGGAAACGGGCGCGGATGTCCTCCCCCATTGGGGGGATCTGGACGGGGTAATCACTGCCGGGTTCATTCGGCGGCCCCAGCTTCGCCTCTCCTGCGCCGTCCCTGCGGGCCGACTCCGCCGAGCCTCGCCGAACCGCCGGGGTTCATTCGGCGGCCCCAGCTTCGCCTCTCCTGCGCCGTCCCTGCGGGCCGACTCCGCCGAGCCTCGCCGAACCGCCGCAGGGCCCTATTGTCTTGCTATGCCCGTGCGCCTGGTCCTCGTCGACGACCACGAAATGGTGATCGAGGGCCTGCGGGCCATGCTCACCGCGTTCGCCGACCGGATCGAAGTGGTCGGCCAGGCGATCAACGCCGAACAGGCCATGGCCGTGATCGCCGAGACCGACCCCGACATCGTGCTGTGTGACGTGCGGATGCGCGGTGAGAGCGGCTTGGACCTCTGCCTGGCGCTGCGGGAACGCGACCCGGAACGCAAAGTCGTGATGCTCTCGGTCTACGACGACGAGCAGTACCTGTTCGAGGCGCTGCGCGTCGGCGCGACGGGTTACCTGCTCAAGAGCATCAGCAGTGACGACCTGGTGCATCAGATCGAGTTGGCCCACCGCGGTGAGACGGTGATCGACCCCGGCCTGGCGGCGCGGGCGGCCGGCACCGCCGCACGACTGCAACGCGACGAGTTCTGGCCCGGCGCGCGTCAGGGGCTCACCCAGCGGGAAAGTGAGATCCTGGCCTACATGGTCAGCGGGCTGTCCAACCGCGGGATCGCCACGAAGCTGGTGATCGGCGACGAGACGGTCAAAAGCCACCTGCGCTCGATCTACCGCAAGCTGGGGGTGTCCGATCGGACCGGAGCGGTGGCCACCGCGCTGCGCGAAGGCATCTACCGGTGAGCTCCAACAGCGGGCCGCGCTCCCGCCCCCGCAAGACCGGGGCGGTGCGCGATTTCCAACACTTTGTAGACGCCAACCACGAGCTGGCGTTGCTGCGAGAGCTCATCCAGGCCGCCTCCAGTGGACCGGGAGTGGAACCGCTGGCCGCCGCGGCAGCCCGGATGATCACTGCCGCCACCGGCACCGATGTCTGCTTCGTGCACGTCCTCGACGACACCGAACGCTCGCTGACCCTGACCGGTGCGACCCCACCGTTCGACACCGAGGTCGGCAAGATCCGACTGCCGCTGGGGTCGGGGGTGTCGGGCTGGGTGGCGCGACACCGCGAGCCGGTGGTGATCAGCGACAACAAGGAAGCCGATCCGCGCTACCTGCCGATCGAGTCGCTGCGAGGGCGTGACTTCACCTCGATGGTGTCGGTGCCGATGGAGACCGATCCGGGCGGGTTGGTGGGTGTGCTCAACGTGCACACCGTGACGCGCCGCGAGTTCACCCCCGGCGACGTCGAACTGCTGCGGGTGATCGGCCGGCTCATTGCCGGTGCCATGCACCAGGCCCGGCTGCACCGGCAGCTGGTAGCGCGTGAACGTGCCCACGAACTCTTCGTCGAGCAGGTGATCGAAGCCCAGGAGATCGAACGGCGCCGGTTGGCCGGCGACATCCACGACGGCATCTCCCAGCGGCTGGTGACGCTGTCCTACCGGCTGGACGCCGCCGCGCGCGCGGTCGGCCACGACCCGGACGAGGCGTCGGCGCAGTTGGAGGCCGCTCGTGAACTCGCTGGGCTGACCCTGCAGGAGACCCGCGTGGCGATCAGCGGGCTGCGGCCGCCGGTGCTCGACGATCTGGGCCTATCCGGTGGCCTAGCCAGCCTCGCCCGGTCGATCCCGCAACTCACGATTGAGTTGGACCTAGCCGAGACACGGCTCCCCGAGCACATCGAGCTGGCGCTGTACCGGATCGCCCAGGAGGGCCTGCAGAACGTGGTCAAACACGCGGCCGCGAGCACGGTGCGGCTGGGATTCGCGATCACCGCTGACCCCGACACGGCGCGACTGGAGATCGTCGACGACGGGGTGGGTTTCGACACCTTCGAGCACCCGGTGGGCGGCGACGAGATGGGCGGCTACGGGGTGCTGTCGATGGCCGAGCGCGCCGAGCTGGTCGGTGGCCGGCTCAACATCCGGTCGCGCCCCGGGGCGGGCACCGCCGTCACCGCCACCATCCCCATCCCGTCCCCCACCGCGCGACCCGCCGGCTAGTGCGATCGGCGCTTAGAAGTCCCCGGCGTTGCGCCGCAACGTCTCGATCGCCGAGGACAGCATCCGCGATTCCTGCACCGACATACCGACGTCGGCGAACACCTCGCGGTTGAGGCTGACCGTGGCGTCCGCAACAGTGGCGCGACCCACGTCGGTGATCGAGACCAGCGTGGTACGGCCGTCGGTGGGGTGCGGCAGCCGCTCGACCAAGCCGGCCGCCTCCAACCGCCGGATCGCGTGCGTGACGCTGGTGACGTGTACCTGCAGCCGGTCGGAGGCCTTGGTGATCGGCAACGCCCCGGCGCGGCTGAACGCCAGCAGCCGCAGCAGCTCGAATCGGGAGAAGCTCAAGTCGTAGGGGCGCAGGGTCGCCTCCACCCGTGCCAGCAGAATCTGGTGGGCACGCATCACCGATGTCACCGCCACCATCCCGTCGGCGACTTCACCCCAGCCGGCCCGCTCCCAGTTGGCGCGGGCCAGCGCGATCGGGTCGGCGTCACCGGAAGAACTGGAAGCTGCCACGCCCTTTTCTTACCGCACCGCGCGGTGCCGTCACGTCGGTGTGGGGCAATTGCCACCACGGCCCTGCTCGCAGAACGCAAAAGCAGAGGCCGGAAGGTTCAGCGCGGTAGCGGAATTGAACCGCTGAGGGCTCGGCAACGTGACACCGACATGACCCCATCTTCGCCTTCGCTCGCCGCGGTAGCCGCTGCATTCCCGCCGAACCGATACAGCCAAGACGAATCGGCCCAGGCATTGGGCGACTTCGCCGGTCCCGAGTTTCGGCGGTTCTTCGATGCCAGCGGCGTCGCGTCCCGCCACCTGGCGTTGCCGTTGCCGCGCTACGCCGAGCTGAGCGGTTTCACCGAGGCGAACGACACCTTCATCGACGTCGCCCTAGACCTCGGTGAGCAGGCGCTGCAGGCGGCCCTGGACGCCGCCAAGGTCAAGCCGGCCGATGTCGACGTCGTGGTGTCGACGACGGTGACCGGGCTTGCCGTACCGACACTGGAGGCCAGGCTGGCGGCCCGGGTGGGGCTGCGGCCCGACGTCAAGCGAATCCCGCTGTTCGGCTTGGGCTGCGTCGCGGGTGCGGCCGGGATAGCCCGGATGTACGACTACCTGCGCGCCTACCCCGACCACGTGGCGGCGTTACTCGCGGTCGAACTGTGCTCGCTGACCATTCAGCGCGACGACCGTTCGATGGCGAATTTCGTGGCGGCCAGCCTGTTCGGTGACGGTGCGGCCGCCGTGATCGCGACCGGGGCGAATCGGCGCCCGGTCCGACCGAAAGCGCCGAAAGTACTGGCCACCCGCAGCCGGCTCTACCCCGACACCCAGGACGTGATGGGCTGGGACATCGGCACCAGCGGGTTCCGGATCCAGCTGTCCGTCGAGGTCGCCACCGTCGTCGAGAAGTATCTGGCCGAGGATGTTCGCAACTTCCTGGCCGACTGCGGGATGACCTCCGATGACGTGTCGACCTATGTCTGCCATCCCGGTGGGCCGAAGGTTATCGAGGCGGTCCAGGACGTGTTGGAGCTGCCTGCCGATGCGCTGGATCGGACCCGAACGTCATTGCGCGAGAACGGGAATCTGTCATCGGCCTCGGTACTCGACGTGCTGCGGGCCACCATGGCCGATCCGCCGCCGCCGGGCTCGTTCGGGCTGATGGTCGCGATGGGGCCGGGATTCTGCTCCGAACTCGTGCTGCTTGGCTGGTAGCCCGACGCTTCAGCTGTTGATTCCGGCCGTCGAGAGACCGGCCCGCAATGCGCACAGCGCGTCGTGCAGGTCGCCTTTGACGGTGTCCTCGTCGATGCCGAGATCCGCGGCGATCTGCGCTGTCGCCCAGCCGAGATAGTAGGACCGATAGATCACCGCGCGGTACCGGCCCGACAGCCGGGCCAGCGCACCTTTGACCTGGTCCGCACTTCCCGACGACGGCGCCATCCCGTTCCGCCTCCGACCTGGTACACCTAGTCGTCCTTGTATCGACTGATACAAGGACACCATAGATGTATGACCCACGACATTTCTATCTTTTTGTCCGCTACCCTTTGAGACATGCCCGCCGTGCCGAATTTTCAGGCCGAGGTCCGGCAGATGCTGTACAACCGGATCCTCGACGCGGCCCACGCGCTGGTCTGCGCCGAAGGCTGGCAGGCGGTGAACATGTCGCGCATCGCCGCCACAGTCGGCGTCAGCCGGCAGGTGCTCTACAAGGAGATCGGCGCGAAACAGGCGCTGGGCGAGGCCTTGGTTCAGCGCGAGACCACCCGATTCATTGCCGGGGTGATCACGGCCATCCAGTCCCGCCCCGACGACGTCGCTGCCGGTCTGGCCGCCGGCGCCGCCTTCACCCTGCGCGCAGCTGCCGACGATCCCCTGGTCAACGCGACGTTGACCAGCGAGAACAACACGGAGGCGGGCCTGACTCCGCTGCTGACTGTGGGGCCGACACCGATCCTGGCCGGTGCGATCGAGGCCATGGCGGCTGCGGTCCGGTCGTCCTACGACCTGCCGGACGCCATCGACCGGCAGCTGAATTCGATCGTCGAGGTCGACGTCCGGTTGACGCTGAGCCATCTGCTGCAGCCGATGGGTGGCATCGACGATGCCGTCCGCCAGATCCACGCCACCCTGCGCGCACTGTTAGACGCCGCGGCGTCCTAGGCGTCCGTCGGTGCATTCTCCCGACACCCGGTCCCCCACACTGAACCGCGCAGCGCCGCCACGCGTGTCAAGGATTAGAAACCGCGGACAGGGAGTGACGCCCTTGCACACCGATCTTCATCTTCATCAGGATCCGTCGCGCCTGCGCGAGCTGACCATCGAACTGCGCGACGTCGTCCGCGAGTACCGGATCGGCGGGCAGCGGGTGCGCGCACTCGACCGGATCAACCTGCATCTCACCGGCGGCCAGTTCGTATCGATCGTCGGGCCGTCGGGTGCGGGCAAGAGCACGCTGCTGCACCTGCTCGGGGCGCTGGACTCCCCCGACAGCGGTTCGATCATCTTCGACGGCTCCGAAATCGGCCGGCTCGGGGACGAGCAGGCGTCGGCGTTTCGCCGGCGCCGGGTGGGGTTCGTCTTTCAGTTCTTCAACCTGCTGCCAACCCTGTCGGCGTGGGAGAACGTAGCCGTTCCGCAGCTTCTCGACGGCAGCCGACTGGACAAGGCCAAGCGCGATGCGATCGGCTTGCTGGATCGGGTCGGGCTCGGCAACCGGGTCGAGCACCGTCCGGCGGAGCTGTCAGGCGGCCAGTTGCAGCGCGTCGCGATAGCACGGGCCCTGATGATGGATCCGTCGCTGATTCTCGCCGACGAACCCACCGGAAACCTCGACTCCGCAACGGGCGCTGCGATTTTGCGGCTGCTTTCCGAGGTGGCGCACGAGGGCGGCCGCTCCCGGATGGTGGTGATGGTGACCCATGACCGCGACGCCGCCGCGGCCACCGACCGGGTGATCAGCCTGCAGGACGGCCGGGTCGGTTCCGACAGCGGTGATCGCAAGCGCGGCGAAGCCGGGCGAAGCGGGTCGCCGCCCAACCAACACAGCGGTGATCGCAAGCCCGGCGGAGCCAGGCGAAGCGGGTCGCCGCCCAACCAACACAGCGGTGATCGCAAGCGCGGCGAACGGGCGACGGTCCGGCGATGATGTCGGCAATCGCCGCCACCGCGAGCCGATTACGGCTGTTCAGTCTGCGCGAATTGGCCGTACACCGGCGGCGCACCCTCGCATCGATCACGGTCATGGCCGTGTCGGCGATGTATTTGGTGGCAGTGCTGGGCATCTTCGGGTCGATCACCGGTTCGGTGAACCGACTCTCCGACGGGATCGCCGGGATCGCCACACTCGAGGTGTCCGGCGTCACCGATGCCGGATTTCCTGACGCGCTGGCGACCGAGGTGGCCCGGGTTCCCGGCGTCGCGACTGCGGCGCCGCTGATCCGGGCGACCACTCCCACGGCCACCGGGACAATACTGTTGTTCGGCGCGGACGCCAGCAGCGTGGCCCTGGCCGGAGCGTTGGCCGACGCGCTGGCCCATCCGCCGACGGCGCCATCGGCGACACCGAGCGGCGTGCAGGTCGGACCCGGGGTGGGCCACGGCAAAGGCGACGGATTCCGGCTGGGCACGACCTGGGTCACGGTGACGCAAGTACTCACCGGCAAGCATCTCGCCGATCTCAACGGCGGCAACTATGTGCTGGCCCCACTTGCCTTGGCGCAGAACATCACCGGGCGGCTGGGTCAGCTCGATTCGATCCTGATCACCACCAAGCCGGGCGCGGACCCCGCCGCCGTACGCACCGCGGTGACTTCCGCCGTCAACGGGCGAGCGATCGTCGCCGAACCACGGATGCGCGCCACTCGCGCCGGCGACGGCGTCAAGCTGATGAACTACATGGCGCTGATGGGCGCGGCGGTTGCGTTGGTGGTCGGGGCATTTCTGGTCTACACCACCATGACCATGGCGATCGCCCAACGCCGCCCGGCCATCTCGACACTGCGCGCGATCGGGGGCCGCCGCTCTACCATCGTCACGGACCTGATCGGTGAAGCCGCAGCCCTCGGCGTGCTGGGCGGAGCCGTCGGCGCGGTCTTAGGAATATTCCTGGGCCACTTGGCTATCCAACGACTCCCCCCGGCTGTCACGCAGGGACTCGAAGCCCGGGTCGAGTACTGGTTGCCCGGCTACGCACTGCCGGTCGCAATAGCAGCGACGGTCCTCAGCAGCGTGACCGCGGCAGCCATGGCGGCGCGGCAGGTCTACAAAGTGTCGCCGATCGAGGCGTTGGCGCCGGTCGGGGCTTCCGCCGCCGACACCGTCCCACGCCGGCTGCGGACGGTGACCGGAGTCGTGGCCGTCGCCGTGATCACGGTGTCGTTGTTCATCATCGTGGGCCATCGCGGCGCCACCTCCCTGGCCGCGATGATCGCGGTGTTCGGCGCCGAGATCGCGCTTGGCTTTGCCCTCACCGCGTCCCTGGTCGCCGCGGCGGCCGCCGCCGCCCGGACCTTCGGAACGGTCGGCGCGGTCGGGGCTGCGACGATCGAGCGTGCGCCGCGGCGGGTGTGGGCCACCGTGATGACCGTACTGATCGCCGTGGTCACCACGGTGGTGGTCACCGGTACCGACAACGACATGATCTCCTCGGCGCGCGCCATCTTCGCGCCCGTCGCGGGAGTCGACGTATGGGTGAGCGCGAACGCTCCGGACAGCTTTCCCACCGACGCACTGCCGCAAGGCCTGGAAGATCGCGTGGCAGCGGTACCGGGGGTAGACCGGATCAGCCCGGGCGCCTACGGATTTGCGGTGATCGGTGGCACCCGGGTAATGCTCGACGGATTCTCCCCCGGGTCGGCCGATCCGCTGTTTCGCGCGCTCGGTGAACAGACGCGCCGCGACGTGCTCGACGGCCGGGGCGTGGTGCTCTCGCAGGACCTGGGCACCACCCTGGGCGTACGGGTTGGCGACGAGCTGCACCTGCAGACACCGCGCGGCCCTCGGCAGGCGCCGGTGCTAGCGCTGGTGCCGTACTTCTCGACGGTCATCGGAACCGTCGGGATCGGCCTCGACCAACTACGCGCCTGGTTCGATCGCCCGGCGGTGACCACCCTGCAGGTGACCGCCGCCGACGGGGTCGATCCGGCGAGGCTGCGCACCGACATCCGCCGAGTGGTCCCCGAGCCGAACTACGTCTATGACGGACGGACCGCTCTGGCGGGCCTCGAGGCGCCGCTGCGCCAGAGCATGGTGATCGCCAACACGGTGCTGCTCATCGTGGTGTTCGTGGCCGCCGTGGCCTTGTTCACCACCTTGACGCTCTCGGTGCTCGAACGTCGCCGCGAGATCGGCGTGCTGCGGGCGATCGGCGCCAATCGCCGCTTCACCGTGCAGATGGTGTTGGCCGAAGCGGTGGGCATCGGGGTGGTCGGCGGCCTGGCGGGGCTGGCGATCGGTCTGACCGATCAGTGGCTCTACAGCCTGGTCAGCGCTGAGATCATGAATTTCACCGTCACGTTCCAACCGAGCGCGGCGGCACCGGCCTACGCCGCGGGCGCGGTGGCGATCAGCCTGCTCGGCTCGGTGCCGCCCGCACGACGAGCCGCCCGGCTCAACATCATCGATGCGGTCGCCAGCGAATAGCTTTCTCGACTGGCTCAGACGAGACCGAGCTGGATGAGCTCGATGAAGAACTCGGCGAAGGGGTCCGTAAAAGGCAGGGAGAACGTAAAGTCCAGATCCGGATTGTCCGGAACGATGAACGTATTGACCGTCTCCCCGGCTACCCCGATGCTCGCAGCCCCGAACCCCAGGTTGTCCTCCGGATCGGTTCCCGACGTCAGAATGTCGGTGAACATCGGCGTTTGAAGGACGACCGCAACATAGTTGCCGTCATCGGGATCGCCAGCCGAGGTGAGGGTGAACAACCCGAAATCGGTGGTGTGACTGATGAAGTCGGGATCGTCGCCGGCGGCGAACAGCGGGGCACTCAGATCGCCGGTGTCACCGACAAACCACGGGTCGGTGCTGACGCCGCGGCCGCCCCCGTCTGCGTAGGCCGGGGGGCTGCTCGCCAACGGGGCGAGCCCGGCGGCCAACGCTGCACCGACACCTACCGCCGCCCGGCGCCGGCTCGCAACCGTTCTGCTCATGTTGGGAATTCCAATCTTTCGACGTTACCTAGCCCACGTTCTCGCCTGCTCGGCGGTTCACCCCGCACGGTGGCGAACCCCTGCAGCTGCGGTGTGCACGGCGGCGGCACCGGAGTACGTCGAATGCTGTTCAGCGCGGTGGTGTCGAATCCTGCTGCGGCGATGGCGTCCAGCGTCCGCCGGTTCGGCCGGCAGCCGGACGCCAGCCATGCCCACGGCTTCGCGATCAGGTCCTGGAATCGGCCCATCGCGCCGTCACCACGGACATGCTCGAGTACGACCAGCCGGCCGCCTGGGGCCAGCACTCGGCGAATCTCGGCGAGGGTGGCATCGACGTCGTCGACCGAGCACAGCACGAGACCGACGTGTACCGAATCGAAGCTGTTGTCCGGGAACGGGATCGACTCACCAACTCCGTCGACGATTTCCACCGGTATGCCGTGACGGCGCCCGACGGCGACGGCCATCCGGCGCATCGCGGGCTCCGGCTCGACGGCCGAAACCGACGTCACCGCCGCGGGCAGAAACATCAGATCCGCTCCGGGCCCGAGGCCGATCATCAATAGCCGGCCCATCGCGTAGCTCATGGCCGTACGCCGGTACCGCCGATAGAACAGCCGGTCGAAGAACGGCATTCCGAGTCGATACACATACGGGAACAACGGGTTACGGCGTGGCATCGATCGCCCACAGCTCGCCCTGATCCAGCCGGAAAGGCGGATACTCATCACGCATCAAGGAGACGTACACGGCCACCCGGTAACGCCACCGAACGATGCCCAACAGCAGGTCCGACATGCCGGTCGGGATCGTGCCGGTGACCAACAACGTCAACGCTGTGATCACGCACAGCAACTGCAACGCGGGCTCGAGCGCCCAACACATCAGGATCTGCGGCAACCCCAACAACCACCATTTGACCAACACCGCCCGGCGCTCGAGCTGTTCGGGGTAATCGACCTGCAGATCGGCCGGATAATCGGGCCGAGACGCCAGCGTGAACGGCGGGTATCGGTCGGTGCTGTTCATCGGAAACCGGTAGTTCATGACCCGCCATGACCAGCGCAGCACACCCACATTGAAGTCGAAGATCCAGCGCGGATAGCGACCGGTGATCGCAATCGCCACTCCGGCAACGAAAGTCAGCGGCAGGTAGGCCAGATACAGCACGATCAGAATCGGGTAGTGCGGAGTGGCCAGCACGCACCATTTGAACAGCCACAGCCAGCGCGAGGGACTGTCGAATTCACCGCGCACCCGTACCGGATCCGCCGGTGCCGGCGCGACGGGACGAACGGTCACATCGTCACGCGCGGGAAGCGACATCGGTCCGCCCTCCTCAATGGCTGCGATCTGTGGGTTAGCCGGCGATATGACTGATATCGGCCAGCCCAAGGCCGCGGCTGATCTCGGCCGACATCCGGCGGTGACTGACCGAGCGCAGAAACATGGTCATCCCCCAGGTGTGCAATCGGTCCGGGATGAACGCCGCCGGTCTCAGCACCAGCTCGCTGTGGGACAGCTGCAGCGCCGTCACCCGAGACACCGCCGCCACTTTGCGGCGACGCGTGTTCTCGTACCAGCGCAACGCGCGCGACAGATCATGATGCGACGGTGCTGGCGACAGATCCGCCAGCGCCTTGCACAGCACCATGGCGTCGAGCAGCGCCTGGTTGGTTCCCTGCGCCATGGTGGGCGGCATGGTGTGCGACGCGTCGCCGATCAGGGTGATCGCACCCCTGCCGGCCCCGGGAACCGGATGACGAAAATGCGGATACGGCGAGCCGGCCAGATCGTCGTCGGTCAAGGCAGCCAGCACGCGATCCACCGGAGCGGGCCAACCGGCAAACTGTTGACGGATCATGTCGATCGGGGATGCCGGGCGAACGAAGTCCGCTGACCACGGCAGATCGAACCACCACTGCAGCTCAGGGCCACCGGCCGGCCACAGTCCAAGGTTCCCGTGCTTGCCGACGATCATCAGTGCCACCCGCTTGTCGGCGACCAGGTCCGGGAGGCTGACCAGTCCCTGCCAGCTGCTCCAACCGGTCGGCTTGGCCGGTGGGGCGTCGGTGAGATCCCGCACCATCGAATGCAGCCCGTCGGCACCGATCAACAGATCGCCGCGGACCGAGCTGCCGTCGTCGAAGTCGACTCGCGCCTCATCCTCGGTAGCGCTCACACCCACCGCGCGGGCATTGCACCGAATGCGCTCGGTCGGAAAGTCATCCAGCAGGCGTTCCAGCAGCACCCGGCGCGGGACCATCCGAACCGGTGCACCCAGCCCGCGCGCCATCGCGGTCATGTCGAGGGTAGCCAGTGGACGGCCGGTGGACGTCGTCACCTGGACCGCAGACAACGACTGCCCGGCTCCGGACATATCGACGCCGAGCTGCCCCAGCACCGTCGCGCCGTTGGACCAAATGGTCACGGCACCGCCGCCGGCCTGAAGGTGTGGCCGCTGCTCAAAAACGGTGACGTCGTGGCCGTCGCGCAGCAGACCGCGAGCAAGCGAAATCCCCGCCACACCCGCGCCGACCACAAGGACGCGCAAGGCTGCGTTCGAGGCTCGCACCTTCACCGTGGTGACACGGTTCAGCGAGGAGTTTGGTTCATTCCCCTACGTGATCAGCCCGCGGCCGGGCTGGTCAGAATCCTGGGCCCGTCCTCGGTCACCGCAACACTGTGCTCCCAGTGCGCGGCGCGTGACCCGTCGGCGGTGACGACGGTCCACTCGTCTTCGAGGATCACGGTCTGGTCGGTGCCCAGGGTCAGCATCGGCTCGATGGCCAGCACCGAGCCCGCCACCAACAGCGGGCCGCGGCCCGGCGATCCCTCGTTGGGCAGGAAGGGGTCCATATGCATCTGACGGCCGATACCGTGGCCACCGTAACCGGCAACGATGCCGAACGAGCGCTTGAACTGAGTCGACGCGGCCCGGGCACCCATTTCGATGGCGTGCGAGACGTCGCTGAGTCGGTTGCCCACCACCATCGCCGCGATGCCGGCCTCCATCGCCTGCCGGGTGGCCGCGGACAGGTCTTCGTCGGCGGCACTCAGCGTCTCGATCCCGAAGGTGACCGCGGCGTCGCCGTGCCAGCCGTCCAGGATCGCGCCGCAGTCGATGGACACCAGATCGCCGGCCACCAGCACCTCGGCTACCGTCGGGATGCCGTGCACCACTCGGTCGTTGACCGAGCTGCAGATCGATGCCGGGAAGCCGTGGTAGCCCAGGAACGAGGGCGTGGCGCCCGCGTCCCGGATCACCGATTCGGCGATTTCGTCCAGCTGGAAAGTCGAGACTCCGACGGCCGCCGCTTCGCGGACTGCGGCCAGTGCGGCGGCCACAATAGCGCCCGCCGCAGCCATCGCGTCGAGCTCACCGGGGCTGCGATGCGGCACCGCTTTGCGCCGCTTCGCCCACCCGACCACTACTGTCCCAGGGCGGTCAGGGCGCGGGTGAACACCTCGTCGAGCGTGCCGAGCGCGTCCACGACGTGCAGGTCGTGCTCGTCCTGGTAGTAGTCCAACAGCGGCGTGGTCTCCTCGCGGTAGACCATCATCCGGTTGTGGATGACCTCAGCGGTGTCGTCGGCGCGACCACGTTCCTTGAGCCGCTTGAGCAGTTCGCTCTCGGTGACCCGGAACTCCAGGACCGCATCCAGTTTGGTCTGGCGGCTTTCCAGCATGGCGTGCAACGCCTCGGCCTGCTCCACCGAGCGGGGGTAGCCGTCCAGGATGAAGCCGTTGGCGGCATCGGGTTGGTCCAGCCGGTCTTCGACCAGCGCGTTGGTCAGCTCGGGCGGCACCAGGTCGCCTGCGTCGAGGTACTGCTTGGCCTGCTTGCCCAGCTCGGTGCCCTCGGCAATGTTGTGCCGGAACAGATCGCCGGTGGAGATCTGTGGGACACCCAGCTTCTCGGAGAGCTTCACCGCCTGGGTGCCCTTGCCTGCTCCCGGCGGTCCCAGCAGTACGACTCTCACTTGAGGAACCCTTCGTAGTTGCGCTGCATGAGCTGGCTCTCGATCTGCTTCACCGTGTCCAGACCGACGCCGATCATGATCAGCACCGCGGTGCCACCGAAGGGCAGGTTCTGAACTGTGCCCGAGCTGCCCATGTGCAGGAACAGGTTGGGCAGCACCGAAATGACGCCAAGGTAGATCGAGCCCGGCAGCGTGATCCGGCTGAGCACATAGCGCAGGTAATCCGCGGTTGGGCGTCCCGGCCGGATGCCCGGAATGAAGCCACCGAACTTCTTCATCTCGTCGGCCCGCTCGTCGGGGTTGAACGTGATCGACACGTAGAAGTACGTGAAGAAGATGATCAGACCGAAGTACAGCGCGATGTAGACGAAGTTGGACGGGTCAGACAGGTAGGTGCTGACGAACTTGTCCCACCAGCTGTTGCCGGGGCCGCCGCTGCCGCTGTGGACCAACTGGGTGATCAGCTGCGGGATGTAGATCAGCGATGAGGCGAAGATGACCGGGATAACGCCGGCCTGGTTGACCTTCAGCGGCAGGTACGTCGAGGTGCCGCCGTACATCCGCCGGCCGACCATGCGCTTGGCGTACTGCACCGGGATACGGCGCTGGCCCTGCTCCACGAAGACCACGCCGACGACGATGGCCAGTGCGGCCAGGCAGACCATGGTGAACACCACGGCGCCGCGGGAGTCCAGGATGGTCTTGCCCTCGATCGGAATGCGGGCGGCGATACCGACGAAGATCAGCAGCGACATGCCGTTGCCGATGCCTCGCTCGGTGATGAGCTCACCGAGCCACATCACCAGCACAGCGCCGGAGGTCATCACCAGCACGATCACGATCAGGGTGAAGATGCTGTGGTCGGAGATGATGTCGTGACGCAGGCTGCAGGTCTGCAGCAGCCCGCCGTTGGCGGCCAGCGCCACGATGCTGGTGGCCTGCAGAACCGCCAGCGCGACCGTCAGATAACGGGTGTACTGCGTCATCTTGTTCTGGCCGGACTGGCCCTCTTTACGCAGTTCCTCGAAGCGCGGGATCACCACGGTGAGCAGCTGCACGATGATGCTGGCGGTGATGTAGGGCATGACGCCGATGGCGAACACCGTCAGCTGCAGCAGCGCGCCGCCGGAGAACAGGTTGATCAGCGAGTAGACCTGCGCGGCATCGCCACCGCTGACTTCCTTGATGCACTGCTGCACGTTCTGGTAGTCGACGCCGGGCGACGGGATCGCAGCTCCCAGGCGGTACACCACGATGATGCCCAGCGCGAACAAGATTTTGCGCCTCAGGTCGACCGTCCGCAGCGATGAGATGAAAGCCGAGAACACTCTTCTCCTCCTGCGCAGCCGAGGTCCGGTCGCGGCGTTCCAATGGGCTGTTGTGTCCCAGCCCCGGTTAGTCCTGGGTTAGTCCTGCGTTGTCGCGTCCACGTGCCGGCCGATCACGACGAGGCCACGCGTGTCTTAGGCGCGTCAGCAGTCTACGAGAGTAACAGTTGCGCACCGCGGGCCGGGCGGGCGTCGGCGGCACTGCCAGCGTGCGATCAGCGTAGCGGCGTACAGTCACCGATAGCTCGTTAAATACGCTAACTAACTTCCCGACGGCACGCGATCGGCAGAGCTAGATAGAAGCTAGAGAGATAGGAGTGTGCACCATGGCAAGTACCGGCCGATTTCCTGGAGACACCTGGGACCTGGCCTCCAGCGTGGGCATCACCGCCACCGGCGTGGCCGTGGGCCGTGCGATGGCCAGCCGGGCCGCCCATCCCCTGATCAACGACCCGTTCGCCGAACCGTTGGTGCGCGCCGTCGGCCTGGACCTGTTCACCAGGTTGGCCAGCGGCGAGATCGCCCCGGAAGACTTCGGCGACGGGGCCCCGATGGACATGGCCCGGATGGCCGACAACATGGCTGCCCGCACCCGGTTCTTCGACGACTACTTCACCGACGCGGGCGCCGCCGGCATTCGCCAGGCCGTCATCCTGGCCTCCGGACTGGACTCGCGCGCCTACCGGCTCGCGTGGCCCGCCGGCACCGTCGTCTATGAGGTCGACCAGCCCGAGGTGATCGAGTTCAAGACCCGGGTGCTGGCCGAGCAGGGCGCCCAACCCACCGCCGACCGACGGACCGTCTCGATCGACCTGCGCGAGGACTGGCCGGCGGCGCTACAGGCGGCCGGCTTCGACCCCGCCCTGCCGACCGCCTGGAGCGCGGAGGGACTGCTGGGTTACTTGCCCCCCGACGCGCAGGACCGGCTGCTGGACACCGTCACCGCCCTGAGCGCACCGGGCAGCCGGATCGCCACCGAGAGCATCCCCGGCCTCGACGCGGACACCGAAGCACAGGCCCGCCGGCGCATGCGGGAATCCGCGGAACGGATGCGCAGCCACGGCGTCGACATCGATATGGCCGAACTGCTCTATTTCGGGGACCGCAACGAGGCCGGTAGTTACCTGGCCGACCACGACTGGCGAGTCGACAGTCACGACGTCGGCGCACTGTTCGCCGAATACGGGCTACCGCCGCTGGATGTCGACGAGGAGCCCGGCTTCGGCAAGCTGGCCTACATCAGCGCGGTCCGGGGAGCAGGACAGTGATGGAACGCACCGGCGGTGCTCGATCCCTTGGGGACAGCTGGGACCTGGCTTCCAGTGTGGGCACCACGGCCACCATGGTCGCCGCCGCCCGCGCGCTGGCCACCCTGGAAGCCGAGCCGATCATCTCCGACCCGTTCGCGGCACCGCTGGTGCGTGCGGTCGGGATCGACTTCTTCACCAAGATGGTCGACGGCACCCTGGAGCCGGCGGTGGCCGCGGAGGCCAAGTCCGCCGCCGGCCCGATGACCGCCGTGATGGCAGTGCGCACCCGATTCTTCGACGACTTCTTCGGCCAGGCCGCGGACGCCGGCGTCCGGCAGTCGGTCATTCTGGCCGCCGGACTGGATTCACGGGCCTACCGGCTGGGTTGGCCGCAGGGCAGCGTGGTCTACGAGATCGACCAGCCGGACGTGATCGAGTTCAAGTCCCGCACACTGGCCGACCTGGGCGCCCAGCCGACCGCCGATCGCCGCGCCGTCGCTGTGGATCTGCGCGACGACTGGCCGGCTGCATTGCGCGACAGCGGTTTTGACGAGACGAAGCCCACCGCCTGGAGCGCCGAGGGCCTACTCATGTATCTGCCGCCAGAAGCGCAAGACCGGCTGTTCGACCACATCACCGCATTGAGCGCCCCGGGCAGCCGGGTGGCCACCGAGTACCACCCCGACGGCACGGCCGCCCTCGGCGGCTCGAACCAGTCACTGGGGCAGCGGTTCGCCGACCAGGGTCTGGATCTCGACATCACCACCCTGGTGTACGCCGGCGAGCGAAACCCGGTCGGGCCCTACCTGCGCGAGCGCGGGTGGCAGGTGCGCGAGCGTGGCCGAGAGACCGTGTTCGCCGACTACGGTCGCAGCTTTCCCGATAGTGACATCGTGGCGCGGCTGCGCAATTCAGTTGCGATCGAGGCGATTCGGCTCTAAACGGCACTGCGCCACCCAACGACCATGGCCGCCGGTCCCGAAGGACCGGCGGCCATCGTCGTGATGGGGGTGACCCCGGTTATCAGCTCGGGGGAATGACCCCGCCGCCCTTGCCGCCCTCGCCGGGCAGTCCAGGCGGGCCGGCGGTGCCGCCGCCAGCAGCCGCGCCGCCGCCACCGGCCGGGCCACCCGGACCGGCGGCTCCGGGCCCACCCGGAGTGCCGTCGGAGCCGTTGGAGCCGTCGTTACCCGAGGTGCCGTTGGGGTTGTTAGCCGCGCCGCCCTTGCCGCCATAGTTGCCGCCGGCCGCGTTACCGCCGCTGCCGCCGTTACCGCCGCTGCCACCGTTGCCACCGGCGCCACCATCGGGGTTGGCAGCGCTGCCGTTACCGCCGGGGGCACCCGCGCCACCGGCGCCGCCGTCGCCGCCCCTGCTGCCGCTACCGCCGGCACCACCCTTGCCGCCGTCACCGCCGTTGCCGGAGTTGCTACCGCCGAGGCCGCCGTCGCCGCCCTTACCGCCGTAGCCACCGTCGGCACCGTTGGAGCCGTTGCCACCGGTACCACCGGTACCACCAGCACCTGCCGACTCGCCAGGCGTACTACCGGCATCGGCGCCGGTACCACCGGTGCCACCGTTTCCGCCCTTGCCGCCGATCCCGGTGCCATTGCCGCCGGTACCGCCGGTGCCGCCGTTGGGGTTGCCGGACTGGTCGCCGGCGGTGCCGGTCGAGCCGGTCCCGCCGGCGGTGCCGGGGCCGGTGGGAGCGTTGGCGCCCTTACCGGCGTCGCCACCGTTACCGCCGTTTCCATCGGCGCCGGCGTTGCCGCCCTTGCCGCCGTTGCCGCCGAACTGGCCGGTGCTGGTCGCGTCGGCACCCTTGCCACCGTTGCCACCGTTACCGCCGGTGCCAGTCGACCCGGCTTTGCCGTCCGCGGCTTGGTGCCCGTCACCGCCGGTGCCGCCCGTGCCGGCGGTACCTGCCGTGCCGCGATCACCGCCGTCACCACCGTTGCCGCCGTTGCCACCGTGCGCGCCCGATCCGGTGGTGTTGGTGGCGATCCCGTTGCCGCCGTTGCCGCCGTTCCCGGCGTTGCCGGCGTTACCGGCATTGCCGCCCGTGCCCCCGGCACCGGCGGTGCCGCTTCCGCCGGCCCCGGTACCGGCCACGCCACCGTTGCCGCCGGCAGCGCCGTTGCCACCGTTACCGCCGCTGCTGGCGTCGCCGCCCGCCGCGCCGTCCGGGTTCGCGCCGGTGCCGTTGCCGCCGGTGGTGCCGTTGCTGCCGTGGCCGCCATTGCCGCCGTTGCCACCAGCACCGCCGGCGCCACCGTTGCCGCCGACACCGGTGTTGGTGCCGCCGAGGCCGCCCGCGCCGCCGTTGCCGCCGGCGCTGCCGTTGCCACCGTTGGTGCCGTCGACGCTCGGGTCCGTGGAGTTGGTGCCGTTGGTGCCGTTGAAGCCGTTGCCGCCCGCGCCGCCGTTGCCGCCGCGGCCGTCGGGGCCGGCGTTGCCGCCCTTGCCACCGTCGCCGCCGGTCTGGCTGGCGTTGGTTGCCGCGCCACCCTTGCCTCCGGCGCCGCCGTCGCCGCCGGTCGCATTGGCACCCGCGGTGCCGTTGGCCGCCTGGGTGGTTCCGTCGCCGCTGGTACCGCCCGCACCGCCGGCCCCGGCCGTGCCGCGCACGCCGCCGTCGCCACCGTCGCCACCGTTGCCAGCCTCCGTACCGGCACCGCCGCCTAGGCCGGCGCCGCCGACACCGCCGTTGCCGGCGTTACCGGCGTTGCCGCCCGCACCGCCGACACCGCCATCGCCGGCATGCCCGTTCGCGCCGTCGGTGGCAATGCCGCCGACGCCACCGTTACCACCGCCGCCGCCCGTACCGCCGATACCGCCGTTACCGGCGTCGCCGCCGTCCGTACCGTTGCCGCCCGGCACGGTGGCGTCGATACCGGCGGTGCCGGTGGCCCCGCTTCCGCCCACGCCGCCGACGCCACCGGCCCCGCCGACCCCGCCGTTGCCGGCGTCACCGGAGGTGGTGCCGCCCGCGCCACCGGCGCCACCGTTACCGCCCTGGCCGCCATCGCCGCCGAGGGTGCCGTTGCCGTTGCTGTCGGTCACACCCGCCAGGCCGTTGGCGCCCGTACCGCCCGCGCCGCCGTCACCACCGGTGCCGATGGCCCCGGCGTTACCGCCAGCACCGCCGTTACCGCCGTTGGTTCCCGGGTCGGTGGCGTCGAAGCCTCGCCCGCCGTTACCGCCGTTGCCGCCTGCGGTGGCGTCCGCGCCGGCTGTGCCGTCAGTTCCGGCGGTACCGCCGCTGCCACCGGTACCGGCTCCGGCGCCGGTGCCGCCCAGGCCGGCCTCACCGCGGTTACCGCCGTCGCCGCCCTTACCGCCGTCGGGGTTGTCGGCGTCACCGGCGGCACCGGTTCCGCCGTTGCCAGCGTTTCCGGCGTTCCCGCCGTCACCGGCGTTCCCACCGTCACCGTTGCTGCCGCCGTTGCCGTTGGCCGCGGTACCGGCGTTACCGCCCACACCGCCATTGCCGCCCACACCACCGTTGCCGCCGTTGCCGGCGTTGCCGCCCGCCCCGTCATCGACGCCGGTCACCCCGGTCGCCCCGTCCTGGCCGGTACCGCCGCTGCCGCCCGTTGCACCGTTGCCGCCGTTGCCGCCGTCACCGGCGTTACCGGCCAGCGCGCCGCCGTTGCCGCCGGCACCACCAGCGCCACCTGTGCCGCCGGCACCACCGGCACCACCGGATGCGCCGGGCACGTCGCCGTCAGCACCGACTGCGCCCAGCGCACCGCTACCGCCGGCCGCGCCGTTGCCGCCGTTGCCGAGCAGGCCACCATTGCCGCCGGCGCCGCCGGCGCCGCCGTCGGCGCCCGGAACGGCGTTCGGGTCAGCCGAGGCGTCATAGCCCGCGCCACCGTTACCGCCATTGCCGTGAATGCCGGTGACGCCGGTCCCGGCCACACCACCAACGCCGTCGACGCCGCTGGCCGGATTGCCACCGGTGCCGTGCACACCGCCCACGCCGGCGTTGCCCGCCGTACCCGGGTCACCACCGTTGCCGCCCTTGCCGCCGTTGGGGTTCTCGGCATTGCCGGCCGCGCCGTTGCCGCCGTCGCCGGGGGTGTTGGCGTTGCCGCCGTTACCGGCGTCGCCGCCGTTGCCGTTGAGTCCGACCACGCCGTTGTAGACGACGCCCGCGTTGCCACCGTTACCGCCGGCGCCGCCGTCGCCACCGCTGCCGCCGCGGCCACCGTCCTGGCCGTCCTGGCCGGGGAGAATTCCGTCCGCGCCGTTGGCGCCGGCGCCGCCGTCTCCGCCGTCCGCGCCATTGCCGCCGTTGCCGCCATTGCCGGAGTTCCCGGCATCGCGACCACCGGCACCACCGTTTCCACCGTGACCGCCGTAACCGCCGGCCTTGCCGTCCACACCGGCCTCGCCGGGGTTGGTCCCGTCGGCACCGGCGGCGCTGTCGCCGCCATGGCCGCCGTTACCGCCGTTACCGCCGTCGCCGATTCGGCCCGCGGCGCCCCCGTTGCCGGCGGCACCACCGTTCTGGCCCTGGCCGTCAGCAAGCAGGCCGCCGTTGCCGCCATCGCCGCCGTGGCCACCGTTGCCACCACTGATGGCGGCCGCGCCGTTCGCGCCGGAAGCGGCGCGGGTGCCGTCGCTGTTCAGGCCGCCGAGGCCGGCGATACCGGCGATACCACGGTCACCGCCCGCCCCGCCGTTACCGCCGTCACCGGCGGACAGGCCGGTTCCGTCGTTGCCGCCGTTACCGCCATTGCCACCGTTACCGGCATTGCCGGCGTCACCGGCGCTACCGCCGGCACCGGCCACTCCGGAAGCGCCAGCCGGGTGGACCCCGAAGAACCCGCCTGCGCCGCCCTTACCGGCATTACCGCCGGCGCCGCCGTTGCCACCATTGCCGCCGTTTCCGCCGTTCATGCCGTCTTGACCGGGTAGGCCGCTGCTGACCCCGGCGCCGCCGGCGTTGGTGCCGTGCAGACCGTTCTGACCGTCACCGCCGGCACCACCGTCGCCGCCGATGCCACCATTGCCGCCGTTGCCCGCAGCACCGAAGAGCCCGCCCGCCCGGCCGCCGGTACCGCCGCCGCCGCCGATACCGCCGAAGCCGCCGTTGTCACCGCTCGCGCCGAAAGTGGCTCCGTCGGCTCCGTCGCCCCCGAAACCTCCGGCACCGCCAGCGCCGCCGGCGCCGCCGTTGCCGATGAAGATGGCCGCACCGCCGGCGCCGCCTAAACCACCTGCGCCGCCGCCGATTCCACCGACGCCGCCGGCGCCACCCAGGCCTCCGTTGCCCAGCAGCCAGCCGCCGGCGCCACCGTCGCCGCCGGCGCCGCCATCACCGCCGGCAATGCCGTCGAGTCCGGCGCCACCGGCGCCACCGTTGCCGATCAGGCCAGCGGCTCCACCAATCCCACCGTCGGCATTGATGGCGTCGCCGGCCACCCCGGCGCCGCCGTCGCCGAACAGGAACCCGCCGTCGCCGAGGTTGCCGAACATGCCCGAGCTGCCGAGCAACGAGTCGTTGACCCCGTCGAATCCGTCAATGCCGTTGCCGATCAGCACCCGCCCGAACAGGTCAACGAAGGGTTGGTTGACGAGGTTGAGCAGCGGTTCGGCGTAGCCCATCAGATCCTGACCGACGGCGTACAACGGCAGGTAGATGGAGTTCTGGAAGCCCGTGTAGAGCACATGGTCCATCTCCGCCAGCCATGGGCCCAACGGTTGCGTGGGATCGATGGCGAAAATGCTGGAGTCGAATGCGGCACCGGAGTCGAGGCCGGCGAGAAAGTCGTCCGACGATCCGGTGAACCACAGGCCCGAGCCCGCCGACCAGGAGTCGAACATCTCCAGGATCGGCTGCATGATCAGGTCGTCGAAGTCCGCACTGGCGGTCGGAGCGGTTGCCACCGGGCCCACCCCGAAAGCCAGGAACGCACCGACGGCGCTTCCGGCGCCGACGACCCGCCGACCGACGCCGCCTGGACGGCCGCCCTGCCAACGATCACGACTCTGCTTCATGTCGAATCCCTCAATTTCTGAATTCATGCCAGATTAACCTTCAGCTCAGTTGGAATTCACGAGCTGCAAATCTGGCCTACCTGCGCTGCAAGTTAGCCCAATTTGACGTTCTCGACGAATGGAAGTTTAAGTTTCTGCAGTGCCTCGTGAAGCGCTAAACCATGATTGACCTGAGCATTAACGGAAATCGAGAGCTGGGCCACATGGCAAATATCATTGTTTACCGACATATGTGAGGGACGCCACAGTTAGGTAAAACTACTTAGACGCCATCCTGGCACTTAAAATAGTAAAAACCTCATAAAAATGACTTACGCGACCGATCGGGCGACCCCCGCGCACTGGCCGGTGAGAATGCCGATCCGCAAACCCCGTCCCAGCATGGCAGTGCGCCCGCAGGGCGACACAGCACCGGCACCGAAATATCCTGGTCGTGGCGACTGCGCGGGCGCGGAGTTCGGCTTCCGCCATTTGGCGATGCCCAGGCGACCGCCAACGGTATAACCACCCCATGGTGCTCAAACTCAAGGTTCCCCAAGATCTGATCGGTGGAGACGCCGATGTGGGCTACGGCAAGGTCGCCGATGCGTTCCGCGCCAACTTCACCCACGGCCGTGAGGTGGGCGCCGCCGTCTCGGTGTATCGCGACGGCGTCAAAGTCGTTGACCTGTGGGGCGGCTACCGCGACGGGCGTGCGCGCGAGCCATGGCAGCAGGACACCATGGTCAACGTCTTCTCCAGCACCAAGGGCGTGGCGGCGCTGGCCGTGGCGCTGGCAGTCTCGCGGGGACTGTTCGGCTACGACGACAAGGTGGCCGCCCACTGGCCGGAGTTCGCCCAGGCCGGCAAGGGCGACGTCACGGTCCGCCAACTGCTGGGCCATCAGGCCGGGCTGTGCGCGCTCAAACCCGCGCCCGCGTTGGCCGATGTCGCCGACCCGAACCGGCTGGCGCCCATGCTCGCCGCGCAGAAGCCACTCTGGGCACCGGGCACCCGGCACGGCTACCACGCGATCACGTTGGGCTGGTACGAATCCGAGCTCATCCGTCGCACCGATCCGGCGGGCCGCACCCTGGGACGGTTCTTCGCCGAGGAAATCGCCGCGCCCCTCGGGCTGAACCTGCACATCGGCCTCCCGACATCGGTAAGCCGCAACCAGGTGGCGGTGCTGCACCAGTGGAAGCGCGCCGAGTCTCTACTGCACCTCAACGTGATGCCGGCGGCCCTGGTGGCGGCGTCGTTCAACCCGTTCGGGCTGCTGGCACGGGCGAGCGATTTGCCCCGGGACATCAAACCGTGGGACGGCGACTACAACCGCGATGACGTGCGAGCCGTGGAGATGCCGTCGTCCAACGGAATCGGCACCGCCTCGGCGATCGCCCGGCTGTATGGCGCCGCCGCCACCGCCGATCCGGCCCTGCGCCTGAGCCCAGGCGTACACCACGAACTCACCGCGACGCCGACACCGCCGTCTCGCGGCGAACGCGACAAGGTGTTGGGCGTGGAGGTGGTGTTCTCTCTCGGGTTATCCAAGCCGGCTTTTGGCTCCGTCTTCGGCTCTTCGGATAAAGCTTATGGCACACCGGGTTTCGGTGGCTCATTCGGGTTTGCCGACCCCGACACCGGCATCGGCTACTCGTATGTGATGAACCGCCTGGGTTTTCACCTCTACAGCGATCCCCGCGAACTCGCACTGCGCCAGGCGTTGTTCCGCGATGTGTTGGGCTCCCGGCTGCAGTCCTGACCCCTACATGTACTGGGGGCAGTAGTGCGCCGTCGAGATCGCGGCGAACTGGCCGGCCGTCTGAATGGTGAAGCCCGGGTTGGTGGTCTGCACCGCCACGACGGTGTCCATCGGCGACAGTCCCGCGTCCATCAGCTGGCACACCGCACGGCCGGCCGACACGGCGGCCTCGTCGTTGGCCCGGTGGCTAAGTCCGGCACCGTTCAAGGTGGCCAGGAACTGTCCATCGATACCGGTCGGCGCGGCGTTGGCGGGAGCGGCCAGGCCGACCATCGCGCTCAGACCTGCCAGCAGCAGTAACCGTTTCATGGCTCTGAGCATGCACGGGGCCCGTTAAAGACGTGTTACCGAGCTTTTACTGTCACGAAGAGAATTGTTGATTCTGGGTTACGCGCTTTACCAGCGCGACTCCCCCAGCCACAGCACGTGCGCCCCGTTGACCGAGCGTTCGACCTGGTCGACGACCCCGGCTAGTGACCGCACCAGCAGGCTGCCGACCGCATCGGACAGCGCTGCCGCCGGCTGCGACGACTGGCGCGGCCGAACGAACTCCCACCACGACGAGCCGGGGTAAGACACGGTGCGGACCGGCGCGTCCGCGTCGAGCCCGGCGAGCACTTTGGCGCGGCGCACCGCCGTGCGCAGGCCGCCCAGCTCGTCGACCAGCCCGCGTTCGGCCGCGTCGGCGCCGGTCCAGACCCGCCCGCGCGCCACCGCGTCCACCGCGTCGGTGGACAGGTTGCGCCCTTGCGCCACCCGCGACACGAAGTCGTTGTAGAACAGATCGGCTTCGGCCTCGACCTGTCCTTGCTGCTCGGCGGTGAACGGGGCGTTGATCGACCAGGCGTCGGCGTTGGCGCCGGTACGCACCGAGTCGGTCCCCACTCCGAGGCGGTCCTTGAGCTCACGGGCGACCAGCTTGCCGGTCACCACCCCGATGGATCCGGTGATGGTGGCGGGGTTGGCCACGATGGTGTCGGTGCCCGCGGAGATGTAATACCCGCCCGAGGCCGCGACCGCGCCCATCGAGGCCACCACCGGTTTGCCCGCTGCGCGAGCCTGTTGCACCGCCCGCCAGATGGTTTCGGACCCGGTGACCGAGCCGCCCGGGCTGTCCACCCGCAGCACAATTGCGGCGACCTCATCATCGGCCGCGGCCTCGCGCAGCGCTGCGGCGATCGTGTCGCCACCGACATTGCGGTTGCCCAGCGGCGACAGCTGCGGCCCGCCGGAGCCACTGACGATCGCCCCGGACACCGTCACCACGGCGATCGCCGGCTTGGGCTTGCGCCCGGGCAGGGCGGGCCCCGACCCGCCGGCCGTGGCATGGGCATAGCGCCCCAGGTACAGGCGCGGCGGAGCGCCGTCATCGTCGGCGCCGGTGGTGTCCTCGGCGCCGGAGAGTTCGGCGATCCTGTTGTACGCCTCGTCCCGGAATCCGATCCGGTCGATCAGGCCCGAGGCCACCGCGTCGTCACGCAGCAGCGGTGCCTTGTCGGCCAAGGCATCGACCATCCCGGCGTCCAGATTCCGGGACTCGGCGACGGCCGCGCGCACCTGGGCGTGCAGGCTCGCCACCAAGGCGGTGTCGGCCTCGCGGTGCGCGTCGGTGTAGGAGTCCTGGGTGAAAAGGTTGGCCGCCGACTTGTATTCACCGCGGGCGACGAACTGCGCCTCGATGCCGGCCTTGCCCAGCGCACTGCGCAGGAAGGTCGCATTGGTGGCGAAGCCGATCAGCCCGACCGTCCCCGACGGCTGCATCCAGACCTCACCGAACGCCGAAGCCAGGTAGTAGGACAGCGTGCCCGGGTAGGTTTCGGCCCACGCCAGCGATGGTTTGACGGCGGTGAATTCGGCGATCGCCGTCCGCAGCTCCTGCACCGGCCCAGCAGCCGCCGACGAAAGCTGCACGCGCGCAATCAATCCCGCAACCCGCGGGTCCTCGGCGGCGCGGTGGATCGCGGCCACGACGTCCCGCAGTACCGGCGGCCGACCACCGGAGCGGATCAGCGCCAGCGGGTCGAACGCCCCGGTCTCGTGGGGCAGCTCCTGCAGGTCGAGTTCGAGGATGACGCCGTTGGGCACGCCGTGGTGCCGGGCGGTGTCGATGCGACGCGCGACGCCGCGCAGATCGTCCAGGCCGGGCACGCCGGTCAGCAGGGAGAACATGATTTTGAGCCTACCGGCGCAGCCGGACAGGGCGACCGGAGCCGCCAGCGTAGGGGAAGCCCCGCACGCCGAAGCGTGCGGGGCTTCCCAGGTTGGGCCTGCGCCGCGAGTCGCTAGACCCCAGGCTGACCGGCGGTACCGGTGGGCCCGGTGGCACCCGGAGTACCGGTCTGGCCACCAGGACCGGGGTTACCACCGGCGCCGGCCTGCCCGCCGGAACCGCCGGCGCCCGCACCGCCGGCCGTGCCGGTGGAGCCGCCGGCGCTGCCGCCGTCACCGCCGTTACCGCCGGTACCACCGGTACCACCGGGACCGCCGTTGCCGCCAGGGTTCGGGCCGACCTGGTTGCCGCCCTGACCGCCCTGACCGCCCTGACCGCCCTGACCGCCCTGACCGCCCTTGCCGCCGTTGCCGTCGACGCCGGCCGAACCAGTGCCATTGTTGGCCGCGCCACCGGCGGCACCGTTGCCGCCGTTGCCACCGTGTCCGCCGGCATAGCCGTTACCCCCGACACCACCGGTCTCGCCGGGCAGGGCGCCGTTACCGGTCGCGCCCGCGTACCCGATGCCGCCCTTACCGCCGACTCCGCCGCTGCCGCCGGCTCCACCGTTGCCGGAGTTCGAGCCGCCCAGGCCACCAACTCCGGCGTTGCCGCCGTCGCCGCCTTGACCCGCGGGATCGGTGGGCGAGGTCGAGTAGTCGCCTTCGGCGCCGGCACCACCGTTGCCGCCCTTGCCACCGTTACCGTCGGCTCCGGCGTTGCCGGCCTTGCCGCCGTAACCGCCGTCCTGGCCGGTGTACTGCTGCCCGTCGCCGCCGTTACCGCCGTTACCGCCGTTACCGGTACCGGTGGCGGCAGCGCCCTGCTGGCCGTTAGCGGCGCCGCCGGCACCGTTACCGCCGGCTCCCGCGGTGCCGCGGTTGCCGCCGTTGCCGCCATTGCCGCCGTGGCCGGCCGCCTGGCTGGTGTCGCCGCCACCGGCGCCGTTACCGCCGTTACCACCGTTACCGGCCGTACCGGCAGCGCCACCGTTACCACCCTTGCCTCCGGCGCCCTGGGTGCCGTCGGTGCCGCCGCCGGTGCCGTGGCCGGCCGCGCCGCCGAGGGCGCCATCACCGCCCTTGCCGCCGTCACCACCGTTACCGCCGGTGCCGCCGTCGGTGCCGTTGCCCCCGCTGCCCGCGCCGGCATTGCTGCCGGCCGTGCCGTTGTTGCCGGCACCACCGTTACCACCGACACCGCCGTCTCCACCGAGGCCGCCGTTACCGCCGTTACCGGAGGTCGACCCGCCGTCACCGCCGGCGCCGCCCTTGCCGCCGGCCGCGGCACTACCGCCGTTGGTGCCGTTGCCGGCGCCGTCGGTGCTACCAGCCGACCCGGCGGCACCGGTGCCGCCGTTACCGCCGGCGCCGCCATTACCGACCGCGCCGCCGTTGCCGCCCTTGCCACCGTCCCCGCCGAGCTGGCCGGTGCCGATCTGGCCGATGCCGCCGTTGCCGCCGTTGCCGCCGTTGCCGTCGCCCACGGCGTTGGACCCGGCGTTGCCGCCGGCTGCCTGGGTGCCGTCGGTGCCGTGGCCGCCGGCGCCGCCGACACCGGCGCTGCCGTGGGTGCCGCCATTACCGCCGGTGCCACCGGAACCTGCGGCAGCACCGCCACCGCCGCCGGCACCGTTACCACCGTTGCCACCGTTACCGCCGGCACCGGCGTTACCGCCGTCGCCGCCGACTCCGCCGGCCGCACCGTTGCCGTTGGTGACCGTTCCCGCGTCACCACCGGTGCCGCCCTGGCCGCCCTGGCCGCCCTGGCCGCCGTTGTCGGCATTGCCGCCGTTGCCGCCGCTACCGGCGGTGGCGTTGCCACCATCGGTGCCAGTGGCGCCGGTACCGCCCTGGCCGCCGTTCCCGGCGCCGCCGCCGGCACCGGCATCGCCGGAGACCGAACCTCCGTTGCCGCCGCGGCCGCCGCTTCCGCCGGTGCCACCCATGCCGCCATTGCCATTGCCGCCGCCGGCGAACGACCCGGTCGCACCCTGGGCACCGTCGGCGCCGTGGCCGCCGTTACCACCGTTGCCGTAGTCGCTGGCATTGCCGCCGGCACCGCCGTTGCCGCCGGCACCGCCGGGCGTGGTCGGGGTGAAGCCGTCACCGCCGGCGCCGCCGTTGCCCTGCGACACCGTCGAGCTGCTGCCGTTGGTGCCGCCGGTACCGGCCGTTCCGCCATGCCCCACGGTGCCTCCGTTGCCACCGTTGCCGCCGTCTACGTGGCCGGCGGTGCCATCGGCGCCGTCAGCTCCGTTGCCGGCCGTGCCGGAGTTTCCGCCGTCACCGCCGCTGCCGTGGCTGCCGCTGTTGCCGTGGGCCGCGCTGCCGCCGTCAGCGCCTTCACCACCGTTGCCGCCGTTGCCGGCCGCCCCGCCGCTGCCACCGTTGCCGTCACTACCGGTGAAGGAGCCCTCGGCGCCGTTGCCGCCGTTGCCGCCGGTGCCGCCGGAGCCGCCCTGACCGCCGGCACCGCCGTCACCCGACACAGTGCCACCGTCGCCGCCCTTGCCGCCCTTACCGCCGTTGCCGCCGTTCTGGCCGGCGCCGCCGGAATCGCCCGGATTGGCGCCGTTGGCGCCGTTGCCGCCGGCGAAGCCGTGGTCGCCGGAGTCGCCGTCGCCGCCGTTGCCGCCGTTGCCGCCGTTGCCGTTGTTGCCGGCGTTGCCACCGACGCCGCCGTTACCGCTGTTTGCGCCGGTGCCGCCGTCGCCGCCGTTACCGCCGTTGCCCTGCTCGATGCCGCCGCTACCACCGGCACCACCGTTACCACCGGTGTCGCCGATACCGCCGGTACCACCGGCGCCACCGTTACCGGTCTGGCCGGCATCGCCACCGTCACCGGCGTCGCCACCGTCGCCCGTACCGGTGCTGGTACCGCCGTTGCCCCCGGCCCCGCCATCGGCGTTGTCGCCCTTACCGTTACCGCCGTCACCGCCGTGACCACCGGTGCCGCTGCCGGTGGTGCCACCGCCAGCACCGCCGTCACCGCCGCTGCCGCTGTTGCCGGCACTACCGCCGGTGCCGCCGCCGCCGCCATTTCCGGCGCCGGTGCCGGTGCCACCGTCACCGCCCTGACCACCGTTGCCGGCCTCCGAGCCGCCGGTTCCGCCGGCACCACCGGCGCCGCCATCGGCTTCGTTTCCGTCGCCGCCGTGACCGCCGTTGCCGCCGTTGCCGTATTCGCTGCCGTCGCCGCCGGTACCGCCGGCGCCGCCGGCCACACCCGGAGTGCCGGAGTCGTAACCGTCACCGCCGTCGCCGCCGTTGCCCTGAGATCCGGTGGAAGTGTTGCCGGTCGAGCCGTTGCTGCCCGGAGTCGAACCTTCACCCCCGTCGCCGCCGGCACCGCCCTGCCCGAGGTCACCGCCGTGGCCGCCCTTGCCGCCGTCGGGATGGTTGGCATTGCCCTCGGCGCCCTTGCCGCCGTCGCCGGCGTTACCGGAATCACCGCCGTTACCACCGTTGCCGCCGGCACCCTGGCTACCGCCGGTGCCGTGCGACGAGCTGCCGCCGGCACCACCGGCACCACCAGTGCCGCCCATACCGCCGTCGCCACCGGTGCCGCCCTTGCCGCCGGTGCCGTCGCCACCGTCCTCGTACGAACCGGTCGTACCGGTCGCGCCGTTACCCCCGGTGCCGCCCCCGGCGCCCGTGCCGCCGGCACCACCGTCACCACCGTTACCGGTGACCGAGCCGCCCTTACCGCCGGCTCCACCGGCACCACCGGCACCACCGGTCTGGCCGGCGCCGCCCGAGTCGCCCGGGTTCTCGCCGTTGCCGCCGTTACCGCCGGCCGCACCGTTACCGCCGATGCCGCCATGGCCGCCGTTGCCGTGGTCGCCACCGTCACCACCGGCGCCACCGGCGCCACCGGTGTTTCCGGCCTCGGTGGAGTTGCCACCGTTACCACCACGACCGCCGTTGCCGCCGTCGATGGCCGTGCCGTCAGCGCCATTGGCGGCCTGCGCAGTCCCGGTGCCGTCGTGTCCGCCGGCACCACCGGCACCAACGTGACCCGCGTCGCCGCCGGCACCGCCGGCACCACCGGCGCCACCGATCGGACCGTCAGCACCATTGCCGCCGTTGCCGCCGTCGCCACCGACCCCGGAGTTACCGCCGACACCGCCGGCACCACCCAGACCGGCCAGGCCAGACGCACCGAAGTGCCCGCCGGTCGCGGCCAGACCGCCGTTGCCACCACAACCGCCCGCTCCACCGTCGCCGCCGTTGGTGCCGTTGGTGCCGGCCGTGCCCGCACCACCGCTACCCGGGGCGGCGTTCACGCCGTCGACACCGGCGAACCCGGCTCCGCCGAAGCCACCGGCGCCGCCGACACCACCGGCTCCGCCGTCGCCGCCGACACCGATCAGGATGCCGCCCTTGCCGCCGTTGCCACCGTCGCCACCGATACCGCCGACACCACCATTGCCGCCGGCCGCGTTCGCGCTGCTTGAATCCAGGCCGTTGACTCCGGCCACGCCGGCACCACCGGCACCACCAATACCGCCATTGCCGAACAGGAAGTGCGCGCTGCCGCCCACACCACCAGCACCGGCAATGTCGCAGCCGCAATCGGCGTCACCGCTCGCCGCACCGCCGACGCCACCGGCGCCACCGTCGCCGAAGATCCAGCCGCCTTCGCCGCCGGCACCACCGTTCGCACCCGCAGCCCCGATGCCACCGACGCCGCCGTTGCCGAATAGACCCGCGTCACCACCGGCGCCGCCGATCCCGTTGTTGATGTCGACCACGCCGGCCGAACCTGCGCCACCGTCACCGAACAGGAAACCGCCATCATGCAAGTTGCCGAAGAGCTGCGGGGCCAGGCCGCCGATCAGCGACTGGTTCACGACATCGCCCTCGATGCCGTTACCGATGAGGTCGCGGCCGAACAGCGCCACGAACGGCAAGTTGATCACGTCATTGATCGGCGCTCCGACCTGGAGCCAAATCTGACCGAGGTCATGCAGGCCGTTGTACAACCCCGCATAGGCCTGCCAGACGAACTGGTCAAGCGGGCCGAGCGGATCATTCGGGAAACCCCAGTCGTCGGCGGGCGCAGCGCCGGGGAGCGCGCCCATGGCGGCGAGCAGATCGTCAAAGTTGGAGCTGTTCAGCGACAGGGCCGCCGGATCGAAACCTGCGGTCATCGACTCGATCAGCGAGTCGATCGCTTCCTCAATACCGAAGTCGGCCTGCGCGGCCGGCATGGTCGCCAGCGGCGCCATCCCGAACGCCAAGAAGGCCGCAGCCGCGCTTCCAGCGCCCACTACCCGTCGACGCGAGACGGTGGACGAACCGCCCGCCATTCGGACCTGATTGCGACGACTCATTCTGAGACCTCCCGATGTATTGAGTTAGTTTTCACTGCGACACAGTTGCCGACAAATTATCACTAGAATGTGATCGTTAACAATTGTGCATGAAGACGGACATTTTTCGCGTGCAGGTTCAGCCCGCATTAGCACAACACGCCAGCTAGAGCGCGTGCGGACGCTGTCGCTCCCGGCTTAAGCCCCACACTTTTCATTCGTAGGTAATTTTGCGTACACAAATACAATGCATAGCTCTGCGAATACGTATTAATACCTACGGGGAACACGTATCTGCCGGGTCGCGAGAAGCTTGTGAATACGCCAAAAGCCCCGGAGACGGGCGTCTCCGGGGCTTTTGCGTACGCGCGGCTGGCTACAGCTCGGTGGCGGTGCCCCCGGCTGCGGTGATCTGCTCGCGGGCACTGCCGCTGAACTTGTGCGCGGTGATGTCGACCTTGACGGTCAACTTGCCGTCGCCGAGCACCTTGACCAGCGTGTTCTTCCGAACGGCGCCCTTGGCGACCAGTTCGTCGAGGCCGATGGTGCCACCGTCGGGGAACAACCGGTTGATGTCGCCGACATTGACGACCTCGTACTCGGTGCGGAACCGGTTGCGGAAGCCCTTCAGCTTGGGCAGCCGCATGTGGATCGGCATCTGCCCACCCTCGAACCGGACCGGCACGTTCTTGCGTGCCTTGGTGCCCTTGGTGCCGCGGCCCGCGGTCTTACCCTTGGAACCCTCACCACGGCCGACGCGGGTCTTCTTGGTGTTCGACCCGGGCGCGGGGCGCAGGTCGTGCAGCTTGATGGTCATTCTGCTTCCTCCACTTGCACGAGGTGGTGAACAACCCGGATCAGCCCACGAGTCTGCGGGTTGTCCTCACGCACCACCGACTGGCGGATCTTGCGCAGGCCCAGCGTGCGCAGGCTCTCGCGCTGCTTCCAACGGGCACCGATGGTGCCGCGGACCTGGGTGATCTTCAGGTTAGCCATGATTACGCCGTGCCTTCCCGCGCCGCGGCGGCAGCCAGAGCTTCGCTCTCGCGACGAGCCTTGAGCATCGCGGCCGGCGCCACATCTTCGATGGGCAGGCCACGACGGGCCGCCACCTCTTCCGGACGCTGCAGCATCTTCAGCGCGGCAACGGTGGCGTGCACCACGTTGATCGCGTTGTCGCTGCCCAGCGACTTGGACAGGATGTCATGCACGCCCGCGCATTCCAGCACGGCACGCACCGCGCCGCCGGCGATCACACCGGTACCCGGGCTGGCCGGACGCAGGAACACCACACCGGCGGCGGCTTCACCCTGCACCGGGTGGGTAATGGTTCCACCGATCAGCGGCACCCGGAAGAAGCCCTTGCGAGCCTCCTCCACGCCCTTGGCGATCGCGGCAGGCACTTCCTTGGCCTTGCCGTAGCCGACGCCGACCAGGCCGTGGCCGTCACCGACGATCACCAAAGCGGTGAAGCTGAACCGGCGGCCACCCTTGACCACCTTGGACACCCGGTTGATCGCGACGACGCGCTCCAGGTAGTTGCTCTTGTCGCCGTCCCGGTTGTCACGGCCGCCACGGCCGCCGTCGCGGCCACCACGTCCACCGCGGTTGTCACGGTTGTCGCGCCCGTCGCTGCGGGGGGCACTGCCCGTGTCGGGACCTGCCGAGGAGGCCCCTGTCGGCTGCTCCGCCATCATGCGGTCCTTCCAGTCATCTTCACGTCAGTCATCTGAGCGCCGCTCCCCTTCATCGCTTCGCTCTGCATCGTCACGGCGCGCATCAGAAGTTCAATCCGCCCTCGCGCGCCGCGTCGGCCAGCGCCGCAATGCGCCCACCGTAGGTGTAGCCACCGCGGTCGAACACCACGTCCTGGACGCCGGCGGCCTTGGCACGCTCGGCGATCAGCTGTCCGACCCGCACACTGTGGGCCTTCTTGTCGCCGTCCACACCCCGCACGTCGGCCTCGATCGAGGACGCCGCAGCCACCGTGTGACCAGCGAGGTCGTCGACCAGCTGGACGTGGATGTGCCGCGAGGAGCGGTGCACGACCAGGCGGGGACGCTCGGCGGTGCCGGACACCTTCTTGCGCAGCCGCGCGTGCCGACGAATCCGGTGGGTACGCCGAACCTCGGAGATGTTCTGCCCGACGGGTTTGCGGTCCGGGGTGCCTGTTTGTGATTGCGCCATGACTACTTACCTGTCTTTCCGACCTTGCGGCGAACCTGCTCACCCTCGTAGCGCACGCCCTTGCCCTTGTAGGGGTCGGGGCGACGCAGACGGCGGATGTTCGCCGAGATCTGGCCGACCTTCTGCTTGTCGATGCCCGAGACGGAGAACTTGGTGGGCGTCTCCACCGCGAAGGTGATGCCTTCCGGAGCCTTGATCAGCACCGGGTGGCTGTAGCCCAGCGCGAACTCCAGGTCGCTGCCCTTGAGCGCGACGCGGTAGCCGACGCCGAAGATCTCCATCTTGCGGACGTAGCCCTCCGACACACCGGTGACCAGGTTGGCCAACAGGGTGCGGCTCAGGCCGTGCAACGACCGGTTGCGCCGGTCGTCGTCCGGCCGGGTCACCACGAGGGCGCCGTCATCGTTGCGAGCAACGTTGATCGGCTCCGCCACGGTGAGCTCCAGGGTGCCCTTGGGCCCCTTGACCGATACGTTCTGACCATCAATGGTCACGTCGACCCCGGTGGGAACCGGGACCGGCTGCTTACCAATACGCGACATGTCTGCTACTCCCTCACCACACGTACGCGAGGACTTCGCCGCCCACGCCCTGCCTGGCCGCCTGACGGTCGGTGAGCAGACCCGAGGACGTGGAGATGATCGCCACGCCCAGGCCGCCGAGCACCCGTGGCAGGTTGGTCGACTTTGCGTAGACCCGCAGGCCCGGCTTGGACACCCGGCGCAGACCGGCGAGGCTGCGCTCCCGGTTCGGGCCGTACTTGAGGTTGACCACCAGCGCCTTGCCGACGCGGGCGTCTTCGACGTGGTAGTCGGTGATGTAACCCTCGCGCTTGAGGATCTCGGCGATGTTGGCCTTGATCTTCGAGTGCGGCAGGGTCACCTCGTCGTGGTACGCCGAGTTGGCGTTACGCAGACGGGTCAGGAAGTCCGCGATCGGATCCGTCATAGTCATTTAGGCTGCTCCTCCACCCTCACCAGCTGCTCTTCTGCACACCGGGCAGCTCGCCGGCGTGCGCCATTTCGCGCAGGCAGATTCGGCACAGGCCGAACTTGCGGAGCACCGCGCGCGGGCGGCCGCACTTGTTGCAGCGGGTGTAGGCGCGCACCGCAAACTTGGGCTTGCGGGCCGCCTTGATAACCAACGCCTTCTTAGCCATGGTCAGTTCTCCTTGAACGGAAAGCCGAGAGCCCGCAGTAGCGCTCGTCCTTCGTCGTCGTTGGTCGCCGAAGTGACGACGGTGATGTTCATCCCCCGCGGGCGGTCGATGGAGTCCACGTCGATCTCGTGGAACATCGACTGCTCGGCCAGCCCGAAGGTGTAGTTGCCGGAACCGTCGAACTGCTTGGCCGACAGCCCGCGGAAGTCGCGGATACGCGGCAGAGCAATCGAGGTGAGCCGGTCCAGGAACTCCCACATCCGGTCACCGCGCAGGGTGACCCGGGCACCGATCGGCATGCCCTCGCGCAGCTTGAACTGTGCGATGGACAGGCGGGCCTTACGGATCTCCGGCTTCTGGCCGGTGATCGCGGCCAGGTCGGTGACCGCATTGTTGATCAGCTTGGCGTCCCGGGCGGCTTCGCCGACACCCATGTTCACCACGACCTTCACCACGCCCGGGATCTGCATCACGTTGGCGTAGTTGAACTCTTTGTGCAGCGCGTCCCGGATCTCCTCGCGGTAGCGCACCTTCAGCCGAGGCTGGGTCTTCTCTGCAGTCGTCATCTCTAGATGTCCTTGCCGTTGCGCTTGGAGACGCGAACCTTCTTGCCGGACTCGGCGTCCACCCGGTAACCGATCCGGGTGGGCTGTCCGTCGGAGTCGACGACCATCACGTTGGAGACGTGGATCGGGGCCTCTTGCGTGACGATGCCGCCCGAGGAAGCACCGGCCTGGTTGGCCGAGTTCGCGACGTGCTTCTTGATCCGGTTGACACCCTGGACCAGCACCCGGTTGCGGGTGGGGAAAGCCTGCAGGACCTTGCCCTTGGCGCCCTTGTCCTTACCGGCGATGATCAGGACGGTGTCGCCCTTGTGGACCTTCATCTACAACACCTCCGGTGCCAGCGAGACGATCTTCATGAACTTCTTCTCGCGCAGCTCGCGACCGACCGGCCCGAATATGCGGGTGCCGCGCGGGTCGTTGTCGGCCTTGATGATCACGGCCGCGTTCTCGTCGAACTTGATGTAGCTGCCGTCGGCGCGGCGACGCTCCTTGACGGTGCGCACCACGACGGCCTTGACGACATCACCCCGCTTGACGTTGCCGCCCGGGATGGCGTCTTTGACGGTCGCGACGATGACATCACCGATGCCTGCGTATCGCCGCGACGAGCCGCCGAGCACCCGGATGCACAAGATCTCCTTGGCGCCGGTGTTGTCGGCGACCTTCAACCGCGATTCCTGCTGAATCACCAGATCTCCTAAATAATCGAGTCGACGCCCGGCACGCCAAGTGGCATGCCGGATTCTCCCCGGTCGTGCATGGTCTTCTTCATCGCCGAAGTGCACGCAGGGCCAACTTGCGCTGGCCGAGGTCTGCTGACGGCAACCCCTAGAGCTTAGGTGACGGAGCCCGCATCGCCAAATTGCTGGCCGAGCGGCTACCGCAGATCCGCCGCGCAACGAAACCCGATATGGCTCGTGGCGGTGTCCTGTGACTGCGGGGACCGGGCCGCGGGGCGATAGCGGTGGCAGTACTCCGGCGCGCACAGATGCGAACCGCCCTTGAGGGTCTGGCTGATGTCGGGGTGGGCGGGGCCGGCCGGTGCGCAGCAGGCCTTCGGCGGCGCTGGCCGGTCCTGGAGCCGATGGTGGGCCGAGAACTCGGTGGTCGTCCACTCCCAGACGTTGCCGATCATGTCGAGGAGCCCCCACGCGTTCGGCGGAAATGTTCCTACCGGTGAGGTCCCGGCCCAGCCCAGGGCGCCGTCGTTGCGGTAGGGAAAGTCGCCCTGCCAGGTGTTGGCCATCAAGGCACCGCCCGGCTTCTCCTCCTCGCCCCACGCATAGGTGCTCACGCTCCCGGCCCGGGCGGCGTACTCCCATTCGGCTTCGGTCGGCAACCGGCGTCCCGCCCACCGAGCAAAGGCCGCGGCGTCGGGATAGGCCACCTGGACCACCGGGTGATCCGGCTTGTCCTCGACGGTGCTGTCCGGTCCGAACGGGTGCCGCCAGTTGGTGCCGGGGATCCACTGCCACCACTGCCGCCAGTCGCGCAGGTCGACCGGCCCGTCAGTGGGGCGAAACACCAGGGCGCCCGGTTCGGCGTCGCCGTACCGCGCGGGATCGAGCTCCTGTTCAGCGAGCGTGACGTAGCCGGTTGCGTCGACGAATGCGCCGTACTGCGCATTGGTCACCGGATGACGCTCCAGCGCGAACGGCTGCACCGCCGCGCTGTGAATGGGCGCCTCTTCGGGATAGAAACTCGTGGAACCCATCCGGAACGTACCGGCCGGGATCTCAACGAGGTCCGTCAACACCACATCAGTCCCGCGAAAATGCCGCAGCGATAGTCTTTTTCGCATCCAGGTACGGCGCGCCGCTGACATCCACGGCGACGTCCGCGATGGTCCCGCCGGTGAAGGCGAACGGTGCACGGTACGCCGACGACACCGCCTGGCCGGTATTGCGCCCGACGCTGACTCCACCCCCGGCCAACGCGAAGGCACCCGGCTGGGCGACCATGTCGGGCAGGGTGGCGACCACCTCGTCGTCGATGTACAGCGAGGTCTCGCCGACCGGCGTGTGACTGCCCTCGACCGTTCCGGTGCGCTCGAACCGGACTCCGAAAATGTGCTGCCCCAACGGAACCGGATCGGGCGATGACAGCCACTGTTCGCGCTCGCCGAGGAAGTTGTAGACGTAGTGCAGTTTGCCGCCCTGAACGAACAGCGCATGACCGCCGTGTCGGGCACCCTGCTTGAACAGCAGCCCCTCCGCAGCAGCGGAATCCACCGTGACGCGGGCCAACACCGAGAATGACCGGCCGCGAAGCTCCACGCACGCCCCCAACGGCACCTCGGCGGTGTTCGGGTAGTAGGTATAGCCGGTACGGTCGCCGGACAGATACGGCCGTTGGCGGGTGGTCATCTCGAAGATGTTCAAGTCCGCCAACGGCAGGCCGTTGTACTTCTCGGCCTCGGCGAACCACATCGCCTGCAGTTCTTGGAGTTTCTCCGGATTCTCGGCGGCCAGGTCGTGGCACTGGCTGCGGTCCTCGGCGAGGTGGTAGAGCTCCCACCGGTCGTCGTCGAAGTGACTCCATCCCGACGGGGTCGCCGCATGCACTGTGTTGGCAAACCAGCCACGGTGCCAGATCCCGCGGGTGCCCAACATCGTGTAGAACTGGGTGTGTTTGCCGGTGTCTGCGGCCGGATCAACCAGCGCTGCCTTGAAGCTCACGCCTTCCAGCGGCCGCTGGGCAATACCGCGCACAGTCTCCGGCGGCGTGATACCGAGCAGGTCGTAGACCGTCGGGGTCACGTCGCACACGTTGACATAAGTGTCGCGTACCTCGCCGCGCGCGGCGATTCCGTTGGGCCAGCTGACGATCGCGGGGTCGGCTATGCCGCCCTCATGGGAGGCATAGCGCTTGTAGAGCTTGTAGGGCGTGTTGAACGCCATCGCCCAGCCGACCGGGTAGTGGTTGTAGGTTTCCGGGCTACCCAGCTGATCGAAGAGTTTCATCGCCTCTTCGACCGAGTCGATGTAGCCGTTGAAGAACTTGTTCTCGTTGGGCGAGCCGTTCGGACCACCCTCGCCGCTGGCTCCGTTGTCGGAGATCACCACAACGATGGTGTTGTCGAGTTGCCCGGACTCCTCAAGGTAGTCCAGAATCCGCCCGATCTGGGCGTCGGTGTAAGTCTGGAAACCCGCGAACACCTCGGCCATCCGGGCGAACAGACGCTTCTCGGAGTCATCGAGGCTGTCCCACGGACGGACTATGTCCAGCAGCGGCCAAGGCTGGCCGTCGGTACTGGTCACGCCGGCGTAGGGGTTGACCTCGGACAGCTCGGTGTCCGGCGGCACCAGTCCCAGCTTCTTCTGATTCGCCAACACGACTTCCCGGTACTTCTCGTAGCCCATGTCGAAGCGCCCGGCGTAGCGGTCGGCCCATTCGGCGAACACATGGTGCGGGGCGTGGCCGGCACCCGGGCAAACGTAGCCGAACCAGGGCTTGCCGGGCGCGATGGTCTGCGCATCGCGAATGAATTCGATTGTCTTGTCGGCGATGTCCTTGGACAGGTGGTAGCCGTCCTCCGGCGTGGCGGGCGGCGCGACCGGGTGGTTGTCATAAACCAGGTCCGGATACCACTGGTTGGTCTCGCCTCCCATGAAACCGTAGAACCGTGCGAATCCCCGCTGGGTGGGCCAGTGCCGGCGGGCGCCGGCCATGTTGGACTCTTCCAGCGGGGTCAGGTGCCATTTGCCGACGCAGAAGGTGTTCCAGCCCTGTTCGGCGAGAACCTCACTGAGCAAGGCGGTTTCGAAGGGAATGCGTCCGCTGCAGTTGGGGAAGCCGTCGGTGAACTCTTCGATGGTGGCCATGCCGACGCTGGTTGCGTTACGGCCGGTCAGCAGCGAAGCCCTGGTCGGGGAGCACAGGGCGGTGGTGTGGAACTGGGACAGCCGCACACCCCGCTCCGCGATCCGACTCATGGTGGGCATCTCCACCAGCCCGCCGAAGCAATCCCAGGTAGCGATACCGGTGTCGTCCCAGACCAGGTACAGCACGTTGGGCGCGCCTTCGGGGGCGGTCGGCGCCGCGAACGGCCCCCAGTCCGGTTCCGAATCCCGGATATCGAGACTGACCTTGCCCGTGAATTCCACCATCGCTCACTCCGTTGTCGGCCCCCAGAACGGATGAGACACTACCGGCCCGGTGCCCAAGCGGCAGCGTTTGAGGCCGGGGCCGTGCGAGCGTAGCCGATGGCCGGTTGTCGCCGACGCCGGCCGACACCAGCCCGCCAAGATGTTTGGCTCACGTACAGAGTGGGTAGCCCGGTCACCGCTTACTTCATGGAAGTTCTGGGGGGAAACCATGAGTTGGACACATCGATGAGGGCGCAGCATTCGTTGGGGCTCAATCTGTCTTGGCTGCGCGTGACCACCGTGTTTCTGATCGACATCGGCATCTTGTGGGTCGGCGGTCATTGGCCGGCCCAGCTCGGCGCCCCCGAGCGCGCATGGTGGCCGGCGGTGGGCCTTGCCTCGGTGCTTTCGACGGCTTCGTTGATCACCCACCGCCGGGTACCGCTCACCGCAATCGTGCTGGCTCGGCTGCTCGATCGCTTCGCGACCCCTGCGGCGTTTCTCACCGAAGGCTGTACGCCCGGCTTCGACCACCGCCGTCGCTACAGTCGCGACATCGTCGGAGTACGCGAACACCGCGGGCGGCTGGTCTCGGTGATCGCCGTGCCATCCCCGCCGACCGAAGCGACTGGGCGGCATCGCCGCGTCCCGGCGCCCGTGCCGACTCTCTCCGTTGAGCTCGTCGCCGCCGGCCTGCGCCAGTTCGACATACGCCTGGATGGGATCGACATCGTGTCAGTACGAACGTGCGACTCCCCGGCCGACTCTCCCGATGACGAACGCGACTCCGACGGGGCGGCGGTCAATGGGCCCGGCTCCTGCGGATGCGGACCACAGGACAACTGGCTGATCCTGCGGATGGATCCGATGCACAACACCGAGGCGGTGGCGGTTCGCGACTCAGTCGCCGCGACCCTGGCCGTAGCCACCGAACGACTGGCACGCGACCTGTGCGAACGTCACCTGGACGCGCACATCCTGTCCGCCGACGAATTCGACCAGGTCGACACGGCTCTCTTGGCCGGTCTGCAGCCCACCAGGCTCCGCCGACGTCGCCGCCGCCTGAAGCAGAAGGAGAGCAAGGGCCCCAAGCAGTTCGCGGCCACATTTTGGATGTCGCCGCGCGACATCTCCACGGAGAATCTCGAGCGGCTGTGGCTGCCGGAGACCGATACGACCGCGGTGACAGTGCGCCTGACGCCGCAGCAGCGCCACACCGACGTCGCAGTCCTGGTGCGTTACCACACCGCGAGCAGACTGCGCCGGAACGCCTCCGCCGGATTGAACCGTCTCAACGGCCGTCAATTGACAGCACTGAGTACCAGCCTGCCGACGCCGACCCAACGCACGCTGGCGGTCCCGGCCCGGGTGCTCAACGGCGAGGATTCACTGCAGGTTCCGCTCGGCCCGGCCACGCCGCAACCGTTGGCGCGGGTCAAAGTGCCGGCATGACCGGCCACACCACCCCAGACACGACGAAGCCCCACGACATCGGTCGCGGGGCTCTGTCGTTCTTACTTAGCCTTCTCCAGGATCTCGACCAGGCGCCAGCGCTTCGACGCCGACAACGGACGGGTCTCCATCAGCGACACGCGGTCGCCGATGCCGGCCGTGTTGTTCTCGTCGTGCGCCTTGACCTTCTTGGTGGTCCGGATGATCTTGCCGTACAGCGGGTGCCGCACACGGTCTTCGAGCTCGACGACGATGGTCTTTTCCATCTTGTCGCTGACCACGTAGCCGATCTGGGTCTTGCGGCGGCCCCGCGGGGTCTCCGTGCGCGGGGTGTGCTTGGCACCCTTCTCGGTGGCCTTGCCCTCGGAGGCCTTAGCCTTTGCAGCCTGTGCCATTACGATGCCTCGCCTTCAGAACCAGCGGGACCGGACGCCAGGCCCAGTTCCCGTTCGCGCAACACGGTGTAGATGCGCGCGATCTGGTGGCGCACCGTGCGGAGCCGACGGTTGTTGGTGAGCTGCCCGGTCGCCATCTGGAAACGCAGGTTGAACAGCTCTTCTTTGGACTCGCGCAGCTGCTCGACGAGCTCGTCGGCGTTAAGCTCGCGCAGTTCGCCAGCGGTAACTCCCACTGCCATCAGAACTGCTCCTCTCGGGTCACGATGCGTGCCTTGATCGGCAGCTTGTGGATCGCCCGGGTCAGTGCGGCGCGGGCAATGGCCTCGTTCGGGTAGCTCAGCTCGAACAGCACCCGACCCGGCTTGACGTTGGCGACCCACCACTCCGGCGAACCCTTACCGGAACCCATACGGGTTTCGGCGGGCTTCTTGGTCAGCGGACGGTCCGGGAAGATGTTGATCCACACCTTGCCGCCACGCTTGATGTGCCGGTTGATGGCGATACGAGCGGACTCGATCTGCCGGTTGGTGACGTAGGCGTGCTCCAGTGCCTGGATGCCGTACTCACCGAACGTCACCGCGGTGCCGCCGCTGGCGATACCGCGCTGCTTGGGGTGGTGCTGCTTGCGGTGCTTGACCTTACGGGGAATCAACATGACTAGCTCTCCGTACTCTGCGTTTCCGCTGCAGCGGTGGTCTCGGCGACCGTTTCCGCAGCAGCGGCGTTCTCAGTGCTCTCAGCGGCACGCCCGGCGTCGGTGCTGGTCGCGGTGGTACCCGAGGCGCCGCTGCGGCGCGGGCGGGTGCCCGTCGGGCGCTCCCGGCGCGGACGGTCGGCCGACGGTGCGGCGACGGCCAGCTCGCGCTTGCCACCGACCACGTCACCCTTGTAGATCCAGACCTTCACACCGATCCGGCCGAAGGTGGTCTTCGCCTCGTACAGCCCGTAGTCGATGTCGGCCCGCAGCGTGTGCAGCGGCACCCGACCTTCGCGGTAGAACTCCGAGCGACTCATCTCGGCGCCGCCCAGACGGCCCGAGCACTGCACCCGGATGCCCTTGACGTTGGGCTGACGCATCGCCGACTGGATCGCCTTGCGCATCGCGCGACGGAACGCCACCCGGTTGCTCAACTGCTCGGCAACACCCTGCGCGACAAGCTGGGCGACGGCCTCCGGCTGCTTCACCTCAAGGATGTTCAGCTGCACCTGCTTACCGGTGAGCTTCTCCAGATCGCCACGGATCCGGTCAGCCTCGGTGCCGCGGCGGCCGATGACGATGCCCGGACGAGCCGTGTGGATGTCGACGCGGACCCGGTCGCGGGTGCGCTCGATGGTCACGTCGGCGATACCGGCACGCTCCAGGCCGCTCGAGAGCAGCCGGCGGATCGCCACGTCTTCCTTGACGTACTCCGCGTACTGCTTGTCGGCGTACCAGTGCGACTTCCAGTCAGTGGTGATCCCGAGCCGGAAGCCGTGCGGGTTGATCTTCTGGCCCATTACTCCGAGCCCTCCTTCGCGTCGGACGTCTCAGGCGCCTTCTTGGCTGCCGCCTTCTTGGCGGGCGCCTTCTTCGCCGCCGCTTTCTCAGTCGCCTTCTCGGCAGCCTTGGCTGCGGAAGCCTTCTTCGCCGGCGCCTTCTCGGTCACCTTGGCCGCCGAAGCCTTCTTCGCGGGGGCCGTCTGCGCGGCGGCCTTGCTGCCCTGCGCACGACGCGCCCGGGCCGCGCTGGCGGACTGCGCCGAGCCGCCACCGGAGGACGGCCGGCTCTCCACCACCACAGTGATGTGGCTGGTGCGCCGACGGATCCGGTACGCACGCCCCTGGGCGCGCGGCTTGATCCGCTTGGCGGTCGGGCCCTCGTCGGCGTAGACGCTGGCCACCACGAGGGTGGCCGGGTCCAGGCCGTCGTTGTTCTGGGCGTTGGCCGCCGCGCTGGCGATGACCTTGGCCACCGGCAGGCTGGCCTGCTGCGGTGCCCAGCGCAGGATGTCCAATGCTTCGGACACCGACTTGCCACGGACCAGGTTGATCACCCGGCGTGCTTTGCTGGCCGAGATACCCACATGGCGGGCCTTGGCGACAGCGGACGGGAATTCAGTCGTAACGCTCACCGGCGCTTAGCCTTCCGGTCGTCTTTGATGTGTCCCTTGAAGGTGCGCGTCGGAGCAAATTCGCCGAGCTTGTGCCCGACCATCGACTCGGTGACGAATACCGGGACATGCTTGCGGCCGTCGTGAACGGCGAACGTGTGCCCGATGAAGTCCGGGATGATCGTCGACCGACGGGACCAGGTCTTGATGACCTGCTTGGTGTTCTTCTCGTTCTGCACGTCGACCTTCTTGAGCACATGCTCGTCGACGAACGGACCCTTCTTGAGGCTGCGTGGCATCGCTTTCCCTCCGATTCCTAGCGCTTCTTGCCGGTGCGCCGGCGTCGGACGATGAGCTTGTCGCTGGGCTTGTTCGGCCGGCGGGTGCGACCCTCCGGCTTGCCCCACGGGCTGACCGGGTGCCGGCCGCCGGAGGTCTTGCCCTCACCACCACCGTGCGGGTGGTCCACCGGGTTCATGACCACACCACGGACGGTCGGGCGCTTGCCCTTCCACCGCATACGGCCGGCCTTACCCCAGTTGATGTTGGCCTGCTCGGCGTTGCCCACCTCGCCGACGGTGGCGCGGCAGCGCACGTCGACGCGACGGATCTCGCCGGAGGGCATACGCAGCGAGGCGTAGGCGCCTTCCTTACCCAGCAACTGAATGCTGGAGCCAGCGGAGCGGGCCATCTTGGCGCCACCGCCCGGGCGCAGCTCCACGGCGTGCACCAGGGTGCCCGCGGGGATGTTGCGCAGCGGCAGGTTGTTGCCCGGCTTGATGTCGGCGTTCGCGCCCGACTCGACCACGTCACCCTGCGACAGACCCTGCGGGGCGATGATGTAGCGCTTCTCGCCGTCCAGGTAGTGCAGCAACGCGATGCGGGCGGTGCGGTTCGGGTCGTACTCGATGTGCGCGACCTTCGCGTTGACGCCGTCCTTGTCGTGGCGACGGAAGTCGATCACGCGGTAAGCACGCTTGTGACCGCCACCCTTGTGCCGGGTGGTGATCCGGCCGTGGGCGTTACGCCCACCGCGGCCGTGCAGCGGCCGAACCAGCGACTTCTCCGGGTGGGAGCGGGTGAGCTCAGCGAAATCGGAGACGCTGGCACCGCGACGACCGGGGGTCGTCGGCTTGTACTTGCGGATTCCCATGTCAGTTAGATCTCTCTCTCACGCCGGTCAGGCCGGTGCGGCGAACAGGTCGATCGGCTTGCTGCCGGGCGCCAGGGTCACAATGGCGCGCTTGGTGTCTTTGCGCTTGCCGTAGCCGGTCTTGGACCGCTTGCGCTTACCCGGCCGGTTCGCGGTGTTCACCGACGCCACCTTGACCGCGAAGATCTTCTCGATCGCGATCTTGATCTGCGTCTTGTTCGTGTCGGGGTGCACCACGAACGTGTACACGTTGTTCTCGATCAGCCCGTAGGACTTCTCGGAGATGACCGGCGCGAGGATGATGTCGCGGGGGTCGGGGATGGTCGCCATCAGGCCGAAACCTCCTGAGTGGTGGTGTGAGCCTCGATGTAGGAGTTCAGCGCCTCGACGCTGAACACCACGTCGTCGGCACGCAGCACATCGTGGGTGTTGAGCTGGTCCGGGGACAGGATGTGCACACCCGGCAGGTTGCGCACGCTCTTGGCGCCCGTCTCGTCGGCCCGGCCGATGACCACCAGCACCTGCTTGCGGTCAGTGATCGAACCCAGGAACGTCTTGGCGTCCTTGGTCGACGGGGTCTGTCCGCTCACCAGCTCGGTGACCGCGTGGATCCGGCCGTTGCGGGCCCGGTCCGACAACGCTCCGCGCAGGGCGGCGGCGATCATCTTCTTCGGGGTGCGCTGGCTGTAGTCGCGCGGCTTGGGGCCGTGCACCACGCCACCACCGGTGAACTGCGGCGCCCGGGTCGAGCCCTGACGGGCCCGGCCGGTTCCCTTCTGCCGGTAAGGCTTACGGCCACCGCCGCTGACCTCACCGCGGGTCTTGGTGGAGTGCGTACCCTGACGGGCCGCGGCCAACTGAGCGATCACCACCTGGTGCATGAGCGCGATGTTGGCGGGAGCGTCGAACAGCTCCGCGGGCAGCTCAACCGAGCCACTCTTCTTGCCGTCCGGAGTCTTGACGTCAATCTTGATGCCGGCCATTACTTCTCACCCTTTTTGATCGCGCTGCGGACCAGAACCAGCCCACCATTGCGGCCCGGAATGGCGCCCTTGATCAACAGCACACCGTTCTCGGCGTCAACCTTGTGCACCACCAGGTTCTGAGTGGTCACGCGGTCGTTGCCCATCCGGCCCGACATCCGGGTGCCCTTGAACACCCGGCCGGGGGTCGAGCAGCCACCGATCGAGCCCGGCCGGCGGTGCACTGCCTGGGCGCCGTGACCGGCGCCCTGGCCGCGGAAGCCGTGCCGCTTCATGGTGCCGGCGTAGCCCTTGCCCTTGGAGGTTCCGGTGACATCGACGTAGCTGCCATCTTGGAAGATTTCAGCGGTCAGCTCCTGGCCGACCTCGTACGCGCCTGCGGCGGCCTCGTCGTCGAGTCGCAGCTCGGCGAGGTGACGGCGGGGGTTCACACCCGCGGCGGCGTACTGACCGGTGACCGGCTTGTTCACCTTGCGGGGGCTGATCTCGCCGTAGGCGAGCTGCACGGCGCTGTAGCCGTCGCGCTCGGGGGTACGGATGCGGGTCACCACGTTGGGTCCGGCCTTGACGACCGTGACCGGCACGACCTTGTTGTTCTCGTCGAACACCTGCGTCATGCCCAGTTTGGTACCCAAAATACCTTTGCGTGCCATGGTTTTCGGTGCTCCTACTGGATGTTTACGTCGACGCTGGCCGGCAGATCGATGCGCATCAAAGCGTCAACGGTCTTCGGCGTGGGATCGAGGATGTCGATCAGCCGCTTGTGGGTGCGCATCTCGAAGTGCTCCCGCGAGTCCTTGTACTTGTGCGGGGACCGGATAACGCAATACACGTTCTTTTCGGTCGGCAGCGGCACCGGGCCGACTACGGACGCACCGGTACGAGTGACCGTCTCAACGATCTTGCGCGCCGAGGCGTCAATCGCCTCGTGGTCGTAGGCCTTGAGCCTGATGCGGATCTTTTGTCCCGCCACGCTTCTGCTACCTCACTCCTGCAAAGGGGGTCCGTTTTTCGAACCCTTCGTGCCCCAGCTCGTCGCTACCTTTTCGGACCCGAGAGTCCGGTATCGACACTGCGCTGGGCGCTGCCGCCGCTGTTTACCTGTCCTGGTCCACCGGTCCCCGCGGTCGGGCGTGTCGCCCGCACACGGCCTCGTGCACGGTGAAAAAGCTCCGTACAGCGAGAATGGGACCGGATACGCCCGGGTGGGCGCTGGTCGTATGCCCAGCCAGGGGCAACCCCGGCGCAGGCGAACCTGAATAGTATGCCCCAGATCGGGTCAGCGGCCAAATCCCCGCGGTTTAGCGAGGCTCGACGAAGGAGAGGCGACGCTGGAACCGCGGCATCAACCCAGCGATAGCGCTTTCGGCGCTTGGAACCGGCAGCCGTGGAGCCGCCCGGCAGCCCATCTTACTTGTCGGTAAGGTAGGTCATTGTGACCGGATCGACCAGTACCTATCAAATATGGCGACGCCTGGCGGGCATCCCCGGCGGCACCCGACTGTTCTCGGCCGCGGCGATGGCCCGGGTGCCCTACTTCGCCTCGGTGCTGCCGCATGTGGTCCGGATGGAGCCCGGCCTGGCCGAGGTGCTGGTGCCCAAGTGGCCGTTCGTCTACAACCACCTGCACACCGTGCACGCGATCGCGTCCTGCAATGCGGCCGAAGTCGCGATGGGGATGTTGATGGAGGCCACCGTGCCGCGCACCCACCGCTGGATCCCCAAGGCGATGAATGTGGCTTACCTCGCCAAGGCGACGACGTCGTTGCGGGCGACAGCCCGGCTGGACCCACCGGACTTCCGTTCGATCACCGAAGGCACCGAGGTGGTGGTGCCGGTCAGCATCACCGACAAGGCCGGTGTCGAGGTGGTGCACGCCGATATCACCACGTGGGTGACGCCGGCCTGATCACGGGCGGGCCGGCCCGCTCCCCCGCGCCGTTTCTCTGTCGCGAGCGTGAAGATGGCTTCACACTCGAGCGCCGAACGTGAAGATGACTTCACGCTCGGCGAGGAGCACGGGGTCGCGGGTCAACCGCGCAGGGTCGCCCAAAAGTCGCACTGGTGCTCGGCGGCGTAGTCGGTGATGATCCGGCTGCCGTCCGTGCGCAGCGACATCCACCGCCGGTCGGGTCCGGTTCCGATCGCGGGCCAGTCGGGTTGGTCGACGGCGATCGGCGCACCGGTGACCACGAACCCGGCCCAGTACTCGATCATCTGGTCGGACAGCCGGCGCTGGGCGGGGTCCAGCGGCGGGGCACCGCCGATGTCGAAGAGATAGCGCATCTCCAGCGAATGGGTGGCGCCGATCGGGAACGGCACCTGGTCGTACAACTCCGGGGCCGGTGCGTGCGGGTCGTCGAATTCGTAGCCGTAGACGGGCGCGCCACCGGCCAGGCCGCGGGCCATCCGGTCCGCCACGCAGGCGAAGATGTCGTCAGTGGCAGCGGCCGCGTAGGCCAGCGAGACGCTGCCGTCGAACCGGCCCGGCGGATAGTGTTCCGCCACCGCGGCGGCGGAGTCGCGACCGAAGGTGTCAGCCAGCTCGTCGGGGTATTCCGCGGCGGTGATCTCCTGTCCGACGCGCAGATACCGCAGCGCGACGAACATGGTGAACTCGTCATGGTTGACCCCCAGCAGCACCGGCTTGCCCGCGGGTCCGCCCCCTGCCGGGGATTCTCGGAATAACCGCACCGGATCCTCGGGCAGCAGCGCGCCGCCGACCACCGGCCCGCTGAGGTGGTCAGTACCGAACCGCGAGTACCACAGCGGCTTGGCCAACCGGTCGGGCGGCAGCGCCCGCAGACACGATGCAGTCTGCTCGTCAGGGTCCTGCGGCGCCGTCGCCCGCTCGCCACACCCCAGGGATTCGGTGTATTCGCGGCTGATCCGCTGCGCCTCGGGCACCTCGACCTGGGCCTGGCACGGTCCGCTCTGGATGATGGCGGCCCGGAACAGGCCAGCCGAGTCCGGGGCGGCCAGGTGGTCGCAGACCGACATACCACCGGCGGATTCACCGGCGATCGTCACTTTGTCTGGGTCGCCGCCAAATTCGTCGATATTGTCGCGAACCCAACGCAGGGCCGCCTGCTGGTCGGCCAGCCCGTAGTTGCCGGGGTCCCCCAGCGCCGGGTCGGCCAGGAAGCCGAGCGCCCCCAGCCGGTAGTTGATCGTGACGACGACGATGCGTCCGCGGACCGCAAGCCGTTGCGCGTGGTAGATGTCGCCGGCCCCCCGCATGAAACTGCCGCCATGGATCCACACCATGACCGGTAGCGGTTCGGCGGCCGAGCCGGTGGGCGTCCAGACGTTGAGCGTCAGGCAGTCCTCGCTGATCGGATCGACGTCGGCGGCGTCGGGCTGGATGCACCAGGGTCCACGTCTGACCGCGTCACGCACACCCGGCCACGCCGGCATCGGCGCCGGGCGTTGCCACCGCAGCGGGCCGACCGGCGGCGCGGCGTACGGGATCCCTTGAAACAGCCGGTGATCCGGCCCGACGGTCCCCCTCAGCAGACCAGAGCCGGTCCGCACCACATCGTCGTTGAGCGCGACCGCCCGGGGCCCCACGCTCGGGTGCGACGCCGCCCCGTCCGAGCGCGCACACCCACCCGCCAACACCGCAGTCAGCGCCAAGACAACGGCGCCTACCCGGCGACCCCACCGGCACGATCCGATCGACATGACCGAAGAGCCTAATCGGGGGCAATCAAACCAAAGCGCCGCCACGACCGCCGGCGATCCGCAACACTGGGCCCAAACCTGACACGTGTCAAAAAATATCCACGAGGAGCCGGGTATGAGCACACCGATCATCGACCAGGCCGCGCAGGTATTCGTCGACCCACGCGCCTATGCCGACGAACCTCGGCTGCACGCGGCCCTGACCCATCTGCGCGCACACGCACCGGTGTCCCTGGTCGACCATCGGCCCTACCGGCCGTTCTGGGCCATCACCCGGCACGCCGACATCATGGAGATCGAACGCGACAACCAACTGTGGATCAACGCGCCGCGTGCCGTGCTGGCGCCCGCCGACGCCGACGACCTGCAGCGCTCGCTGTTGGAGTCCGGGATGGGTCTGCGGACCCTGATCCACATGGACGATCCGCAACACCACAAGATGCGCACAATCGTCTCAGATTGGTTCCGCCCCAAGGCGATGCGAATGCTCAAGACCCGCATTGACGAGCTCGCCCAGCAATACGTCGAGAAGATGGTGCAACTCGGCCCGGAGTGCGACTTCGTCCAGGAGGTCGCGGTCAACTACCCGCTGTTCGTCATCATGTCGCTGCTGGGCCTGCCGGAGACGGACTTCGGCCGCATGCTGCGGCTGACCCAGGAACTGTTCGGCGGCGACGACGAGGAGTACCGCCGCGGCTTGACTCCCGAGGAGCAGCTGCCGGTGCTGCTCGACTTCTTCTCCTACTTCGGGGCGCTGACCGCGGCGCGGCGAGCCCAACCCACCGAGGACCTGGCCTCCACGATCGCCAATGCGACCATCGACGGCGCACCACTGTCGGATGTGGACACCGCTTCCTACTACGTCATCATCGCCACCGCCGGCCACGACACCACCAGCGCAGCGATCAGTGGCGGCCTGCGCGCGCTTGTCGAACACCCCGATCAGCGTGAGCGGCTCCGCTCCGACCTGCGCCTGATGCCGACTGCGGTCGAGGAGATCATCCGCTGGGTGACGCCGGTCAAGGAGTTCATGCGCACCGCCACCGCGGATACCGAGGTGCGCGGCGTGCCGATCGCCGAGGGCGAATCGGTCTATCTGTCCTACGTTTCGGCCAACCGCGACGAGGACGTGTTCGATGACCCGTTCGCGTTCGACGTCGGCCGCGACCCGAACAAGCATCTGGCGTTCGGTCACGGCGTGCACTTCTGCGTGGGTTCGGCCTTGGCGCGCATGGAGATCAGCAGCTTCTTCAGCGCTTTGTTGCCGCGTCTGGAAGACATCGAACTGGCCGGCGAGCCGCAGTTGGTATCGACGACGTTCGTCGGCGGCCTCAAGCACTTGCCGATCCGCTACCGGCTGCGGTCCTGACCTGACAGCATTGTCACGGCTCGGTGCGCGAGCATCGCGATCGTCGCGTGCGGCCCGCGACTGGTGATCCGGGGCAGCGCCGAGCCGTCGATCACCCACAGCCCGTCGATGCCACGCACCCGACACTGCGCGTCTAGCACCGCCTCCTGGTCGCCGTCGGCTCCGATCGGCGCGCTACCGCACAGGTGCTGTGACGTCGACCAGCGCGGTTCTGCGCCAACGCCTCTCAACGCCAGTATCTGCTTGACCAGGTCCACCCCGCGGCGCAGCGCCGCCAGATCTTCGGGCTCGGTGTCATAGCGGTGTTCGATGCGAGGCGCTACCCGCGGATCCGCCGAGATCAGGCTAATCCGGCCGCGAGCTCGCGGAGTCATCAGCGCCACTCCGATCTGCGGCTGATCGGGTGTGTCGGTCTCGCCGACCATTGTGGCGAAACCGGCTGTGTAGGGCCGGATCTCCAAGTCCTCATAATGCAGCACGGTCTCCAGCACGGCGCGGCGCGGCGCGCCTGGCCATTCTGCTGCCACCAGCCATTCCGGGTGATCCGCACAGTGCGCGCCGACGGGAAGCGCCGCCCTTACCGCGACACCCGCATCGCGCAGCATCTTCTCCTCACCGACGCCGGACAGCATCAACAGATGTGCTGATCCGATCGCCCCGGCGCACAACACTATTCGATCCGCCGTCAGCGTGATGGGCCCCTGCTCACCGATCGCCTCGACTGCGATAGCCCGATCGGCTTCAACGGCAACGCGTACCGCTCGCGTCTGTGTGAGCACCGTGAGGTTGTCCCGCGACAGCGCCGGACGCAGGTATGCGATACCCGGTCCGGTACGCACACCGTCGGCGGTGACGTTAAGCGGCACCGCTCCCCCGCCGGGCTGCGTCGTCTGCGTCGCGTCGTTGAGGTCGTCGATCCAACCAAACCCTGCTCGCTGCACCGCATCATTGAATCGCTTTGTGCTATCGCATATTTCATGGGCACGACGAACCGGTATCGGGCCCGAGTCACCGTGTTGGGGGCCCTGGAAGTCAAGGTCGGTCTCGACGGCCCGAAAGGACTCCAGCAGTTGCGGCCACGCCCAACCCGCGGGGTAGCCGGCGAAGTCTGCCGGGAGCCCCCGGCAGAAGTACCCCCCGTTGACCGCGCCGGAGCCTCCGACGGTCGCACCCCGCACGATCGTCAGCGCATTGTCGGCTCTGCTGATTAGCTCGGCGCGATACCGACGTACCAGCCGGCTGGCCGGGCCGATCGGCAACGTCAGCGCGTCGGCGGTCTGGGCGGCCAAGACGGGATCCTCCAGGCCTAGGCCTGATTCGACCACCGTGACGGTGTACGAAGGATCCGACGAGAGCATGGCCGCGACAATCGATCCCGCGCTTCCAGCCCCCACAACCAACGCATCGCTGTGTACCACCGGAACGGTCAAGGCGGCCTAGCTGCGAATCTGCGGCTTGAGTGCGGCAATATTGCGTTCGCGCACCACCCCGGTCCACAGGCCGGCGCCGTATGCCAGATCGTCGACTCGCTTGAGCAGCAGATAGGCCGGCAGCCCCAGGGGTCGGGAATCGTCTTCACTGCGCGCGTGCCGCAGCCAGTCCACCACCCCGTCGGCGACCGCCGCCAACAGTAGCGCCCTGCGGCATCGCTGTGACACGCACGCGGCCAGCAGAGCGACCGGCCAGTAGTGCCGGCACAGCGCCGAGGCGAGCTGCAGCCCGGCGCTCGCCAGTCCGCGCAGCGTCACCATCAGCACGTCTGCCGGCGCGGTGTCCGGGCCGCGCATGGACCGGGCAACCCGGTGTCCGGTCATCGCGGCGATCGCCAACGAGACCAGATAGCCCAACGCCGAGCCGAGCGCCATCAGCGCCCAGCCCGCCAGCGCCCAACCCGAGATCACCATGGGCGCGGCTTTGTCGGGATGACGGGCGGACAGCGGCGCCGCCGAACCCCCGTAAAAAGCCTTGCGCGCCACCCAATCCCGCAGCTCTATCCGATGATCGTGGGCGACCTGCGCAATCGGCTCATAGCGCAGCCTGCTGCCCGCGTCCACCAACCGCCAGCACAGGTCGACGTCTTCGCCCGAATGCAGCGCCTCGTCGAAGCCGCCCAGCTCCCGTAGCGTGCTGGAGCGGCAGATGATCGCCGCACTGGGGACGTAGGCGACCTTGCCGTAAGGCACCACCGGTGCCTCGCAGCCGCCCAGGTCCAGCGACGAACGGATGGCCTCGTACCGCGCGACCAGGTGTCCGCTGTCGGCCATACCGACGATGCGGGGGGCGACCAGGGCCACGGCCGGGTCACAGAAGTGCCCCAGCAGTGCCTCCAGCCAGCCCCGGCGCGGCACCACGTCGGAATCCAGGAACGCCACGAAATCTGTCGTGCAGGCCATCAACCCGGTGTTACGCGCGGCCGCCGGTCCCCGGTTCTCTTGGTGGCGCAGCACCTGCACCTCGCAGCAGTGCGCAGCGGTCAGATCCTCTTGGCGGATCGGGACCTGCGATCCGTCGTCCACCACTACGACACGCAGGCCGCGCAGTGCCGCCACCAGCCGTTGTAGTCCGACGATGTTGTCTCGCACCGGGATAACCACCGTCACGTCTCGATACGATGGCCCGCCTGCGGGTCGGGGGTGGGCAACGGTGGCGTCGAGCAGGGTACGGGCCAGTTGTGCGCTGACGGCGTCGCGTACCTCCAACCGGCCATCGGACAACATCCCCTGGGCGGCCGGCGCCAACCGCAGCAGCCGGGTCGGTGAACCGCCCAGAAGCGTGGAGCCCCGCCCCAGGACCCGCACCTTCCGGTCGACCTGCACGGCGAAACCGTCCGGCAGCCGGGCCGCGGTCATCGCAGCATCCCGTCGGGCCCGGGCGCCCAGCCGCCGAGGGCCGCCAGGCCGGCCGCGGTCATCTCGCCGAAGAGTCGTCGCCCTTCTCCGGCGGTGGCGGTGGTCGGGTCCCCCAGCACCCCGACGGCGCTCACCGCAGCAACACCGCCATCGCGCATCGCGGGCAGCAACTGCGCCAATGGCGCGCTGTTGCCCGGCAGCGCCCGGTCGAACCTCACACTGTCCGGCGAAAGATGCAGCAACAGAGAGGTTTCAGTGTGACCGGCATGGGCGTCGGCACCCGGGACAGCGCACGGAAACCACGCCACGTCGCGACCTTCGAACCGCAGCCGGCCTACCGCCTCGATTAACGCGGGCACATTGCCGCCGTGGCCGTTGATAAAAACCACCCGCTGCGCCCAGCAGCAGGCGGAGCGGCCGTACTCCAGCAAAAGTTGGATCAGCGCGTCGGTGCCGATCGAGATGGTTCCGGCAAAGCTCTGATGCTCGCCACTGGCCCCGTAGGCGATGGCCGGCGCGACCGCCCAGCCCTGCGCCGGCCCGGCCCCCGCCGAGCGCTCGGCCAGCTCCTGGGCGAGCGCCTGCGCGACCCGGGTATCGGTGTCCAGCGGCAGGTGCGGGCCGTGTTGCTCAGTCGACCCCACCGGGACCAGAAGCATCATCCCCCGTCCCGGCAACTGGCTCTGTAGCCGGTTCTGCAGCTCGCTCCAGGTCGAACTACCGAGCCCGCCGCCAACCGCCATCGGACGATGGTAAGCGAATTCACCTGTCGTACACCAGTTGTTGACAAGTACGACCGACGTAATTTTTTCGCCCCGGGGCCCGGAAAACGCCCGTGTGATCACGGCAGTCCCGTCCGCCACGGGCGTATCAGGACTGACCCTGATTTGGCAGGTGGGCACGCTCCTCCGACGAGCCCCGGACCGCCGCCGTCCGACTAAGCCTCGGCGGCGGGCACGCCCAGCGCCCGGGTGAATCCGGCCGGAATCAGGATGTCGTCCGTCGACAGGTCGTGCACCGAGGCCCGGCCGAGGCCCATCAGGGCCGAGTCGATGCCGCTCCGAAGGATGTCCAAGACGTTCTCCACCCCGGACTGTCCGGCGGCGCCCAGCCCCCACAGGTAGGCGCGTCCGATCATCACGGCACGGGCTCCTAGCGCCACCGCCTTGACGACGTCACCACCCCGCCGGATGCCACCGTCCAGCAACACCTCGATCTGGTCGCCCACAGCCTCGGCGATGGCCGGGAGAGCCCGGATCGCCGCCGGGGTGCCGTCCAGGTTGTTGCCGCCGTGATTGGAGACTGAGATCGCCGAAACACCGGCATCCACAGCACGTTTCGCATCGTCCACCCGCATCACGCCTTTGAGCATGAACGGCCCGCCCCACAGCTCACGCAGCCAGGCGATGTCTTCCCAGGTGGGCGGTGGGGTACCCATCCATTCCCCATAGGCCTGGAAGAACGGCGGCCCGGCCTCACCGCGGCCTGCTTGGTTGGGCACCCGCAGGCTCGGCGGACGCATGGTCTTGGCCCACCGCAGGAACCATCCCGGCCTGGTGAGAGCCTCCGGCATCATCTTGACCATGGTCTTGAGGTCCATCTTCTCCGGGATGGTGGGGCTGCCCCAGTCCCGCCCGTGCGAGAAGCTCCAGTCGGTGGTGGCGATCATCCCGACGGCCCCGGCCGCCCGGGCACGCTCCACCCGCTCGGCAATCGCGTCGCGTCCGCCCAGCCAGTAGATCTGAAAGAAGGTCTTGGGGTTGGCCGCGATGACCTCTTCCATCGGCTTGCTGGCAAACGACGAGAGACCCATCGCGGTGCCGCGCGCCGCCGCCGCTCGCGCGACGGCTACCTCGCCATCCGGGTCGACCGCCTGCACCCCGGTCGGCGAGATCATCACCGGCATCGAGATCTCTTGCCCCATAACCGTTGTTGACAGTTCGCGACTGGCCGGCGCACCCACAACATGCGGGGCGAATCCCAGTTCGCTGAACGCCGCCACATTGTCGCCGACCGTCAGGCCCTTTTCACTGGCCGAGATCAGCGAGGAGTAAGCAGACTTCGGGAGCCGCTTTTTGGCTCGTTCCTGGGCAATAGCAACGGTTTCGAACCAGATATCGCGAGCCATTATCAGATTGGACTTTCATTGCAGAGGCGGGCCGGCGGGCGCATGGACAGCGTCAACGGCACCACAGTGGTGATCGGTTTGCCGCGGGAATGGTCCGCGGCCGGGCGGGGCTTGGTGCGATCGGCGGCCAGCGCGGGTGCGCCGTAGCCCTGGACGCATTCCGGGTCGGGTCCATCCAGCGGCAGCCCGGTGAAGAACTTTGCGGCCATACAGCCGCCGCGGCAGCTGTCGTAGTGGCCGCAGCTTCCGCAGGCGCCGGCGGACTGCGGCTCCCGGAGTTCACGAAACAGCGGAGCGTTCCTCCAGACGTTACCGAAGCCCGTCCCAAATCCCGAGTCGGACAGCACGTTTCCGGCCAAGAAACGGTCGTGGATGGCGAATGGACAGGCGTAGACATCACCGACGGGGTCGATTAGGCACACCACCCGTCCGGCGCCACACATGTTCAGCCCGGCCAGCGCGCCGGGCGCGCCCAGTCCGGACAGGTGGAAGAAGGAGTCACCGGTGAGCACCCGTTCCCCGTTGGCCACCAGCCAGTCGTAGAGCTGGACCTGCTGGTCGGCGGTCGGGTGCAGGTCGTCCCACACGTCGGCGCCTCGCCCCGACGGCCGCAACCGGGTGATGCGCAACGTGGCCCCGTAACGGCTGGCCAACGCGGCGAAGTCGTCAAGCTGGTCGATGTTGTGGCGGGTCGCGACGACCGAGATCTTGGCATCGGAGAATCCCGCCGCGGCCAGGTTCTCCAGCGCCCGGATCGCCATATCGAACGAGCCGGGGCCGCGGATCGGGTCGTTGACCTCTGCGGTGGCACCGTCCAGGGAGATCTGGACGTCCACGTAGTCACTGGCCGCCAGCTTGGCCGCCACCTCGGGGGTGATTCGCAGACCGTTGGTGGAGAACTTCACGCCGACGTGGTGCTCGGTGGCGTAGTCCACCAGTTCCCAAAAGTCCGAGCGCACAGTGGGTTCCCCGCCACCGATGTTGACGTAGAACACCTGCATGCGTTCCAGCTCGTCGATGATGTCCTTGCATTGCTGCGTGGACAGCTCACGCGGGTCTCGCTTGCCCGACGAGGACAGGCAGTGCACACACGCCAGGTTGCAGGCGTAGGTCAGCTCCCACGTCAGGCAGATCGGCGCGTCAAGCCCGTGCTCAAACTGTTCGATAAGCCGGGGCACCGGTGCCACGGATGTCATTGGCCCTCCCTGGGCATCAGCATCTTCGAATCCGCCAGTACGCGCAGTGCGTGCAGGTACGGACCCTGGTCGGCATCGTCGACTCCGGCTGCGCGGCAGGCGGATCGGACATCGTCGTGGTCCGGAAGAGACCGCACCACCTCGACGATGGTGCGGTTCTTCAGGAACGACAACTTACGGGTGCCGAAGTGGTACAGCAGCGCACCAAACGGCTCCGGGCGGAGCGCCACCTGCGGGTGCAGCTCCCAGCCGCGGTCGGGGTCGAATGCTGTTGTCTCCGACTGCACGGCGACCTCCGGCATGGTCAGTAAACGCCGCACATGCCGTCGATGGACACCTCTTCGACCAGGGTCTCGGTGACGATCTCGGCATTGGTGTCGTTCTGCTGGTTCTGGTCCATGACGCGAGCCTTTCTCACATGGGGGTTCGACAACGGACTGTCGTGTCGGTCACAATCTCGGACAGAATATGGCATCGAGTGCCGTAAAGGAAGTGGGGCTGTCAGATGGGCGGTACGCCGGATCCGCACCCCCGCGCTGGGCGGCGTCGCTCCACCACTCCGCAGCACATCACCGACGTGGCGATCGACCTGTTCGCCGCCCGCGGATTCGGCGAGGTGAGCGTTGATGACGTGGCGCAGGCCGCCGGTATCGGCCGTCGCACGGTATTCCGGTACTACGCCTCGAAGAATGCCATCCCGTGGGGCGACTTCGACGCGCACCTCCACCACCTACGGGAACTGCTGGACGGTATCGAGCCCGGGGCGCCACTCGGCGACTCCCTGCGTGCGGCGCTGTTGGCATTCAACACGTTCGGCGAGAGCGAGACCGCGCGCCACCGCCGGCGGATGCGGGTGATCCTGCAGACCGATGAGCTCCAGGCCTACTCGATGACGATGTACGCCGGCTGGCGCAACGTCATCGCGGAGTTCGTGGCACGGCGGGCGGGTCTGGACCCCGCTGACCTGCGGCCGCAGACGGTGGCCTGGATGATGCTGGGGGTGGCTCTCAGCGCTTACGAACGGTGGCTGGGCGATGAGTCGCTGGTGTTGCCACAGGTTCTTGGCGAGGCGTTCGACGCGATCCGTGGTGGCCTGGACTGAGCGTCGGCGCCGCAGTCGAACTCCCGGTGAATGCGCTCGGCGCAACGAGGCGCTGACCCGGTGGCTGCCGGTTCCAGCCATTCGTCGGGGATCAAGGTCGCGATGTGCTGGCCCCGCGACGCGGTGGCCGGTGTCCCCGCCGAGTACGGTGCTGCCATCATCGACAACACACTGTCCGTGCTGGCGACGATCACCACCACAGAGGAGCTGATGCACACGTGGCACCCCTGACCCAGTTCACTGTTCCAGAGGTCATCGACGCGGTGGCCGCGGCAATTCCCCACCGCGACATGATCGTCCAGGGCGACCGGCGCTACACCTATGCGCAGATCCTCGAGCGGTCCAACCGGCTGGCGTCCTACCTGCACTCCCGCGGCCTGGGATGTCACACGCCGCGGTCCGACCTGTCTCAACACGAGACCGGCCAGGATCTCCTGGGGATCTACGCCTACAACGGCAACGAGTTCGTCGAGACCCTGCTGGGCTGTTTCCGGGCCCGGGTGGCGCCGTTCAACGTCAACTACCGCTACGTGCGCAATGAATTGGCTTACCTGCTAGCCGATTCCGGCGCCACCGCGCTGGTGTACCACGCCGCGTTCGCCCCGACCCTGGCCGAGGTGCTCCCCGATCTCCCCCAGCTCAAAGTGCTCATCCAGATTGCCGACGACTCCGGCAACGCCCTACTCGACGGGGCGGTCGACTACGAGACGGTGCTGGCGGACAGCTCGCCGGAACCGCCTCCGGTGCAGCCCTCGCCTGACGATCTGTATGTGCTCTACACCGGTGGCACCACCGGGATGCCCAAGGGCGTGCTCTGGCGTCAGCACGACATCTTCATGGGCTCGTTCGGCGGCCGCAACCTGATGACCGCCGAAGAGGTCAGCTCCATCGATGACATCGTGGGGCCGGTCCGGGAGAACCCCGGCGTCAAGCTGATGATCCTGCCGCCGCTGATCCACGGCGCCGCCCAGTGGGCGGTGATGACCGCGATCAACACCGGCCAAACTCTGGTTTTCCCTTCCGTTGTGGACCATTTCGACGCCGACGACGTGGTACGCGCCATTGAGCGGGAGAAAGTGCTGTCGGTGACCGTGGTGGGCGACGCCATGGCCCGGCCGCTGCTGGATGCGATCCGCAAGGGCAATGCCGATGTGTCGTCGCTGCTGGTGGTGGCCAACGGCGGAGCCCTGTTGACCCCCTACGTCAAGCAGCAGATCGTCGAGACCCTGCCCGGCGCCATGGTGATCGACGGGGTCGGATCGTCGGAGACCGGCGCCCAGATGCGTCACATGTCGACCTCGGGTGCCGTCTCCACCGGAACCTTCGCCGGTGGGCCGGACACCTGCGTGGTGGCAGAGGACCTTGTGACCGTCCTGCAACCCGGCCACGACGGCCTGGGCTGGCTCGGTCAGCGCGGCTATGTCCCCTTGGGCTACAAGGGCGATGCCGCCAAGACCGCAGCGACGTTCCCGGTGATCGACGGGGCGCGCTTCGCCGTTCCCGGCGACCGGGCGCGGCACCTGGACGACGGATCGATCGAGCTGCTCGGCCGCGATTCGGTGACGATCAACTCCGGCGGGGAGAAGATCTTCGCCGAGGAAGTCGAGACGGCCCTCGCCTCACATCCGGGCGTCGTCGACGTGGTGGTCGCTAGTCGGCCGAGTGAACGCTGGGGCCAGGAGGTGGTAGCCGTGGTGGCCCTCGCCGAGGATGCCGCCGTCACGGCCGCCGAGCTCATCGAGCATGCCGGCGGCTCGCTGGCCCGCTACAAGCTGCCCAAGGCGGTCGTGTTCCGGTCGACGATCGTGCGCAGCCCGGCCGGCAAAGCCGACTACCGATGGGCGCGCGAACAGGCCGAGCAGGGCTGACCAACGCGGGCGTTCACGTCGCCGGTTCTCGCCCAGGTGCGAGGTGTCCGCTATCTCATTTGCGGGGCAGGCCGAGAATCATCTGCGCAATGATGTTCAGCTGAATTTCCTTGGTACCGCCACCGATCAACTCGGCCGGCGACAACAGATACGGCTCGACGACGGCCGGTTCGGAATCGGCGACCATCGCCAATCGCCCGACTGTCGCCAATGTCGCGTGGAAGGTGCGACGCAACAGCACGTTCATCGCCACTTTCGCGATGCTCGACGACGCCCCCAAGCCCTCGCCATCCAACAGCCTGATGGTCTCGCGTACCCCGAGCGCCCTGATCGCGTTGGCATAGGCGTCGAGTTCGCCCAGCGCGCGCAGCGCATCGCCGCGCGATCGGCCCGGCGCCGCGGCGATGGCCCGCAGCGCGACAGCCCGGTCGTTCTCGACATATCCACTGATGGCAGTGCGCTCCTCGGCCATGGTGGCGATCGCCAGCTGCCAGCCTTCGGTGGGCTCCCCGAGCAGCATCTCATCGGGTACGAAGACGTCGGCGAGGAACACCTCGTTGAATTCCGCAGCGCCGGTGGCCATCACAATCGGCTGGATCTCGATCCCCGGCGAGCGCATGTCCACGATGAAGTAGCCGATTCCGCGATGCTTGGCCGCCGTGGGGTCGGTACGGGCCAGCAGGGCGCCGTAGTCGGCGCGCTGCGCCGCCGATGTCCAGATCTTGTGACCGTTGATGCGCCATCCGCCGTCGATCTTGACCGCACGGGTGGTCAGCGACGCCAGGTCAGAGCCGGCGCCGGGCTCGGAAAACAGCTGGCACCAAGCGAGTTCGCCGCGCTGGGTCGGTGGAATCAGCCGCTGCTGCAGTGCATCAGGAGCGGCCCGCACCAGTGACGGCAGGATCCATTCGGCGATCCCCAGTGACGGCCGGACCAGGCCGGGTCGTTTGGCAAACTCCTCGATGATGATCAGCTGCTGCAGTGCCGAGGCATCGCGGCCCCAGGGTGCCGGCCACTGCGGGGCGATCAGTCCGGCGTCGGCGATCATCGTGCGCTGCGGGCCCGTTTCGAAATGCGGGTAGTCGCCTTGGCGGCCCGGACCGTCGTTGGCCAGTGTCGCGGCGGCATCGAGCGTCGCGGCGACACCCGACCGGAACTCGGCTTCCGCGCCGCCGAGATCGACGGTGAAGTCCCGCTGCTGGGCGACGGCCAGATCGCCGAGCCGACGAGCCCAGTCGGTGGCAGCGCCGATAGAAGCGGCGATGCTGGTGGCGCGGCGCCAGTACAGGTGCAGATCGTGCTCCCAGGTGAATCCGATAGCGCCGAACATGGTCAGGGTGTCGAACACCATGTCCGGACACGGTGCGACCGCCGTCAGGGCTGCGGTGGCGGCGGCGATGCGCTGCTGCTCCACGGGGTCGGTGACGGCGCGCAGCGCGTCCCAGGCTGCGGCGCATGCCAATTCGGAGCTGACCAGAAGCATTGCCGCCTGGTGCTGCAAGGCCTGGAAGGTGCCGATGCGCACCCCGAACTGTTCTCGGGTGTGCAGATGAGCGGTGGCCGCCTCGACGCACCACCCGGCGATGCCGGCGCACACCGCTGCGGCCAGCCCGACGGCGAGGTACTCCGCGCGTTCGGTCTCGATACCGGCCAGCACGGCGCCGGTGCTCGCCGAGTAATCAGCCAGGGTGATCGTGGCCAGGTCGGTGAGCAGGTCGGTGCCGGCTACCGGCTGGATCGCCGCCCGGGCGGTGTCGACCACGGCCCAGAGGTCGGTACCGTCGTCACAGCGCGCACAGACCAGCACGAGTCGGGCCGACCGCGCCCCCGAGATCACCTCGGAGACACCGTTGATCAGCCAGCCGTCGTCAGCTCGTCGCGCGGTGAAATCCGACTGGCCGGCGAGCACGACGGTGGCCGGTGCACCGGCGGCAAGGGCACGCAGATAGTCCGCCCGCGGCGGCGTGGCCTCGGCGAGCAAACCGATCGCTCCCGCGGTCACCGTCGGCAAGAGCGGCCCAGGCAGGGATACGGTGCCTGCGGCCTCTAGGACCGCAGCGACGTCAAGCAGGCCGCCGCCCTGTCCGCCGCACTGTTCGGGCAGGTGAATCGCGTGAAATCCGTTAGCGACCAGGTCATCCCACCAGGGCGGCAATTCTCCGTTCGCCAGCGCATCGAAGGCCTTGCGGGTATCGGTCATCGGCGCGTGCCGGGCGGCGAACTGCCGCAACGACTCGCCGAGTTGGCGTTGTTCGACGCTGAGCGTCACGCTCACGAGCTCTCCTCATGTTCTCCACGTGCAGTCCTCTGCGATTGGATACGCGCGGCGGTCTCTCGCACGGCGACACCGAGATCGGCGACCTCCGCGGGGGTCAGGGTTGCGAAGGGGGCGACTCCCACCGACATCGCGACCGTGCCGTCGATGTCGCGAACTGGGGCCGAGACGCTGGCGATCGGATGATGCTCGGCGCCAACGAGTTCGTCGGGCAGGTAGTCGACCTCGGTGAGATCGGCGAAGGCCGTGGCCAGTCGCGCGGTGATCTCATCGGCCTCGCCGTCGGCCGCCAGCGCCTGCAGCGCCGAGTACACCCGGACGTATTCGCGGCTCATCCGATCGATCGCGTAACCGCGCCGGCCGACCTCGTCGAGCACCGCGGCCAACCGTCGCCGCAACCGCGGCGGCGGTGCGCCCAGCCCACTCAGCCATTCCTTCTTGACGTTCTCGCCCACGCCGGCAATGAACTCGCGCCCGAACGGGGCCACCAGCGGCATCCGGAATCCGGCTCCCAACTGCAGCCCGGCGATCGACTCTCCCACCGAGTCGGTCACCACCACCGTCGCACCCTGGCGAACGCCGAGGATGACCTGCCTGCCGACCGCGTCGAAAAGCCGCTGCAGCTCCGGCCGGAACGCTTGTTTATTGACCGGGCGGGCTAGCGCGGCCAAGGCCGGGCCCCAGGAATATCCACCGGAGCGCCGATCCCGCACCAGCCACTGCCGGCTGGCCAGAGTGGACAGGATGGCGTGGCAAGTGCCATGACTGATGCTCAGGGTCTGCGAGATCTCCGAGAGGGAAAAATGCCGTTCCGGGTCGGCGGCCAGCAACTCAAGGACCCGCATCACCCGCTCGGTCGGCGGCGAGGAGACCGGGCGGGCGGTGCCACCTTCGTCGATCGCTGCCGTCATACTTTCGAAAAGTACGTCGAATAGTCGACACCCGCAAGCTGCGGCGGACCTCAGCCGACCGCTCGGCCTGCAAGATCCGACACAGCCCATCCGGCAGGGCCATCGAGTCGGCGTCGCAAGCTCCTCGTCGTCGATGAGCAGATGGACCATCTTCTGGCGATCCGCCGATAGATCGGATTACGCACGACTAAGGTGGGCAGCTACCCCGCCAGCCGTTCAAGATGAACGCAGAGATGAGGACGGCAATGAGTCGACTGCCACGCCACTGCGCCACGATCCCGATTTTCGCGCTTGCCATGGCATCAGTAGCGCTGATCGGAGTCGCTTCACCCGCCGTCAGCCGGGCCGAACCTCTAGACGGCTGCGGCTACGGCATGTACTTCAATGCAGAGACAAATCGGTGCGAACCCGGGGGCGTAGACCCGCATCCGATCGTCGGCCCTGTCGGACCGTTCGGCATCGGCGTTGGCGGACCGATCGGACCTGGCGGCGTGATCGGCCCCGCCGGCGTCGGCCCTGCCGGGCCCGGCCCGGTTGGCCCCGGCCCGGTTGGCCCCGGCCCGGTTGGGCCCGGCCGGCGCTAGGACACCCGCTGCTCGGCCGCCGCATGCCAGACCTCGACCTCCAAATGCCCTCCGGTCCCGCCCGACTATTCACCCTTCTGCATCAGGCCCGAGGTGTCCTGCTGACCTTCGGCGACCAAGACTCGGACTTCGACAACACGCCCTGGTCGAACTGAATTACAGCGGTGAACGTCCAATACAGCGGAATCTGGAAGCTCCCCGTGAGCGGCCAAGTCGCGACTCCAGATGCCGTCCTAGTCCGACCCGACGGCCACGTCGCCTGGGTGGGAGAAAGCACCACCACTGGATTGCCGGATGCACTCGACAGGTGGTTCACCTAATGCCCTCCCTGAGCGCGGAGTCGACGAGCAGGATATGCAGTACTTCATAATCTGCCGGTGATCTCGCGACAAATCCGCCGCATTCCAGCGCAACTACCCCCGGTTTGACCCTCGATTATGTCGATCGTCATAATCGGCCAATGGCGCGCGACACCCGGCAGGCGATGGTGCTGACCGCCGTGGAACTGCTGCGCGAGCGCGGCGCAGACGGGATCACCCTGGACACCCTACTAAGCCGCAGCGGGGCGCCCCGCGGCTCGATCTATCACCACTTTCCGGGCGGGCGTGCCCAGATCCTCGACGAAGCCGTTCAACTGGGCGGCGACGCGATCGACTCGCTCATCACCGGATCCGCAGCCGGAGGCCCGATCGCGGTGCTCGATCGACTGACCGGCTTCTGGCGAAAGATGCTGACCGAGACCGGCTATACCGCCGGGTGCCCGGTGGTGTCGGCCGCAGTGAGTTCCGCGCCGGAGTCACCGCTGCTCCAACACGCCGAACGGATCTTTGTGGCCTGGAAGACACGGCTGATCGACTGCTTCGTGGCAAGCGGGCTGGACGCCGACGCGGCGGGCCGGGTGGCGACCATGTGCATCGCCGCGATGCAGGGCGCGATCATCATGTGCCGCACCGAGGCGAGCCTGCAGCCGCTGGAGGATGTCGCCGGCGAACTGCGGGTGCTGGTATCCGCCCGAATCCTGTTCTGCGATACCGCCAACCCGGCCAGTCACCCGGGCAGCAATTGAGAGGAGCCCGCCATGGAGTGGACCGGAGCCGTATACGCCGACGCACCGACGGTGGAGGTGTCCACCTGGATCGATGCCCCGCCCCAACGTGTCTGGGAAGTGGCCAGCGACATCCACGCCGTTGCCGAGAGCAGTCAGGAACTCCAGCGCGTCGAATGGGCCGACGGTGACGGGCCCCGGCTGGGCGCTCGGTTCACCGGATACAACCGGCACCCCGCCCTCGGGGAATGGTCCACGACCTCCGAAGTGGTCGAGTTCGAACCGCTGACCGTATTCGGTTGGGCCGTCAGCGATCCCGACAATCCCACTTCGTCGTGGCGTTTGAGCCTGGCCCCGGAGGGCACCGGCACCCGCTTGACCGAATGGATGCAGCTGGGCCCCGCGCCGTCCGGGCTTTCGCTGGCCATCGCCGCGATGCCGGACAAGGAACAGAAGATCGTGTTCGTACGGCTGCGCGAGTTCGAGGCAGGTATGACGGCCACCCTTGATCACCTCAAACAGCGGGCCGAGCACTGATGCGCGCGGCCATCACGCTGGAAGCGGCCAGCGTCGGCAGCTGGGAGCACCAGAAGCTGCTGGTCCGCGAGGCCGAGAAGATGGGCCTGGACATCTGCTGGGTCGCCGAGGCCTGGGGCGCGGACGCGGTCTCCGCCCTGGGCTACTACGCCGCGTGCACCGACCGAATGCTGCTGGGATCGGGGATCATCCAACTGTCCACTCGCACTCCGGTCGCCATTGCCCAAGCCGCCATCACACTGTCCAACCTGTCCGGGGGACGGTTCCTGCTCGGTCTGGGCGCCTCGGGCCCGCAGGTCATCGAGGGGCTGCATGGTCAGTCCTTCGACCGGCCGCTCGGCCGGATGCGCGAGACCATCGACATCATCCGGCAGGCGATCGCCGGAGAGCGAATCGTCTATAGCGGCAAACAGTTCCAGATCCCCCGCCTCGGTTCGGCCACCAAGCCCATGCGGTTGTCGATGCGCGCCGAACACCAGATCCCGCTGTATCTGGCCAGCCTGACCCCGGCGATCTTGACGCTGACCGGCGAAGTCGCCGACGGCTGGCTGGGCACCAGCTTCGTGCCGGAGGGCGCCGAGGCGGCCTACTTCGCCCACCTGGACAGCGGTCTGGCCCGCTCCGGGCGCAGCCGAGCGGACCTCGACATCTGCCAGGGCGCGGAAGTGTCATTCGCCAGCGACGAGAAGCATCTGAAGGAACTGATCGACAGCCGCAAGACCGAGCTGGCCTTCAGCCTGGGTGGAATGGGTTCGGCCACTACCAATTTCTACAACCAGGCCTACAGTCGCCAGGGCTGGTCCGATGTCGCTGCCGCGGTGAAGCAACGCTGGCAGGCCGGCGACCGGGAGGGCGCCGCCGCACTGATCACCGACGAGATGGTGCTGGCCACCACCTTGATTGGCACCCCCGCAATGGTTCGCGATCGCCTACAAGTCTGGAGCGACACCGGCGTGGACACCGTGCGGGTCTATCCGGCCGGCGAGACCCTCGAAGATCGGATCGCCACGCTGGGCGCCGCGATCGAGCTGGTGCACTCGATCACCCGCAACGGGCGATGACGGCCAACGAATCTCAGTCGGCGGCGCCTACCCCGTAGCCCAAGGTGCTCTTGGTCTCGAGGTATTCGTGAAATCCGGCGTCGCTCCACTCCCGGCCGTTGCCGCTGCGCTTGTAGCCGCCGAACGGTGCGTTCAGGTCGAAGGCGTGGTTGATCGCGACCCAGCCGGCCCGGATCCGGCGGGCGATTCCTCGCGCGGCGTCGATGTCGGCGCCCGAGACGTAGCCGGCCAGACCGTACTCGGTGTCGTTGGCGATCGCGACGGCCTCGTCGAGGTCGTCATAGCCGAGGATGCACAGCACCGGGCCGAAGATCTCCTCGCGGGCGATCGTCATCTGGTTCGTCACATGTGCGAAGACGGTTGGCCGGACGAAGTAGCCGGTGTCCAGCCCGGCGGGCCGGCCGGCGCCGCCGGCGGCAACCGTGGCTCCCTCGGCGATGCCCTGCTCGATCAGGCCCTGCATGGCGAACTGCGCCGCTGACGCCACCGGGCCAATCGCCTTCGGATCGGCGGGGTCACCGACCTTCACCTGTTCGGCGACCGCGTGGGCGATCGCGATGGCCTCGTCCATCCGCGAGTTCGGCACCAGCATCCGTGACGGCGCGTTACAGCTCTGCCCGGAGTTGACCATCATGGTCGACACCCCGGCGGTGACGCTGTCGACGAAGGCATCGTCGTCGAGCACGATGTTGGCGCTCTTGCCGCCCAGCTCCTGAGTCACCCGCTTCACGGTCGGCGCGGCGTTCTCGGCCACCGCGACGCCGGCACGGGTGGAGCCGGTGAACGACACCATGTCGACATCCGGGTGCCGCGATAGTGCCACGCCTACCCCGGGCCCGTCCCCGTTGACCATGTTGTACACGCCGGCCGGAACCCCCGCGGCGTCCATGATCTCGGTGAAGATGTACGCCGAGAACGGCGCGACCTCAGAGGGTTTGAGCACCATGGTGCAGCCGGTGGACAACGCCGGGTAGACCTTCACCGCGATCTGGTTCAGCGGCCAGTTCCAGGGTGTGATGAGACCGCATACCCCGATCGGGTCGCGCTCCACCAAGGTGTTGCCGCGCTGCTCACTGAACGAGAAGTTCTTGAGCACATCGATCGCCGTGACGAGATGACCGGCCCCGAGATTGACCTGGACTCCGGCGGCCAGGCTGGGCGGCGCCCCCATCTCCTCGCTCACGGCGTCAGCCAGGTCGCCGCTGCGCCGTTGGTATTCGGCGAGGATCGCCTGCAGCAGATCCAGCCGCTCCGCGCGGCTACTGTGCGGCCAGCTGTCAAAGGCCCGCCGGGCCGCGGCCACCGCGAGGTCGACGTCTGCCGCCGTGCCGAGCGCGATCTTCCCGCAGACCTTTTCGGTGGCCGGGTTGTCGACGTCGAGGGTCCTTGCTTCGGCCGGGTCCACCCACCGGCCGTCGATGTAGAACTGGGTGCATTCGCGCATCACAACACTCTTTCGACTGGGCGATTCCGTCTTTCTGCGCCATCCCGAAGCTGTACCGGATGCGCGCGGCGTAGCCGTCGGGCAGCACCGGGACGATCACCGATTCGGTGACGTCGCGGATCGACAGCACCATCCGACCGTAGCCTGCATCACACATTCTGCCGAATGTCGTCTGCACCACATCGACCGACCTTATTGTCTGGACCAATGCGACGCGTGTAGCCGTGCCGGTTCAGCGTCGCCGGTCGACGCGTCCCGGCGGGGCGAACACTTGCCCGAAACACCTTGCGTCATGATGGAACCCACATTGAGGGTTTGCCGAGTTTGAGTACGCACGTTGCCAGATCGAGCTGAGGGGAGATGCGCAGTGTCTTCCAGTCAACGCCGGGGCCGCTGGTCCGGGGTCCCACTGGCAGAGCGCCAGGCCTTGCGCCGAAACGAGTTTCTCGCCGTCGGGGTGCAACTGCTTGGTGATGCACGGGGGCCCACGCTGACCGTCCGATCGGTCTGTCGCGCGGCCGCGCTGACCGAGCGCTACTTCTACGAGTGCTTCGCCGATCGTGACGAGTTTGTGCGCGAGGTATACGACGACGTATGCACGCGGGCGTTGACGGCGCTGCTGTCGGCCCGAAACCCCCGGGAAGGCGTGGAATGCTTCATCACCCTGATGGTCGATGACCCGGCTCGCGGCCGGGTGCTGCTACTGGCCCCGGAGCGGGAGCCGATCCTGACCAGCGCCGGCGCCAAGTGGATGCCGGATTTCATCGAGATGCTGCAACGCACCCTGACTCGTATCGACGATGCGGCGGTCCAGCAGATGGTGGCCACCGGGCTGATCGGCGCGCTGACCACCCTGTTCGCCGCTTACCTGAACGGCCGACTCGAGGCCAGCCGCAGCCAATTCATCGACTTTTGTGTCGAGATGCTGCTCAGCGCGCAGATCGTGCGCTAGGCGCGGGCCACAACGTCACACCCAAACACGCGCCGTGAAAACTTGATGCTACCGACAGACACAGATATATTGCCTGCAACTAGTCGACACAGATATCTGGGGAGCTGGCATGACGCGGGAATGGACCGACGTGGAGCTGCTGCACGAGCTCGAGCCCGTCGTAGAAAAACTCATCAACCGACACTTCTCCATGGCCAAGGACTGGAACCCCCACGACTACATTCCCTGGTCGGAGGGCAAGAACTACTACGCGCTCGGCGGGCAGGATTGGCATCCCGAGCAGTCGAAACTGTCCGAAGTCGCCCGGACGGCAATGGTGCAGAACCTGCTGACCGAGGACAACCTGCCCTCGTATCACCGCGAGATCGCGATGAACTTCACCATGGACGCTCCGTGGGGCACCTGGGTCAACCGCTGGACCGCTGAGGAGAACCGCCACGGCATCGCGCTGCGCGACTACCTGGTGGTTACCCGCAACTGCGACCCCATCGAACTGGAAACACTGCGGATGGAGACCGTCAACCGCGGCTTCAGCCCGGGCCAGAACCACCAGGTCTCCGGCGACCTCTTCGCTGAGAGCCTGTTCGACTCCGTCATCTATGTCAGCTTCCAGGAGCTGGCAACGCGGATCTCGCACCGCAACACCGGCCAGGCCTGCAACGACCCCATCGCCGACCAGCTGCTGGCGCGGATCTCGCACGACGAAAACCTGCACATGATCTTCTACCGCGATGTCAGCGCCGTCGGTTTCGACATCGCGCCGGAACAGGCGATGCGCTCGCTGCACCGGGTGCTGGCCAACTTCCAGATGCCCGGCTTCGTGGTGCCCGAGTTCCGCCGCAAGGCCGTGATCATCGCGGTCGGCGGCGTCTACGACCCGATGATCCACCGCGACGACGTGGTGATGCCGGTGCTGAAGAAGTGGGGCATCCTCGAGCGGAGTTTCAGCGGCGAAGCGGCCCGCTACCAGGAGGGGATCGCCAAGATCGTCGCCGAGCTGGACGAGACGTGCGAGAAGTTCGAGCTGGCCAAGCAACGCCGGCTCGAGCGGGAGGCCAAGATGGCCGAGAAGCGCGCCGCCAAGAAGGTGTTGGAGCCATCAGCGTCGTAGTCGGTGGCGTAGGCAACGGCGGCGACCTGCGTCACCCGGCTGCGCCGCGATCGCAGTCTCCGCGAGATCTGGTGGAGGCACAGCCCGCGCTGCGGATCGGTTCGCTTCCGCTTGCCAGCCCCGTGGTGCTGGCCCCCATGGCCGGCGTTACCAACGTCGCGTTCCGCACGCTCTGCCGCGAACTGGAACAATCCCGGGCAGGAACGGTCAGCGGGCTCTATGTCTGCGAGATGGTGACCGCACGTGCACTGGTCGAACGGCACCCCGCCACCCTGCACATGACCACGTTCGCGCCGGAGGAGTCACCGCGCTCGCTGCAGCTCTACACCGTCGACCCCGACACCACCTACGCTGCGGCGAAGATGATCGCCGACGAGGGGCTGGCCGACCATATCGACATGAATTTCGGCTGCCCGGTGCCCAAGGTGACCCGTCTCGGCGGCGGGTCGGCACTGCCCTACAAGCGCCGGCTCTTCGGCAACATCGTCGCCGCGGCGGTGCGTGGCACGGCCGGCACCGACATTCCGGTGACCGTGAAATTCCGGATCGGCATCGACGACGCCCACCACACCCACCTGGACGCCGGACGCATCGCCGAGGCCGAAGGGGCCGCAGCGGTGGCCCTGCACGCGCGGACCGCGTCGCAGCGCTACTCCGGCACCGCCGACTGGGAGCAGATCGCGGCCCTCAAAGCGCAGGTCCGCTCGATTCCGGTGCTGGGCAACGGCGACATCTTCGAAGCCGGCGATGCCCTGGCCATGATGGCGGCGACTGGTTGTGACGGGGTGGTGATCGGCCGCGGATGCCTGGGTCGCCCCTGGTTGTTCGGCGAGCTCTCGGCGGCTTTCGCGGGCCGGCCCACACCGACCCCACCCACATTGGGCGAAGTCGCCGACATCATCCGCCGCCACGGCGAACTGCTGGCCCAGCACTTCGGCGAGGACAAGGGCATGCGCGAGATCCGCAAGCATGTCGCCTGGTACCTGCACGGATTCCCCGCCGGTTCCGAGCTGCGGCGCGAACTGGCGATGGTGACCACCCTGTCCGAGCTCGACGAACTGCTCAAGCAGCTGGACGGCTCGGTCCCCTTCCCCGCGGCCGCCACCGGCCCTCGCGGGCGACAGGGCTCGCCGGCCAAGGTCACCCTGCCCGAAGGGTGGCTGGACGACCCCGATGACTGTGCGGTGCCGGCCGGCGCGGACATTATGCACTCGGGTGGCTGAAATGAGACTTTGTCGACATCGCGTGTCTGGAAAGTTCTCAGTAGAATAAGTACCTTATTGCCCCAGGCAGGGATCGTCTCTGCGGGAGCATATCCAGGTGCGGAGACCAATGCCGATCATCCGTACCGCACCGACGTGCGAACGACGCGCGCCGGTACCGAGGACTCGGAGGCCCTTGAGGACATGAGTGACGGCGATAACGCCACTCCTGGCCGCGGGGCGCCGGAGGGCCACGACGATGGCGACCATCAGCTGATGACGATGCCCCCGCCCGGGCCCGCGCCCTGGGAACGCTGGCAGAACTCGGCTGCGGACGCCCCCGCCCCACACCGGCGAAACGCCTCCCGGCGCCGCAACGGGTCGGTGAGCGTCGCCGACCTGATCGCCAAGGTCAACGCCGAGCCGCCGCCTTCCGGTGGGCGCAGCCAGCGCCGGGCCACCTCAGCCCCGCCCGAGAGTCGCGAAGTGGCCGCGTTCGTCGCGCCCTTCGAGCCGGTGGAGCCCGCCGGCGTATCCAAGCCGGAAGCCGACTATTCAGCGCCCGACTTCGCCGATACACCGGCCCCGATGCCCAACATCTCCGCCGTGGCTTACCCGTCGGAAGTGCCCGACCTCGACCGTATTCACGGCACGTCACTCGAGCCGGTCGGTGCACCCGACTGGGACGAGTGGGCACCGTCGAGCCTCGCTGAACCGCCGGGTTTGTACGGCGGTCCCAGCTTCGACTCTCCTCCGTCGAGCCTCGCTGAACCGCCGGGTTTGTACGGCGGTCCCAGCTTCGACTCTCCTCCGTCGAGCCTCGCTGAACCGCCGGGTCGGATCGAGCCGCCTCGCCATGCACCGCCGGCGGACACCGAACCGGCCCCGCACGGGCCCCACCACCGGGCGAAACTCGCGGGCCGCGCGGCCGCGGCCATGATGGCGATCCTCGCCCTGGTGCTGACCGGGTCGGCCTGGCAGTGGAGTTCGTCGAAAAACCGCAGCCTCAACCACGTCAGCGCATTGGACCCCAACTCGCACGACATTCTCGATGCGGCCGGCCAGTACGGCGACGAGAACTTCCTGATCGTCGGCGCGGACACCCGCGCCGGCGCCAACAGCGACATCGGCGCCGGCAGCACCGAGGACGCCGAGGGAGCTCGCTCCGACACGATCATGCTGGTCAACATCCCGGCGAACCGTAAACGCGTGGTGGTGGTGTCATTCCCCCGCGACCTGGCGATCACTCCGATCCAGTGCGAGGTCTGGAACTCCGTGACCGGCGCGTACGGACCGATCTACGACGAGGAAACCGGAACCTACAGCGACGACACCGTCTACACCGAGACGAAGCTGAACTCGACGTACGCCTTCGGCGGGCCGAAGTGTCTGGTCAAGGAGATCCAGAAACTGTCCGGACTGGCGATCAACCGGTTCATGGCCGTCGACTTCGTCGGGTTCGGCAAGATGGTCGACGCGCTGGGTGGCGTCGAGGTGTGCACCCCCAGCCCGCTGTACGACCTTGTCCTGGGCAGCGTCCTGGAGGACTCCGGCCGCCAGCGCGTCAACGGCGGGACCGCGTTGAACTACGTGCGGGCCCGGCACGTCACCACCGAGGACAACGGCGACTACGGGCGCATCAAACGCCAGCAGCTGTTCTTGTCGTCGCTGCTGCGTTCGTTGATCTCCACCAACACGTTCTTCTCGCCGACCAAGCTCAACAATGTGGTCAACATGTTCATCGGCGACAGCTCGGTGGACAACGTCACCACCAAGGACCTGGTGAACCTCGGCCAGTCGTTGCAGAAGGTCGCCGCCGGGCACATCACCTTCGTCACGGTGCCGACCAGTGAGACCGACGAGAACGGCGACGAGGTCCCCCGGATGGACGACGTGCGGGCACTGTTCGACGCCATCATCAACGACGACCCTCTGCCCGGCGAGAACGACCACAACGCCACCTCGGCCCCAACCACGGCGGCGGCAGCCAACCCCACGACCCCGTCCACGTCCCTGCCCGGCTCACCGGCCGCCCCGGCGGTCAAGCCGCTCAGCGAGCAGGTGCACGCGGTCACGACCTCACCCGCCGATGTCACGGTGCGGGTGTCTAACGCCACCGAGCAGTCCGGCCTGGCCGGCGCCACCTCCGAGGGCCTGCAGCAGTGGGGCTTCAACGTCGACAATGCCGACGACTACCCCGGCACCGTCAAGGCCACCAAGGTGCTGTACTCCCCCGGAAACGAGCAGGCCGCCGCCACGGTGTCCTCGGCGCTGTCAGGCGCGCCGATCGAGCGGGTCACCGGACTGGGCAGCATCGTCCGCGTTGTCCTGGGATCAGACTTCCGCGCCGTGACCAAGCCGGCGGCAAGCGGTTCGCAGGTCAGCGTGCAACTCAACCGCGGTGCCAGCGTCGAACCGACCGAACTGCCCGACGACCTGACCGTCACCAACGCCGCCGACACCACCTGCGAGTAGCGCCCACTCCCGCCCAACCCGCGCGAATCGCGGTCCACGGTTAGTCTTGAGGGCATGCGAACCGCGTACCACGAGCAACTCTCGGATCTGGCCGAACAGCTCGGCACGATGTGCGGCTTGGCCGGGGCAGCAATGGAGCGCGCCACACAGGCCCTACTGCAAGCCGACTTGATGCTGGCCGAGCAGGTGATCACCGATCACGAGCAGATCGCCGCGATGAGTACCCGCGCCGAGGAAAGCTCCTTCGTGCTGTTGGCGTTGCAAGCCCCGGTCGCCGGGGACCTGCGCGCCATCGTCAGCTCCATTCAGATGGTGGCCGACATCGACCGGATGGGCGCGTTGGCCCTACACGTCGCCAAGATCACCCGCCGCCGCCACCCGCAACACGCACTGCCCGAAGAGGTCAACGGGTACTTCGCCGAAATGGGCAGGCTTGCAGTCGAATTAGGCAACAGCGCCCAAGAGGTGCTGCTGTCGCGCGACCCGGAGAAGGCCGCCCGGATCCGCGAAGAAGACGACGCGATGGACGACCTGCACCGGCACCTGTTCTCGGTGCTGATGGACAAGGAGTGGCGGCACGGAGTGGCCGCCGCCGTGGACGTGACGCTGCTTGGGCGGTTCTACGAGCGGTTCGCGGACCACGCCGTCGAAGTCGCTCGTCGGGTGATCTTCCAGGCGACCGGCAAGTTCCCCGACGAGCACACCCTGCCGTCAAGCGAGTAGCGCGTCGATCGCCCGGTAGATGCGCTGTTCGCTGACCGGGCGCGGGGTACCGAGCTGCTGAGCCCACAGACTCACCCGTAGCTCTTGGATCTGGCGCGCGATGTCGCGCACGTCGTTATCGCGATGGCGCGCCGTCGGCAGGGTCGCCAAAAGGTCCCGGTAGGCGTCTTGCACCGCGTGCACCCGTGCCATCCGTTCCCGGTCGGCCTGCAACGCGCGGGGCAGCTGCTCCACCCGGCGACGGACGGCGGTCAGATAGCGGGTGAGGTCCCCCAGATGTGCCCGGCCGGTGGCGGTGACAAAACCGGGCGCCAGCAGCGCATCCAGCTGGCCGACGATGTCGGCGATCGCCTCGGCCTGGCCGGGCGGCGGCTGCGCCGGCAGCGCCACTTGGGTGTCGCGGGCCGCGGCCAGCACCTGCGCTACTCGAGTCACCACGTCAACGGTCGTCGGCACCAGCGCGGCGGCCACCCGGTTGCGCAACGCGATGTACTCGTCGCGGGTCCACACCGGCGTCGGTACTAAGGCATCGGTCGCGGCGTCGGCGCAGTCGTCGATGAGCGCCGCCAGGGTCCCGTCCGGATTCGCCTTGAGCATCAGCCGTGTCGGCGAATCCAGCTGACGTTCGACCGCTTTGACCGGCGACGGAACAGCGCAGCGCAGCAACCGGCGGATACCGGGTACGAGCGCGGACCGCTGCTGCGCCTCGGTGGAGAACACTCGTAGCTGCGCGGTGTCGCCGGCATCGACGAAAGCCGGGAAGCCACGAACGGCACGCCCAGCCACCACCCGCTGCACGGCCCGAGGCAGCGTGTCCAAGTCGTCCGGCCAGCTGCGCAGGCCGCTGCGTTCCAGCTCCGCGCCGACCGCATCCGCGACCGCCTCGCGGGCGGAGGCCGCCAGTCGATCCTGCAAGACCCCGAGGTCTTTGCCGCGAGCCACCTCGGTGCCATCTGCACCCTCCACGGCGAAGGTGACCCTCAAGTGCGCGGGAAGCTTGGTCAGGTCGAAGGCGTCGATCGGGACCAACACACCGGTGCGGCGACGAAGCTCGTGCACCAGCGACTCCAGCAGCGGCTCGCCCGGCCCGATTGCCGACAGCACCGCACGGGCGGTGTCGGGGGCCGGGACGAAGTTACGTCGCAGGTCCTTGGGCAGGGACCGGATCAGTGCGGTGATCAGCTCTTCGCGCAGCGCCGGTACCTGCCAGGCGAACTCGTCGCCGCCGAGGCGTGCCAGCACATCGATCGGCACGTGGACGGTGACCCCGTCGTCGGCGGCGCCCGGTTCGAAGCGATAGCTCAGCGGCAACTCGAGATCGGCAGTCGCCCAACTGTCCGGGCGATCAGCCCCGAGTGACTCGTCGGCCCGCAGCAACTCATCGCGGGAGAAGGTCAGCAGCTCGGGTGTGGCCTTCTGCTGCTTCTTCCACCAGCCGTCGAAGTGCCGTGCCGAGACCACCTCGGCGGGAATGCGCGCGTCGTAGAGGTCATACATGGTGTCGTCGTCGACGATCAGATCGCGACGACGGACCCTGTCTTCCAGCTCCTGCAGTTGGGTGCGCAGCGCGGCGTTGTCGGCGAGGAATCGGTGCCGGGTCACCCAGTCGCCCTCCACCAGCGCGTGCCGGATGAACAGCTCGCGAGCCACCGCCGGCTCCACCCGGGCATAGCCGACCCTGCGGCGCGCCACCAGTGGCAGTCCGTAGAGCGTCACCTTTTCGAAGGCCATCACCTCGCCGCGCTTGGCGTCCCAGTGCGGTTCGCTGTAGCTGCGCTGCACCAAGTCTGCCGCGACCCGCTCGACGGCTTCCGGCTGGATGCGCGCCGCGGTCCGCCCGAACAGCCGGCTGGTCTCCACCAGCTCGGCGACCATCGTCCAGCGCGGCGGTCGTTTGGCCAGCGCAGAACCCGGCGCCAGCACGAACTTCGAGTTACGCGCGCCCGCGAACTCCCGACCGTCGTCACGCCGCATCCCGACGTGCGACAGCAACCCGGCCAGCAACGCCGCGTGGACAGCAGCCGGCTGAGCGGGCTCGCCGGATTCACGGATGCCGATATCGGCTGCGATGCTGCGCAGCTGACCTACCAGATCCTGCCATTCCCGGATCCGCAGATAGTGCAGGAACTCATTGCGGCACATCCGGCGAAATGCACTGCCGCTCAGAACTTTCCGCTGATCTGACAGATACGACCACAAGTTGAGATAGGCCGTGAAGTCGGAATCGTCGTCGACGAACCGGGCATGCTTGGCTCGGGCCGCCTCCTCCCGATCGACTGGCCGCTCCCTGGGATCGGGAATGGTCAGGGCGGCGGCGAGCACCAGCATCTCGCGCACACAGCCCTCGGTCTCAGCGGCCAGGATCATCCGGCCCAACCGCGGGTCCACCGGCAGCCGGGCCAGCCGGCGGCCGACATCGGTGATCGCTCCCTGCGCGGTGAATGCGCCGAGCTCGACCAGCAGCGCGACCCCGTCGCGGATGCTGCGCGAGTCGGGCGGGTCGAGGAAGCCGAAGTCTTCCACCGCACCCAGCCGCAGCGACGCCATCCGCAACAGCACTGCGGCCAGGTTCGTGCGCAGCACCTCGGGGTCGGTGTAGCGCGGTCGGGCGTCGAAGTCGGCTTCGCTGTAGAGCCGGATGCACACACCGGGGGCAGTGCGACCGCACCGGCCGCTGCGCTGCGAGGCGGACGCCTGCGAAATGGGTTCGATCGGTAGCCGCTGAACCTTCAGCCGGCGACTGTAGCGGGAGATACGCGCGTTGCCCGGATCGATCACGTAGCGGATGCCCGGTACCGTCAGCGAAGTCTCAGCCACGTTGGTGGCCAGCACAATCCGCCGGCCGGCGCGCGCCGGGGCGAACACCTTCTGCTGTTCGGCAGTGGACAGCCGCGCGTACAACGGCAGAATCTCGGTGTTTGTCAGACCGCCGAGAGCCTCTGCGGTGTCGCGGATCTCGCGCTCGCCCGACAGGAATACCAAGACGTCGCCGGGCGGTTCGGCGGACAGTTCGTGCACCGCATCGACGATCGCCTCGATCTCGTCGCGGGTCTCGGTCCGGATGATCTCCTGATCCGGGTCATCCGGGTCATCACCGGCATCGGCGTTGACCGGCAGCTCCAGTGGTCGATAACGGATTTCCACCGGGTAGCTGCGGCCGGACACCTCGACGATCGGCGCTCCCCCGCCACTGTGCCCGAAGTGCGCTGCGAAACGCTGAGGTTCGATGGTGGCCGAGGTGATGATCACCTTCAGATCGGGGCGGCGCGGCAACAACTCGCGCAGGTAGCCGAGCAGGAAGTCGATGTTGAGGCTGCGCTCATGCGCCTCGTCGATGATCAGCGTGTCGTAGCGCAGCAACCGCCGGTCCCGTTCGAGTTCGGCGAGCAGGATGCCGTCGGTCATCAGCTTGATCAGGGTCCGATCGGACACCCGGTCGGTGAACCGGACCGCGTACCCGACGACATCGCCTAGTGGGCTGGACAATTCGTCGGCGATGCGCTGAGCAACGGTGCGGGCGGCCAGCCGCCGCGGCTGGGTATGGCCGATGGTGCCGCGGATGCCGCAGCCTAGCTCCAGGCAGATCTTAGGCAGCTGGGTGGTCTTACCTGAGCCGGTCTCGCCGGCCACCACCACGACCTGGTGGTCCCTGATCGCCGCGGCGATCTCGTCGCGGCGGCCGCTGACCGGCAGGTCGGGATAACTGACGTCCGGCACCGCGGCGCGCCGCGCGGCAACCAGCGCTTGCGCCTCGCCCATCCGCTCGGCCAGCTTTCGCACCTGCTCGGGCGTTCCGCCACGCAGGTCCTTCAGGCGCCGTCCGAAGTAGGCCGCGTCTCGGAGGGTCAGCTCATCGAGGAGCGTGCGCAACTGCGCGACGGACGGTTCGACCACTTCGCGAAGCTTACGGGCCGGGGTCGACCTGCCTGTCATCTGGCATTTAGCCAGTCCATATCAGCGTCATCTGAATTCCACCAGAATTCCACCGTTAGATCATGGCTGTTCACCCTACCGTAACCTTCGTTCGCCGCATTAAATGGAGAAGTGACCCGGCGAGCATGTGATTGTTGCGAATTGTCGGCCGGGTTGATCCGGTGATGCCGCGCAAGCGGTCATCACCCTAATTTGTCTGCGAAAGGGCAATGTGAAACTGAACGGAATTGGCACGACGCTCGGCATTATGGCGACCGGCGCATTGGTGTTATCCGGGTGCGGCAGCGACAAGAACACCGACACCGGTGAGAAGACAACCTCGAGCTCGGCGGCTGCCAGCGGAAACTGCGGCGGCACGGACACGCTCAAGGCCAGCGGATCGACCGCGCAGCAGAACGCGATGGCCCGGTTCGTCAAGGCGTTCATCGACCAGTGTCCGGACCACAACGTCAACTACACCGCCAACGGATCGGGCGCCGGTATCCGGGAGTTCGTCGGCGGCCAGACCGACTTCGCCGGCTCCGACGTCCCACTGGGCACCGACGATTATGCGCAGGCGCAGCAGCGCTGCGAATCGCCGGCATGGAACCTGCCGGTGGTGTTCGGCCCGATCGCCATCACGTACAACGTCCCCGGCGTCGACACGCTGATCCTCGACGGCCCGACCGCCGCGAAGATCTTCAACGGCACCATCACCAGCTGGGATGACGCGGCGATCAAGGCGCTCAACCCGACGGCCACGCTGCCGGCCCAGCCGATCCACGTGGTGTTCCGCAGTGACGAGTCCGGGACCACCGACAACTTCCAGCAGTATCTGGATGCCGCCTCCGGTGGGGCCTGGGGCAAGGGCACTGGCAAGTCCTTCAATGGTGGCGTCGGCGAAGGCGCCAAGGGCAACGACGGCACGGCCGGAGCCATCTCCTCCACCGAGGGGGCGATCACCTACAACGAGTGGTCATTCGCCCAGGCCAAGAATCTGTCCACCGCCCAGATCGTCACCTCCGCCGGCCCCGAACCGGTCGCGATCAGCACCGAGTCGGTCGGCAAGACCATCGCCGGTGCCACCATCAAGGGGCAAGGCAATGACCTGGTGCTCGACACGGCGTCGTTCTACCAGCCGACTCAGACGGGTTCCTACCCGATCGTGCTCGCCACCTACGAGGTGGTGTGCTCGAAGTACCCGGAGGCGGATGTCGGCACGGCGGTGCGGTTGTTCCTGAAGTCCACCATCGGCGCGGGCCAGAGCGGCCTGGCCGACAACGGCTACGTTCCGATCCCCGAGGCTTTCAAGGCTCGCCTGGCGTCCGCGGTCGACGCCATCTCGTGACACCCGGGAACCCATCGACGCCGTTGATGAACAGCCGCTCGCCGAGAGGCGAGCGGCTGTTCCGGGCGGCCGCGGTCGCCGCTGGATCGACCGTGGTGGTGGCGATCGCGCTGATCGCGATCTTCCTGCTGGTGCGTGCTGTCCCGTCGCTGCTCGCCAACAACGCGAACTTCTTCACCAGCCCCGAGTTCAACACCAACGATCCCGACGACCTGTCGTTCGGCATCCGGGACCTGCTGATGGTCACGGTGTTGAGCTCGGTATTCGCGTTGGCGCTGGCGGTGCCGATTTCGGTCGGTATCGCGATTTTCCTCACCCAGTACGCGCCCCGGCGGCTGACCCGACCCTTTGCCGTGGTGATCGACCTGCTGGCAGCGGTGCCGTCCATCATCTTCGGCCTCTGGGGGATCTTCGTGCTGGCGCCGATGCTGGTGCCGTTGATGCGATTCCTGCGAAGCCACTTGGGCTGGCTGTTCCTGTTCCATCAGGGCAACGTGTCACTGGCCGGCGGTGGCACGATCTTCACCGCGGGCATCGTGCTGGCGGTGATGATCCTGCCGATCATCACTTCGGTCTCGCGGGAGGTGTTTCGTCAGACGCCCTTCGCCCACATCGAAGCCGCCCAGGCCCTGGGCGCCACTCGCTGGGAAGTGGTCCGCATGGCAGTGCTGCCCTACGGCCGCAGCGGCGTGATCGCCGCGGCGATGCTGGGCCTGGGGCGGGCGCTGGGCGAGACGGTCGCGATGCTGATCATTCTGCGGGCCGCGGCGAAGCCTGGGAATTGGTCGCTGTTCGACGGCGGGTACACGTTCGCATCCAAAATCGCGTCGGCGGCCGCGGAGTTCAGCGCCCCACTGCCGACCGGCGCCTACATCGCCGCGGGGTTCGCATTGTTCGCACTCACATTCTTCGTCAATGCCGCCGCTCGCGCGGTGGCCGGCGGCAAGGTCAACGGATGACCGCCCAAGTGCTCGACGCACCGGTCAAACCATCGGTGCCACAGCGCCGCCATCACCTCAGCATGCGGCGCCGGTTGACGGACAAGATTGCCACGGCCGCGTTCGTGGCCTCGTTCGGCGTCGCGGCGGTCCCATTGGTCTGGCTGCTCTGGGTCGTGGTAGCCCGCGGCTGGCACGCAATCAGCAATCTCAGCTGGTGGACGCACTCACTACGCGGCGTCCTACCCGAAGAATTCGCCGGCGGGGTGTACCACGCGCTGTACGGCACCGTGGTGCAGGCTGGGGTGGCCGCGGTGCTGGCGGTACCGCTGGGTCTTATGACGGCGATCTACCTGATCGAGTACGGCGGCGGCCGGTGGGCGCGATTGACCACCTTCATGGTCGACGTGCTGGCCGGGGTGCCCTCGATCGTGGCATCGCTGTTCGTCTTCAGCCTGTGGATCGCCACCCTCAAATTCGAGCAGAGTGCGTTCGCGGTGTCGCTGGCGCTGGCTCTGCTGATGTTGCCGATCGTGGTGCGCTCCACCGAGGAGATGCTGCGTCTGGTCCCCGACGAACTGCGGGAGGCCAGCTACGCACTGGGGGTGCCGCGATGGAAGACCATCCTGCGCATCGTCATCCCCACCGCGCTCTCGGGGATTCTGTCGGGAATCTTTTTGTCGATCGCCCGGATCATCGGTGAGACCGCCCCCGTACTGGTGCTGGTGGGCTACAGCCGCTCGATCAACTACGACATCTTTCACGACAACATGGCCTCGCTGCCGCTGCTGATCTACTCCGAGCTGGGGAATCCGGAGGCGGCTGGGGCTGCCCGGGTCTGGGGTGCGGCGCTGACGCTGATCATCCTGGTCGCGATGAGCGCGATCGTGGCAGCCGTGGCGACTCGGCTCACCTCGGTCCACGATCGCTGAACCAAACTATTAACCCCGCGGTTCAGCGAGCTTCGACGCAGGAGAAGCGAAGTTGGAGCCGCGAAATTAACCCAGCGGTTCCGTGCCGCCGACCAGTTTCACCACCCGGTTGTTGCCCCGGTCGGCGACGTAAAGGGCGTCGTCCGCACCGACCACGACCTGCAGCGGAGTGTTCAGCCCGGTGAACGGCAACTTCGTCTGCGTATTGGACCCGGCGGTCAGCTTCAGCACGGTGTGGCTGTCGTGGTTGGTGACGAAGACGTTGCCGGCCCCGTCAACGGTGACGCCCCACGGTGCATCGAGACCGGTGAACGGGAGCACGCTCTGGGTATTGGATCCCGCGGCGAGCCGCACCACCCGATCGTTGTCGGTGTCGGTGACGTAGACGTTGCCGGAGGAGTCGACAGCCACGTCGTCGGGGTTGTGCAACCCGGCGAACGGCAGCACCACCTGGGCGTCTGCGCCAGCCGGCAACTTGACCACCCGGTTGTTACCCCGGTCGGCGACGTAGACGCTGCCGTCCTTGTCCACCACCAGGCCCTCCGGATAATTCAGCCCGGTGAACGGCAGCTCGGACTGGACGTGGGAATCCGGGTCCAGCTTCACCACCCGATTGTTGAAGTCGGTGACGTACACCGCGCCGGCCCGATCGACGGCTACGCCCTGCGGCTCGTAGAGCCCGGTGAACGGCAGCATCACCGGAGTCTTCGATCCCGGTTCCAGCTTCACCACGCGGCCGTACATGCTCTGGTTGGTGACGTAGACGTTTCCGCTGCTGTCCAGCGCCAACCCGCCCGGGGAGAGCCGGAAGCTCAGGCCCTCCAAGGGCAACACACTCTGTCCGTTCGCCGACGCCGACGCCCCGGGAGATTTCTCCGAATGGTGGGTGACCGCGTAGCCGCCCACACCGACTGCTACCAGCAGCGCCGCGGCAGCCGCGGCCGGCACCAGCCATCGGCGATCTCTGCGGTTCTTTGCCTCGGCGGCAAAAGCCGGTGCGGCTGCCGCGGGCTGCTGCGCCGGCCGGTCCCGCCAACCGGTGATGGCGGGACGCACCTGAGTCTGCTCGTGCGGTTGGTCGTAGGAGTTCGCGTAGGCGCGGTGTTCGTAGCTGGCCGGCGTTTGGCGGTAGCCGTTGGCGGGAGAGCTCCCGCCGCCGTTGGTGGCGGCACCGACCGCGCTGGCCATTCGGGTGGCCACCCCGCCCTGCTGGACGATCATCGCGGCCTGATGCTGCTCTGCGGTGGTCAGCGCGTCGTGTGCGGCACGTGCCAGGTCGCCGGCGCTGCTGTATCGCTGCCGCGGATTCTTCGCCATCCCCCTGGCGATCACCTGGTCCAATCCGACCGGCACCACGCCCGGCCGCAGCTGACTGGGCCGCGGGGCGGGCTCCATCAGATGGGAGGCGATCAGTCGTTCGATGGTCTCGGTCCGGTACGGCTGTTGACCGCTCAGACACTCGCTCAGCACACAGGCCAGTGAATAGATGTCGGCACGGTAGTCGACCTCGGCCCCACTGAACCGCTCTGGCGCCATGTAGTTGTAGGTGCCCAGCGCCATTCCGGTCTGCGTCAGGCCGGGATCTGCCGCGGCGCGGGCGATCCCGAAATCGACCAGGTAGGCGAAATCATCCCGGGTGAGCAGGATGTTCGCCGGCTTGATGTCGCGATGGGTGATTCCGCCGGCGTGCGCGGCGTCCAGGGCGGCGGCCACCTGTTCGATCACCGCCACGGCTCGCGCCGGGGGCAGCGGGCCGGACCGCTGCAACTCCATGCCGAGGTCATTGCCGTCGATCAGCCGCATCTCGACGAACATCTGACCGTCGATCTCGCCGTAGTCGTGGATGGGCACCACATGCGGCTCGGTAAGCCGGCCTGCCGCGTCGGCCTCGCGCTGCATCCGGGTTCGGAATGCCGGATTGCCCGACAGCACGGGGGCAATCAGCTTCAGTGCGACCGATCGGTGCTTGCGGGTGTCCTCGGCCTCATAGACCTCACCCATGCCACCTCGCCCCAGCAGCCGAAGCAACCGGTAAGGACCGAATTGGGAACCCACCTGGGAAGCCGGTCCGTTATCGTTCACGACGCTCCATTCACCCGGTCAGAATTGGCATCAAGCGATCAACTGTTGCGGTGAACAGAAGATTAACCAAAGATTACCAGTGAAAATGGATCGCCGCAGATCTCGACGATCAGGAAATAGCGTCGACCGCCGTCTTCAATTTCGACGTAAATTCCGGGGGTAGGGGAATATAGCCGTACTGGTCCAGGTCCTGCTGTCCGTCGCCGATCGCCGCTTGCATAAACGCCTTGACCGCTTGCGCCGTCGCCGGGTCGGGGTATCTGGAGCAGACGATCTCGTAGGTCACCAGCACGATCGGGTAGGCACCCGCCACAGTCGGTTTGTAGAACGACGAGGTATCCACCACCAGATCGTTTCCGGCGCCGCTGAACTTGGCGCCGGCGATGGTCTTGTCCACCGAGTCGACAGAGATGGTCACCGGTTGCGGGCCCGCCGAGGTGACGATCTGGGCCATGTTGAGCTCGCGCCCCACCGCATAGGACCACTCGTTGTAGGTGATCGAGCCCTCGGTGCTCCGCAACATCGCCGAGGTGCCGTCGTTGCCGGCGGCGCCGACACCGGTACCACCATTGAAGGCCTTGCCCACTCCACGACCCCAGGCACCGTCGGAGGCGACGTCGAGGTACTTCTGGAAGTTGTCGGTGGTTCCCGAGTCGTCGCTGCGGAACACGACGTGGATGGGCTCGGCAGGCAACGCCGCGTCCTTGTTGAGGGCCTTGAGCGCGGGGTCATCCCACTTGGTGATGGTGCCGTTGAAGATCTTGGCCATCGTGGGGCCGTCCAGGTCGAGTTCGTTGACGCCGCCGATGTTGTAGGTCACGGCAATCGGACCGAAGACGGTCGGCAGATGCCAGGGCGTCGAACCGCACCGCGCCGCCACCCGCTGCGGCTCACCGTTGGACGGATCGAGCGGTGAGTCAGATCCGGCCAATTCGGTTTGCCCACTGGCGAATTCAGCGATACCGTTGCCAGATCCGTTGGCCCGATAGTCCAGCGTGTAGTCCGGGCAGGCCCGGATGTAGGCATAGACGAACTGCTCGATCGCGTGCGCCTGGGCCGTCGAGCCGCTCGCAGTCAGCTTCTTCTTGCCGCCGCACTGCACCGCCGAGGAGCCCGACCCCGAGGCCGACGACGATTCGCCACCACCGCAGGCCACCACCATCAGCAGTACAGTCGCCAGCAGACTCGAGACGATACCGAATCGGTTGATCCTCAACGGCACTCCTTCGGCAGTCAGCGTGGAAACCACACGGTAGCCGAATCCGGTAATAAGTCAGCCAAAGCGACCCGAGATGTAGTCCTCGGTTTCCTTAAGTCTCGGATTAGAGAAGATCTTCTCGGTCCCGTCAATCTCGACCAACCGGCCGGGTTTGCCGACGGCCTCCAGGTTGAAGAAGGCCGTCTGATCACTCACCCGCGCCGCCTGCTGCATGTTGTGGGTGACGATGACGATGGTGTAGTCCTGCTTGAGCTGCGAGATCAGCTCTTCGATGGCCATCGTCGAGATCGGATCCAACGCCGAGCAAGGCTCATCCATCAACAGTACGTCGGGTTGCACCGCGATGGCCCGCGCGATACACAACCGCTGCTGCTGACCACCGGAGAGCCCGCCGCCAGGCTTGTCCAGCCGGTCCTTGACCTCATTCCACAAGTTCGCCCCGCGCAGCGACTGTTCGACGGTCTCATCCAGCAACTTGCGATTGCGCACCCCCTGCAGCGTCAGCCCGGCCACCACGTTGTCGCGGATCGACATGGTGGGGAACGGGTTTGGGCGCTGGAACACCATCCCGATCGCCTTACGCACTCCCACCGGGTCGATGCCAGCCTGGTAGATGTCCTCACCGTCGAGCAACACCGAGCCCTCAACGCGCGCCCCCTGGATGACCTCGTGCATCCGGTTGAGGGTGCGCAGCACCGTCGACTTACCGCAGCCCGATGGCCCGATGAACGCCGTGACGCTGCGTGGCGGTACCGACAACGTCACATCTGCCACCGCGTGAAACGACCCGTAATAGATGTTGACGTCGCTCAGGTCCAACCTTTTGGCCACTGGCAGCCTTCTCCTCACTCGACTCAACCTGTCCCGGCCCGAATGTTCGACGGCCCAGACCTTCTTGGAGCAACGATCTGAGCGCCAGCCTAGCCACGATCTTGAGTCCCGCAATTTGACGAAAGGCAGCGACGCTGCTCACCTACACCGCAAAACACCACGGTCCGGAGGTGACGGAGGGCGACAATCACCGTCAGATCCGGGCGGCCCACCAGCAATACACGCCGCACCGGCCCTTAAGCGGCTGCCCGAAATACGTTATGCCCCAGTTGGTTAAGCGCCGAGTACGACGCCGCGCTCGCCTAGCCGAAGCGGCCGGAAATGTAGTCCTCGGTCTCCTTGAAGCTCGGGTTGGAGAAGATCTTCTCGGTCCCGTCGATCTCGATCAGCCTGCCGGGCTTGCCGACATCGGCCAGGTTGAAGAAGGCCGTCTGATCACTCACCCGCGCCGCCTGCTGCATGTTGTGGGTGACGATGACGATGGTGTAGTCCTGCTTGAGCTGCGAGATCAGCTCTTCGATGGCCATTGTCGAGATCGGATCCAACGCCGAGCAAGGCTCATCCATCAACAGTACGTCGGGTTGCACCGCGATGGCCCGCGCGATACACAACCGCTGCTGCTGACCACCGGAGAGCCCGCCGCCAGGCTTGTCCAGCCGGTCCTTGACCTCATTCCACAGATTCGCACCGCGCAGCGAGAACTCCGCGGTTTCGTCGAGCGTGCGGCGGTTGCGGATTCCCTGCAGCTTGAGGCCGGCCACCACGTTGTCGCGAATGGACATGGTGGGGAAGGGATTCGGGCGCTGAAACACCATTCCGACGGCTTGGCGAACCCCCACCGGGTCGATTCCGGGGCGGTAGATGTTCTCGCCGTCGAGCAATACCGAGCCCTCGATGCGGGCCCCGGGAGTGGTCTCGTGCATCCGGTTAAGCGTGCGCAGCACGGTCGACTTACCGCAGCCGGAGGGACCGATGAACGCGGTGACACTGCGCGGCGCGACCGACAGCGACACATCGGCCACCGCGTGAAACGACCCGTAAAAGATGTTGAGGTCGGTGAGGTCCAACCTTTTAGCCACCGTGCAGCTCTCCTTGTTCGCCCACCACTATGCGCTGGTTGTCGAGACCGATCTAGAACTTCTTGGGAGCGAAGATGCGTGCCCCGAACCTGGCCGCCACGTTGAGTAGCGCGATCAGCAGGATGAGCGTCAGAGCAGCGCCCCAGAGCCGATCCGTGGGCACCACGCTGGCGCCCGCCCCGGCCGATGTCTGGTCATACATCATTCCCGGCAGCGACCCCATGAAGCCGTGGAACATGTCGAAATTGATCGCCTGCGAGTAGCCGACCAGGATCAGCAGCGGCGCGGTCTCGCCCATCACCCGGGCCAGCGCCAACAGTATTCCGGTGACGATGCCGGACAGCGCGGTCGGAATCACGATGCTGGTGATGGTCTTCCACTTCGGCGCGCCCAACGCGTAGCTGGCTTCCCGCAGGTCCATCGGAATGATCCGCAGCATCTCTTCGGTCGCTCGCACGATCACCGGCACCATCAGCAGCACCAACGACAGCGACACCGCGAAACCGGAGCGGTGAAATCCCAAGGTGGCCACCCACAACGCGTAGACGAACAGCGCTGCAACGATCGACGGCACCCCGGTCAGGATGTCGACCATGAACGTCGCGAGCTTGCCCAGTCGGGTGCCGGCACCGTATTCGACGAGATAGATCGCGACGAAGATCCCGATCGGGATCGAGATGGCCGCGCACAGCAGTCCTTGCAGCAGGGTCCCGATGATCGCATGGTAGGCGCCGCCGCCGGCCACGAACGCCGTCATGCCGGCCTGCGAGTGAGTCCACCAGGTACTGGTACTGACGGCACCGAAACCAAAGTCGAACACCGAGTACATCACCCACACCAGGGGCACCAACGCCAACACCATCGCGGCGGTGACCAGCACCGTCGCAATCGAATTGGCCACCCGGCGGCGCAGACCTACCCCCGCAAACGTGCGCAACTTGACGGGCCGGTCCAGCAACGCGGTCATGAATGCACCTTCTGGGTGATCGCGACGCGCGCCAGCGCGTTGACGATAAGCGTCAGCACGAACAGCACCAGGCCGGCCGCGATGTAGGCGCCCGCCTTGTACTGATCGTTGAATTCCGATGCGGTGGCGGCGATCTTGGTGGCGAAGGTGGAACCGCCGTCGAACAGCGACCAGTTGAACGCCTTCTGGGTAGAGCGCAGGATGATCAGCAACGCGACCGTCTCACCGAGCGCGCGGCCCAAGCCCAGCATCGCGGCACTGATGTAGCCGGAGCGGCCGAACGGCAGCATCACCATCTTGACCACCTCCCAGCGGGTCGCCCCCAGTGCCAGGGCTGCCTCCACCTGGCCGCGAGGTGTCTGAGCCAGCACCTCGCGGGTGACCGCGGTGATGATCGGCAGAATCATCACCGCCAGCACGATTCCGCCGGTGAAGATGGTGCCGCCGCCCGCCACCGACGCGTTGCCGTCGGCGAACAGGAAGAATCCACCGAGATGCTCGTTGAGCCATAGCGCAGTCCCGCGCAACTGCGGGGCCAGCACATACAGGCCCCACGCTCCATAGATGATCGATGGCACGGCGGCAAGGAGTTCGACCAGGTAGCCCAGCAGCCCCACGAGCCGCCGGGGCGCGTATTCGGCGAGATAGATCGCGACGCCCAGAGCAACCGGCATGGCCAGCAACAGTGCGAACACCGAGACCAACACCGTCACCTGCAACATCTCGGCGATGCCGAAGTGCATGGCGGAGGTGTTGGTGGTGACCCAACTGCCGCCGTAGGTGAAGAAGTTCTCCCGGTTGCGCTGCAACGCCGGTATCGCCCGCAGCAGAAGGAAGCCTCCGACGGCGCTGATCAAGACGATGATCAGCACCCCGGAGCCTTCCGCGACCAGACGGAATAGCCGATCTTGCAGGCGGCTTCCGGTGGAACGCAGCGCCGTCGGGGTCACCGACGGGGTCGATTCAGGCGCGGACACAGACGAGTCGGCGATGCTTGACACCCCCTCATCGCTTGCGGCACGACGGCTACTGGATCGCGTCGATGGCGGCACTCAAGCGCCGTTTCAATTGGTCCGGCAGCCGGACGTAACCGGCGGACGACAATTCGTCCTGGCCGCTGCTGGAGGCCGTCCTCAGGAAGGACTTCACGGCCGCCGACGTGTCGGGGTCGTAGCCCTTGGAGCAGACGATCTCATAGGTCACCAAGACTAGCGGGTAGGCGGCGGCCTGCTTGGTGCCGTAAAGCGACCTCAGGTCCAGCCGCATATCGTTGCTGTCCGGGGAGACGAATCCGGCCGACTGGATCGCGATACCGGCCGATTCGTCGGTGGCGGCGACCACTCCGGAGCCCGAGTCGATCATCGCCGACCGCAGGTTGGCCTGGTCGGCAAAGCCCTTCTCGACGTAACTGACGGCACCGGGAGTGCTCTGCACCGCCTGTACGACACCGGCCGACTTCTGCGCGCCCTCGCCGACTCCGCCCTGGAATTCGCTGCCTTCACCCTTGGTCCAGGTGTGCGGCGCCGCGGCGCTGAGGTACTTCTGGAAGTTGTCGGTGGTGCCCGACGAGTCCGAGCGGTAGATCGGGGTGATGGCGATCGGCGGGAGTTCCTGGCCCGGGTTCAGGGCCATCAGCGCGGGGTCGTTCCAGCTGGTGATGGCGCCGCTGAAGATCCGGGCCAGCACGTCACCGTTGAGGACCAGGTTCTCCACCCCGTCGAGGTGGTAAGCGATGCTGACCGGCCCGAACACCAGCGGCAGATGCCATGCCGGGTTCTGGCCGCAGCGGTCGGCCGCCTCGGCGACCTGCGCCTCGCTGAGCGGCGAGTCGGAACCGGCAAAGTCGACGTGCCCGGCGATGAACTGTTCTCGGCCCGCACCCGACCCGGTCGGGTTGTAAGACAGGTTCTTGCCCGAGCACTCTTTGCCCCACACCTGGTTGAACACGGCGATCGCGTTTTGCTGGGCAGTCGATCCCTCGGCTGTCAGCGTGTTCTTGCCGGCGCAGTCGGCGGAGTCCGCTTTGCCCGAGGTGGTGCCGGTACCGGAGGGGCCCGCGTTGTTGTCATCGCTGCCGCAGCCACTGAGCGCCAGACTGGTCATCACCGCCGCTACCAGCGCAAGACCCGCCTTTGAGCGTTTCATCAGTTCTCGCTTTCTCGCTTCCGGTTCAAATCTCTCCGGGAACGTATGCGGCACTTATGGATGGCAACCACATGGCAGATGAACGGGCGGTGAATAGATTCCGGTGCCCTATCAAGGCTGATCCACTGCGGCGTAAGCAGTGTCAACACTGTGCACCACAAAGCCCAACTGCTCGTAGGTGCGCAACGCCGCGGTGTTGTCCGCCTCGACGTAGAGCAGCACAATCGGCGCCTCGACGTCGGCAAGCCGCTCCGCCAGGTAGACCAGGCCAATCTCGGTCAGCACCCGGCCCAGACCACGGCCCTGGGCAGCCGGATCGACGCCAACGACGTAGACCTCCCCGGCGCTTTCGGCGCCGGGTTTGCCGGAGTGGATCTTGGTCCAGTGGAACCCCAGCAGCACGGGTCCGTCGAACGCCAGAAACAGTCCGGCTGGATCGAACCATGCCTCGGCGCGGCGCTGCGCCAGGTCCTCAGTCGTCCAGCCGCCCTGCTCGGGATGCCAGGAGAACGCGGCGTTGTTGACCCGCAGCAGTTCTGCGTCGTCGGCCGAACCCGCGTAGGTACGGATCGACACCCCCGGCGGCATGGTGGGCTGCGGCAACCCGCGCAGCGATCGGCGCATCTGCAACAGCTCGCGCACCTTGGTCAGCCCCAGCGCCTCGGCCGTGGATTGGGCGGCGGGCAGGGTGCCGTGCGCCCAGAACCGGGTGCCACCGTCGGTTGTGGCCAGCGCGGCACGGACCATCGCCGCCCCGATGCCTCGCCGCCGGGCGTGCGGTGCCACCACCAGCTCTGCCATCGGCGCGGCGTCCTGGCAGCCTGGGGCCAGGTTCAGGTAGCCCAGCACCGTTGCGCCGTCACCGGCGACCAGGTGTTCGGTGCGGGACGCGGCGAGCTCCCGCAGTACCTGCTCCCCCACCGGGGCGACGCCGTCATGGTGGCCGGCAGCGGTGATCAGATCGCGGATCTGCCGCTGCTCGTCATCGGTCAGTGCGGCATGCCATTGCGGGGCGGTCACTGACTGCTCAGCGGCTCGGGCGCACCGCCGTCGGCGCCGTCGAGGTCCTCGACCATGTCGTCGCCCTCGTCGTCGGAGGCGGCCGCGGAGTGGCCGCGCACCGGCCGGACCGCCTTGTAGCCGACGTTGCGCACCGTGCCGATCAGCGACTCGTATTCCGGCCCGAGCTTGGCGCGCAACCGCCGGACGTGCACGTCGACCGTGCGTGTACCGCCGAAGAAGTCGTAGCCCCAGACCTCCTGCAACAACTGCGCCCGGGTGAAAACCCGGCCGACGTGTTGGGTGAGGTACTTCAGCAGCTCGAACTCCTTATAGGTCAGGTCCAGCGGCCGGCCCCGCAGCCTCGCGGTATAGGTGCCCTCGTCGATCACCAACTCGCCGAGCTTGGTCTGCCCCGAGGCCTGCTCGGCGGCCGGCGCGCCATGGCGTCCGGTCAGCAACCGCAGCCGGGCGTCGGTCTCGGCGGGTCCGGTACCGGGAAGCAGAATTTCGTCGATACCCCACTCGGCGTTGACCGCCACCAGTCCGCCCTCGGTCACGATCGCGACCACCGGGACCGATCCTGCGGTGGCGCTCAGTAGCCGGCACAGTCCGCGTGCCGCCGCCAGATCGGTGCGCGCGTCGACCAGAACCACCTCGGCCGAACCGGCCTCAAGCAGCGCAGAAACCTCGGGCGCCGCTGTCCGCACACTGTGTGCAAGCAGGGACAGCGACGGCAGCACCCCGTCGGGGTGCAGGTCAGCGGTCAACAGCAGTAGCTCCAATAGAGGCCCTCCAGCGTCCCAGGTGATCTAACGATAGCGTGCGACCTGCCAGAATGACCGAGTGCGCAGGGTGCTTATCGGTATGTCGGCCGCGATCGCGGCCCTGGTCTTGGTCGCCGTCGGGGTCGATTTCGGAGCAAGCGTCTACGCCGAGTACCAGTTGTCACGGGCGGTGCGCCGGGCCGCGGACCTTCGCGCGGACCCGTTCGTGGCGATCCTGGGCTTCCCGTTTCTGCCGCAGGCGCGCCGCGATCACTACACCGAGGTGGAGATCAAGGCCCCGGCCGTCGAGCAGCCGATGATCGGCAAGTCGATGCTGGAAGCCACCATGCACTCGGTCGACTTGACCCAAGCCACTTGGCGGTTCCGGCCGGACGCCCCGATCCCGGTGGCCAGGCTGGAGAGCCGGATTATCATCGGCTCGGTGCATCTGGGCCGCTACCTGGGCATCCGTGACCTGATGGTGGAGGCGCCGCCGGCCGAGACCAACGACAACACCGGCGGAACCACGGAGTCCGGAATCTCGAGCAGTCACGGGCTGGTATTCACCGGCACCCCAGCGGGTTTCGGCAAGCGGGTGAGCGTGGCCGTGGACCTGTCCATCGGCGGGGAAGACCACAGCACGCTGGTGATCACCCCGACCGGCATCCTTACCGGCCCGGACACCGCCGACCAGCCGGTGCCCGATGAGCAGCGCGCCGCGGTGCTCACCGCGTTCCGCGGCAGCCTGCCTGCGCAGCGGCTGCCGTTCGGGTTGATCCCGACCAGCCAGGGCGCGCGCGGCTCCGATGTGATCATCGAGGGCATCGCCGACGACATGACCATCACCCTGCCGGAGTTCCGCCCGAGATGAGCATTGTCGCGATCTTCGCCGCCCTGGTGATCGCGGGTGCGATCGGATGGTGGCTGAACCGACGGGCCGGTGTGCTGCGACAGCTAACCGACTCCGAGACTGACGACGACGCCGCCGCTTCCGATGCCGCTTTTTTGGGGCTGGAACCGGGACGCCCGGCAGTGGTGCATTTCTCAGCGCCGTGGTGCGGACCGTGCGCCGGCGTGCGCCGCGTGGTGGAGAAGGTCTGCGATGACCTCGGGGGTGTCGCCCATCACGAAATCGACATCGACGCCAACCCCGATGCGGCGCGCAGGTTCTCGGTGCTGTCGCTGCCGACCACGGTGATTTTCGACGCTGAGGGGCGCCAGCGGTACCGTGCCGCCGGTGTCCCGACGTCGGCGGACCTGCGTTCTGCGCTGGAACCTCTGTTGGCTTGACGGCCCCTGCGTTGGGTAGTCTGGACGTCGTGTTCGCCCGCCTTGAGCTTGTGCTCACCAAGCGCCGCACAGTCGACCTGTGCCGCACCGCGGGCTGCTGTTGTTGTCGCTGTCGCTGAGACGCGCGTTTTCGCGTCGCCATCGGAGCCGCCCGGGAAACCGTGGCATGCCTCCACCAGCCACTCGCCACGACAGCAACAGGGAGCATTTATGTCGAACACCGACACCGCCCAAGTCCAACAGGTAGACGTCCGGGGTCCACGGTTCACCGCCTGGATCACCACCGCTGTACTGGTGGCCGTCTTGCTCATCGCCGAGTTCAGCCCGGCGAGTGCGGCCATCCTGCTGGCTGCCCAAGCCGTCGTCTTCGCGGTCGGTGCGACATCGGGCCCCCGCCGCCACCCCTATGGATTGCTGTTCGCCCGACTGGTGGCGCCGCGGCTTGGACCGGTCACCGAGCGCGAGCCGGTGGCGCCGCTGCGCTTCGCTCAGCTCGTCGGCCTGGCCTTCGCCGTGATCGGAGTCGCCGGGTTCGCGTTCGCCCCGGCGGTCGGCCTGATCGCGACGGCGTTTGCGCTCGCGGCGGCCTTCCTCAACGCTGCCTTCGGCATCTGTCTGGGCTGCCAGCTCTACCCACTCGTCTTGCGCCTGCGGCCGTCCATGGCATAACTCACAGCATTCTCCCTGTAGCAACTGGAAGGATTCCCACCATGGCACGCTCGGACGTCCTGGTCTCCACCGACTGGGCGGAGAGCAATCTCGACGCGCCCAACACGGTGTTCATCGAAGTCGACGAAGACACCAGCGTCTATGACATCAACCACATCCCGGGCGCCATCCGGCTGGACTGGCGTAAGGACCTGCAGGATCCGGTACGCCGCGATGTCATCGACGAGGCCGCGTTTTCCAAGCTGCTCTCCGAGCGTGGCGTCGCCAACAACGACACCGTGATCCTCTACGGCGGCAACAACAACTGGTTCGCCGCCTTCGCCTACTGGTACTTCAAGCTCTACGGCCACGAGTCCGTCAAGCTGCTCGACGGCGGCCGCAAGAAGTGGGAGCTCAGCGGGCGCCCGCTGTCGAGCGAAGCCGTCAGTCGGCCCGCCACGTCCTACAGCGCCAAGCCGCTGGACGAATCGCTGCGGGCCCGCCGTGACGAGGTGGTCGCCGCGATCAACACCAAGAACCTCGTCGACGTGCGGTCCCCCGAGGAGTTCTCCGGCAAGATCCTGGCTCCGGCGCACCTGCCTCAGGAGCAGAGCCAGCAGCGCGGGCACGTGCCGAGTGCGATCAACGTGCCGTGGAGCCGCGCCGCCAACGAGGACGGCACCTTCAAGTCCGACGAGGAGCTGGCCAAGCTGTATGCCGACGCCGGCCTGGATGGTCAGAAGGAGACCATCGCCTATTGCCGTATCGGTGAGCGGTCTTCGCACACCTGGTTCGTGCTGCATGAGCTGCTCGGACACCGCAACGTCAAGAACTACGACGGTAGTTGGATGGAATACGGCTCCCTGGTGGGCGCCCCGATCGAATTGGGAAGCTGATATGTGCTCTGGACCCAAGCAAGGGCTTGCCCTGCCGGCCAACGTCGACCTGGAGAAGGAGACCGTGATCACCGGCCGCGTGGTGGACAGCTCCGGTGCGTCCGTCGGCGGTGCCTTCGTCCGGCTGCTGGACTCCTCGGACGAGTTCACCGCTGAGGTCGTCGCCTCGGCCACCGGCGACTTCCGGTTCTTCGCCGCGCCGGGCGCCTGGAAGGTGCGCGCCCTGTCCGCGGCCGGTAACGGTGACGCCGTGGTGACCCCCGCCGGGGCGGGCCTCCACGAGGTCGACATCAAAGTCGCCTGACGACTACCCGATGGCTCGGACGACTCAGTCCCGCTGCACCCGGCTCCGCCGGCTTTGCGAACGCCGCTAGAATTCCTCCCGTGGTGTTGTTCTTCGAGTTGATGCTGGTGGCGGCGACTGGCCTGATCACCTGGTTTGCGCTGTACACGCTGTATCGGCTGATTACCGACGAGATGTGAGTGCCTCCGACGGGGGTACGCCGGATGCCGGCGAGCGCCAGGTCGACCGGGGTTCCGGCGACCGCGCGGTAGCTGCCGCCGCTGAGCGTGCCAAGCAGACCGCGGCACGCAACATTCCGGTCTTTGACGACCTGCCGTTCACCGATACCGCCAACCTGCGCGAGGGTGCGAACCTGCACGACGCCCTGCTGGCGCTGCTGCCGTTGGTCGGGGTGTGGCGCGGTGAAGGCGTAGGCCACGGCGCACAGGGTGACTACCGGTTCGGCCAGCAGATCGTGGTGTCCCACGACGGCGGCGACTACCTGAACTGGGAAGCGCGGTCCTGGCGGCTGGCCGACGACGACGAGTCGCATCAACCGGCCCTGCGCGAAACCGGCTTCTGGCGGTTCGTGGACGATCCGGACGACCCCGACGAGTCGCAGGCCATCGAACTGCTGCTGGCGCACTCCACCGGCTATGTGGAGCTGTTCTATGGGCGCCCGCACGGCCCGGCCTCTTGGGAGCTGGTCACCGATGCGCTGGCGCGCAGCAAATCGGGGGCGCTGATCGGCGGCGCCAAGCGGCTGTACGGCATCGTCGAGGACGGCGACCTGGCCTACGTCGAGGAACGGGTGAACGCCGACGGCGAACTGGTGCCGCACCTGTCGGCGCGGTTATCGCGTTTCGTGGGCTGACCGTTCGTTGACTCTGCGCTGACGGCGACGTCTACTCGCATTTTTGCGCCGTGGCCGCAGAGTCAACGCCCGATGGCCAGATCCACCAGTCCGGCGAATTCCTCCCCGGACACCCGCGGTTGTAGCGCCCGGCCGTCCAAGGTGTGCACCCGCGCACCCAAGGTGATGCTGGATACCAGCCAGAGATCTTGCGCCGCAGCGAGATCCGCCGGCCGCAACGGGGCGTATTCGCAGTCATAGCCCGCGGCGCGGGCCACGCCGAACAATGCCTCCTGGGTGGTGCCGCGCAGGATCGGGTGCGACGGCGGCGGAGTGATGAGCCGTCCGGGTTCCACCAGGACCACCGTCGAGCGCGGCCCCTCCAAGACGTAACCGTCGGAGCTGATGAAGATGACGTCGTCGGCGCCTTGTTTCGCGGCGTATCGCAGCGCCGCCATGTTCACCGCGTAAGACAGCGTCTTGGCGCCGGCCAGCAGCCACGGCAGCTCCAGCCCCTGCGCCGACAGACCACGATCCAAGGTCACCACCGCCACGCCCTCGCGGCGGGCCGCCGCGATGCGTTCCGGCAGCGGGGTCAGCATCACGTAAGCGGTTGGCGCCGAACCGGTTTCTCGGCCCCGGCTGTAGATCATTCGCAGGGCACCCTCGCCCGTTCCGGCCCACTGCTGCACCGCCTCGTCGACAGCACGGCACCAGTCGTCCAGGTTCGGGGCCGGCAGGTCCATCAGCTCGGCGGAGCGCGCCAGCCGTCGCAGGTGAGCGTCGAGCAGGCAGGCGGCGCCATCGCGCACCAGCAGCGTCTCGAAGACCCCATCGCCGCGCAGCGCCGCCAGATCGTCGGCGTGCAATAGCGGGGAGCCGGCTGCGGCAAGCCCGCCGCCCACGGTGACGATCGTCACGACGCTGTCTTCCACATCGGCCTCCGGTGCCATGGACCGTGAGCGTAGCGGCTCCGTAGAGTTGACCCGTGTCCGCCGTCCCCGCACCTGATTCCGGCCCCGACGCGGGCGCTGTCTGGCATTACGGCGACCCGTTCGGCGAACAGCGCAGCGCTGAAACCGCCGCCGTGCTGGTGGATAGGTCCCACCGGGCGGTGCTCGCGCTGAGCGGCGCGGAGCGCAAGACGTGGCTGCACACCCTGTGCACCCAGCACGTCGCCGATCTTCCCGACGGCGCCAGCACCGAGAACCTGACCTTGGACGCCAAGGGCCACATCCAGAATCACTGGGTCCAGACCGAGCGTAGCGAGCGGACCTACCTCGACACCGAGCCGTGGCGGGGCGCGCCACTGACCGACCACCTGCGCAAGATGGTGTTCTGGGCCGACGTCGCCATCGAGCCGGCAGATCTTGCGGTGCTGTCGCTGTTGGGCCCCGGTCGGGATGCCCCGGCCGTCCTCGAAGCGTTGGGGCTCACCGAACCTCTCGGGGCGACGGCGGTTCCGGTCGGAGATGCCGGGGGTTTCGTTCGACGAACGCCTGGCCACGACGCGCTGGAACTGCTGGTGCCGCGCGCCGACAAGGGCGAGTGGCAGCGCCGGCTGATCCAGGCCGGGGTGCGCTCCGCCGGGATATGGGCCTACGAAGCCGACCGGGTGGCCGCGGGGCGCCCACGGTTGGGTGTGGACACCGACGAGCGCACCATCCCGCACGAGCTGAACTGGATCGGCGGACCAGGCGTCGGGGCGGTACACCTGGACAAAGGGTGCTACAGCGGGCAGGAAACCGTGGCCCGGGTGCACAACCTGGGTAAACCGCCGCGGATGCTAGTGCTGTTGCACCTGGATGGATCGGTGGACCGGCCCTCGACCGGAGACCCGGTCACCTCGGGTGGGCGCTCGGTGGGCCGGCTGGGCACGGTGGTGGACCACTTCGAGCTGGGTCCGATCGCGCTGGCGCTGCTCAAACGCGGACTCCCGGCCGACACCCCGCTGCTGACCGGCGCCGACTCCGAGGTCAGTGCGGTGATCGACGCGGAATCGATGCCGCCACCGGATGAGCGGGGCGCGGGGCGGCTCGCCGTCGACCGGCTACGGGGCCGACTTTGATAGTGGTCACACCGGCACAGGGCAGGTCGGCAGCTCCGCGATCGGCACGGTAAGCTGTCGGCAGGACAATAAACACATTCAGATCGGAGCCGCCTGCACGTGGGGCCGCTCCGTTATTGCGCGAGGGGGTCCCCCATGGGCCGCGGCCGGGCTAAGGCGAAACAGACCAAGGTTGCTCGGGATCTGAAGTACAGCTCACCGTCGACCGATTTCAGTCGGCTTCAGCGTGAGCTGGCCGGGTCTGAGGTCAACGACTCCGAGGGCGACGACTCCTGGAACGGCGACGACGACTGGCGGCGTTGAGCGCCAGTCGTACCGCTGGCCCTGATCAGACCTGATAGGGCTGGGCCGACCCGCTAGGGCCTAGAACCTCGGGTGTTCCCCGACCAGCTTGGCCCCGTCTCCCGGTTCGGCGTTCTTCCCCGGCTTGGCGACTGTGCCGAGCGGCCAGCAGTCGACGTGGCGGGCAGTCAGGATGGCCAGCGCGCGGTCGGTGTCCTCCGGCGCGACGATGGCAACCATGCCGACACCCAGGTTGAACGTCTTCTCCATCTCCGCGCGGCTCACCCGTCCACGCTGGGCGATCATCGCGAACACCGGAGCCGGCGTCCAGGTGCCACGGTCCACCTCAGCAATCAGCCCGTCGGGGATCACACGGGCCAGGTTGCCGGCCAAGCCGCCGCCGGTCACGTGGCAGAACGTCCGCACCTGAGTCTCGGCGGCCAGCGCCAGGCAGTCCTTGGCGTAGATGCGCGTCGGTTCCAGCAGTTCCTCACCGAGGGTGCGGCCGAATTCCTCGACGTGGCCGGCCAGGTTCATCCGGTCGATGTCCAGCAGCACCGCCCGCGCCAACGAGTAGCCGTTGGAGTGCAGGCCCGAGGAGCCCATCGCGATCAGCACGTCGCCGGGGCGGACCCGGTCGGGGCCCAGCACGTCGTCGGCCTCCACCACACCGACACCGGTCGCGGAGATGTCGTAGTGATCGGGTTCCATCAGGCCGGGGTGCTCGGCGGTCTCCCCACCCAGCAGCGCGCAGCCGGCCTGCACACACCCTTCGGCGATGCCGGAGACGATCGCGGCGACGCGTTCCGGCACGGTGCGGCCGACCGCGATGTAGTCCTGCAGGAAGAGCGGCTCGGCGCCGCAGACCACCAGGTCGTCGACGACCATGGCGACCAGATCGATGCCGACGGTGTCGTGCTTGTCCAGTGCCTGGGCGATCGCCAGCTTGGTTCCCACGCCGTCGGTGGAGGACGCCAACAGTGGCTCACGGTAGTCGTTGCGCAGGGCGAACAGGCCGGCGAAGCCGCCGAGGCCACCTCGCACCTCCGGCCTGGTGGCCTTGGCGGCCAAAGGTTTGAACAGTTCGACGGCCCGGTCACCGGCGTCGATGTCCACTCCTGCCGATGCGTAGGTAACGCCCTGGGAGCTAGATTCTGCTGAGGTCATCGCGGTAAAGGCTACCGGTCGCCGACTGCGGGCGGTATCGACCTCGACTTTGCGGCCTCAGAGCCGGTTGTGGCGCACTTGATTGAACGGCACGCCGCGGTCGGCGGCGTACTCGCGCGGCAGGCCCAGGACCCGTTCGGGCGATGACGTTGCGCGCCATCTCGTCGCTGCCAGATCCGTCATGCCCTCTCCTCCCGAACGCCACAGCCGTTGGCCGCCATACCCAGCTACGCGGCCGGTCAGCCGCCGCTCTCGGCTCGGCCCGGTCGGCTCTCCTCGACGACGCGGGAGAGCAGGCCGCGTAGCGTCTCCTGCTCGTCCGGAGTCAGGACGCCGAATACCTGGTCGTGGGCGGCGAGCGCATCGGCGACGACCACCGAGGTCACCGCGCGGCCCTGGTCGGTCAGGTAGGCCCGCAGGATGCGGCCGTGGTGGGGATCCGGCTTACGCTCCACCAAGCCGCGGCGCTCCAGCGCACCCAACGCCAGTTGCACGCCCTGCGGGGTGATGAGCAGCCGGCGGGCCAGTTGGGCGCCGGACAGACCGGGTTCGCCGGAGAGCTGGCGCAACAGACCGATCTGGGCAGTGCTCACGCCGTGATCGCTGATCGCCTCGTTCACCGTCGTCAGTGAGTAGTAAAACGCCTGTTTGAGCAGCCACAGGATGTTGCGGGTCAGGTCCGTATCCTGCGTGCCTGTCGTGGCAGATCGCACGCGCCGACGCTATCGAGCCGGCAAATTGATGTCAACTAGTTGATAACTTTCGAGAATCCGCCGAACCGGGAGCTGCGATGCAGCGACGTTGACTAGGACTGACTCAGCGCGGCGTCGTTGTCGCTCTCGGCTTTGCGCGCGGTGTTGCTCAACATCTGCTCGACGACGTTCTTGCCCAGGGCACTGTCGTCCGGCAGCTCGATCGGGTAGCTGCCGTCGAAACAGGCGCAGCACAGCCGCGATTTGGGCTGCTCGGTGGCCGCGATCATGTCTTCCTGTCCGACATAGCCGAGGCTGTCGGCGCCGATCGCGCGCCGCACCGCTTCGACCATCTCGGTTTCGTCCTCGACGGCGTTGGCGATCAGCTCGGCCGGTGAGGCGAAGTCGATGCCGTAGAAGCACGGCCACTTCACCGGCGGCGAGGCGATCCGCACGTGCACCTCGACGGCACCGGCCTCACGCAGCATCCGCACCAGGGCGCGCTGGGTGTTGCCCCGCACGATCGAGTCATCGACGACGATCAGCCGCTTACCGCGGATGATCTCCCGCAGCGGGTTGAGCTTGAGCCGGATACCGAGCTGACGGATGGTCTGCGACGGCTGAATGAAGGTCCGCCCGACGTAGGCGTTCTTGGTCAGGCCCTGCCCGTAGTCGATACCGGACTCTTGGGCGTAGCCCACCGCGGCGGGAATACCGGACTCCGGCACGCCGATAACCAGATCGGCCTCCACCGCGTGCTCACGGGCGAGCCGGCGTCCGATCTCCACCCGGGTGGCGTGCACCGACCGGCCACCGATCGTGCTGTCGGGCCGGGCCAGGTAGACGTATTCGAAGACGCACCCTTTCGGGGTGGGATTGGCGAATCGGGTGGAGCGCACCCCGTCGGCGTCGATCGCCAGCAGCTCTCCAGGCTCGATGTCGCGGACGAACGAGGCACCGACGATGTCGAGCGCCGCGGTCTCCGAGGCCACCACCCAACCGCGGTCGAGCCGGCCCAGCGACAGCGGCCGCACACCCCACGGGTCGCGGGCGGCGTACAGGGTGTTCTCGTCCATGAAGGTCAAGCAGAATGCACCGCGCGCCGTCGGCAGCAGCTCCAGCGCCGCCTGCTCCAGGGAGCTGTCGGCGGCGCCGTGCGCCAGCAGCGCGCCCAGGATGTCGGAGTCGGTGGTGGCCACGCCGGGACGGCGGGTGTCGATCAGGCCCAGTTCGCGGGCCCGCCCGGCCAGTTCGGCGGTGTTGACCAGGTTGCCGTTGTGACCCAGGGCCACGCCGGTACCGGCGGCGGTGTTGCGGAACACCGGCTGGGCGTTCTCCCAGGTGGTGTCGCCGGTAGTGGAGTAGCGACAGTGCCCGACCGCCACGTGCCCGGGCATGGCCAACAGCGTCTGCTCCTCGAACACCTGGCTGACCAAGCCCAAGTCTTTGAAGACCAGCACCTGCGAGCCGTCGCCGACGGCGATCCCGGCGGCCTCCTGGCCACGGTGCTGCAGCGCATACAGACCGTAATAGGTGAGCTTCGCTACTTCTTCGCCGGGAGCCCAAACTCCGAAGACGCCGCACTCTTCACGGGGTGCATTCTCAAGGTCTACTACCTGCTGGTCCGGCACGTTTCAGCTGCTCCAGGGGGACGGGCCACAGTGACGATGTTCAGTCTACGGTCAACGTGCGTCAAGTTTCACCAACGGCAACCAATCGGCGATCTCGGCGGCTCGCGAACCCGACAGCCGCAGCTTTCCGGCGGCGGTCGCCTCGCCGGTCTCCAGCAGCCCGGCGGCCAGCAGCAGCCAGCTGCGCGGATCGGTCTCGACCACGTTGGGCGGGGTGCCGCGGGTGTGTCGCGGCCCGGCGATGCACTGCACCGCGACGAACGGCGGGACGCGCACTTCGACGCTGGCGCCGGGCGCCAGTTCGGCCAGCGTGCGGGCGGTCAGCCGGACCGCGGCCGCCAATTCCGCGCGGGCCGGGGCCGGCAGCGTGTCGTCGCGCAGCCAGTCCGCGACGGCCAGTACTGCTGCGCGAGTCTGCGCCGGGTCCGGCTTGGGACGTGCGCCGCCGGCTGCCATACGTCAGTCGATCGGGTGCGCGGCGAACCAGTCCAGCAACAGGTCGGCGAGCCGGTCCGGCTCGGCATCGGGAATCCAGTGTGAGACGCCGCGCATTACCTCGAATCGGTAATCCCCCGTGACGTATCGGGCCGTGTTGTGCGCCGCCTTGGGCTTCAGCGCGATGTCGTCGTCGCTCCACACATACATGGTCGGCACCGAGATCTGCTGGTTGCTGTCGCGCAGATTCGACAGCGGCAGACCCCGGTACCAATTGAGCCCGCCGGTCAGCACGCCCGGCTCGATCATGGCCTGCGCATCCCGGTCGGCCGCGGCCGAACTCTGCCCGCTTCGCCTCAAAGACTTGGCGGCCACCGCGCCATTCCCGCACGTGAGCAACCACTCCGGCAGCCGCGGCAGCTGGAAGAACCCCATGTACCACGACGCCAGGCCCTGACGACTGGTGACAAACGACTTCAGGAAGGCGGCGGGGTGCGGGACCGACACCGGTGACACCGTGGCGAGCCGTTCGGGCAGTTCTGCTGCCACTGCCCACGCCACCGCGGCACCCCAGTCGTGGCCCACCAGATGCACGCGCTGCGCGCCACTGGCGTCGATCAGTGCGCCGATATCGGCGACGAGTTCGGACATGCGATAGTCGCGGCGGCGGGGCGGCCGGGCTCCGGGCGAATAGCCGCGCTGGTTGGGTGCCAGGCACCGGTAGCCGGCGGCGGTGAGCCGGTCGATAACGGCGTTCCAGCTGTCGTTTCGCTGCGGGAAGCCGTGCAGCAACACCACAACGGGTCCATCGGCGGGGCCCGCGTCGCGGACATCAAAGGTAAGGCCGTCACGGGTGTAACGCTCCATGGGTGAAGCATTCCGCATACAGCTCTGCAGCGGTACCCGCCCCCGGCGGTCCAGCGAGGCTCGACGAAGGAGAGGCGACGCTGGAACCACCGGGGGAACGGCGCACAACCGGAGGTTGCGCAGTATGAACTGCGCAGTTTATTATGCGTATATGCCGCCCGTCTCCGCTCACCCTTCCGCCCTTGCCGTCCGATCGGCATACACGTTGCGGCTGCTGGTCAGCCGCCTGCGGCGCCGGCTGAAGCAGGTGTACGACAGCCACGAGCTGACCCCGTCCCAGATTTCGGTGATCAGCCGCCTGTCGCACGACGGCCCGGCGACCACGACGGATTTGGCGGCCGCCGAGAACGTGCGTCGCCAGTCGATGTCAGTAACGGTGGCCGCACTGGAAGAACGTGGCCTGGTACATCGGGAACCCGATCCGCATGACGGGCGCCGCCAACTCATCGTGTTGAGCGCGGCGAGCATCGACGAACTTGAGGGCAGCCGCCAGCTTCGCGACGCCTGGCTCGCCGACGCACTGCAGCACAGCTTCACCAGCTCCGAGCTCGCGATCATCGACCAGGCATTGGCATTGCTCGCGCGGATGCCCGAACTCAACGGCGATCACACCACCATCAAGGAGTAACCCATGACTCGAGCAGCAACACTGAAAGCCCTCATCCACGCACCCGAAATCCTGGTCATGCCAGGGGTTTACGACCCACTGAGCGCACGCCTGGCCGAGCAAGCCGGTTTCGCCGCCCTGCAATGCAGCGGTGCGAGCATCTCCGGGGTGCACTTCGGCCGTCCGGACTACTCGTTGATCTCCATGGAGGACATGGCCGCGGTCACCGCCAAAATCTGCCGAGCCGTGCAGGTGCCGGTCATGGCCGACGGGGACAACGGATTCGGCAACGCCGTGAACGCCTATTACACGGTGCGGGCCTTCGAAGAAGCGGGAGCTGCGGGCGTCAACATCGAGGATCAGGAGAGCCCCAAGCGCTGCGGGCACCTGGATGGCAAACGCCTCGTGGACATCCACGAGGCGACCACGAAGATCCGCGCTGCCGCCGATGCGCGCACCGACCCTGACTTCGTGATCAACGCCCGTACCGACGCACTGGCCGTCGAAGGCATCGACGGGGTCATTCGCCGCGGCAATGCATACCTGGCCGCGGGAGCCACCATGGTCTTCGTCGAAGGAGTCACCTCGCGTGACGAGATCCGCCAGGCGGTGCAGCAGATCAACGGTCCGGTTGCCGTCAACGTCATCGAAGGTGGGAAATCTCCGCACAATCTCACTTTCACCGAACTGCAGGATCTCGGCGTCGCCCGCGTCAGCCTGCCCGGGGTGATGGCGATGGCAGCCCTGGGCGGCATGCGCACCGCACTGCAACGCCTGCGCGCCGACGACGGAACCGCCAATCTGCTCGACCTGTTCATGCCGTTCCGCGAAGCGCACGACCTGACGGGGATGCGCGAAATCGAAGAACTGGAACGGAAGTACCTGGCATGACTACCACTGCCGCACGCACCATCATCGACAAGATCTGGGATCTGCATGTCATCGACGAACTTTCCGACCAGACCTCGCTGATTCACATCGACCGTATTCTGCTGCACGACCGCAGCGGCGGGATATCACTGCGGTCACTGCGCGATGAGGGGCACCGCGTCTTCGACCCGTCGCTGGTGTTCGGCACCATGGACCACGTCGTCGACACCCGGCCCGGTCGGAACTCCTCCACCCCCATCCCGATGGGGTCGATGTTCATCAATGCCTTCCGCGCCGAAGCCCAACGGAACAACATCACCCTGTTCGACATCGGCGATGAACGCCAAGGCATCTCGCACGTTGTATTCCCTGAGCAGGGCATCGCGTTACCCGGAGCAACCATGATCTGCGCCGACTCCCATACGCCGACCCTCGGGGCCGTGGGAGCGCTGGCCTGGGGCGTGGGCATCACCGAATGCGAACATGCCCTGGCCACCCAAACCCTGGCCGTACCCCGGCCTAAGACGATGAACGTCCGGCTACTCGGCACACCCGGCGCCGGCGTCTATGCCAAAGACATGGTGCTGGCCCTGATAGCCGCGATCGGTGCTGCCGGAGCGGCGGGCTACGCGGTGGAGTTCAGCGGGCCCGCCGTCGACGAAACGGGTGTCGAAGGACGACTGACGTTGTGCAACATGGCCTTCGAGGCGGGCGCCCGCACCGGTCTGGTCGCACCCGACGCCACCACCATCGAATACCTGCGAGGTAGGCCGTACGCGCCGACGGGCCCCGACTGGGATCTCGCGGTCGACGCCTGGATGAATCTGCGCACTGATCCCGGCGCCACCTATGACCGCACCGTCGAGATCGACACGGCGGCCCTCGCACCGCAGGTCACCTGGGGCACCAGTCCGCAACATGCGATCGGGATCGATGGCGTGGTCCCCGACCCCAGCACCACATCGGATGCCGCCACCGTGCAACACGCGTTGGACTACATGGGACTGACCCCCGGAACAGTGCTGCGGGAACTGCCCATCGATGCCGCCTTCATCGGATCGTGCACCAACGCCCGGCTCAGCGACCTGCGCGCCGCGGCCGCCATCCTCGACGGACACCACGTCGCCGACGGCGTCACCGCCATCTGTGTGCCCGGCTCCACACCTGTCCGGCGAGCCGCCGAAGCCGAAGGCATCGACCAGATCTTCCGCGATGCCGGCTTTCAATGGCGCGAATCAGGATGCGGTCTTTGCTTTTACGCCGGAGGCGACACTTTTGCGCCTGAATCTCGGGTGATCAGTTCCACCAACCGCAACTTCGAAAATCGACAGGGCCCCGGCGTGCGGACCCACTTGGCCAGCCCGGCCACCGTTGCCGCCTCAGCCATCGCGGGCCACATCAACGATCCTCGACAGGCCTGAAATCATGAAACCGTTTACCCGAGTCACCGCCATCGCCGCGCCCCTACTGCGCAACAACATCGATACCGATGCACTGAGCCCCAGCCATTTCAAACCCAAAGAGCTGTCCAAACACGGCTTCAAGGACGCCCTTTTCATGGACTGGCGGACCACATCCGACGGTCAACCCGATCCCGATTTCGTCTTGAACCAAAGCCCCTACGATCACGCCGGCGTCCTTGTCGCCGGGGACAACTTCGGCTGCGGAAGCTCCCGTGAGACCGCCGTCTGGGCCCTGCGGGACGCAGGATTTCGCGCCGTCATCGCGCTGGGGTTTGCGTCCATCTTCGAAACCAACTGCATTCGCAACGGAATTCTGCCGCTCTCAGTGCCACCCGAGGTGCATCGACAACTCGTCACCGAGATCTTTCAGTCCGCCCGAGAACCCCGCGTCACCATCGACCTCAACGCGTGCCAGGTCAACGCGACGGATGGTCCCGTGCACGCTTTCACCATCGACGATCGAGCGCGAAATCAGTTGCTCAGCGGACTCGATGCCATCGGGCAGACCCTGACGCTGCGCGATCGCATCGACGACTTCCGCCGCAAGGACCAGCTGCAACGGCCATGGATCTATCGCCGCCCGGCTCTCACCCCAACCAGCGGCTCGGATGCATCATGACCGCCCGCATCGGCCGACTGCTGCGACCTGTTCGAGCCGGCGAAGACAAGATCGCCTGGCACCAGCACGCGGTCGCCAATTCCCCGGAGATCCTCACCGTCACCAGCCCTGCGTTCAATGACGGGGATCGGATACCTCGACGTTACGCAGGAAAAGGGCTGGGCGACAACATATCCCCACCTCTCAGCTGGTCTGGAGTACCCGAGACAACCGCTGAACTCGTCCTCGTCGTCGAAGATCCCGATGCCCCACTCCCACGACCGGTAACCCATTTGCTTGTGACCGGCATCAGCCCGCACATTCACACACTCAGAGAAGGCGCCCTGAACCTCGAACCTGACGGACGTACGGAATCACCGCCCCTGGTTTTCGGCAAAGGTTCCTTCAATCGACGCGGATACGCGGGCCCGCGCCCCATTCCGGGCCATGGCCCCCACCGTTACGTCTTCCAACTGTTCGCCCTCAACCGAACGATCGGGCTCGACGCCACCGCCACCATCGCCAGCACACGAGCTGCAATGCACGGCCACGTCATCGCCCGCGGCCGACTCACCGGAACCTACGAACGCTGAACGTTGTGACGGTGCGCGCTGATTGAGGTCCGCTCCTCTACTTCATGACGTTCAACGGCGTTGCAATGATGCGCGGATCCGCTCGGTGTCGGCCGGTGTCCAGCCGTCAGGTGGCAGCACCGCCACGAGTGCGTCCAGAATCGTGTCCGCGTAGTTGTGGCCGTGCCCGGCGGGCATCTGCTCACCGTGGAACAGGTCCGCGCTCACCTGCCAGAACGTCACCACCGGGTACCAGCGCATGGAGGCGGTGCGGTCGGGTCCGGGCGCTTCGGTCAGCCAGTCGGGCCGCGCGAACAGCAGATCCGGGGACCACCACACCACCGGGTCGGAAGCGTGCTGCAGGAACAGCACCCGGGTGCCGTGCCACGGCGGCGCGGCGATCCGGGCGATCTCGACCGGCAGGGTGCCCTGGGCGAACCGCACGGTGCGGCCGTTGTCGTAGCGCGGCAACACGGCGGTGCTGCCGGGGTCGCGGCGCACCAGCAGTGCATGCCAGAGCGGGCTGGCCTGCGGTGGCCCCACCCACAGCACGGACTCGTAGCCCATGTCGGCGATATCGGGCAGCCAGTCGAACGCGGCTTGCCCGGCCATCGCTCCCAGGCTCTCGCCGTAGAGCACCAGCTTGGGACGATGCTCCACGGGCAGGCCTCGCCACCGCTGCGCGATGGTGCGCACCAGCAACCGCCCGGAATCCATCGATTTACGTTGGTCGGCCAGGAAGGAGATCCAGCTCGGCAGGTAGGAGTACTGCACGCCGACGATGGCGGTGTCGCCGTTGTGGAGCATCTCCAGCGCATCGGCCGCGGCCGGGTCGACCCACCCGGTGCCGGTGGTAGGCACCACGACCAACACCTGGCGATCGAAGGCGTGGGTGCGATCCAGTTCGTCGAGCAGCAGCTGCATTCGCCCCTCGTCGTCGCCGGCACTGTGCAGCCCGGCATACACCCGGATGGGTTCACGGGCGGGCCGTCCATTGATCCGGGTGAGCTCGGCAGCGTGCAGTCCCCCGGCGACGAAGCTGCGGCCCTGACTGCCCAGGGTGGCCCAGGGCGCCAACGACTCGGGGCTGCCGGATCGCTCCGGTTGCAGCGGCTGGATCGTCCCGGCCACAGTGGCGCTGTCCTCGGGCTGGAACACCGCGCTGGCGCCGGCGAAGAAACCGCGGATCAGCACGCCGTTGATCAAGGTGGTCAGCAGCACGACGACGATCGCGCTGCCGATGAACATGGCGACCTCGCTGTGCAGGTGCCAACGCCGGATCAGCGCCCGCGCCAGCAGCCGACTGGCGTCGATCAACACCCGCACCGTCGCCACCAGCGCCGCCGCCACCCCGATGGCCACGCCGAGGGTGCGCAGGTAGCCCAGTGTTGCCGGGCCTTCGATGCCCAGCAGTTCGGAGACCTGACGCTGCCAACCGGCCGCCGGAATCAGCATCACAACACACGCCGCCGGGGCCGCCGCCACCACGGTTGCCTTGAGCGCAAACAAGACTGGGCGCGGTGGCGGCCACCAGCTGGCGCCGCGCAGCACGAACCGCTCCACCGTTGCCCCGATCAGCACCCCCAGCCCATAGCCGAAGGCGGCGTTGATCCCGCCGATCAGCCCCTGGAACACCCAGTCGCGGGGCAACAGCGACGGGGTCAGCGACAGGCAGAAGAACAGCGCGCCGAACGCGACCCCGACGAACTTCAGGCGCAGCAGGCTCCATGCCCACACCAGCAGCGGGTGTTTCGCCGGCGCCTGCATCCTGGTCGGACTATCCGAACAGCCCCGGCAGCACCGCTTCGGAGATGCTGCGCAGTTCGGTCAGCGACACGCTGAACTGGCCCTGGACCTCTATCGCCTGTGAGGCCTGGTCCACCACGCCGACACGGGTGGCCGGCAGGCCACGCGCCTCGCACATGGAGCGCAATCGACTCTCCTCGGTGCGCGGCACCGCCACCAGGGCCCTGCCTGCCGACTCGGAGAACAGGAAGACAAACGGATCGGCATCTTCGGGAAGCAAGATGCGGCAACCGGTTTCACCGGCGATCGACGACTCGACCACGGCTTGGATCAGCCCGCCCTCGCTCAAGTCGTGGGCAGCCGATACCAGGCCGTCGCGCGATGCCGCGCTCAGCACCTCGGCCAGCAGCTGCTCGCGTGCCAGATCGACCTTCGGCGGCAGTCCGCCCAGATGATCACCGGTCACCTGCGCCCAGATGGACCCGTCGAACTCGTCGCGGGTGTCGCCGAGCAGGATCAGCGTCTCGCCCGGTTCGACACCGAACGCCGTCGGAATACGGCGGTCGACATCGTCGATGACCCCGAGCACCCCGACGACGGGGGTGGGGTGGATCGGCGTGGCGCCGGTCTGGTTGTAGAAGCTGACGTTGCCGCCAGTCACCGGAATCCCGAGTGCCGCACAGCCGTCGGCCAGACCGCGAACGGCCTCGGCGAACTGCCACATCACCCCGGGGTCTTCCGGAGAACCGAAGTTCAGACAATTGGTGACGGCGATCGGTGTGGCGCCGGTGACGGCCACGTTGCGGTACGCCTCGGCCAGCGCCAGCTGCGCCCCGGTGTAGGGGTCGAGCTTGGTGTAGCGACCGGACGCGTCGGTGGAGATCGTGATCCCGCGCCCGGAGGCCTCATCAATGCGCAGCATCCCGCCGTCGGCGTGCTCGGCCAGCACGGTGTTGCCGCGCACGTAGCGGTCGTACTGTTCGGTGATGAACGCCCGACTGCACAGGTGCGGGCTGCCCAGCAGCGCAAGCAAAGTCGCGCGCAGCTCCTCCCCGGTGGCCGGCCGCGGCAGCTTGTCCGAGCGGTCGGCGTTGAGCGCATCCTGAGTGTCGGGCCGCGCGACCGGGCGCTGATAGATCGGGCCTTCGTGGGCCACGGTGCGCGGCGGCACGTCGACGACGGTCTGCCCGTGCCAGGTGATCTGCAGCCGGTCGCCCTCGGTCACCTCACCGATCACGGTGGCCAGCACGTCCCACTTGGCGCAGACCGCCATGAAGGCGTCCACGTTCTCCGGGGCGACCACGGCGCACATACGTTCCTGCGACTCGCTGGACAGCACCTCGGCCGGGCTCATGTTCGCTGCGCGCAGCGGCACCTTGTCCAGTTGAATCGCCATGCCGCCATCACCGGCAGACGCCAATTCAGAAGTGGCGCAAGACAGTCCGGCACCGCCAAGATCCTGGATGCCGACCACCAACTTGGCGGCATACAGCTCCAGGCAGCACTCGATGAGCACCTTCTCGGTGAACGGGTCGCCGACCTGAACCGATGGAAGCTTCTTGCGGCCGGCGCCGCTCTCGTCGCCGCCGAAGGTGTCCGAGGCCAGCACCGACACCCCACCGATGCCGTCCAGCCCGGTGCGCGCGCCGAACAGGATGATCTTGTTGCCGGCACCGGAGGCGAACGCCAGGTGCAGGTCTTCCTTCTTGAGAACGCCGACGCACAGGGCGTTGACCAGGGGGTTGCCCGCGTAGCACGGGTCGAAGATGGTTTCGCCGCCGATGTTGGGCAGCCCCAGGGAGTTGCCGTAACCGCCGATGCCGCGCACCACCCCGTCGAGCACCCGGCGGGTGTCGGGGGCGTCGGCGGCGCCGAACCGCAGCTGGTCCATCACCGCGACCGGGCGGGCGCCCATCGCCATGATGTCGCGCACGATACCGCCCACTCCGGTGGCCGCACCCTGGTAGGGCTCGACGTAGGACGGGTGATTGTGCGACTCCACCTTGAAGGTGACCGCCCAGCCGTCGCCGATGTCGACGACGCCGGCGTTCTCGCCGATGCCGGCCAGCATGGCCTTACGCATCTCGTCGGTGGTGGTCTCACCGAAGTAGCGCAGGTGCACCTTGGAGGACTTGTAAGAGCAGTGCTCGCTCCACATCACCGAGTACATGGCCAGCTCGGCGTCGGTCGGGCGGCGGCCCAGGATGTCGCGGATGCGCTGGTACTCGTCGTCCTTGAGACCCAACTCGGCGAACGGTTGCGGGTGCTCGGGCGTTGCGGAGGCGTGTTCGACGGTGTCCAGCGTGGTCGGGGGCGTCACGGGCACAGTCTATGGCACCGATTTCGGCGCGATTGCGCCCGCTCAGCGGGACCAATCGCGCCGAAATCGCTCAATCCGGCGCCAGGAATGCCGTCAGGGCCGCCGCGTAGGAGGCCACGTCGCGTGCACCCATCAGTTCCCGTGCCGAATGCATGGCCAGCTGCGGAGCGCCCACGTCAACGGTGGGGATCCCGGTGCGTGCGGCGCTCATCGGGCCGATGGTCGATCCGCAGGGCAGGTCGGCCCGATGCTCGTAGCGCTGCAGTGCCACCCCCGCCGCCTCGCAGGCCAGCGCGAAGGTGGCGGCAGTGCGGCCGTCGGTGGCATAGCGCAGGTTGGGCTGCACCTTGAGCACCGGGCCGCCGTTGACCACGATCTGATGGCCCGGTTCGTGCCGGTCCGGATAGTTCGGGTGGGTGGCGTGCGCCATGTCCGCTGAGGCCATCGTGGATGCGGTCAACCGGCGCAGGAAGTCCTCACGGTCGCCGCCGGCGGCCAGCGTGATCCGCTCCAGAACGCCTCGCAACAGATCGGACTGGGCGCCGTGATCCGACGTGGACCCGACCTCCTCGTGGTCGAACAGCACCAGCACCGGCAGGTGGCCGCTGGGCTTCGCGCCGAGCAGAGCTTCCAGTCCGGCGTAGCAGCTGGCCTGGTTGTCCAGCCGCGGCGCGCTGACGAAGTCGCGGCCCAGCCCGGTCACCGCCGCCGGCGCCAGGTCGTGGGTCATCAGGTCGAATCCCAGCACGTCGCGGGGTTCCACACCGGCGCGCTGCGCCACGTAGCCGAGGAAGTCCGGAGACCGGCCATCTCCCCAGACCGCGTTGACGTGGCGCTGCGGATCCAGCTTGACCGCGGAGCGGTCGTCGGCCAGGTGGATGGCCAGCTGCGGCACCCGCAGGATCGGCTCGTCGATACGGACCAGGTGCTGGGACCCGTCGCGCACCGACAGCCGCCCGCTGATCCCCAGGTCGCGGTCCAGCCAGGAGTTCAGCCAGGCGCCGCCGTAGGGCTCCAGCGCCACCAGCTGCCAACCGGCGACCTCGCGGGCGGGATGCTGTTTGACCCGCAGGTTCGGGCTGTCGGTATGCGCGCCGATGATCCGGAACGGGGTGGCCGGGTTCGCCCGGCCGCCGTCCCAGGCGATCAGTGAACCGGCCCGGACGGTGAAGTACTTCCCGGGCGTCTGTGGCCAGCGCTCGGTCTCCGCGACCTCGGTGTAGCCGGCGGCCCGCAGCCGTTCGGCCACCGTGGCGCAGGTGTGAAACGGCGACGGTGAGGCGTCGATGAACTCGCATAGTCCGGTTGCGGTGGCCGCCATGGGGTTAAGTCTTTCGCATCCGGACGCCGATGGGGGCGTTAGGGTCGATAGCGTGCCGTCCGTTCAGCCCGTCACCGCTCCCCTGACCTGCGCGGCCATTTTCTTGGTCGTCACCATCGATGAAGGTGGTGAGGCGCAGGTGCATGACGCCCTGCCGGATCTTGCGGATATGGCCTCGGCGATCAATTTCCGTGACCCGAGCAAACAGTTGTCGCTGGTGACCTCGATCGGCTCGGATTCCTGGGACCGCTTGTTCACCGGACCCCGTCCCGCCGAACTGCATCCGTTCATCGAGTTGGTCGGTCCCCGCCACACCGCCCCGGCCACCCACGGCGATGTGCTGTTCCATATCCGTGGCGAGACCATGGACGTCTGCTTCGAGTTGGCCCGACGCATCCTGCGGACCCTGCGCGGCGCGGTCACCGTCGTCGACGAAGTCCATGGCTTCCGCTTCTTCGACAATCGGGATCTGCTCGGCTTCGTCGACGGCACCGAAAACCCCACCGGCAACGACGCCGTCAGTGTCACCGCGGTCGGTGACGAAGACCCCGACTTCGCCGGCGGGTCGTATGTGCACATCCAGAAATACCTGCACGACATGACCGCCTGGGACGCCCTGGCCGTCGACGACCAAGAACGCGTGATCGGGCGCACCAAAGCCGACGACATCGAATTCCCCGACGCCGACAAACCCGCCAACGCTCACATCAAACTCAACGTCATCACCGACGACGACGGCAACGAACTCGACATCGTGCGCGCCAACATGCCCTTCGGCACCGCCAACTCCGGCGACCACGGCACCTACTACATCGGCTACTCCCGCACCCCGACGGTGACCGAACGCATGCTGCGCAACATGTTCCTCGGCGACCCACCCGGCGTCACCGACCGCATCCTGGACTTCTCCACCGCCCTGACCGGCGGCCTGTTCTTCGCCCCGTCGGCGGACTTCCTCGGCGATCCACCACCGCTTCCCGGCTCAGCGACACCGGCCCCCGCCGAGCCCGCCGCCTCCACCGCACCCACCGGTGAGGGCTCACTGAACATCGGCAGCCTGAAAGGAATCTCGCAATGAACAACCTGTATCGCGATCTGGCCCCGGTCACCGAAGCGGCCTGGGCCGACATCGAGCAGGAGGCGGCCCGGACCTTCAAGCGGCACATCGCCGGGCGCCTCGTGGTCGACGTCAGCGAGCCGGCTGGCCCGACCGCGGCCGCCGTGGGCACCGGACGGCTGACCGGCATCAGCGCCCCGGCCGACGGCGTCGAAGCGCATCTGCGCGACAGCAAACCGCTGGTGCGCCTGCGCGTTCCATTCACCCTGTCGCGTGACGAGATTGATGATGTCGAGCGGGGCTCGCAAGATCCCGACTGGGACCCGGTGAAGGCCGCGGCCAAGAAGCTGGCGTTCGCCGAGGATCGGATCATCTTCGGTGGCTACCCGGGCGCCGCGGTGGAGGGCATTCGCAGCGCCAGCTCGAACCCGGAACTGACGCTGCCGGAGGATCCGCGCGGCATCCCCGACGTGATCAGCCAGGCGCTGTCGGCGCTGCGGCTGGCCGGGGTAGACGGCCCGTACTCGGTGCTGTTGTCCGCGGACGCCTACACCAAGGTCGCCGAGACCTCCGATCACGGCTATCCGATCCTGGAGCACCTGCGCCGGTTGGTGACCGGCGACATCATCTGGGCACCGGCCATCGACGGCGCGTTCGTACTGACCACCCGCGGCGGTGATTTCGACCTGCGACTGGGGACCGACGTGTCGATCGGCTACCTGTCGCACGATGCCGAGAACGTGCAGCTCTACCTGCAGGAGACATGTACGTTCCTGTGCTACACGGCGGAGGCCGCGGTGGCGCTGGGCGTGTAGGGCCCGTAGAGCCGGGCGTAGGCCCATTGATCGGCCAGGGTGCGGTGGGGGAATCGCGAAAGTTGTGTGAGCGGTAGCAGGCGCCGTTGTCTGTCAAGACATTTCGCATCCGAAAGCCGCAGTGCAAGAACCAGGCGTTGGCTCGGGTCCAGAAGTCCGTGGAGTTCTGTTTGCGGTCCGTCGGCGAGGATCCCGGAGTAGACCAGTCGGGAATGGGCGTCGATGGCGGTGTGCAAGAAGCTTTTGTCGGCGAGCGAGTTGCGTAGTCCTGAGCGGAGTTCATGTGGCGGATGACGCGCCCAGTGGGGCGGTCCAACCACTGCAGCCGCGCTAGCCTGTAGCGCCGCAGAACGTTGTGCACCGTTGAGACGTTCAGGCCCAGTAGGTAGGCGATGCGTGCAGGTCCCCACCGACGCAGTACCCGGACCTTGATGATGCGCCGCTGCCTGCGCATCGGGGTCTGATTGGGGCTGCGGTGCGGGCGTGAGCTGCGATCGGCCATTGCAGCCGGCCCTCCCTCGCGGTAGCGCTGCGCCCATCTGTGGGCGGTGGTGAGGAATCATTCGGCAGCTCGGCGCAGCGACCAGCCGTCCTCGACGATGCAACGGGCCAAGCGCAGACGCCCAGTTTCTGACAAGGGGGCATTACGGTGGGACACGAAGACCTCCGGAGTGAGTAGTGCGTTCTTCAGCAGCTCGCACGTCACTCGGAGGTCTTCGTCATGTCACTACGCCACGCCGTACCTAACGTCCATGATCAGTACGGCTAACCGTTGGCGCCGTCATTGCCCTTGCTGCCTTGGTTGCCGGTGTCGCCGGTCCCACCGGCGCTGCCGCCCCCACCAGTGCCTGCGGCCCCGCCCGTACCGCCGGCGCCGCCGTCGCCACCGTCGCCACCGACTCCCTTGGCGCCACCGTTGCCGTTGTTGTCGTTGGTCGCCCCGCGGCCACCGCCATTGCCGCCGGTCCCACCGGTGCCACCAGTGCCACCCTCGCCGCCCTTGCCGCCGTCACCGGCCTGGCCGGTCACACCACTGCCACCGGCGGCACCAGCCGCACCACCCTGACCACCAGTCCCGCCGGTCCCGCCAGTGCCGCCGGTCCCACCGGTGCCACCGGTGCCACCGTCGCCGCCGCGGGCGGTACCACCGCTCCAGTTGCTGTGGCCTTCCCCACCGGTGCCTCCATTGCCGCCGCTGCCGGCCGTACTGCCGGCCCCGCCGATGCCACCCTGACCACCAGTGCCACCGTTGCCGCCGACCCCAGAGATCGACCCGCCGGCCCCGCCGGCCCCGCCGGCGCCACCTTGGCCGCCGGTACTGCCGGAAACCCCGACACCGCCGGTCCCACCTTGGCCGCCAGTGCCGCCGTTGCAGTGCGCCCCGACAACACCGCAGTAGGCATAACCGCCGGTACCGCCATTGCCGCCCTTGGCGCCTACACCGCCGGCTCCACCGGCGCCGCCGACACCACCGTTGGAGGTGCCGGCACCGACCTGCGCCTTGCCGCCGGTACCACCGGTGCCGCCGTTTTGCTGCAGCCCACCATTGTTGGCGTTATTGCCGTCGGTGCCGGGACCACCGGGCCCACCGTTCTGCGTTCCGGTCGCCACCGTGCTGCCGGCAGAGGAGCCGCCGCTGCCGCCGCCCGCGTTCGGGCTCGACCCACCGGTGCCCGGGTTGACCCCGCCGCTGCCGGCGCCGCCCTTGCCACCAGCCCCGCCGTTTCCACCGTTACCGATGTTGCCGCCGTCGCCACCCTTGCCGCCGGCCCCGCCGGTGCCGTTGACAGTGGTGGCGGCCGCGCCGTTGCCGCCGTCACCGCCGTTGCCGGCCGCGCCGGAGTGCATCGCTCCGGTGTTACCGTCGGCGCCCTGCGTCGAGCCGGCGCCACCCTGGCCGCCGGCACCGCCCAGGCCGGCGTCCCCGCCGCCGCCGCCGTCCCCGCCCTTGCCGCCGGCAGTGATGGCATTGGAGCCGTCGCCGCCATCGCCAGGAGTACCGCCCGTGCCACCGTTACCGCCGGCCCCGCCAACACCCTGATTACCCGCGGTGCCGTGCGCAGCAGTGCCCCCGACGCCCCCGACGCCACCGACGCCACCGGTTCCACCGGCGCCGCCGTCACCGCCGGCCTGCCCGTTCACCCCGTCGCCGGTGGCGTTCGCGCCGGCCATTCCGGATCCACCGACGCCACCGATGCCGCCCGCACCGCCGGCGCCACCGTTACCGCCGTTGCCGGCGATCGAGCCGCCCAGACCGCCCGTGCCGCCCGCGCCGCCGGCACCGCCGGTCAGACCCGTGGTACCCGAACCGCCGGCCGCAGTCGCATCGGTACCCGCCCCGCCGGCCGCACCGTTGCCACCGTTACCGCCGGCCCCGCCGTTGCCGTGGTCGCCGCCGTTACCGCCGTTGCCACCGTTGCCACCGGCCGCACCTGCCGTCGTCGACGTGTAGCCGTCACCACCCTTACCGCCACTGCCGAACACGCCGCCGGGCGTGTCACCGTCGCCGCCGTGCGCCCCGCTGTTGGCTCCGGCGCCACCCGCGGCACCACCGGCAGCACCGCTACCGGCCGTACCAACGTTGCCACCGGACCCACCGTTACCGCCGTCCAGGTGGGCAGCGGTTCCGTCCGCGCCGGCACCACCGTTGCCGCCGGCACCGGCATCTCCACCAGCACCGCCGGCGCCGCCCGAACCGTTGGCGCCTGCGGTGAACCCGGCCGCCTGGGCGGCGCCACCGGCCCCGCCGGCGCCGCCGAGCCCACCGGAAGCACCGTTGCCACCGGACCCACCGTTACCGCCGGCCCCGTCTCCGCTGTTGTCGAACGAACCGGCGTCCCCGTCGATCCCGGCACCGCCGTTGCCGCCCTGGCCTCCTGTACCACCCTTGCCACCGGCACCACCATTACCGGCTAAGGCGCCACCCAAGCCACCCGTGCCGCCGGCGCCACCAACGCCGCCGGAGGTGCCGTTGGTACCCGAGACACCCACGGTGGTGCCGTTGATACCGGCCGCGCCGTTACCGCCGTTACCGCCGGCGCCGCCGTTGCCGTGGTCGCCGCCGTTGCCGCCCGCTCCGCCAGCCCCGGCGGTCTGGGCCGTGCTGCTCGGGCTGTAACCGTCGCCACCCCGGCCGCCGTTACCACCGCTGGTCACCGAGCTGCCCTGACCACCGTCCGTGCCGACAGTGCCACCGGTGCCGCCGACGCCGGCCGCGCCACCATTACCGCCCGCACCGGCGAGGCCGACGTCACCACCGTTGCCGCCGGCGCCACCGTCGGTAATGGCCGCAGTACCGGCCGCGCCGGCACCACCGTTGCCCGCCGCGCCGGCGTTGCCGCCGGCACCGCCGGCTCCACCATTGCCGTTGCCGCCGTTGGCGCCGCCGCCCAGGCTGAGACCGCCGGCACCGCCCTGCCCACCGTTACCGCCCTGACCACCGGCGCCACCGTCGCCACCGTCTTGGCCGTTCCCGGCGTTGGCGGTGATCACACCGTCCGCACCGGTCCAGCCGGCACCACCCGCGGCGCCCGCGCCACCCCGGCCGCCGGTCCCACCGGCACCACCGTTGGCTCCGGTGCCACCGGCACCGCCAATACCGCCTTGGCCACCGCTGCCACCGAGGCCGCCGGCACCGGAATTGACACCGTCAACACCCGCAGCACCCTGATAACCGGCACCGCCATCGCCACCAGCGCCACCAGCGCCACCATTGCCGTCGACGGCGCGGGTCGTCCCATCTACCTGGAGACCACCGAGGCCACCATTGCCGCCCTTGCCGCCAGCACCACCACCGGTGCCATCGACAGACCCGGCACTGCCAGCGTTGCCGGCCGCGCCGGCGGCGCCGCCACCACCGTTGCCTCCCGCACCGGCCGCACCCGACACCGCCCGGTTAATCCCATCAACCTCGAGACCACCCACACCGGCGTTACCACCGAGACCACCATTGCCACCATCGGCACCGGCCACCGCATTGGGATCCGTGGCCGCGTCATAACCGATGCCACCAGCACCACCATTGCCGCCACGACCGGCATGACCGTTAGCACCATTGGCAGCAGTTTGACCACCACCGGAATCGCCACCCAGGCCACCGCGGCCAGCATTACCACCGTCACCGCCATTGCCGCCGACCCCACCGGTCGTCGACCCCGCAGTGCCCGCAGCACCGGTATTGCCATCAGCACCGGCAGTGCCCGAACCACCGGCACCACCCACACCACCAGAGCCGTGGTTGCCCGCTACCGCACCACTACCCCCGACACCACCAGCACCACCATTGCCGCCAGCGCCACCGGAGACCCCAGCCCCCGCCAACGCGTCCTGCGTCGGGTCATAACCAGCACCACCGACACCACCAACACCACCATTGCCACCATTACCGGTGGCGGCGCGGGTCGTCGTGTCGGTCTCTAGCCCACCCAGACCGCCGTTGCCGCCCTTGCCCCCGGTGCCACCACCGGTGCCATCGACAGACCCGGCACTGCCAGCGTTGCCGGCCGCGCCGGTGCCACCACCGCCGCCGTTGCCACCGACACCGGCCGCACCCGACACCGCCCGGTTAATCCCATCAACCTCGAGACCACCCACACCGGCGTTACCACCGACACCGCCATTGCCACCATCGGCACCGGCCACCGCATTCGGGTCCGTGGCCGCGTCATAACCGATGCCACCAGCACCACCATTGCCACCACGACCGGCATGACCGTTAGCACCATTGGCAGCAGTTTGACCACCACCGGAATCGCCACCCAGGCCACCCTTGCCAGCGTCACCACCGACGCCACCATTGCCGCCGACCCCACCGGTCGTCGACCCCGCAGTGCCCGCCGTGCCCACAACACCATCAGCGCCGGCAGTGCCCGAACCACCAGCACCACCCACGCCACCAGAGCCGTGGTTGCCCGCTACCGCACCACTACCCCCGACACCACCAGCACCACCATTGCCGCCAGCGCCACCGGAGACCCCAGCCCCCGCCAAGATGTCCTGCGTCGGGTCATAACCAGCACCACCAGCACCACCAACACCACCATTGCCACCATTACCGGTCGCAGCACGGGTCGACCCATCAACCTCATACCCACCGAGACCACCATTGCCACCGGCACCGCCGGCACCACCGGCACCACCGTCGACATCGCTGGGAGCACCCACGACACCGGCCGCACCGGCCGCACCAGCACCACCGTTGCCGCCGGCACCGGCCGCACCCGACAGCGCCCGGTTGATCCCATCAACCTCAAGGCCGCCCAGTCCGGCGTTACCGCCGACGCCACCGTTGCCGCCATCGGCACCCGCAGCCGCGCCCGAGTCAGTGGCCGCGTCATAACCGATGCCACCAGCACCACCATTGCCGCCACGACCGGCATGACCGTTAGCACCGTCGGCAGCAGTTTGACCACCACCGGAATCGCCACCCAGGCCACCGCGGCCAGCATTACCACCGACACCGCCATTGCCGCCGACCCCACCGGTCGTCGACCCCGCGGTGCCCGCAGCACCGGTGTTGCCATCAATGCCGGCAGTGCCCGAGCCACCAGCACCACCCACACCACCAGAGCCGTGGTTGCCCGCTACCGCACCACTACCCCCGACACCACCAGCACCACCATTGCCGCCAGCGCCACCGGAGACCCCAGCCCCCGCCAACGCGTCCTGCGTCGGGTCATAACCAGCACCACCAGCACCACCAACACCACCATTGCCACCATTGCCCATGGTGCCGTCGGACGCCCGCTGACCGTTGCCACTGTCGCCGCCGAGCCCGGCCTTGCCGCCGTCGCCGCCGTTGCCACCGGCACCGCCGACTCCACCGGTCGGGTCTGCGGCATCACCGGTGGTGCCCGCAATGCCGGCACCACCGTTACCACCGGTACCGCCGTTGCCGCCGATACCGCCGGCCCCGTGCGCACCGGTTACCGTCCCGCTGCCCCCGACACCGCCGGCGCCACCATTTCCGCCGACGCCGCCGTCTTCACCTCGACCGGCGTTGACACCGATGACACCGTCGGCACCGCGATATCCGTCACCACCAGCGCCACCTTGGCCGCCGGCACCGCCGTTGCCCTGCGCGGCGTGGGTGCTGCCGTCGCCGTTCAAGCCGCCGGCACCGCCGTCGCCGCCCTTGCCGCCGACGGAACCGGTGCCGCCGGCAGTGCTGGCCGCGTTGCCATTGGATCCGTCCGCACCGGCTGCGCCGGCGCCCCCGTTACCGCCCAGGCCGCCGTGACCGTAGGCGCCGGCGTCCCCGCCGGCACCGCCGGCACCGCCGTCGGTGCCCGGCGCCGCACTCGGATCTGCGGCGGCGTTGTAGCCGTTACCGCCGGCGCCACCGTTGCCTTGCAGGTCGGTATTCCCGCCGCCGGCTTGACCGGCAACGCCCGCGGTCGAACCCTGACCAGCCGCACCGCCGGACCCGCCCGCCGCGGTGACGGCACCGCCTTGACCACCCCGACCACCGACGACGTGAGTGGCAGTGCCGTCTGCGCCGCGACCGCCATCGCCGGCCAGCCCGGCACGACCTCCGTCACCGCCGTTGCCACCAGCGCCCTGGTGTCCGGCCACACCGTTCGGGCCCGCGGTACCCGCTGCGCCGCCATTGCCGCCGGCGCCGCCGACGCCGCCGCCACCGCCGGAACCTCCGGTGCCGCCGACACCGCTACCGCCGTCGGCGAACGAACCGAGCGCCCCGGCAGCGCCGTCCCCGCCGTGGCCGCCACGCCCACCGGCGCCACCGGCGCCACCGTTACCGCCGTCACCCGACCGGGTACCGCCGGCCCCACCGGCGCCACCGTTACCGCCGTTACCGCCGGCCAGGCCGTTTTGGCCGTCACCGCCGTTGTAGCTGCCACTGTCACCGGTGGCGCCGATCGTCCCGGCCAGGCCGGAACCGCCGTTGCCGCCGTCGCCGCCGTCACCGTTCGCGCCGGCGTCACCGCCCCGGCCGCCGTTGCCACTGGAATCGATGCCGGCGCCACCGGCACCGCCGTTGCCGCCGTTACCGGTTTGGCTGCCGCCATGACCACCGGCGCCACCGGCACCGCCGTTGCCGCCCTCGATGCCGCTGCGGCCACCGCTACCGCCACTGCCGCCGTTGCCGCTGGAGCCCGCAGCGCCACCGGCGCCGCCGAGGCCGCCGTCACCGGCGGCGCCCGTGCTGGCACCACCGCGCCCACCGCTGCCGCCATTACCGGTCTGTGTACCGCCGTGACCGCCGACGCCACCGTTTCCGCCGTCCGTACCAGTGCCGCCGGCACCACCGGCACCACCGTCGCCGTTGGCACCGGCAGCACCGCCTAGGCCGCCCGCACCGCCGGCGCCGATGCCGGTGGTACTGCCGCCGGCACCACCGGCACCACCGTTACCGGACTGAGTGCCGCCCGTTCCGCCGGCACCGCCCGCGCCACCGTCCGCATCGGCACCGCCGTTACCACCCCAGCCGCCCTGCCCGCCGTTCCCGATGACGCCGGCCTTGCCACCGGCACCACCGGCACCACCGGCATGTCCGGCGACCGTGGAATCGCCACCGTTGCCGCCGTTGCCACCGTTGCCGTAGCCCACCGGTGTGGTCCCGTCGGCGCCGTTGCCGGCCCGGGTCCAGTTGTCACCGCTGAGACCGCCCTGGCCGCCGACACCGCCATGAGCACCGGCGGCTCCGGCGTTACCGCCGTTGCCACCGGCACCACCGAACGGGCCGTCGGCGCCATCTCCGCCGGCACCGCCGTTGCCACCGACGGCGGCATTACCGGCGGCGCCGCCGACGCCGCCGGCGCCGACATCGCCGCGTTCGCCGAAGAGCCCCCCGGAACCCCGTGCACCGCCGTTGCCCCCGTTGCCCCCGTTGCCACCGGAACCACCGGCACCACCGTTGCCGCCGTTGCCGCCGGCCCCGTTGTTGATACCGGCCACCCCGGCCTTACCGACCGAACCATCGGCACCGAGCCCGCCGGTACCACCGATTCCGCCGGCGCCACCGCTGCCGCCGGTCCCACCGACACCGATCAAGACCCCCGCGCGGCCACCGACACCGCCGTTACCACCGGTAGCGCCGTCGCCGCCGGCACCACCGGTCAGGCCCTGCGCACCGGCCGCGCCCACGGCGCCCTCACCACCGGCACCACCGTTGCCGAAGAAATACGCGGCGTCGCCACCGGCGCCTCCGCTGCCGCCGCCCACACCGCCGACACCACCGGCGCCGCCATCACCGAATAACCAGCCACCATTGCCGCCGGCACCACCGTCGGCGCCGGCGGAACCCACACCACCGATGCCGCCGTTTCCGAACATGCCGGCATCCCCGCCGGCTCCACCCGCACCGCCATCGACACCGATTGCGCCCGCGCCGCCGTCACCGAACAGCAAGCCGCCATCACCGAGATCACCGAAGATCCCCAAGCCGCCCAGCAGTGAGGTGTTGGATCCGGTGAAGTCGTCCAGGCCGTTGCCGATCAGATCCCGGCCGATCAGCCATTCGGTGGGCAGGTTGATCACCGAGTTGACCATCTGCCCGAGGTCACTTGTGATCCACAGCTGCCCCAAGCTGTACACCGTGGTGTAGAAGTCGGAGTACCCCTCCCACACCGATTCACCGAGCGGCCCCAGCGAACCGTCCCAGGAGTCGGCAGAGCCAGGGACCTGATCAAAAGCGAGGTCCTGGTTCGCCGGACCGAACAGATCGACGATCGGCGCCCACAGGTCCTCGAAATCCGCCTGCGCTGGTGCCACCGTCACCGGCGCCATCCCGAACGCCAAGAATGCGGCAACCGCACTGCCGGTGCCCAGGAGGCGGCGACGCTGTGGCGCCCGACCGTCCTGGACCTGACGATTCTTGACGCTGCGCCGCCGCTGACCGGACATCCTGAAGCCTCCCCAGATATTGCCTAAGTCACGCTCACGATGGAATGTGAGCTTTCTTAGTTAAATCGAATAATCGATGGGCGTCAAACGGGGAGGCGAGGCTCAGGTACGTGAACAGTTGTGCATGTTTCCCCAGCAAATGCGTGCTTAGCTCGCAGATCCGTTCAAAGGGTGCACGTTCGCGCTGAGGCAGGTGGTCAGCCGACGCTGAGAACCGTGCCTCAGCACTGCCGAGTCAGACCGACAGCACCGCATCCAGCGCGGAGTAGAACAGCCCCAGCCCGTCATCGCTGGGCCCGGTCAGGGCCTCGATGGCGTGCTCGGGGTGCGGCATCAGCCCGACCACCCGGCCGTTGGCCGAGCTCACCCCGGCGATGTCACGCAGCGAGCCGTTGATGTTGTCGAGGTAGCGGAACACCACCCGGCCTTCGCCCTCGAGTTCGTCGAGCACCGCGTCGGAGGCCACGTAGCGGCCCTCGCCGGACTTCAGCGGCACCAGCAGGTCGGCGTCGGCGTCGAACCGAGAGGTCCAGGCCGTCGAGGTGGAGGCCACCCGCAGCCAGACGTCGCGGCAGACGAAGTGCAGCCCGACGTTGCGGGTCAGCGCTCCAGGCAGCATGCCGGCCTCGCACAGCACCTGGAAGCCGTTGCAGATGCCGAGCACCGGCATGCCTTGACCGGCGGCCTTGATGACCTCGCCCATCACCGGGGCGAACCGGGCGATGGCACCGCAGCGCAGATAGTCGCCGTAGGAGAAGCCGCCGGGCACCACCACGGCGTCGACGCCCTTGAGGTCGGCGTCGGCGTGCCAGAGGCTGACGGGTTCGGCACCGACGAACCGGACCGCGCGGGCGGCGTCGACGTCGTCGAGGGTGCCGGGGAAGGTGATGACGCCGATCCGGGCGCTCACGAGGTCTCCCGGCTGACGGTGAAGTCCTCGATCACCGTGTTGGCCAGCAGCGATTCGGCGATCTCGGCCAGTGCGGCGTCGTCGATGGAACCGTCGACCTCGAGCTCGAAGCGCTTGCCCTGCCGCACATCCGAAACTCCGGTGTGTCCGAGCCGAGAAAGCGCTCCGACGATAGCCTGTCCCTGCGGGTCAAGGATCTCGGCTTTGGGCATTACGTGCACAACCACCCGGGCCACGGGTGCTCCCTACTGTCGACGGGGGAATCGGTCGGGTCAACAATACCGATGCCCGTCGGTGGCGCCGGAGAGCACAATCTTTAGGTATGCAGCTGACCCACTTCGGCCATTCCTGCCTGCTCGCCGATTTCGGCGGGACCGCGGTGCTGTTCGACCCCGGCAACTTCTCGCACGGCTTCGAGGGCATCACCGGCCTGGCGGCCATTCTGGTCACTCATCAGCACCCTGATCACGCCGACGTTGCGCGGCTGCCGGCCCTGATCGACGCCAACCCGGGTGCCGCGCTCTACGCCGACCCGCAGACCGCTGCCCAGCTGGGGCCGCCCTGGCAGGCAGTGCACGTCGGGGACGCCTTCGACGTCGGCCCGCTGCGGGTGCGCGGGGTCGGCGGGCAGCACGCGGTGATCCATCCTGAGCTGCCGATGATCGACAACATCTCCTACCTGATCGGCGACGACGCGCATCCGGCCCGGTTGATGCATCCCGGCGACGCGCTGTTCGTACCCGGTGAACCAGTGGACGTGCTGGCCACCCCGGCGGCGGCGCCCTGGATGAAGATCTCCGAGGCCGTCGACTACCTGCGCGCGGTGGAGCCGCGGGTCGCGGTGCCGATCCACCAGGGCATCATCGCCACCGAGGCCCGCGGGATCTATCACGGCCGCCTGGCCGAGATGGGGCGCGCCGACTTCCAGGTACTGCCTCAGGAGAGCGCCGTCACCTTCTGACCGCGAGCAGACGCAGAATCGCACGCCCGGGTAGCCGATCGTGCGATTCTGCGTCTGCTCGCCCCAAGAAAATCAGGCGATATCGCTGGCGGCGCCCCGGCCGGCAGCCCGGCCGGAGAAGATGCACCCACCCAGGAAGGTGCCCTCCAGCGCCCGGTAGCCGTGCACGCCGCCGCCGCCGAAGCCGGCCACCTCGCCGGCCGCGTACAGCCCGTCGATCGGCTTGCCGTTCGCGCCCAGCACCCGGGAGTCCAAGTCGGTTTCCAAGCCACCCAACGTCTTCCGGGTCAGGATGTGCAGCTTGACCGCGATCAGCGGACCGGCGGACGGATCGGTCAGCCGGTGCGGCGCCACCACCCGGCCGATCCGGTCACCCAAGTAGGACCGGGCGCCGCGGATCGCGGTGATCTGGCCGTCTTTGCTGAATCGGTTCGCCACTTCGCGGTCGCGCGCGGTGACCTCGGCCTCGACCGTCGCGTAGTCCAACGGCACCACGTCGGGCAGGTCGTTCATCGCGGCCACCAGGTCACGCAGCGACGAGGCGTGCACGAAATCCACCCCGCGGTCGATGAACGCCTGCACCGGCGGGGGCGGCCCGGACCGGGCTCGTGACGCGGCGAGCTGACGCAGACTGCGGCTGGTCAGGTCGGGATTCTGCTCTTGGCCCGACAGCGCGAATTCCTTCTCGATGATCCGCCGGTTGAGCACGAACCAGGTGTAGTCCTGACCGGAGCGGGCGATGTGTTCCAGCGTGCCCAAAGTGTCGAACCCGGGATAGAGCGGCCCGGGCAGCCGCACACCGGCGGCGTCGAGCCACAACGGTGACGGGCCGGGGATGATCCGGATGCCGTGGCCCGGCCAGATCGGGTCGTAGTTGGTAATGCCCTCGGTGTAGTGCCACATCCGGTCCCGGTTGATCACCCGGCCGCCGGCCGCCTCGGTGATCCCGATCATCCGGCCGTCGACGTGGGCGGGCACCCCGGCGAGGAGCTGCGCGGGCACCCGGCCCATCCGCTCCGGCCAGTTCTGTCGCACCAGATCGAGATTGCCGCCGATGCCGCCACTGGTAACCAGTACCGCAGGTGCACGAAACTCGAACTGTCCCACCGTGTTCCGCGATGACGCCACCCCGCGTTCGGCGGCCGAGGGTTCCAGCACGCTGCCCCGCACCCCGGTCACCCGGCCACCCTCGACGATCAGCTCGTCGACCTGATGCCGGAAGGCGAACCGGACCTTTGAGCGGCCGCGCAGCCGGCCCGCGAAGATCTCCACCAACGCCGGTCCGGTTCCCCAGGTGATGTGGAACCGGGGCACCGAGTTGCCGTGCCCGATGGCGCCGTAACCGCCGCGCTCGGCCCAGCCCACCAACGGAAAGACTTTCAGCCCGCGGGCCCGCAGCCAGCTGCGCTTCTCACCCGAGGCGAAGTCCACGTAGGCATGCGCCCATTGCCGCGGCCAATGGTCGCACTCCCGGTCGAAACCGGCGGTGCCCAACCAGTCCTGTAGCGCCAGTTCGTGACTGTCGCGGACCCCGAGCCTGCGCTGCTCGGGGCTGTCGACGAAGAACAGGCCACCGAACGACCAGAAGGCCTGTCCGCCCAGGTTCGCGCTGTTCTCCTGGTCGACGATCAGAACGCGCTGGCCACGGTCCACCAGTTCACAGGCCGCCACCAGGCCGGCCAGACCCGCCCCGATGACGATCGCGTCAGCGTCCGCCTTACCGCTCATGGCGTCCCAGGGTAACGACTCAGGCGCTCAGCTCCGAGGTCACATCGACCGGCGCGAGCGGCCAGCGGTAGCGCTCCGGCCGGCAACCGTGGCCCAACGCCGTGTCCACCGCCTCCAGCATGGCCTCGGTCACGCCGGGCTTGCTCAGCTGTCGCGCACCTACCGACAGCCGCACCGCGCCGTCGCGGCGCGCGATGCGCTCGCTGGTGGCCACCACCATCCGGCACCACCAGGGCGCGCTGAGAAATCCGGCCCCGACGCCGATCACCCGGGCCCGCACGGTGTGGTCCAGTACCAGGTCGGTGACGCCGTGCAAACCGGCCAGAAGTCGGAAACCATTGCGCGGCAATGCCCTGACGGTGCCCGGCGACACGGTCCAGCCGGGCGCGGCGAACAGTCGAGTGCGTAGTCCCAGGTGCTCGAGTACGCGGTCGGCGCCGAGCAGTCGCAGATTGGCCTCGTGAGCGGGCAGCGTCGCGAACTCGCCGCGGCGCTTCTTGGTGGCGGCCTCGTCGAAGCCGTGCAGCACGATCGCCGCACCGTCGGCACGCCGCTGCGTCAGCCAGTCGACGGTGTCGGGATCGCGGTCGAGCCGGTAGTCGCCCCCCAGTCGGGGCGCCACCAGCAGCGACACCGGGACGCCGCGGGCATCCAGTTGCGCGCAGAAGTCCTCGGCATCGGCCCGGGTGTGCGCCCCGATCCCGGAGACGGAGACGATCAGTTGTCCGGTCACCACATCAGTGTGACCAGCGCAGGTGTCCTGTCGGTGACATCGAGGAAGACGTCAGATAGCGCTACGGAGTCGCCCGGCGGCGGCTGTGGTCGGCCGGATCGGTGGTGTCCGCGGCGATCGCCTTGAGGCGGGCCAGATCACGGGGATGCAGACCCGGCGTCATCTCCAGCGATTCCAGCAGCAGGTCGGTCTGCTCCCGCAGGGCGGGCAGGTGCTCGGGCCGGCCGTATTCCTTGACGTGAGCGACCAGCATCCGCAGCACCCGCAGGATCGCCGCCGCCACCAAGGGCTGACTGGGCGCAACCTGGCGAAGTTGGTCGAAACCGTGCCCGATGTACTCTTTGGGGTCGAGATCCCAGGGCCGCAACAGTATTCGCCCATCTGGACCGGCCACCGCACGCGGCCGCGGTTGTACCGTCAGCACCCGGCGCAACAGGCTGCCCACCCGCAGCGTGGCCTCCACCGCGGTGGTCGGGTCGTTGATCGCCGAGCTGAGTGCACGCAGCCCGATATCGACCAGCTGCCGGAAGGCGAAGTCGACGTCTTCCTGCATGGTGCGGCTGTCACTGACGACGACGGCCCGAGACAGTTTGTCCCGCACCCGATCCGGATTGGCCGGCACCGGCCAGATGGTGACCAGTGGCTGGCCGAGGTGGATGTAGGCACCGACGCGGGTGTCCAACCGGATTGTGGTGCCCGCCGGGATGGCGGCCAGCAGCCGCTGAGGATTGACCTGACTGACCCAGCCGTTGCCGGGCGAGGTCAGCCGCAGTGCTTCCGGGGGAACATCCATGTCGGCTTCGTGGGCCGGTTGCTCGTGCGCGGCGGCGGCCGCGACGGCGTCGATCACCATGGAGCCCTCGGCCGCGATCTCGCGCACCACCTGTCCGACCTCCAGCCGGTGGGCCAGGTGATCGACGTGAGCGATGATCGTGATGACGGTGGCGATCGTCAGCACCACCGCGACCGTCACCGTTAGCGGCGGAGCGGGAACCGGCGAGGATCCGTTGAGGTCGGGCAGGCTCAGCACGCAGTACACGAACGTCGCGACCAGCAGGCCGATGACAACCTGGCTGAGCCGGTCCCGGATGAACCACCGCATCACGCGGGGCGACAGCTGCGAACTCGCCAGCTGCAGGCTGACGATGGTCAACGAGAAGATGACTCCCGCTGTGGTGATCGTCGCGCCGGCGATTGTGGACAGCAGTGTGGTGGCAACGCCGCTGTCCATCTTCAGCAGGAAGCGCGGCGACGGGCCGATGTTGCGATCCGCCACCCGGGTGATGACGGCGAGCGCCATCCCGCCAAACACGATCACCAACGGCAGCGCGAACAGGCTCTCCCGGAACCGGTAGGCCAGCGCCGCCGCCCGCACGCTGGGGAAGCGTTCCGACCGGGTATGCATCAGCCAGGCAGGACGGCTTCGATGGCGGCGATCACCCCAGGTGCGTCCGGCACCGTGGTGGGACGGAAGCGGTTGACCACGGTGGCCCCCGGGGCGAGCAGGAACTTCTCGAAGTTCCACTGCACGTCACCGGCGGCGCCCTCGGCGTCGGCGGTCTTGGTCAACTCGGCATACAGCGGGTGGCGGTCCGCACCGTTGACGTCGATCTTGGCCAGCAACGGAAAGGTCACCCCGTAGGTGGTCGAGCAGAAGGTCTGGATCTCCTCGGCCGTTCCGGGCTCCTGGCCCATGAACTGGTTACAGGGCACACCCAGCACGGTCAGGCCGCGGTCGCCATAGTCCTGCGCGAGCTTCTCCAGCGCGCCGTACTGCGGAGTGAGTCCGCATTTGGACGCGACGTTGACCACCAGCACCGCGCGGTCGGCGTAATCGGCCAGCGAGGTGGAACGGCCGTCAAGGGTGGTCAGCGGGATTTCGGCGAGGCTCATGGCCGCGACGTTACCCGCAGCCGACAACCGCCAGCAGCCAGGCGTAGGAGAACGCGATCTCTTTCCAGCGTTCGTAGCGCCCGGAGATACCGCCGTGGCCGGCGTTCATCTCGGTTTTCAGCAACACCGGGTTGGCGTCGGTCTTGGTGTGCCGCAGCGCCGCTATCCACTTCGCCGGCTCGACGTAGTACACCCGGGTGTCATTCAGGGAGGTCATCGCCAGTATCGGGGGGTATTGCCGTCGGGCGATGTTCTCATAGGGCGAGTAGGACTTCATGTAGAAGTAGACGTCCTTGTCGTCCAACGGGTTTCCCCACTCGTCCCATTCGATGACGGTCAGCGGGAGCGACGGGTCCAAGATGGTGGTCAGCGGGTCGACGAACGGCACCTGCGCCACCACCCCGGCAAACAGGTCCGGCGCCAGGTTGGTCACCGCCCCCATCAGCAGACCGCCGGCACTGCCGCCCATCGCCACCAGCTGCCCGGGCCGGCACACCCCGGCGTCGATCAGGTGCCGTCCCACGGCGACGAAGTCGGTGAAGCTGTTCTTCTTCTCCAGCAGCTTGCCGCGCTCGTACCACAGCCGGCCCATCTCACCGCCGCCGCGAACGTGGGCTACGGCGAACACCATGCCCCGGTCCAGCAGCGACAGCCGAGCGATCGAGAACTGCGGGTCCTCACATGACTCGTAGGCTCCGTAGCCGTAAAGCAGTGTGGGAGCCGGGAGTTCGATACCGGCCCGGTGCACGATCGACACCGGGATCCGGGTGCCGTCCTCGGCGTAGGCCCAGTCGCGATATTCGACGTAATCGGTGCTGCGGTATTCGCCCAGCACCGGTTGTTCGCGCAGCAGGGTGCGCTCACCGGTCGCAAGGTCGATGTCGTAGACCCGCACCGGGGTGATGAACGACGTGGCGGCCACCCGCAGTTTCGGGGTGTCCCAGTTCGGATTGGTGGCCAGACCCGATGAGGTCAGCTCGGTGTCGAAGGTGATCTCCTGGGGCGGCTGAAGATCACCGTCGGCGCCGATCGGCCACAGCTGGATGCGGGGCAGGCCCTCGGCGCGGTACCCGACCACCAGATGGTGCGCGAAGGCATCCACCGCGTCGAGCCGCACATCGTCGCGTCCGGCGATCAGGGTCCGCTGCGCTGCCGGGTCGCTCACCGAGGCTTGCACCAACGTGAAGTTGACCGCACCGTCGTTGTGCAGCATCAGGAATTGGTCCTCGCCGCCGATGATCGCGTGCTCTACGGCGTACTCGACGCCTTCACGGCGAGGCAGCACCACGGTGAACTCGGCATGCGAGTCGGCCGCGTCGGCATAACGCACCTCGGTGGTGATCGACGAACCTGCGGCGATCAACACGTAGGCGTCACTGCGGGTGCGTCCCACCGACAGCCAGAATCGTTCGTCGGCCTCGTGGTAGACCTGCTCGGCGGACTCTACGGAAGCGCCGATTCGATGGCGCCACACGGTATCCGGACGCCAGGCTTCGTCGACGGTCGTGTAGTAGACGGTCTGGTTGTCGGTCGCCCAGGTCACCCCGGCGCCGATCCCGGCGATCTCGTCTGGAAGCAGTTCACCGGTGGATAAATCCTTGAACCGCAGGGTGTACCTCTCGTCGCCGATGACGTCGACCGAGTAGGCCAGGATGTGGCTGTCCGGGCTGACGCTGGCGGCGCCGAGCGCGAAGAAGTCATGACCCTCGGCCTCGGCGTTCTGGTCAAGCAGCACCTGCTCGCCGGGGATCTCGGTGGCCTCGTCGAGCTGGGGTGGATCCCAGTCATCGGGGCTGCTGATCGGGCAGCGGCAGTGGACGCCGTACTGCTTGCCTTCAAAGGTGCGTGCGTAGTACCACCAGTCGCCGCGACGGGCGGGCACCGACAGGTCGGTCTCCTTGGTGCGGGCCTTGATCTCGTCGAAAATGGCTTGGCGCAAGGGTTCCAGGTGTGCCGTGGCAGCGTCGGTATAGGCGTTCTCGGCTTCCAGGTGAGCGATAACAGCGGGATCAGACTTGTCGCGCAGCCACTCATAGGAGTCGACGAAGGTGTCCCCGTGGTGAGTGCGGGTGCTGTCCACTCGCTTGGCTGAGGGTGGTCCCGGAAGGATCTGCGACACGTCGGTCATGCTCCGGGGCCAACCCAGTCGTCGAAGGACAGCCCTGAAATACGTTCGTAGGCTTCGACGTAGCGGGCGCGAGTCGCAGCGATGATGTCGTCCGGCAGCGCCGGCGGCGGCTGATCTCCTGAACGGTCCCAACCGGATTCCGGGCCGGTGAGCCAGTTGCGGACGAACTGCTTGTCGAAGCTCTGCTGCACGACCCCGGCGCGGTAGTGGTCGGCCGGCCAGTACCGCGACGAGTCGGGAGTGAAGACCTCGTCGGCCAGCACCAGGTTGTCGTGTTCGTCGATGCCGAACTCGAACTTGGTGTCGGCGATGATGATTCCCTTGGTCAACGCGTGGTCGGCCGCCTGCACATAGGTCGCCAGGGTGCGGTCGCGCAGCTGGCCGGCGCGTACCGGCCCTACCAGGTCGATCACTTGCGCGAACGAGATGTTCTCGTCATGCTCACCAATGTCGGCCTTGGTCGCCGGAGTGAACAGCGGGTTGAGGAACTTGCTGGCTTCCACCAATCCGGGTGGCAAGGGTATGCCGCACACGGCGCCACTGCGCTGGTAGTCCAGCAGGCCCGAGCCGGTCAGGTAGCCGCGGGCCACACACTCCACCGGCATCATCTTGAGCTGGCGCACCACCAGCGCGCGGCCAAGCACCTCGTCGGGGATGCGCGGGTCATCGGGCGGCCCGGCCAGGTGATTGGGGGAATCGACGAGGTCGAAAAAGAAGACACTCATCGCGGTCAGGATGCGGCCCTTGTCCGGGATCTCGCTGTCGAGGATGTAGTCGAACGCCGAGATCCGGTCGGTAGCGACGAACAGCAGATGCTGCTCATCGATCCGGTAGAGTTCGCGGACTTTGCCGCTGGCCAGGTGCTGATAATCGGAGAGCGCGGGTCGCGACATTCGGCCAGCTTAGCGGTAGGCACTGTGCTGGGATCGGATGATGACGTCCCGGTTGCTGCCCTACGCCACCTCCCCCGGCCGCCTACTGGCCCAACTGTTCAGCGACATCGTCGTCGCGGCCTGGACCTCGCTGTGGGTACTGGTCGCGCTCGCCGTCCATGGCGCCGTCACCACCATCGCCGGTGTCGGCCGGCAGTTCGAGCGCGGCGCCAACGGTGTGGCCGACAGCCTGGCCTCGGCCGGCAAGAGCGCGGACCGTATACCGCTGGTCGGCGACGCCGTGAGCAAGCCACTCACCGCGGCCGGGCACGCCGCAGTCGACATCGCCGGCGCCGGCCACAACCTCGATACCACCGCGGGCTGGCTGGCCTACCTACTGGCAGTCGCGGTCGCGGCCCCGCCGATTCTGGCGGTGGCGATGCCTTGGGCCGCGCTGCGGCTGCGGTTCTTCCTGCGCAAGCGGGCGGTGCTCACGCTGGCCGCCACCCCGGCCGGTGAGCAGCTGCTGGCACTGCGGGCACTGACCAACCGACCGCTGCGCAAGCTGACCGCGGTCAGCCCCGATCCGGTCGGGGCCTGGCGGCACGCAGACCCCGCGGTGATCGGAGGCCTGGCCGCCCTGGAACTGCACTCCGCGGGCCTGGCCCGGCGGCCTCGGCGCGGTCCGGCCCGCTGAGCGGGAGAAATCGCGCCGAATTCGCCGGAGGAACCAGAGCGGACCCGGCTACGTCCGACCGGTATGCACAACTATCTACGGCGCCACGACGGTGTGATCACCCGCGCGCAGGCCATGGCATGCGGCCTGTCTACCTCCGCCATCGACCGAAGAATCCGATCCGGGCGCTGGCGGCGCTGCGGTCCCGGCGTGTACTTCGCCGACGATCGCCCGTTCACCACCGCGGCGCGCATCCGAGCAGCCGTGTGGAGCTACGGACGCGATGCTGTCGCGAGCGGGCTGGCTGCGGCCTGGTGGCACCAGCTGACTACCGCCACACCGAATCTGATCGAAGTCACCGTCCCTCGCAATTCTCACGGCCGGCCTCACCGCGGCACCCGGGTCAGGCGCCGTGACCTTTCGACGGCCGATGTGGTCGAACGCAGAGGGCTATTGGTCACCGGCCTCGCCCTGACAACGGTCGAAGCGGCTGTCCGGCACGGTGGCGGCCTCAAAGTGATGGATACCGCGCTGCAGCGTCACACCGAACTTCCGCACCTATGGCGGGCCCACCTGCGTAATGCCGGTCGCCACGGATCCCCGGCGGCCCGTCGGATGCTATGGGCGGCGGAGAGCGGCGCGCGCTCACACGCTGAGCGGATCCTGGTCCAGCTGTTGCGCGCGGCGGGCATCACGGGGTGGGTGGCGAACTATCGACTGGGCGGCTACAGGCTCGATATCGCCTTTCCGGACCTCAAAGTTGCGATCGAGATCGACGGGTGGGCGTTCCACAACGGCCCGGACGAGTTCGAGGGTGATCGGATCCGACGGAATCAGATCGTGCTGCTGGGATGGACGGTCCTCCGGTTCACCTGGCTAGGAGCCTGGGTCGGTAACACGCCAGCCGGGGTGAACGTCTGATTGCTGGGTGCGGGCGATGATGGGGTGTGCCTGATGATCTCGGTGATGGTGGTTTGTTCGAGGTCGTATGCCGCCGGCGCTTCTTGGCTGCCATGTCGTTGCCGATTCTTCCTGCCCGAACACCGGGCATCAGAGTCGCACAACAACTGGACCACTACGAAGGGCTCACCTCAGTGCTCAGGAGCCTGGACGGTCCTGCTGGCACTTCCACCTCGCCCATCGCGCAATCCGAAGTTGTCGGAGGCGCGGGTAAAACTACGTCCAGGGTGTGGTCCGCTGCCATGCCTTCGTTGGATTCGGATGGAAGAAGGGTGGCACACACTGTGAGCGCATTGGCGGCATGGGGCGTTCTGTTGATGGCTGGGTCGATTTTCATCGGACTGCGGCATTGTGTCGTATCGGTCGGTTACTCGTCAGGGATACTCCACTACCAGACCCTGGCCGTCGACACCTTCCGTGAAAGGTTTGTCGAAATTACCGGTGCGACAGTTGATGAGTACGTCAAAGCGATTCCTCGCTTCCGGAAGCTTCTCTCTCGCATTCCTCTTGCTGACGGGCCGTTCAGAACCATTGGCGACGGCGCGCGAACCCTGTCAGGCAGACCCGTGTCGTTGACAAACGAACGACGCTGGAAAATCGTCGAAGCCCTCCAAGACGGCCCCGCGTATCGCATGACCGAAGACACCGAAAAGCGACTATTGACCGTGGCACTCTTCTGCGCGAACCTACCCATCAAAGAACCCCCACCGGACGCCGTGAAGGCGAAGGTGTTCAGCGGACAGCGGCAAGCCGAACTCCTGCTCGCCCGGACAAAAGTCGACATCAGCAACGCCCAAAGCGTCGAGGATCTCTTCGTCGCGTACCAGTGCTACCGGGCAGTGGTCCGACGCAAATGGTTCCACGCCCTCACCGGGGGACACCGCAAGATTCTCAAGGCCAAAGCGGCACCTCAGGTCGTCTTCTGGAAGAAGATTCTCGCCTACTCCGGTACCGGCAGCGGTGTAGGCACCCTCCTCTACCTGATTTCTACGGCACTGCGGAACGAAAATCTGCGACATGTGCCTTGGCCACTCATCGGCGGAGGGGTCGGGGTATTCCTCTTCGCGACCGGAGTCGTGAAGTCGGCTGGCCGAGGCCACCTAACCGGCCAAGACCGCACGCAATTCCGGTTGTTCGTGCAAAGACAGCCACTTCTCGCAACAGGTCTCCTGTCTGGACAAGTTGTCATGGGACTCTTCGTCGGAATCATGGCGCTGTTCCTAGTACTACTCGTCATGAACTTCGCCCAGGGGCTCGCACTTGGCCTCGCCCTGGGATTCCTGGGAACCTGATCAACACGCGCCGGTTCGACCGACAACAGCACGTCTACTTCCTCAGCATCCATCGGGGGTGTGAAGGAAGGTGGCCGGCAACTCGCGTAGCACTTCGGGGTCAATGTTGGTGTGCCGTTCAGCCAGAACCGGCGGGCGCGCCCCTTTTCGGGGCGGTGAGAACGCACGGCCGCTAACCAGGCGGTTGCCCCGCTCTTTTGCCTCGCCAGCCTGCTCACTGGCAGCGCCGCTAACAGCAACGAAGGAGGCTCTGGCCGTGCGTCTTGGCGCAGGGTGGCTCGCAAATCAAGCCACTAGCGGGTTAGCGATACACGCAAGCGCCGCGCCCGCTCCTTAAACCTGACTTGGGTCACATCCGCCCGTTTGCGGGGATGGCCTCGCGCTGACCTGCGGTGATGGTTCGGCTTAGTGCACTCGTAAGGCACTAATTTGAGTCGACGGCCTCGCCCGATGATGCGGATTCGGCGGGCGCGGGACCGCCCATCGATTTGGCGGATGGCGCCCATGACTAACTGATTTCGAGCATTACCCACGAAATCTGTTGAGGCACAATTGCTTCCGCCACCCCATCGCGAAGTTCGGCACCAAACCGCCCTGCCGCAGTTGCGATTCCCTTGCGCCGTCAACCCGTGCCCGATCAGCGCCATCGACTTCATCGGCGCGCTTCCCGTGTCTGGGCCCGGCGTAAACACCGAGGTCGCAGGCACCTTCACGGCACGGCAACCTCCCGGATCCAAGGGACTAACCCGAATGACCCAACTCAGGACTAGCGGGTTAGCGATACACGCAAGCGCCGCGCCCGCTCCTTAAAGGCGGTCTCGCCACCCTCAAGGATCTTGCACACATGCTCGCGAATCACCTTGTCGTCGAGTCCGCCGCTAACGTAGGAGAACTCGGGTGGCTGGCCGCCACCGTGCTTGGTGCAGGACGCGACAATCACCTGGTCGACGTCACAGTTCACCACCAGATTGGCGTTATGAGTGACGATGATGACCTGGCGTCTCAGACGAGCCTCACGGAACAGCGCCACCAGTTCGGTGTAGACCGAATGCGGATCGAGGTTCTCCTCTGGCTGGTCAATGATCAACGGGCGGGCGTCCTCGACATCGAGCGCTAAGTACAGCAGCAACAGGACGATCCCGCGTGTACCGGGCGAGAGCTGCGTGATCGATACGCCCTCGTACTCGATGCTGTAGTGCACACGGATGTGGTCGGTGGAGTATTGGTAACGCGCAAGATCGACAACCCATTGCTGGTATTCGTCGGCGTCTCGGTCAACTGACGATTGGTCAAGCAAGGCCTGGTTGTACCTGGTTCGGAACGCTTCCATCCCAGCGGCAGCTCCTGCGGCGGTGCCTGTCTGCCAAGCTGGCAGCAAATCCTTGGTGGCGATCTCCCCCAGCGCTCCGCGCCCGCGGAATTCGCCGTTCTTACGCAGGTCGAGCAGGCCTTCGATGTCACTCGCCCACTTGTCGACATCGACGCTGCGCACAACCTTCAAGCGCAGTTTGCCGGCCGAGTTCGATGCGCTTTCCAACTTGGCGGCCAGGGGTGCATACAGGTCGGTAAGGATGTCGCAATGCTCCGTGATCAGCTCGAAGAAGCGCTCGTAGAGCTTGGCGCGCTCGGCCAAGATGCCCTCAAGCCGGGCCGGGCTTTGCGCAGCTCGTGCTTGGTCTTCCTCAAGTTGCGTGCGGCGCGCCTCGTGCGTCGCCTGAAGCTGGGCGAGCTGCTGCAGGCGCTGCGCGTTCTTCTGGTCCGCGCCAATCTGCTCGCCGATGGTCTTCTGCTCAGCACGTAGCGACTCCAGCGAACACGTGCCGAGCTGATCGATCGTCATCGCGATCGTCGGTGTCGCGCCAGTCTGGTCGGTTGCAGTCTTGATCAAGGCCGACTGCTCCTCCTGCTTGGAAGCCAGCATGGTCGTAGGGTCATCGGCGAACGACGGGAGCAAATTGGCCCACTCATCCGTTGTCAGCAGCGCTTCCCCGTGCGCACGCTGCAAGTCGGACAATACCTGCGGAAACACCTGCGTCTTGTAGCGCTCAGCCTCGAGTTGCAGCTTGACGTAGGCCTGGCGTTTACGGGTCAGGCCCTGAATGGTCGCCTCGCGGGTGCTTATGACCGTCGCGAGGCGGGTGTAGTACTCGGAACGCTCCTTGCCGCCTGGTTTGATGAGCTGCTTGCGCGCGGCATCGACCTTCGACAGCTCTTCCTTGATCTTCTGCAGATCCTTGGTGATGCCGCCCCGTCGCCGGTACCAGTTTCGCTCGGTCAGCAGATCCTGGGATAGCTGATCAAGTCGCTGATTGAGCGACAGGACCGCGAGCTGCGTCTCACTGCTGCGGAGCCGAACCAGCGCGTCGAAACTATCCGCACCAAGGCGTGACTCGGGTGGGTGCGCTAAAAAGACCACCCGCTTGATCTCATCGAGCAACTCGTCGCTTTCCGCCACAGACGAGCACAACCGGTCGACGAACTGCTGCGTCAGATAGTGAACTTCGGCATAGTCCACTGACGCTTGATTGAGTGAGTGGTCCGAGTGGGTGCCGTCGCTCCACTCGGCCGTCACTGTCGCTGAGCCGAGGAACGATTTCGCCCGCGTCAAGAACGATTGTTCACCCTCAATCGGGTGTGGACTGCTGCCGGCGTGCGCAATCAAGTCGGCCAAAGCGGTCTTCCCCGACCCCCGCGCACCGATGATCGCCACCATGCCCTCGTTGATCAACTGCGACTGCTGCACCAACCAAGGCAACGACGGTGTAGCGACCGACACGATGCTGTATGGCGTCTCCGCCTCGGGCGGAGTCGGACCGATGTGGACCCGGGTGCGAGGTTCCAGACAAGCCTGCCGTAGTGCCTCGAAGGTCGCGCCGCCCCTGATCCAGCAGCGCCGATCATTGTCCGGTTGAGCAACTTTGGCGAGCGTGTGGGCGTCCGACCCGTGCAGGCACGGTTTTGGCCCACCGTATTTCTTCTGCAGCTCATCGACCGACAACACTCCCTCACCGCGCCAGAACCCAATGTTCTTCGGCGTCGCCGTGAAGACGATGTGAGCGAACGCCTCGATCTCTTTGCGCATTGCGGCGAAACTAGCGGTCTCGTCCTGCAATCCGGCGGTGCCATCGTTCGAACTGCCTGCCACTGCAATCAGGACATTGTTCTGCGTCCACTCTGTGATGTCGTGCAGCTTGCGCAACTGATCGAAGTTGACCTTGAACTGGTTGACGCCCGCCCGCAGCGCCACCTCATCGTCCTGGATGGATGGGTCATGGGCGTAACCCAAGCGGCGCAGATCATCAGGAGTGCAGCAGTACGTGTCTCTGGCGAACGTAAACGTCAGCTTCGACAAGAAGCGATTGATCTGTTTGACGTGATCGGGGTCGTCGGGTGACACCAGTAGATGCATGTTGACCGGCTTCCCAGCCTTTGTTTCGATACCCAAACGGATCTCGATGTTGCAAAAAAGCAGATCGACGTTGGGCAGCCTGCCGTTGCTCTTGGCAGCGAGCACTTCCTCATAACGACGAGTGAGCAAGTAGTCAGTGATGCCGAGCGATTCGATGGCAGGAGCAGCGGCTTCGAGCGCGTCGAAGTACTGCCCCATAGACGTGGAGCCGAACTGATCTTCCATGGCTGTGCCGGGAGTGTGAATGTGTGGCTCCCAGCGACGCCAAACAGCGCCACGCGGATCAAACGGAGTGCTGGGTTGACTCATTGTGAGGATTCTCCCCAATGATCCGCTGCATAGGCGAAGCTTTCATAGATTGCGGCGAACTAGTGCGGGATACGTCAGCAGCGGCGCCTCCGAGCGAAGCCCTTTGCCGTGATACCCGTGGCCTCACAGTGAGTCCCCACGAACCACCCTGCGCATCCGAGGCCCATTCTTTTTCCGCGAGTGATGACGAAGGCGAAGGCGTTCTCTATCTCTCAACATCAGCGGGTCTCGACAGCAGGAGGCGCCGGCAAGCACGCAGACAGTCCGCGGACAACAGGGGCACGGTGAATGTCTAACGTATCGATGAAGGTTCCGAGCAGATAATGGGCGTCTGCGGCCGGTGGCCGCGTGAGTTCGATGTCCCAGCACCAGACCTCGGATCATCAATGTGCGGCACGATCAAGCCGCCAGTGAGCACAGCTACCCGCGACCACGAAGTCGAACCCACCCACCTCACGCAACCCCACCCGAACGGCCATTCGGAAGACGGCCGGAGGCGCGGAGCGGCGTAGGCCGTGTTCCGACTGGGACCAACAGACTTGCCAGACTTGCCAACGTTCCTCGCGAGACCAACCGGCGCCACATCGGCACCCAGATCAGGACCAGCCCCAGGGCAGCAGGGCTGACAGAAACCTACCTCGCCGAAGAACGGAGCGGCGCCGAGAGCCCGGGAAGCTATCCCGTTACGGCAGACCGGTTACGGACGTGGGCCCACCCTCAACCGAATGGCCGCCAGCAAAGGCGCTAACTGATTCCCGATCGCCCGGGACGTTTCAGCGCTTCCCCGATTTGTCGGCAGGCCGTCGCCGTGGCTGCGACCTGTGGGCGGCTCAGCGGCGCAAGGAAATAGGCCCGTACCGCATTCGCGTAGGTGATCATGGCCTGTCCCAGCAAGTTTCGCCCCATGTCGGTGATGGTGACCACGACGCAGCGGCGGTCCTGCGGGTTCACCGCCCTGACCACCAGACCCCGGTCCTCAAGCCGCCGAACCTGCCTGGTTAATCGGCTCGGCAACAGCACCAAGGAGCTGGCCAGATCGCCCATCCGAACACTGCCCGCCGCCGCCTCGCCCAGGATCTCCAGCAGCTGCACATCGGCCAGCGTCAACTGGTGAAGATCGGTCAGTTGTCGGTTGAGCACGGTAGTCATCCGCAGCACGGTTGCTAAGTAGTTGTACCACGATTTCTGTTCGGCCAGATCCAGTGTGGGTTCACTACGCGCGGCTCGACCGGCGACGAAGCCTGCCATCACACGGTGCGCTTTCCCTGGATCACGAGTCGGATACTCGTTGACCTCGGGCCCGCACCCCCGCGGTGAGTTCGACCACGTTGGCTTCCCGCGGTTGGGCGCCGGGCCCGTCCGCGCGCCATTGCGCTAAAGGTTCGAGCTCGCCGTCGAGATACTGACAGCGGCACGCGCCACGCCGAATCGCACCGCCCGGCGCGGTGGGAAGGCGCATCGCCTCCACCAGAACGATCGAATCCGCTTGGATTCCATAACTTTCAGCGAGTGTTTCGGCGCACCGCAAATACCCATCCGCAAGCCCCATCAACTACGCGAAAGGCCCTCCACAGCGCGCCCATATTTGCCGGGCATCGACCCGACACGCCCGATTGCGTCCCCCTGCCGGCGCCAAACCGCTGGCAGGCTCGCCACGTGGAGTATGGGGACGAACTGTATGCGGAGCGTTTACGACGGAAAGCACAGGCCGACGCGCTCGCCACCGGGAGGGCGCAATGGACCGACAACCTTGAGGCTGTCGTTCGACTGAAGCTCAGACTCGCGTGGACTGACGCCGTCTCGGTAATCGGACCCGACGATCGCGCCCGTCTCGCCTCTGGGATCAGGCGCCGAACACTTCGATCACTCGGCCGAGCTCTTGAACCCGACGATATGGAGGCGGCAGTTGTCAACGGTGGTGGTTACCGCCACAACAGTGAGGATCTACTTTCACTTGTCGAGGCAGAGCACGAGGCGCTCAAACAGTTCGTCGATTCAAGAACCGACCCATGGGGCGGTCCCGCGCTCCGCAGCGGAGCAACCGGATTCGGCTTCGGTGACCCCACCGTTGATGCGGAAGCGTTCCGAGCCAACGTCAACCGCATCCTGGAAGCGCACCTCGTTGCATTCCACCTCCACGACAACAGCCGGCTTGTGCCAGTCGCGTCCCATGAGATGCACGACGCCGTCGTTGCGCCCACGCTTTATCTGCTCCACAGCGAGCCCAAGTTCGCCGGAGCAGAAACCGCCTACCAGAACGCATTGAAAGAACTTCGCAACCACGATGCAGGCGATGCGATCACCGATGCCGCGACGGCGTTGCAGGAAGTCCTGACGGCGCTCGGTTGCGCAGGCGGCGCGCTCGGCGAACTCCTCTCATCCGCAAAGACAAAGGGATTGCTGACGGGGGCAGACACACCCCTGACAGAGTCCATCGGGAAGACGGTGAACTGGGTTGCCGCCAAACGCAATCAGGGGGAGGCACATCGCGGTGATCCAGACATAAACATGAGCGACGCGTGGATGGTGGTTCACATTGTCGGTGCGCTAACCATCCGGTTGAGCGAGACAGATGGGCGGGCCCGGACATGACGCCGCTGTGGGCGACGCTCGTCGTCGCAACGTTCGGCCCGGTCGGTGCGCTGCTCGGCGTGTGGCTCACCCAGCGCCGTGCCGACAGGCGCGACGACGCCAGGTTCGCCCGCGAGTTGGGGAGCGAACATACCGCCGCCAACGTGAAGACGACGCACTGACCTTTGAACACCGGCGCGCGGCATACGTCGACTTCTTCGAGGCGCTGCGTAAAATGCAGTTGACCGCCTACGAACACGGCATGGGCCTGACAGTGTGGGACACCCACGACCTGCCCGAAGGCTGGCAGACCAACGCTTTTGAGCGACTGCAACACCTGGAAATATATGCTCCCGAACGCGTGTCGTCCCTAGCGAATCTTGCGTATCGCGAAACGTGGAAATGGGGAGACCAAACGCGACTAGGTGAAGATGACGGCACGTTCTACGACACTCAAGAGGTCGTTGACGAAGCGACCAACCTTGCACTGCAAGCTATTCGCGAAGATCTGAAGATTCCCGGCAAGCCGGGAAGCGGAACTCCATCAATTGCCATTGATTACCCAGATCACGGGTCACCCGACTCAGGACAGCCAGAAATCGAGAGGATGCAACGAAATGACGAACTTCCCTGAAGGCACCCATATTCTGCTCGCAGCTGTGCCGCCCATCGAGCTCCACCAGCTCCACGATGTTTTTCTGCCCGTCGACGGCATGGACTACCTAGGCCACCTGTGGCGCGGTTATCGGCGCGTCAAGGGACCGGCGCCCACGCCACCGGGTGTCGATACGCACATCACGGCTCAGTTCGTGGACCCAAACGTGGGAGACCATACGTACAACCTGAGCGACGACACCTACCTGGCCGTCGTCGTTTCCGACACCGACGGACCGATCACGTTTGCCCCTGGCATTCGGCTTCTGGCGGGTGCGATGAACGCCGCTGAGATATTCAAGCTCAACACCAACGTCCTTATACCCACGGGGAAGGCCGAGTACCTTGGCTATACATGGGAAAAGATCTGCCTCACAAAGACTTTTCACCTCAAGGGTGATGAGCTAACCGTCGACTTTGCGACCCCTGGCGTGGAATCGAAGACCTACCCAGCAGGCGAGCCAATCAATGTGATGATGGCTCTCTGGGAAACCGGCCAGGTCATCGCTGATCTGATTCAGGGCTGAACACACTCAAAGGGCAGGTAACCCGCCCTTGCAGCAATGTCGGCTGATCAGCGTCTCGCCTAACGATGCGTGTCTACGAATCGAACCCGTCGAGCGTGCAGCGCGAAGGCCGGCTGAGAGGCTGACCGTCAAGCCGACATCCCAGCCAGGTATTCGGTTATGGCATCCGCTGGGATGAACCGACGGCGTCCGACCCGGGTACTCCGAAGCTCGCCCGCACGCAGCAGTTGCCAGACGGTGCTCTCCGCGCAGCGAAGGTGTTTCGCCGCCTCCGGGACGGTGAACAGCATCGGCACCTGCGGTTCTCGCGGAGGCGGCGGTGTCGCTACCTGAGCTGCGGTGATCAACGCCGCGATCTGCGCGGCCAGCGCGTTGACTTCCACTATCGTCTCCATTTACTATCCGAAGTGGATCATTAATCAATACACTACCCTTCGCGCGCGGGTGTCGCAAGATCTATACATAGTGGATTTATTTTCGCTACACTGGCCGTATGCCACCGAAGGCTCTAGAACTGGGTTTGACCGGTCAGACAGTTGCCGGCAACATCGCTCGCATCCGTGCCGAACGCGGTCTCAGCCTGCGTGAACTCGCCGCCCGCATGCCGGAGGGCCGGAAGCTGAACCACGCGCAACTCTCTGCCGCCGAGCGCGGCGTGCGCCAGGTCACGGCGGATGACCTGACCGCAATCAGCGTCGCTTTGAGCGTCTCACCCGTAGCCCTTCTCATGCCCACAAGCGACTCCGGCGACAAGGGACGCATCGCGCTGACCGGTACCGGTGAGCGCCCCGCCGCCCAACTACTCGACTGGCTTATCGGCGAATACGACCTGGCTTCGGATCCCGACGACGGATACGCACAAGAAAAGCACCGTCGTCAGTCCCTACCGCCCTGGAGGTGGACAAAGAAATGACCCGTGCAGCCCGCAACAACCTGCCGCCGCAGATCAAACGGCGCGAATTGCCCTCCGGCGCAGTCCGATACGAAGTCATCGCCGATGTCACCCGCGAAGGTGCCCGGCACCAGACCCGCAAGCGGTTCGCCAAGCTGGCCGACGCGAAGGAACACCTCGCGGGGCTGCAGGGCGACGTCGTTCGCGGAGTCCACGTCCGCCGGTCGGCTCTCACCGTGCAGCAGGCCGTAGAGGCATGGCTAAGCGGTCAGCGTCTGCGGCCCAAGACACGCAGTGCCTACATCACGGCACTGCGACCCGTCGTCGACGCGCTGGGCACCAAACCCGTACAGCAGGTCAGCAAGTCCGACATCGAGACAGTGGTCCGCAGTCTCGTCGAGGGCACCAGCGCGACGGGCACTTGGAACGCGCCGACGAAGCTCAAAGGCAAGAAAGTTCGCAGTAAGTGGGCGGCGACCAGTATCAACCCTATGCTGGCGCGACTCCGGTCGGTCTGGCAGGACTTGGTGGATCAGGGAGTGGTCAACCGCAACGTGCCTGCGCTGGTCCGCGCGTTACCGACCAAAAGCCCTGAGATGCACACGCTCTCGGTAAAGCAGGTCGAGACGTTGTTCGCCTACATGGCCGGGGACCGTCTGGAGTTGTTCGTGCATCTGGCCCTTCTCGGGTTGCGGCGCGGCGAGATCGCGGCGCTGCGGTGGTCGGTGATCGACCTGGACTCGACTCCGTCCACCCTGACGGTGGCCGCCAACCGGGTGGCGGTATCCGGGGGAGCTGCGGAGTCCGATCCCAAGACCGAGGCGGGCCGGCGCGAGCTGCCGATCCCCGCCGAGCTGCTGCCGATCCTTCGCCGGGCGCGGCAGCGCAGCCGGGAAGAACAATTGGCTGCGGGCAGCAAGTGGGTCGGCCAAGGCCACGTCATCGCCGACGAGCTCGGCAGCCCGTATCACCCGGACACGCTCTACAAGTATTGGTCGCGCACTCTCAAGGCGGCCGGGCTGCCGCACGTCCGGTTGCACGACGCCCGGCACTCCTGCGCCACATTGATGCACCAGCGCAGCGTTCCGCTGGCGGTGATCGCGGCCTGGCTGGGCCACACCGACGCCAGCTTCACGCTTCGCACCTACGCCCACTCCTCCCCCGCGATGCTGACGGAGGCGGCGGTGACGCTCGGCGGTCTTGTGACATCTCGTGACACATCGGATGGCAAGAAGTCCGATACCCCCACGGGGTAAGAATATGAAAACCCTGGCTAGAGAGGGTTTCCTTGGTGGCCAGGGCCGGGATCGAACCGGCGACCTTCCGCTTTTCAGGCGGACGCTCGTACCAACTGAGCTACCTGGCCGGAAGGCACCAGGTGCCTCGCCGTAAAAAAGCGACCCTGACGGGACTTGAACCCGCGACCTCCGCCGTGACAGGGCGGCGCGCTAACCAACTGCGCCACAGGGCCTTGCTTGTACTGCTTCACTCCCGGCGTTTCCGCCGCTTGCGAGTACCCCCAACGGGATTCGAACCCGTGCTACCGCCGTGAAAGGGCGGCGTCCTAGGCCACTAGACGATGGGGGCCAGAACCGAATCTCTCCGAGGCACTCACAACGTTTCACGTTGGGAGCTTGGCTAGCTTAGGGCACAGTGGCCCGAATCCTCAAACCGGTCCCGAGCGGAGCGCGATCGGGCAGGCAGTATTCTGTTCCAGCACGGCCCCTATAGCTCAGTTGGTAGAGCTACGGACTTTTAATCCGCAGGTCGCAGGTTCGAGCCCTGCTGGGGGCACCACACCACCGTCCGTCCGCCGACATCGGCGAACCCATCAGCTGTGAGCTTTTTCATACCGTGGGACCAGGCAAAACGGCGCTCAAGTAGGTCATATCGTCGAACGCCACCGCCAGTTCGTCATCGCCGTACTCCAAGCCGCACTCGGTGTAGAGCTCGCGGACCTGGCGGCCCGTCACCGTCCAGCCCGCGCCGGTCAGGTACTCGATGATGTGATTGCGTTCGCCGTGGTAGATCAGGTCGCCGATCTCCACTTCGAACCCCAGCGCCGACATCTTCTCCCGGTGTTCACGCCACGCCGGGCTGGCGAACACCGATGTGTCGCTGATGAACTCACAGGCCACCCGACTACCAGGAGTGCTCAACGACTTGATGGTGTCGAACAAGGCGTCCTGGGCGTCGGGCTGCAGGTAGATCAGCAGACCCTCGGCGCTCCAGACGGTCGGAGCGTGCGGGTCGAATTCGGCGGCCCGCAGGGCGGTCGGCCAGTCGTCGCGCAGGTCGATGGCCACGGTGCGACGCTCGGCGGTGGGCTGCGCGCCCAAGTCACGCAGCGTGGTCGTCTTGAACTCGATGACTTCCGGCAGATCGACTTCGTAGACCACGGTGCCGGCCGGCCAGTCCAGTCGGTAGGCGCGCGAGTCCAGGCCAGAAGCCAGGATCACCGCCTGTCGGATGCCGCTCCTCGTCGCGGACAGGAAGTGCTCGTCGAAGAATCGGGTGCGCACGCCCATGCCGTGGCCCATCCGGATCGGATCGAACTCGCCGCCTTCAACGACCGGGATGTCGCCGTCGACCATCCGCGTGAAGAAGTCGATGCCGACCGCACGCACCAGCGGTGCCGCCCATGGGTCGTTGATCAGTTTGTCCGGTCCCGAGGTGGCCAGGGCGCGCTGCGCGGCCACCATGGTCGCGGTGGCCCCCACACTGGTGGCCAAGTCCCAGCTGTCACTGTCCGTGCGCGTCATCGATGCCTCTCCGAATAAATACTGCAAACTATCTAGCCAGGCTACCGACCGCCGTGCACCGCGGCACCGGCCACGACCGTGACTGCCACCAAGTCGGCGTCGAGGGCAATCGGATAACCGCTGAGCACGCACGGCATCACCGAGCTGACCGACGGCGATGCCGCGCGATGTCGCGGGCCGATCGGCGTGGTCCGGTGCACCGCGGCACGCATGGCCGCCCCCCGATCACCGTCGCCGAAGGGCGTGTCGGTGGACAGCGCCACCGGAATGTTGCGGGGCGGCGCCCGGATGTTCGCTGCCCAGACCGCAGCCACCACCGTGAAACTGCATCTGACGCTGCGCAAGGCCTACAGCTTCGGTTCCATGGTGATGTCGCTGCTGGGATTCGACTCCCCGGTGGCGACGTTCGCCTATCCCGGGGCGACGATGGGCGCGATGAGTGCGGCCGCGCTCAGCGCAGCGCCACATGCCGGGAAGATCTGGCCGCCAAACTGTGCGACACCGAACTGCAGGCGTCATAGCACTCCGCCCTGCAGCGCGAGCTGCGCAGCCGCCAGGCCGCCGCCGAGCCGGTGACCCGAACCGTCATCATGCCCTGATGAGCATTCTGCGCGAAGCGCTGCTGGGTGGCTGGGAGCTGTCGTCGTTCGAGTCCCGCGGTTCAGCGAGGCTCGACGCAGGAGAGGCGAAGCTGGGACCGCGGCATGAGCCCCTCGACACCGTCACCGGCGCGGTGTCATACCCCTTGGGCACCGCGCCGCGCGGTCTGATCCTCTACACCGCCGACGGGTATATGTCCGCACAACTGACCGGCAGCGCCGATGCCGCGGTGGCTGCCTATATCGCCTACGGTGGCCGATTTCGCGTCGACGAGGACACCGCGACCGTGCACCACGAAGTCAGCGTCTCAATGCTGCCGGAACTGCTGGCGAGCCCGCAGCCCCGGCAGGCACGCGTGGACGGCGACCGGCTGACGCTTTCGGCGACGAGCACCAACGACGGTGTGACGACGCTCAACACCTTGGTCTGGGTCAGACGTCGATAATGACCTTCCCGACCGCCTTGCGGTCGGCCACGTAGCGCAGTGCCGTTGCGGTCTCGGCGAGCGGGAATCGGGCGCCGATGTAGGGGCTGACCTTGCCCTCGGCGAACAGCTGCCGCAGTTCGGCAAGATCGCGCTCGTTCTCCGCCGGGAAGTCGGTGGCGAACGTCCGGATCTCCATGCCCTGCACCGTGATGCCCTTGAGCATCACCAGGTTCAGCGGGATCGCCGGAATCGATCCAGCGGCATAGCCCAAGGTGATGAAGCGCCCGCCGCGGGCCAGGCTGCGCAGCGCCGGCTCCGCATAGGAACCGCCGACCGGGTCGAGCACCGCCTGCGCACCGTCGCCGGTGATCTCCCGGATCCGCGTCTTGAGGTCCTCCCGGTCGTAGTCGACCGTCGCGGCAGCACCGCGCTGGCGGCACACCTCCAGCTTCTCCGGGCTGGATGCCGCGGCAAGCACTTTCGCGCCCATCGCCACCGCCAGGTCGACGGCGGCCAGTCCGACACCGCCGGCTGCGCCCAGCACCACCACCCAATCACCCTCTGCTACTTGGGCAACCGAGCGCAGCGCGTGATAGGCCGTGCGGTAGGTGACTCCGAAGCCGGCCGCGGCCGCGTAATCGATACCGTCGGGGATGGCACTCACAGCCGGCGCGGGAACCAGCGCCTGCTCGGCGAAACCTCCCACGAACGAGGCGCCGGCCACCCGGTCGCCGACAGCGAACGGCACCCCCTCACCGACGGCGATCACATCACCGGCTAGTTCGCTTCCGGGGGTGAACGGTGCCGGGATCTTCAGCTGATACTTGCCGTCGATCAGCAGCACGTCGGGGAAGTTGACCGCCGCGGCCCGCACCCGGACCACCAGCGTGCCGGGCCCGGGCGTCGGGTCGGGCAGCTCCCGAAGCACCAGATCTTCCGGCGGGCCGTACTGCTCGCAGACGATCGCGCGCATCAGAACGCCCCCAGTCCGCGAAGGCAGAACGCCACAAGATGATCCACATCGGCCCGCTTCGGTCGCCGGCCGGAATTGAGGTAGCCACGCATGGTCGACAAGGTAGCGCCAAAGACCAGGTCGGCATCCCGGCGGGGGTCGTCGCCGCCGAGCGCACTGATCGGTGCGGTGAGCAGATCGCGCAACGGCGCCAGGATGTCCTCATCGGAGCGCGGCCGCTCGGCACTGACCGCCAGCTGGGTGCTCGCGGCGCGGCTCAGGCTCAGCAGGTGCGGATCGGACAACTGCGCCAGGGCGCCGCGGATCCAGCACTCGACCTTGGCTACAGGTGTGGATTCCTTGGCCAGTTGCTGCTCCAGATAGGACCCCACAATCGCGACACCGCGCTCCATCACGGCCAAGATCACGTCGTCCTTGCCGGCGAAATAACGGTAGAACGCCTTGTTCGACGAGCCCGCCTCGGCGACGATGTCGCACACCCGGGGCGGGTCGGGTGCACTGCGCTGCAGCACTGTCACCGCTGCGGCCAGGATCCGCTCCACTTCGGCGGTGGCCTCACGCTGGCGGTCGTCAATGCCGCGGTGCACCGCGGCATCGACACGTGTGGTCATGGCACCGCCGGGATCCGGTCAAGGCGGTCGCCGTACTTCGCGCGGGCGGCCTCGATGCGGTTGTCCAGGAATTCGCTGGGCCACTCCGGGTCCTCGGCCTCGTAATCCTTGAGCAGTAAGCGAGCTAGGTTCACCTTGTGCGCCTCGGTGGGACCGTCGGCCAGGCCCAGCGCCACCCCACCAAGGAGCACATTGGTCAGCGGCAACTGCTCGGTCAGACCCATCGCGCCGTGCACCTGGATCGCGCGCAGACCGATCGACTTGAGCACCTGCGACGCCAGAATCTTGCAGACCCCGATCTCGGCCCGGGCCGCCTTCTCGTCGCCGCTGTCGATCAGCCACGCGGCGTGCAGCACCGTCAGCCGAAATGGGATCAGCTCCGCATAGGAGTCGGCGATGAACGCCTGCACCAGCTGCTTGTCGGCCAACGAACTGCCTTGAGTGAAGCGGCTTTTGGCGCGCCGGGCCATCATGTCGATGGCGCGCTGCGCCACCCCGATCGAACGCATAGCGTGATGCAATCGGCCGCCGGCCAGCCGGCTCTGCAGGATCAGGAAGCCTTGACCCGGCTCCCCCAGGATGGCGTCGGCCGGGACCCGCACCTTGTCGTAGCGCACCAGCGAATGCCCGGCCTCATGCGGATGCGAACCCACCAGATGGTGGGTGGCTTCGACGACCAGACCCGGGGTACCGGCCGGGATCAGGAACGTCGACGCCCCACGGTGCACCGGAACATCCGGGTCGGTGATGGCCACCACGATGAAGAACGACGCCACCGAGGCGTTGGAGGAGAAGTACTTACGCCCGGTGATCACCCAATCGTCGCCGTCTCGGACGGCCCGGGTGGTGAACACCCGCGGATCAGCGCCGCCCTGCGGCTCCGTCATGGAGAAGCAGGAGAAGATCTCCCCCGACAGCAATCCGGCCAGATAGCTGTCCTTCTGCTCTGTCGTGCCGAACCGAGCCAGAATTTCGGCGTTGCCGGTGTCGGGGGCCTGGGTGCCGAACACGATGGGTGCCCAGCTGGACCGGCCCAGGATCTCGTTGATCAGGGTCAACTTGACCGCCCCGAACCCCTGGCCACCCAGCTCGGGCCCCAGATGCGGTGCCCACAGGCCCTGTTCGCGCACCTGGGCCTTGAGCGGGTCGACGATCCGGCGGCGTTCGTCGGTCAGCGGCAGGTATTCGCAGCCGGGAAACAGTACTTCGAGGGGCTCCACCTCCTCGCGCACGAACGCCCGGATCCAGTCGAGCTTCGCCTCAAACTCGGGTTCCGTAGAGAAGTCCCACGCCATTTCCCGTTCCTTTCACGGTGAATCAGACACTGCCGCCGTCGGCCCGCACGATCGAGCCGGTGGTGAAGCTGGAGGCATCCGACATCAAAAACAGTGCCGCACCGATGATCTCCGGAGGATTCCCGGCGCGCCGCAATGCGGCGGCGCCGAACGGGTTGTCGGCTTCCCCGAAATCCCACGCCTTGGAGATGTCGGTCAGAAACGGCCCGGGCATCAAGGTGTTGACCCGCACCGTGGGGCCGAACGCCTGGGCCAAAGCCTCGGTCATGACGTTGAGTCCGGCCTTGGCTGCCGCATACGGGATGAACGACGGGTGCGGGCGCAGCGAACCGTGGGTGCTGACATTGATGATCGATCCGCGGCCCGCAGCCATCATCCGTTCGCCGATCAACGCCGACAACCGAAACGGGCCTTTGAGGTTCAGATTCACCACGGCGTCGAACATCTTCTCGGTGACGTCGGTCTGCTTGTCGTAGACCGGCGACATACCGGCGTTGTTGACCAGCACGTCGACCCGCCCGAACCGCTCGTAGGCCGCATCGACCAAGCCGTCGAGCTGATCCCAGCGCCCGACGTGCACCGCATAGGGCAGGGCGGTGCGTCCCGTCTCGGACTCGATCTCGGCGGCGGTGGCCTGGCAGGCTTCGAGTTTGCGGCTGGCGATCACCACATCGGCGCCGCACCGGGCCGCCGCCAGCGCCATCTCGCGCCCCAGGCCGCGGCTGCCGCCGGTAACCAGCACCACCCGGTCGGTCAGGTCGAAGAGCGAATCCGCGTACCCCATGTCAACCTCACTGTGCCGGTAGAGAGCGGGCGAGTTCGGCTGCGACGCTGATCAACTGCGGGATCATCGGGCCCATGGCAGCGGCGATCTTCGGGTCGCCTCGGTCACCGGGACAGAGAATAGCGTTCTCCACCTGGAGATTGGTCGGCTTCAGCGATTCTTTATGGGGTCGGCGATGGAAACCCCACAACCTGGAGCGCGCGAGCATGCATGGTCGTACGCGCAGCACGGCGTGTTGCCGTGCAAACCCGCCGTGCTGCGCGAAAAGGAACTGTGCTCGTGCGAACAGGTAGGGGCTTGGTCAGCCCAGCACTTCGGAAATGGGGGCACCGGCGATGATCTTGCCCCGCGCACCCATCACTTTGCCGGGCCGGCCCGCACCGACCACACCGGCGAGCACACCGTTGCGCTCGTAGTAGGCCAGGAACTTGTGGCCGTCGTCCTCGACCAGGTGCACGATATCGGTGGCCTCCGGCTCGCCCAGGCACTGGATCTTCACGTCGTACTGGTCGCTCCAGAAGTACGCCGGCACCGCGACGTCATGCAGCGACTCCCGGCCCAGCATGGTCGGCACCATTACCCGCACCTGGGTGACGACATTGCTCCAGTGCTCGACGCGCACCTGGTGCCCGTCGCGGCCCCGCCAGAACGCGACGTCGCCCACGGCCCACACGTTCGGCGCACTGGTGCGCCCGGTCGCGTCGCACACCACTCCGTTGTCGACATCGATCCCGCAGCCGTCCAGCCACTGGGTCGCCGGCCGCGAACCCACGCCCAGCACCACCACGTCGGCAGTCAGTTCGGTGCCGTCGGTGAGCACCACGGTCTCGACGCGGCCGGCGCCGCGAACCTCGGCCACCCCGACGCCGCTGCGGACATCGACGCCGTTGGCCCGGTGCAACCGCGCCACCAGTTCGCCGATCTGCTCACCGAGCACGGCGGCCAGCGGGGTGGGCTGCGGCTCGACCAACACCACGTCCACGCCCAGCTTGCGCAGGCTCGCCGCCGCCTCACAACCGATGAAGCCGGCGCCGATCACCACCGCCCGACTGGCGCCGGCCGCGTCTTCGCGCAACGCCAGGCTGTCCTCGAAGGACCGGACCACCCGGATGCCGTCCAAGTCACCGAAACTCGGGATACGCCGCGGCACCAGACCAGTGGCGATCACTAGTTGGTCGTAGCCCAGCACGCTGCCGTCTGCCAGCGTCACCGATTGCGCCGCGGCGTCGACACTGCGAGCACCGCAACCCAGCCGCAGGCTGATGTCGTGGGAGGCGTAGAACTCCGGGGGCTCGAGCGTGGTGTCGTCGCGCTCGCCGCGCAGCACCTCTTTGGTCAGCGGCGGCCGGTCATAGGGCGGGCGAGTCTCGTCGGAGACGATCGTGATCGGCCCCGCGTATTCTTCGCGCCGCAATTCCTCGGCGGTGCGGACAGCCGCCAGGCCGCCGCCAACGATAACGATGCCGTTTCCAGAAGTGACCATCAGGATTTTCTACACGACCGAGCCGCGCCGCGATGCACCCGCCTTGGGGCCCTGGCGCCGTTTTGAGCATGTTCGACCCAGTTTGTAGCGCTATTCATACCCCCCGAAGAAATGGCCCAGTGCCTACAGTGGCGCCAGCGGCTCGGCCCAAGGACGAAGTGAGGACACCCATGACCACGATCAACGGCGAATGCCTCACGGGGGTATCGGCGACCACCCTGTGGACCCTGCACAATCGGGGCAGCGAGGCCAAACGCAGCGACAGCGTCATCGATGACCCGATGGCGGCGGAGCTGTTCGATTCGATTCAGTACGACTACCGCAAGTTCGGCCGCCCCTCCCAGGCTCATCCGCTGCGCGCACTGGCCTTCGACCAACAGACCCGCGATTACCTCGCCTCGCACCCAAAAGGATCTGTGGTGGCATTGGCCGAGGGTCTGCAGACCAGCTTCTGGAGGCTGGATAACGGTGAACTCACTTGGTACACCATCGACCTGGAGCCGGTGGTGGAGCTTCGCAACAACCTGCTGCCGGCGAACGAGAGGGTGATAACCCTCGCGCAGTCCGCGCTCGACCTGAGCTGGATGGACAAGGTGGACATCGGCGCCGGGGTCCTGGTGACCGCCGAGGGACTGTTGATGTACCTGCAGCCCGAGGAAGCCCTGGGGCTGATCGCCGCCTGCGCCCAGCGGTTCCCCGGCGGCCGGATGGTGTTCGACAACATTCCGCACTGGTTCAGCCGGCGGACGCTGCGCGGTATGCGGCTCTCCGACCGCTACGTGGCGCCGCCAATGCCGTTCGCGATGACATCCGAGCAGGCCACGGCACTCACCACGCTGCCCGGCGTGGTCTCCGCGCGCGATGTGCCGCTGCCCTCCGGGCGCGGTGTCTGGAACGCGAAGTACATCCGACAGCTGGACAGGATCGGCTTCGTGCGGCGGGCGCGGCCGTCCATCACCGTGCTCGACTTCGGGTGACGCTCAGTACTTCAGTGCGCCCTTGTCGACGGGGATCTGCAGACCCGTCAGAACGCCCGAGCCATCGCCGGCGAGCCACGCGACCACGTCGGCCACCTCTTCGGAGGTGATGAAACCGTTGGGACGCAACGGCATCGGAGGGAAGGCGTGCAGGTAGTCGGGGTGCTCGCCGAAGATCTTGGCCATCACCTGCGGCTCGATCATCGGGGTGTCGACGGAGTACGGGTGAATCGAGTTGACCCGGATCCCGTGCTCGCCGGCCTCCAGCGCCAGGGTGTTGGTCAGGGCCACCAGGCCGTACTTGGAGGCCGCGTAGTGCCCGTTGCCGGGGGTGGCCTTGAGGCCGGCCGAGGAACTGACGATCACGATCGAGCCGCCGTTGCCGGCCTCGATCATCGCCGGCACCGCGGCCCGGATGGTGCGCCAGGTGCCGGTCAGGTTGACGTCGATGACGGTGTTCCACTGCTCGTCGGTGAGCTCCCAGAGCCGCCCCCAGCTCAGCACGCCGGCGTTGGCGACCACCACGTCGAGCCGGCCGAACTGTTCCACCCCGTCGGCGACCAGGGATCGCAGTGCGGCGTCGTCGCGGACGTCGACCGAACGGGCCAGCACCTTGCGGCCCTGCGCCTCGACCCCACGGACCATCTCGGCGAGGTCGTCGGGTGTGGCGGCCGGATAGGTGATGCTGTCCGACGCCGGCGCGCAGATGTCGGCGGCGATGATGTCGGCGCCTTCGGCCGCCAACCGGATCGCGTGCGCCCGGCCCTGGCCGCGAGCGGCCCCGGTGACGAAGGCGACGCGTCCCTGCAAAGTCCCATTCGCGTTCACGGGTTCAGGCTAGCAGCCGAATTAGAACGTGTTCTACTTTCGGTCAAGCTCACAAGTCTGCGATGATCTGCCGGCGCTTCTCCTTCACGTAACGCCACAACATGAGCGCCACGGTACCGCTACGGCCGGTCACCACCGTGGACAGACGCAAAAGCCCCCTTTCCACGCGGGAAAGGGGGCCTTCGCGACTGAAGTGCAGGAACTACTTGATGATCTTGACGACCCGGCCGGCGCCGACGGTACGACCACCCTCACGGATGGCGAACCGCAGACCCTCGTCCATGGCGACAGGCTGGATCAGCTTGACGGTCATCTCGGTGTTGTCACCGGGCATCACCATCTCGGTGCCCTCCGGCAGGCTCACCACACCGGTCACGTCGGTGGTGCGGAAGTAGAACTGCGGACGGTAGTTGTTGAAGAACGGCGTGTGGCGGCCGCCCTCGTCCTTGGACAGGATGTAGGCCTGACCCTCGAACTCGGTGTGCGGGGTGGTGGTGCCGGGCTTGACCACAACCTGGCCACGCTCGACGTCCTCACGCTTGATACCACGGATCAGCAGACCGACGTTGTCGCCGGCCTGACCCTGGTCCAGCAGCTTGCGGAACATCTCCACACCGGTGACGGTGGTCTTGGTGGTGTCCGGACGGATGCCGACGATCTCGACTTCCTCGTTCACGTTGATCACGCCACGCTCGACACGACCGGTGACCACGGTGCCACGACCGGTGATGGTGAAGACGTCTTCAACCGGCATCAGGAACGGCTTGTCGGTCTCGCGAACCGGGTCCGGGATGGACTCGTCGACGGCGTCCATCAGGTCCTCGACGGACTTGACCCACTTCTCGTCGCCCTCGAGCGCCTTCAGAGCCGACACCCGAACCACCGGGGCCTCCTCGTCGAACTCCTGGGCACCCAGCAGCTCGCGGACCTCCATCTCGACGAGCTCGAGGAGCTCTTCGTCGTCGACCATGTCGGACTTGTTCAGCGCCACCAGGATGTAGGGCACACCGACCTGACGGGCCAGCAGCACGTGCTCGCGGGTCTGCGGCATCGGGCCGTCGGTGGCCGCGACCACCAGGATCGCGCCGTCCATCTGGGCAGCACCGGTGATCATGTTCTTGATGTAGTCAGCGTGGCCCGGCGCGTCGACGTGGGCGTAGTGCCGCTTCTCGGTCTGGTACTCCACGTGGGAGATGTTGATCGTGATACCGCGCTGACGCTCTTCGGGCGCGTTGTCGATCTGGTCGAACGCACGCGACTCGTTGAGGGCCGGGTACTTGTCGTGCAGAACCTTGGTGATAGCCGCGGTCAGCGTGGTCTTGCCGTGGTCAACGTGACCGATGGTCCCGATGTTGACGTGCGGCTTCGTCCGCTCGAACTTCGCCTTCGCCACTTCTTGTCCTCCTGGACTTGTTGGTGCTGGGTTACAGCAGGATTGATCTTTTTTGGTTTGTGCCACCGTAGCGGCACGGGCGGGAAGCTAGTTACTCGCCCGTTGCCTTCGCGATAATCTCCTTCGCCACCTGCGCCGGCACTTCGGCGTAGGAGTCGAACACCATGGAGTAGTTCGCCCGGCCCTGGGTCTTCGACCGCAAGTCTCCGACGTAGCCGAACATCTCCGACAGCGGCACCTGCGCCTTGACGACGCGCGCACCGCTGCGCTCCTCCATGGCCTGGATCTGGCCACGGCGGGAGTTCAGGTCGCCGATCACATCGCCCATGTAGTCCTCGGGCGTGGTGACCTCAACGGCCATGATCGGTTCCAGGATCACCGGCTGCGCGGCAGCGGCAGCCTTCTTCAGCGCCTGCGAGCCAGCCACCTTGAAGGCCATCTCGGAGGAGTCGACGTCGTGGTACTGACCGTCGGTCAGGGTGACCTTGATGTTGACCAGCGGGTAGCCGGCCAGCACGCCGTACTGCATGGCGTCCTGGGCTCCGGCGTCCACCGCGGGGATGTACTCGCGGGGCACGCGGCCACCGGTGACCTTGTTCTCGAACTCGTAGGTCGCACCGTCTTCGCCGGTGAACGGTTCGATGTCGATGAGGACCTTCGCGAACTGGCCCGAGCCACCCGTCTGCTTCTTGTGGGTGTACTCGACCTTCTCGACCTTCTTGCGGATGGTCTCCTTGTAGGCCACCTGCGGCTTGCCGACGTTAGCCTCGACCTTGAATTCGCGGCGCATGCGATCCACCAGGATGTCCAGGTGCAGCTCGCCCATGCCGCCGATCACGGTCTGACCGGTCTCCTGGTCGAGGTGGACCTTGAAGGTCGGGTCCTCTTCGGCCAGCTTCTGGATGGCCAGGCTCAGCTTCTCCTGGTCACTCTTGGTCTTGGGCTCGATGGCCACCTCGATGACCGGAGCCGGGAATGTCATCGACTCCAGCACGATCTGGTTGTTCGGGTCGCACAGGGTGTCGCCGGTGGTGGTGTCCTTGAGGCCGATCATCGCGTAGATGTGGCCGGCGAACGCCGAGTCGACCGGGTTCTCCTTGTTGGAGTGCATCTGGAACAGCTTGCCCAGCCGCTCCTTCTTGCCCTTGGTCGAGTTGACCACCTGCGTGCCGGACTCCACCTTGCCCGAGTACACCCGGACGTAGGTGAGCTTGCCGAAGAACGGGTGCACCGCGATCTTGAACGCCAGCGCCGAGAACGGCTCGTCGATGCTGGGCTTGCGGCTGATGACCTCGTCTTCCTTGCCGGGCACGTGGCCCTGCACGGACTCGACGTCCAGCGGCGACGGTAGGTAGTCGATCACCGCGTCCAGCATCGGCTGGACACCCTTGTTCTTGAACGCGCTGCCGCACAGCACCGGGTAGAGCTCGGAGGCGACCGTCAGCTTGCGGATGCCGCCCTTGATCTCCTCGGTCGAGAGCTCCTCGCCGCCGAGGTACTTCTCCAGCAGAGCCTCGTCGGTCTCGGCGACGGCCTCCAGCAGAGCGGTCCGGTACTCGTCGGCCTTGTCGGCCAGGTCGGCCGGGATCTCGATGGTCTCGTAGGTCTCACCGAGCTTGGTCTCGCCGCGCCACACCTTGGCGTTCATCTCGACCAGGTCGACGATGCCCTCGAAGTCGTTCTCCGCGCCGATCGGCAGCTGGATCACCAGCGGGCGAGCGCCGAGGCGCTCTTCAATGGTGCGCACGGTGAAGTAGAAGTCCGCACCGAGCTTGTCCATCTTGTTGACAAAGCAGATCCGGGGCACGTCGTACTTGTCGGCCTGCCGCCACACCTGCTCGGACTGCGGCTCCACGCCTTCCTTGCCGTCGAACACGGCAACGGCGCCATCAAGGACACGCAGGGAGCGCTCCACCTCGACGGTGAAGTCGACGTGGCCCGGGGTGTCGATGATGTTGATCTGGTTCTTGTTCCAGAAGCAGGTCACCGCGGCGGAGGTGATGGTGATGCCGCGCTCCTGCTCCTGCTCCATCCAGTCGGTCGTGGAGGCACCGTCGTGCGTCTCACCGATCTTGTAGTTGACGCCGGTGTAGTACAGGATCCGCTCGGTCGTCGTCGTCTTACCCGCATCGATGTGCGCCATGATGCCGATATTGCGGACCTTGTTCAGGTCAGTCAGCACATCCTGTGCCACAGCAGTCTTCCCACTCTTTCGGTTACTTCAATTGCTTGTTGTCGCAAGTGCGGTCGGCGGTTAAGCCGACGCGATCACCAGCGGTAGTGCGCGAACGCCCGGTTGGCCTCGGCCATCTTGTGGGTGTCTTCACGCCGCTTGACGGCAGCACCCAGGCCATTGCTGGCATCCAGGATCTCGTTGGCCAGGCGCTCGATCATGGTCTTCTCCCGGCGAGCCCGCGAGAAGCTCACCAGCCAGCGCAGCGCCAGCGTGGTGGAGCGCTCGGCGCGCACCTCGACCGGCACCTGGTAGGTGGCACCACCGACGCGGCGGCTGCGAACCTCGAGGGCCGGCTTGACGTTGTCCATTGCACGCTTGAGCGTCACGACCGGGTCAGTGCCGGTCTTGTCCCGAGCCTGCTCGAGAGCGCCGTAGACGATGCGCTCGGCCAGCGACTTCTTGCCGTCCAGCAGCACCTTGTTGACCAACTGGGTGACCAGCTGCGACCCGTAGACGGGGTCGTTGACCAGCGGACGCTTGGGTGCGGGGCCCTTGCGCGGCATCAGCTCTTCTCCTTCTTCGCGCCGTAGCGGCTGCGGGCCTGCTTGCGGTTCTTGACTCCCTGGGTGTCCAGCGAGCCGCGGATGATCTTGTAGCGCACACCCGGCAGGTCCTTCACACGACCACCACGCACCAGCACCATCGAGTGCTCCTGCAGGTTGTGACCCTCACCCGGGATGTAGGCGGTCACCTCCACCTGGCTGGTCAGCTTCACACGGGCCACCTTGCGCAGCGCCGAATTCGGCTTCTTCGGGGTGGTGGTGTACACGCGGGTGCACACGCCCCGTCGCTGCGGGCTGCCCTTGAGGGCCGCGGTCTTCACCTTGGCGACCTTGTCGCGGCGACCCTTACGGACCAGCTGCTGAATGGTTGGCATCTACCGGCTTCCTGTATCGCTGTTCAAAACTCTTGTAAATCCTGCAGTCTGTGCCCCACCGCTACCCCGCGGTCGGGCGTGTCGCATGGGCCGCCGCGGATTCCTCCGCTGCATAATGGACATGCGAATTGGGCCAGGCGCGCGCGTTATGTCACCAAACGCGCCTCGGTGGCCAGGCACGAGCTACGACGATACCCGGCTGCACTCCGGCAGGTCAAAGCGCGTCCCCAGCGGCCCTTGCGGCCCCTCCCACCCCGTGCACGACTATTGGGTGCGGCTGTCCATCGCCGAGGCCAGCCTGCGCACCATATCGGAGAAGACGGCGTCGGTGTCCACGTCATCCATCACGCCGGTCATCTCCAACAGGACAAATCCGTGCATGGCAGCCCAGAACTCCAGGGCCGCGTGAAACGCCCGGTCCCCTTCGAGCCCGTAGGACGCCAACACCTCGATGACCGGGGCGGCGGCCCGGGTGGCCGCGGCGGTGTATTCCGGGTCGTCGCCGCCCAGTGGCATCCGGGTGAACGCCGAATACCGGCCCGGGTGGTGATGGGCATAGCTGCGATAGGCGCCGGCCATCACTAGCACCGCGTCGTCGCGGGCGCGGCCCTGCCCGACCTGGGTCAACATCTCCAAAATGTCGTCGATCACCCGCATCCGCATGGCGCGACGCAGGTCATTGAGGCTGTGCACGTGGTTGTACAGCGACGGGCCCTTGGTTCCCAGCTGGGTGGCCAACGCGTTGATGGTCAGCGCGTCCCAGCCCTCGCGATCCAGGAAATTCAAAGCCGCATTGACGATGACCTCGCGGCTCAGCTTGACCGGGCGTGCCCCCGCTTTGCCGTTGGCGCGCGAGCGACCCCCCGCGGCGGGCGGGTCTGGTCGAGCTGGCATGGCGTAGGCCCTTCGTATCGTCCGGCAGGAGGAGATCAGCACAGAACTCTAATCGACCGATTAGTGGGGGAACCCGAGTACGTGCCAGCAAGTGCGACGTAAGCTTTCCCGAGATTGCGTCCGGTGAGAGGGGCTCGGAGATGAAATGGACCGCGCTGGCGAGTGCGTTGCTGAGTCTGGCCGCCGGTTCACTGGGGGCAGCCGCGAGCGCGCACGCCGCGCCCGGCGACATCCACATCTACGGGGTGCACGAGACCCACACCCTGGACTGCAACGGCGGGACGCTGTTCATCAACGGCGTCAACCTCACCATCCACGCGATGGGAACCTGCTGGGCGGTGACCACGCAGGGCTCGCAGAACACGGTGATTGCCGACACCATCGTCAACGACGTCACCGTCTACGGCAACGACACCATCGTGTACTACCACAATGGTGACCCACTGCTGTTCGACCGCGGACGCGAGCTGGGGATGACCAACCGGCTCCAACGCGTAGCGGCGTGACCCACGTTCTCCGGGTAAATCTCTGCTCGCTGCTGGCCGGCGGAATGACGGTGCTCGCAGTCGCGCTCACCGGCTGCGAGTCGGAGGCGCCACCCAAGTCCTCGCGGATCTCGCAGAACTACGACGGCCGATTCGCCAACACGATCAGGTACGAATCGTTCGGCGCCACATCGGCCTTGGACTGCGCCGACGGCAAATCGCTGAACGTGGCCGGTTCGAACAACAAGCTGACGGTCCGGGGCCGCTGCGAGGCGGTGAGCGTAGCCGGCGCCGACAATCGCATCACCATCGAGCGGATCGACAAGGCACTGACGATCACGGGGCTCAACAACGCCATCACCTACCGGGGTGGTGACCCGAAAATCGACAATCGCGGGTCGGGCAACACCATCGCCGACAAGCGCTGACGGGGACGGGCCACCGGCATCAGGCATCAGGCCTTAGCGCCGTGGCGGCCGGCCCCGCCGGCGAAGCGGCCCGCACCGCGCAGCGCCTCGTCAGCCACTCGCTCGATGCTCTCGAATTCGGAGTCCATCGCGTGAGATTCGGTCATCCCCCACTGCCGCAGCGCCGACATCCGATCCGAGCGCAGGCAACCTTGGGGCAGCTCGGCCAGTTCGAGGGCCAGTTGCTCGGCTGCCCGGCGCGCCTCGCCGGTGGGGACAACCCGATTGGCCAGTCCGATCGCCAGTGCTTCTTCGGCGTTCACCGCGCGGCCGGTGAGGATCATGTCCATGGCGCGACTGTGTCCGATCAGTCTGGGCAATCGCACGGTGCCGCCGTCGATAAGCGGCACGCCCCAGCGTCGGCAGAAGACGCCGAAAGTCGCGTCGGCCTCGACCACGCGCATGTCGCACCACAGCGCCAACTCCAGGCCACCGGCCACCGCGTAGCCGCTGACCGCGGCAATCACCGGTTTGGACAACATCATTCGGGTTGGACCCATCGGCCCCGGACCGCTGCGATGGGTCTGATTGGAGTTCGGCGTACCCAAGGCTTTGAGATCGGCTCCTGCGCAAAAGGTTCCGTGGTCTCCCCACAGCACGGCCACGGACGCGCTCGCATCGCGGTCGAATTCGTCGAAGGCCTGGTAGAGCGCGGCGGCGGTCGGGCCGTCGACGGCGTTGCGGGCATGCGGCCGATCCAAGACCACCGTGGTGACCGGGCCGCTGCGCTCCACGCGCACCGCACTCATCGCAGCACCGCCTCTCGGTCCGCGTCGCGTCGCGCGACCAGTTCGGCGGCGAACTCCGCGTAGCGACTGCGGATTCGGGTCCCCGGCCAGTCGGCCGGAAGCAGTTCGGGCGGTAGCACCGGGTCGCGGCGCAGGTGGCGGACCATGGCCGCGGCCACGATGAATCGGCTTGGCACGTCGTCGGCGTCGGCCATGGCGGCGAGAAGCTCGTGTCCTGTCTGCGCCCACCCAGCCAGATCCCACAGCGTGGCAGCCAGTTCGGCGGGCTTCTCGTCACGCGCGGTGAGCAGCCGGGTGTAACTCCCGAGACTCTCACCCAGCTCGACGTCGATGTTGTCCGGGCGCATCCAGAACCCCTCACGCAGCTCGGCGAACCGCCGCTCGGCCAACCCCGAGCGCAACGCGGCCCGGGTGCGCGCGTCGCAGCCGATGCTGGTGATCACCACGCCCAACCAGTTGCCCTCCCAGCTCCTGGTCTGCGGATTCAGGGCCGCGTCCTGTTGGCGTTGGCGCTCCAACAGACGCTCGGACAGTCCGTAGCCCTCCACTGAGCGGATCAGGTCCCCGGCCGCGACCAGTCGGGTCAACGCCACCCGCAGGGCCGTTTCCTTTATGCCGAAATCTGTTGTCAGTCGCAGCAATTCAGCCGCGGTGGCCGAGGCCGGGTGGGCTCCCAGCAGCACCGACAGAACTACCGAGCGGGCCGTCATACGCACTGTGTCGGACATCGGGTGGCCCCCTAAACCCCGGAGGTCTGTCGGCCGTAGTCCCCGAAGGGTTCGTCGCGGTGCCGCACCGCGTCGCGGAACCCGTGCTGCACCGCGTCGGCGACGAAGGCGTGGCCCTCCGGCGTATGCCGCGCCACCCCGTCGAACACGGTGCTGACCATCCGGCTGGTGGCCACGCCCTGCTGCAGCAGTGCGGTGTTGAGTGCGAGTTTGGCCATGATCAGTTGGTTGACCGGCATTGCGGCGATCCGGGCCACCAGGCGTTCGGTGCGCTCATCGAGATCGGCCGGCTCGGGTGCCTCGATCGCCAGACCCCACTCGGCGGCCTGGGCTCCGGTGATGCAGTCTCCGGTCAGCAGTAGGCGTTTGGCGCGCTGGTCGCCGAGCCGGTGCGCCCAGAGCCCGGCCGCGGGCACCCCCCATACCCGCATCGGCGGGTAGCCGATCTTGGCGTCGGACGCCGCGATCACCTGGTCGGCGTGCAGGGCGATGTCGGTGCCGCCGGCCACGCAGTAGCCGTGGATCTTCACCACGGTGGGCTTGTCGGCGTGCATCAGCGAGGCGAAGCCGCGGACGAAGCGGCTCATCATCTGATAGTCGATCATCGGGTCCCACGGCTGATCCGAGCGGTGGTTGGTGGCCTGCGTCTTACCGTCGAGCACGCTGCCCCGGTAGTTCTCTCCGCCCGCCGACGATGAGCCTTCGGCGTAGGCGCCCAGGTCGAAACCGGCGCAGAATCCCTCACCGCGGCCCGACACCAGGATCACGTGCACATTGGGATCCAGATCGGCACGCTCCACCAGGGCCGACAGTTCCAGCGGGGTGTCGGCGGTGATCGCGTTTCCGTGCTCGGGCCGGTTGAAGGTGATTCGGGCGATGCGGTCGGCGACCTCGTAAGTCATCGTCCGCAGGTTGTCGAACTCGACCGGGGCGATGTGATGGCGCATGCCGGGTCAACCCTTGACCAGGGAGCGCTCGATGATCGGCCCGAGGTCCAGGCCGGCCGGCAGGGTGCCGAATGCACCGCCCCATTGGCCGCCGAGCCGCGTCGCCAAAAACGCCTCGGCGACGGCCGGATGGCCGTGACGCACCAGCAACCCGCCCTGTAGCGCCAGGCAGATGTCCTCGGCGATCTTGCGCGCCTGATATTGGGCAGCAACCACGTCGGCGCCCAGGCCCGCCAGTTGGCCCTTCAGCGCGTCGACGTGGGCGTCGAGCCGGGGATCCTGCCCGGCGGTGTCGGCCAGCTCGTCGAAGAGCACCGCCACCGAGTCGGGTTGGGTAGCCAGGGCACGCAGCGTGTCCAGAGCGCTGACGTTGCCCGACCCCTCCCAGATGCCCATCAACGGCGCCTCCCGGTACAGCCGCGGCATCAGGGAGTCCTCGATGTAGCCGTTGCCGCCCAGGCACTCCATGGCCTCGGCGGCGTGCGGGGTGGCGCGCTTGCACACCCAGTACTTGGTGGCGGCCAGGCCGATCCGGCGCAGCAGGCCCTCTCGTTCGTCGCCGCGGACCGCCTTGTCGGTGGCACCGGCCATCCGCATCGACACCATGGTGGCAGCCTCGGCCTCCACGGCCAGGTCGGCCAGCACGTTGCGCATCAGTGGCTGATCGATCAGGTAGGCGCCGAACGCCTTGCGGTGCTGGGCATGGTAGATGGCGCGGGCCAGGCCCATCCGCATGCTGGTGGCACTGCCCAGTGCGCAGTCCAGGCGGGTGAGGTTGACCATCTCGATGATGACCGAGACCCCGCGGCCCTCCTCCCCCACCAGCCAGGCGGTCGCGCCGTCGTACTCGATTTCGCTGGAGGCGTTGGCGTGGTTGCCGAGTTTGTCCTTGAGCCGCTGCAGCCGCATCCGGTTGCGGGTGCCGTCGGGCAATACCCGGGGCAGGAAGAAACAACTCAAGCCGCCGGGCGCCTGCGCCAGCACCAGGAACACGTCGCACATCGGCGCGGAGGTGAACCACTTGTGCCCGGTCAGGCTGTAGCTGCCGTCGGCATTCGGGACCGCCTGGGTGGTTCCGGCGCGCACGTCGGAGCCGCCCTGCTTCTCGGTCATCGACATGCCCGCGGTGATGCCGGCTTTGCTGGCCGGCACCTTCAGCTCGGGGTCGTAGACCCGGCTGGTCAGCAGCGGCTCGTAGGTCTTGGCGAGTTCGGCGTTGTTGCGCAGCGCGGGCACGATCGCGTACGTCATCGAGATCGGACAGACGTGGCCCGGCTCGGCGGTCCACACCCCGGTTTGAGCGGCGCGCACGACGTGCGCGCCGGGCCGCGGGTCGGCCCACGGGGCGGCGTGCAGCCCGTGGGCGATCGCGGTGCGCATCAACTCGTGATAGGCCGGGTCGTACTCCACTTCGTCGATCCGGTTACCGACGACGTCGTGGGTGTGCAGCACCGGCCGGTTGCGGTCGGCCAGCGCGCCCCAGCGTTGCACCTGCTTGGATCCGGAGAGCGCCCCGAGGTCGGTGACCTCGTCGACGCCCCATTGACCACCCTCGCGAATCAGTGCCTCGATGAGGACCGGGGACGACGCGGGATTGAAGCCTTCCAGCGGAAGGACCTGATTGGTGACGATATGCGTGTCGGCCATAGCCGAATATTACATTTTTTGCACGCACGCACAATAGGTGTAATCAAATTGGTGTTCGGCAAACAAAAAACGGCGGTCACGGCCCGGGGTCGGGAGGTTCCAGGCTGTGACCGCCGTCGTTTTGGGGCGCCGGACTAAGGGCTGCACACTCCCCCCACACCATGCTGGTGTCGCTCGGGCATTTGGACCCCCTCCATCCCCGAGTCGTGTGCGCAGCTGCCGCGGTCACGGCGCCTAGCAAAGTTGTAGCACACAACCGACTCAATGTCGCCCTTTGGGCAAGAAATAAGCCAAATCGGATGTTTTCTGCGCACCAGCTTCGGATGCCAGCCGAATCGTTCCCGCCCGGAGCAGGCAGGCATTCCTCAGCGCCCGGGCCGGGCCGGCGCCCGGGTAGAACCCGTGGCTCTACCCGGGTATGCCGGCTTGGCCGGGGGTGCCGTCGGCGCCGCCCGCCTCGCCCGGCGTGCCGCTGGGACCGGGGACCTCCGAGCCGGGGCCGGTTCCGCCATCACCACCGCGGCCGCCGGCGCCGTCGCCGTTGGGGCCGACCAGCCCACCCTGCCCGCCTGCTCCGCCGACGCCACCCCAGCTGAATTCGAACGCATCGCCGCCAGTGCCACCGGCACCGCCGACGCCGCCGACCGCCCCGGCACCCTCGGCGTCACCGCCGTCGCCGCCGGCGCCGCCCGTGCCGCCCGCAGACCAGCTTGACCCGGAGCCCCAGTAGTCCACGTACTGCGCGCCGGCGCCGCCGCCGCCACCACCACCACCGCCGCGGCCCCCGTCGGTGCCGATCCCCCCGCTGCCACCGTTTCCTCCGAAGTTGCCTTGCCAGGCGCCACCTTTGCCGCCGTGGCCGCCCTGGCCGTTGATCCCGCCGGTACCGCCGTTCCCGCCGGTTCCGCCGCGGCCGCCCTGACCGGTCTCGTGTCCTCCCAATGGACCGACTCCGCTTGCAGCACCGCCGGCACCGCCGTCACCGCCGTGGGCGCCGTCCCCGCTGCCGATGCCGCCGTCGCCGCCGCGTCCGCCGTCGCCGCCCGGTCTGCCGTTGGCGCCCTCACCGCCGACACCGCCGGCGCCACCGTTACCGCCGGACTGCACGCCCTCGGCGGTAACGGGCGCCCCGTCGCCGCCCTTGCCCCCGTTGCCGCCGGCACCGCCGGCTCCGGTGTTGCCGGCGTGACCGTCCGGAGCCCGGGTCCCGTCCTGCCCGATGCCGCCGTGACCGGCGCTCCCCGCGGCGCCACCGTACTGGCTGCCGGCACCGCCGTTGCCGCCCTGGCCGGCTGCGGCACCGCTGCCGCCGCCAGCCCCATTACCGCCGTCGCCGCCTGCCCCGCCGTCACCGCCATTACCGGCGTTGCCGCCTTGCCCGCCGGCGCCGTGGCTGGCGTTGCCGCCTTGCCCGCCGTTGCCACCGACGCCGCCGTTACCGCCGTTGGTGCCGTCAGTGCCGTTGCCGCCGGAACCGGCCTGGGCGTCGGTGCCAGCCGCGCCGTTGACCGTCCCGCCGGTCCCGCCGGTCCCGCCGTTGCCGCCGTTACCGGCCTGGCTGCCGCCAGCGCCACCGTTTCCGCCAGTGCCACCGGCGCCGCCATTCAGGCCGACACCGGCGCCGGAGCCGCCCGTACCCCCCGCGCCGCCGGTGCCGCCGTCGCCGATCGCCGCGGCGGCACCGCCGTTGCCTCCGGTCCCGCCGGTCTGAACGATCGTGTTGCCGGCGGGGTCGGTGATGATCTGTCCGTCGCCACCTTGGCCGCCGGTGCCGCCGACACCGTCTTGGCCGACCGCGCCGTCGCTACCGGCCGGGACATTCCCGGTCCCACCGGAGCCGCCGGGTGCCCCGGCCCCGCCGTCGCCGCGGACACCGCCGGTCCCACCGTCGCCGCCGTGTCCGGCACTGGCACCGTCACCACCGCCGGCGCCCGCACCGCCGTGCCCGCCGATCCCGCCGGCGCCGCCTTGACCACCGGTCCCGCCGATGCCACCTACACCGGACGGGGCCTGGACACCGGCCACCTGACCGCCGGCACCACCGTTGCCGCCGGCGCTGGCCGCGCCACCGACACCGCCGTTGCCGGCCGCGCCGCCGTGGCCACCGTCGCCACCGCTTCCGGGTGCGGCATCGGCGCCGTCGAGACCGGCGCCGCCGGCGCCGCCTTGACCACCGACGCCACCATTGCCGCCGTTACCACCCGCGCCGGGTACCGGAAGGCCGAGGATGACCCGGCCGTTGCCGCCGGTCCCGCCGTCGCCGGCGGTACCGGCCTTGCCTCCGCCACCGCCGTCACCGCTGACGCCCACGGCGCCGTTGGTGGCGCTGCCGCCCTGGCCGCCGACACCGCCGTCGCCGCCGGTCCCGCCGTCGCCGCCGTCGCCGCCCACACCCCCGACGAACGGAGCCATGTCGACGCCGTCGCCACCGCGGCCACCGCTGCCCCCGGTGCCGCCGACGCCACCGGTGCCACCCGCCCCGCCGTTGCCGGAGATCGAGCCACCTGCCCCGCCGGCCCCGCCGGCTCCGCCCTCACCGCCGGTCCCGCCGCCGCCGCCGGTGCCGGCAATCGGGTTCATCACATTCCCGTCGGCACCCCGCTGACCGGCCGTGCCAATGGCTCCGGTGCCGCCGGTGCCGCCCTGGCCGCCGTCACCAACCGACCCCGCCGCCCCACCGCGACCGCCCGCACCGCCGTTCTGCGCGCCGCCGGGCAGCACCTGCCCGTCGCCTCCCCTGCCCCCGGACCCGCCATCGCCGCCGGTACCGGCGTGTCCTGCAGCACCACTGGCGGCCGGGCCGCCGGCTCCGGCGCCGCCGTTCCCGGCCACCCCGGCCTGGCCGAAATCGGCGCCGTTGCCGCCGGCGCCACCGGAACCGGCGGTGGTACCAGTGCCGCCACCCGCCCCGTCACCGCCGGTGCCCGCAACACCGGCATTGCCCCCGTCGCCGGCATTGCCACCCTGGCCGCCGACACCCCCGGTCGAGACGCCACCGGCGCCACCATGACCGCCGGCGCCGCCGGAACCGGCGTCACCACCGTCACCGCCAGCCGCACCCGACCCCGCGGCCGCATCCCGACCGACACCACCGTCGCCGCCACGACCACCGGACCCGGCGTTACCACCCGCGCCACCGTTACCCGTGGCCGCCGCACCACCGGCACCGCCGTCACCGCCGCGACCAGCGGCAAGACCCGCCGCACCGTTGCCGTCGGTACCGGTTAGCCCGTTCGCCCCGTCGGCACCGGCACCGCCAGCACCGCCGGCACCACCGTTCGCGTCACCGCCGGCGGCACCCCCGACGCCACCGGCACCACCGTTCTGGGCAACCGCTGCACCGCGGGCGTCGGTGATCACCACACCGTCAGCACCCCTCCCGCCGGCACCGCCATCGGAGTCAGCTCCCGCCGCACCCGCGGCACCGCCGCCACCGGCCGTGCCCGCCGCGCCACCGGCGGCGCCAGCACCGCCCCTGCCACCGGCCCCGGCGGTGTCACCAGCACCACCACCGGCACCGGCACCACCGGTGCCCGCCACACCGGCGTCGCCCCCGTCACCGGCGTTACCCCCCTGGCCGCCGACACCCCCGGTCGAGACTCCGCCGGCACCACCCTGACCGCCGGCACCACCGGAACCGGCGTCGCCGCCGTCACCGCCCGCCGCACCCGAACCCGCGGCCGCATCCCGACCGACACCACCATCACCGCCGCGACCGCCTGCCCCGGCGTTACCGCCCGCACCGCCGTCACCCGCGACACTGCCGCCGGCCCCGCCTACACCCCCGTCGCCGCCGCGCCCGCCGGTTCCGCCCGCGGTGCCGTCGCCGGCGGTAGTGGTCGCCCCGTTCGCCCCGTCGGCACCGGCGCCGCCAGCACCACCGGCACCACCGTTGCCGTGATCCCCGCCTGCGCCGCCGACACCACCGGCACCCCCGTCGGCGGGAGTGCCGTCGGCCAGCAGGCCGGTCCCGGCAATACCGGCACCACCGGCACCGCCGGCACCACCGTGGCCGCTCAGGACGGCGCCCGGCTGGGCGAAGCCGGCGGCGCCGAGGTCGCCGCCGCGGCCACCGGCCCCACCGTTGCCGCCGCCCAACGCGCCATCGCCCCCGGCGCCGCCAGCGCCGCCGTCACCAGCCAGACCGGAATAGTTGCCGCCTTGGGCGAACATCGTTGGGCTGGCGCCCAGGTGCAACCCGAAATGTCCGCTGCGCCCACCGACGCCCGCGTCACCACCGGCGCCACCGTCACCACCGGCGCCGCCCGGACCATCGGGTGGCGACACGCCCGCGCCGCCAGCGCCACCGACACCACCGTTGCCGCCCAGCCCGCCGGTGCCGATGATCCATCCGGCGCGACCACCGTCGCCGCCATCCCCGGCGTCGCCGCCGGCAGTACCGCCGGTCCCGGCCAAGCCCGCACCTCCGGTGCCGCCGGCACCACCGAACCCGAACAACGCCCCGGCGTCGCCGCCAGCGCCACCGGCACCACCGGCCAGCGCATTGGTGCCTACGCCGCCAGTGCCGCCGGCACCACCGTCACCGAACAGCCACCCGCCGGCGCCCCCCCGCACCACCAGCCGCGGCGGCAGCCCCGATACCGCCGACACCGCCATTGCCGAACATTCCGGCCATCCCGCCGACGCCGCCCGCACCGCCGTCAACCCCGACTGCCCCGGTTCCGCCGTCGCCGAACAGGAATCCGCCGTCACCGAGGTCGCCGAACAGACCCGAACGGCCCAGGATCGACTCGTTGGCTCCGGTGAACCCGTCAATGCCGTCGCCGATTAGGCTGCGCCCGAACAGCTCGATGAACGGCGTGTTGATCAGGCTGAGCAGTTGCTCGTTCTGGTGGATGAAGCCGTCAACGAGGTCGTGCAGTGGCAGGTAGAAGACATCGTGGTACCAGCCGGCAACCGCCACGTCGAATGCACCGAGCGGATCCGACCAATCGATGTCGGCCGCCCCGAATCCGGGTGCCGCGGACGCCCCTGCGGCGGACGCGAGGATTCCGTCGAGAACATCGTCGGCGATATCCGCGTGCGCCACCGGCGTCATCCCGAACGCCAGGAACGCGGCAACCGCCGAGCCCCCGCCTACCCCACGACGCAGCCTGCGCGACTGCCCCTGACGGTCGCGACCATCCGAGAACCGACCTACCGGACGTGACATTCCCAGCCTTCCGTCAGAGCTGTGAAAAGACAACCCCTGCCACAGCAAACTGTCAGTATTTTTACGTAGTTACATAACCTTACTTATATAGCCTGCACAACGGATTGCCCGAAATCATTGTCAATCTGTGCCATGAACTGGCCAATCGACCGCCTTACACAACAGTTCACCCAAGCCCCCGCTGCGGCGAATAGCTGAATGAAAACTGAGTGAAATCACCGATTTCGAGCGCCATAGGCTCCATCAGGTTGATTTACGTCCATCTATACGGACCCGCCGGTGTCAGTCGGCGCACCGACCAACACACGCGTAGGCGCGGTTAACGCAGTCGATCTTTGAGGAACGCGATGTCGGCCTTGCGGCCGTCTTCGGCGGTCTCGCAGATCACCGGGGCGCCGGCGGCCTTGACCACCGCGACCAACAGGTCCGGGTCGATCTGGCCCGCACCGAAGTTGGCGTGCCGGTCCCGTCCGGAGCCGGGCGCGTCCTTGGAGTCGTTGCAGTGCACCAGATCGATGCGTCCGGTGATGGCCCTGATGCGCTCCACCGCGTCGGGCAGCGATTCCCCGGCCGCCCAGGTGTGGCAGGTGTCCAGGCAGAATCCGACGCCGGTGTCGCCGATGTGGTCCCACAGTTTGGCGATGGTGTCGAAGTGCCGGGCCATCGCATAGTCACCGCCGGCGGTGTTTTCCAGGTACACCGGGACAATGGTTTCCAGGCTGTCCAGGGCCTTGCGCCACCGCGCGAACCCGGCCTGCGGGTCGTCGTCATCGGCGGTCACGTGGCCGCCATGCACGATCACCGCGACCGCGCCGATGTCGGCGGCGGCGTCGCAGGTCTGCTGCAAGATGGTGCGCGACGGGATGCGCACCCGGTTGTTCGGGGAGGCGACGTTGATCAGGTACGGCGCGTGCACGTAAATCGGCAGCGCCGCCGCGCGAAGCTGCGCCGCGTCCTCGCGCTGTTTGGGGGGCTTCCAACTTTGCGGGTTGCCGAGGAAGATCTGCACCACGTCGGCGCCGTCGGCTTCGGCGGCCGCCAGCGGATTCTGCGGGCGCACATGGGATCCGATCAACACGGCGGCCAGCCTAGTCCGGTGACGACGCGGGCGAGGGACGAGCCCGCTGAGGAGCCGGACAATCAGCCCAGTTCGATCGGCCAGGTGTGCACCGGCTGGTTGGTGTGCATGTGCGTGCAGTAGCGGCTCAGCATCTGCGCCAGCGCGGCCGGCCGGCTCAGGCCCTGCGCCTGCAGCGCGCGGACTGTCGACACCTGCCAGGTGGCGCCGTTGCGTCCCGTTGCCACCCGGTCGGCGATGATGCCGAGATACCGGTCGCTCACCTCGGCGGCCACACCCCACTCGTCGAGTCCTTGGCGGGAGAGTGGCAACAACTCGCGCCGGGTCAGTTCCGCCACGCTCACCTCTCCCCGCTCCGGCCAGAACAGCCGGGCATCCATACCGAGGCGCGCGGCCCGGCGAAAGTTGTCGTGCGCCACCGCAAAACTCATCTGCGTCCACAGCGGTCGCTGCTCGCGGGCCAGCCTGCGCAGCAGCCCGTAGTAGAACACCGCATTGGCCACCATGTCGGCGACCGTGGGACCCGAGGGCAGGACCCGGTTCTCCACCCGTAAGTGGGGTCTTCCGTCGACGACGTCGTAGATCGGGCGATTCCAGCGGTACACCGTGCCGTTGTGCAGCCGCAGTTCGGCCAGTTGCGGGGTGCGTCCCTGGGCGAGCTCGTCGGCCGGGTCCTCCTCGGAGACCTCGGGCAGCAGCGACGGGAAGTACCGCACGTTCTCCTCGAACAGGTCGAAGATCGAGGTTATCCACCGCTCGCCGAACCAGACCCTGGGCCGCACCCCCTGGTTCTTCAGTTCGTCGGGCCGGGTATCGGTGGACTGAGCGAACAACTCGACGCGCGTCTCGGCCCATAGGCGGTGGCCAAAGAAGTAGGGCGAGTTGGCGCCGATCGCCAGTTGCGGGCCGGCCAGTACCTGGGCGGCATTCCAGTGGTTGGCGAAGTCGGCCGGCGAGACCTGCAGGTGCAACTGCATGCTGGTGCACGCCGACTCCGGCGCGATGTTCTCGGCATGCAGGTTCAGCGGCTCGGGTCCGTCGATGTCGATGTCGATGTCTTCGCCCCGCGCGGCGAAGATCGAGTCGTTGAGTGCGGCATACCGCGCCGAATCACTCATCCAGTCACCGGCCAGATGCTCGGGCATCAGGGTCGGCAAGATGCCGATCATGACGATGCCCGCGTGGTGTGCGCGGGCTTTGGCCTGCGCGTCATTGAGGCTGGCGCGCACCTCGGCTTCCAGGTCCAATGCGGCCAGGGCCGTGAGCTGGCGAGGCGGCACGTTGAATTCGATGTTGTAGGAACCCAATTCGCGCTGAAACGCCGGATCGTCGATCGAGGACAACACGCCGGCGTTCGACATGGCCGGCCGGTAGTCGTCGCCGATCAGGTTGCCCTCGATCTCCATACCGGTCAGCGGCGGCTCACACTCGAAGCTGGCCTGCGCCAGCATCGTTTCGAAAACGTCCAGGCACTGCTGAATCTTGTGCCGGTATTGGCGGCGTTGGGTGCGGGAGTAGCTGGTGCCGTTGACTTCGTCCCCCATCTCAACGATGCAACCTGCTCTGCTGCCGGGCCGCAACCCGAGCCGCCCTCCGCGCCGAGCGTGAAGCCATCTTCACGCTCGAGGATCGAACGTGAAGCCACCTTCACGCTCGGCAGCCGACGCTCAGCAGCTGATACGAGAAAGGCCCCGGGGGAACACCCCCGGGGCCTCGCTCGTCGATAACTAGCGGTAGTCGCTGTACCCGTAGTCGTCCAGCGGAACCGCGGCACCGGTGGCGGCGCCGAAGTCCGGGCTGTAGTACTGATCCTCGTAGGACGGGATCGTGTACGCAGCGGCCCGGGCCTCTTCGGTGGGCTGCACGGCGATGTTGCGGTACCGGTTGATGCCGGTGCCGGCCGGGATCAGCTTGCCGATGATCACGTTCTCCTTCAGGCCCTGCAGCTTGTCGCTGCGGCAGTTGATCGCCGCATCGGTCAGCACGCGGGTGGTCTCCTGGAAGGAAGCCGCCGACAGCCACGAGTCGGTGGCCAGCGACGCCTTGGTGATACCCATCAGCACCGGACGTCCGGCCGCGGGCTCCAAGCCCTCGGCCACCACACGACGGTTCGCGGTCTCGAACTCGGCCCGCTCGGTCAGCGAACCGGGCAGGAACTCCGTGGCGCCCGAGTCGATGATGGTCACCCGGCGCAGCATCTGCCGGACGATCACCTCGATGTGCTTGTCGTGGATCGACACACCTTGGGCCCGGTAGACCTGCTGGACCTCGTTGACCAGGTGGATCTGCACCTCGCGCGGGCCCTGCACACGCAGCACCTCGTGCGGGTCCGCCGAGCCCTCCATGAGCTGCTGGCCGACCTCGACGTGGTCGCCGTCAGACAGCAACCGCTCCGAGCCGTCCTCGTGCTTGAACACCCGCAGCCGCTGACGCTTGGGCAGCTTGTCGTAGACCACTTCCTCGCCACCGTCATCCGGCACGATCGTGATCTTGTAGAACTTCTCGCCCTCTTCGAGCTGCACCCGCCCGGCGACGTCGGCGATCGGCGCCTTACCACGCGGAATCCGGGCCTCGAACAGCTCCTGCACACGCGGCAGACCACCGGTGATGTCGTCACCGACACCACCCTGGTGGAAGGTACGCATGGTCAGCTGGGTACCGGGCTCACCGATGGACTGGGCGGCGACGATGCCGACCGCCTCACCGATGTCGACCAGCTTGCCGGTGGCCATGGATCGGCCGTAGCAAGTGGCACAGACGCCGGTACCGGTGGCGCAGGTCAGCACCGAACGCACCTTGACCTGCGCGATGCCGGCAGCCAGCAGAGTCTCGATCGACGGGTCGCCGAGGTCGTGACCGCGCTCGATGACGACCTTGCCCTTCTCGTCGACCGCGTCAACGGCCAACGTGCGAGCGTAGGCAGACGTCTCGATGAACGGGTTGCGGATCAGCGATCCATCCGCGGCCACCTCGGCGAGGTCCACCATGATGCCGCGCTCGGTGCCGCAGTCGTGCTCGCGCACGATCACGTCCTGCGAAACGTCGACCAGACGACGCGTCAGGTAACCCGAGTCAGCGGTACGAAGCGCGGTGTCCGCCAAGCCCTTTCGGGCGCCGTGGGTGTTGATGAAGTACTCCAACACCGTCAGGCCCTCACGGAAGGAGGACTTGATCGGGCGCGGGATGAACTCACCCTTCGGGTTGGTCACCAGACCCTTCATGCCGGCCAGCGTCCGGGTCTGGGTGAAGTTACCCGTAGCACCGGAGTCGACGATCGTGATGATCGGGTTGTCGGCCGGGTAGTGGTCACGCAGCGCCTGACCCACTTCCTCGGTGGCTTCCTTCCAGATCTCCACCAGCGCCTCGTTGCGCTCTTCGCGGTTGAGAGCGCCACGCTGGAACTGCTTCTCCAGCTTGTCGGCACGCTCCTCGTAAGAGTCGAGGATCTCCTTCTTGCGCGGCGGCACCAGCACGTCGGCCATCGAGACCGTGACTCCCGAACGGGTGGCCCAGTGGAAGCCGGCGTCCTTGAGCTTGTCGACGGTCTGGGCGACCACGATCATCGGGTAGCGCTCGGCCAGGTCGTTGATGATGACGGCCTGAACCTTCTTGTGCATCTGCTTGTTCACGAACGGGTAGCCGGTCGGCAGCAGCTCGTTGAACAGCACCCGGCCCAGCGTGGTCTCGGCGATCCAAGACCCGCCCGGACGCCAGCCGTTCTCGCCGAACAGCTCGGTCTCGATCTCGGCCGGCGGCCGCAGCTGGTCCAGACGCACCTTGATCTTGGCCCGCACGCTCAACGCACCGCGGTCGACGGCCATGATCGCCTCGGCAGGCGAGGAGTACACGCCGGCCTCCGGGCGGTCCTTGGCAGCCGGGGTGTATTCGCCTGTGTCACCCTCGATCTCGGTTGTCAGGTAGTACAGCCCGGTAACCATGTCCAGACGCGGCATGGCCAGCGGACGGCCCGAGGCCGGCGACAGGATGTTGTTGGAAGACAGCATCAGGATGCGGGCCTCGGCCTGCGCCTCGGCGCTCAGCGGCAGGTGCACGGCCATCTGGTCACCGTCGAAGTCGGCGTTGAAGGCCTCACACACCAGCGGGTGCAGCTGAATGGCCTTGCCTTCCACCAGCTGCGGCTCGAAGGCCTGGATACCCAGGCGGTGCAGCGTAGGTGCACGGTTGAGCAGCACCGGGTGCTCGGCGATGACCTCTTCGAGGACGTCCCACACCTGGGGGCGCTGGCGCTCCACCATCCGCTTGGCGCTCTTGATGTTCTGCGCGTGGTTAAGGTCAACCAGTCGCTTCATCACGAACGGCTTGAACAGCTCCAGCGCCATCAGCTTGGGCAGACCGCACTGGTGCAGCTTGAGCTGCGGACCGACCACGATCACCGAACGGCCCGAGTAGTCGACACGCTTACCGAGCAGGTTCTGACGGAACCGGCCCTGCTTGCCCTTGAGCAGATCGCTCAACGACTTCAGCGGACGGTTGCCCGGACCGGTGACCGGCCGGCCGCGGCGGCCGTTGTCGAACAGCGCGTCGACGGACTCCTGCAGCATCCGCTTCTCGTTGTTGACGATGATCTCGGGGGCGCCGAGGTCGATCAGTCGCTTGAGGCGGTTGTTGCGGTTGATGACCCGGCGGTACAGGTCGTTGAGGTCGGAGGTCGCGAAGCGGCCACCGTCGAGCTGCACCATCGGACGCAGCTCCGGCGGGATCACCGGCACCGCGTCGAGGACCATGCCCATCGGGGAGTTACCCGACTGCTGGAACGCGGCGACCACCTTGAGGCGCTTGAGAGCACGAAGCTTCTTCTGCCCCTTGCCGTTCTTGATCGTGTCGCGCAGCGACTCCGCCTCGGCGTCGATGTCGAAGGTCTCGATCAGCTTCTGGATCGACTCGGCACCCATGGCACCGGTGAAGTACTCGCCGTAGCGGTCCACCAGCTCGCGGTAAACGGTCTCGTCGACGATCAGCTGCTTGGGAGCCAGCTTGACGAAGGTGTCCCAGATGTTGTCGAGGCGGTCCAGCTCACGCTGGGCACGGTCGCGCAGCTGACGCATCTCGCGCTCGCCGCCGTCGCGAACCTTGCGGCGAACATCGGCTTTCGCGCCCTCGGCCTCCAGCTCGGCCAGGTCGGCCTCGAGCTTCTGAGCGCGGGCCTCCAAGTCGGCGTCCCGCTGGTCTTCGACAGCCTTCTTCTCGACGACCATCTCGGCTTCCAGCGTAGACAGCTCGTTGTGACGCATGTCGGTGTCGACGCTGGTGATCACGTAGGCCGCGAAGTAGATGATCTTTTCGAGGTCCTTGGGCGCCAGGTCCAGCAGGTAGCCCAAGCGCGACGGCACGCCCTTGAAGTACCAGATGTGGGTGACCGGGGCGGCCAGTTCGATGTGGCCCATCCGCTCACGACGCACCTTGGCGCGAGTCACCTCGACGCCACAGCGCTCACAGATGATGCCCTTGAAGCGCACCCGCTTGTACTTGCCGCAGTAGCACTCCCAGTCGCGAGTCGGTCCGAAGATCTTCTCGCAGAACAGGCCGTCCTTCTCGGGCTTGAGCGTGCGGTAGTTGATCGTTTCCGGCTTCTTGACCTCACCGTAGGACCATTGCCGGATGTCCTCCGCGGTCGCCAGGCCGATGCGGAGCTCATCGAAGAAGTTGACGTCGAGCACGTAACTCCCTTTCCCCTTGCGGGTTTAGTAGCGAGTAATTAAGCGAGGTCCTCAACAGAGGCGGATTCGTTGCGGGACAGGTTGATTCCCAGGTTGGCGGCTGCCCGCTCCAGGTCCTCGTCCTCGCCTTCGCGCAATTCGATCGCCGCACCGTCCTTCGCCAGCACCTCGACGTTGAGGCACAGCGACTGCAGCTCTTTGAGCAGCACCTTGAAGGACTCCGGGATACCCGGCTCGGGGATGTTCTCGCCCTTGACGATCGCCTCGTAGACCTTGACACGACCGACCGTGTCGTCGGACTTGATCGTCAGCAACTCCTGCAGCGTGTACGCCGCACCGTAGGCCTGCATGGCCCAGCACTCCATCTCACCGAAGCGCTGACCACCGAACTGCGCCTTACCACCCAACGGCTGCTGGGTGATCATCGAGTACGGACCGGTGGAACGCGCGTGAATCTTGTCGTCCACCAAGTGGTGCAGCTTCATGATGTACATGTAGCCGACGGTCACCGGGTACGGGAACGGCTCACCGGAGCGACCGTCGAACAGCATCGCCTTGCCGTCGCCGTTGACCATGACCTCGCCGTCGCGGTTGGCCAGCGTCGAGGAGAGCAGACCCTGCAGCTCCTCCTCACGGGCACCGTCGAACACCGGGGTCGCGGTACGGGTGTCCGCACCGGCCGAGTACAGCTCCTCGGGGAGCTTGTCGGCCCAGTCCGGCACTCCGGCAGCGACATCGATATTCCAGCCGGTCTTGGCGATCCAGCCCAAGTGGGTCTCCAGGATCTGACCGATGTTCATCCGTCGCGGCACACCGTGGGTGTTCAGGATGATGTCGACCGGGGTGCCGTCCGGCAGGAACGGCATGTCCTCTGCCGGCAGGATCTTGCCGATGACGCCCTTGTTGCCGTGGCGACCGGCCAGCTTGTCACCGTCGGAGATCTTGCGCTTCTGCGCGACGTAGACGCGCACCAGCTCGTTGACCCCGGCGGGCAGCTCGTCGTCGTCCTCGCGGGAGAACACCCGGATGCCGATGACCTTGCCGGACTCACCGTGCGGCACCTTCAGCGAGGTGTCGCGGACTTCGCGGGCCTTCTCACCGAAGATCGCACGCAGCAGCCGCTCCTCGGGCGTCAGCTCGGTCTCACCCTTGGGGGTGACCTTGCCGACCAGGATGTCGCCGTCGCGGACCTCGGCGCCGATGCGGACGATGCCGCGCTCGTCGAGGTCAGCCAGCACCTCGTCGGAGACGTTCGGGATGTCCCGGGTGATCTCCTCGGCGCCCAGCTTGGTGTCGCGGGCGTCGATCTCGTGCTCCTCGATGTGGATCGAGGTCAGCGTGTCCTCCTCGACCAGCCTGTTGGACAGGATGATCGCGTCCTCGTAGTTGTGCCCTTCCCACGGCATGATCGCCACGAGCAGGTTCTTGCCCAGGGCCATCTCGCCGTTGTCGGTGCACGGACCGTCCGCGATCACCTGGCCGGCCTCGACACGCTGGCCGGCGTCGACGATCGGACGCTGGTTGGCGCAGGTGCCGTGGTTGGACCGGTTGAACTTGCGCATCCGGTAGGTCTGCCGGGTGCCGTCATCGGCCATCACCGTGGCGTAGTCGGCGGACACCTCCTCGATGACACCGGCCTTGTCGGCGACGATCACGTCACCGGCGTCGATCGCGGCGCGCAACTCCATGCCGGTACCCACCAGCGGTGCCTCGCTGCGTACCAGCGGAACCGCCTGACGCTGCATGTTGGCACCCATCAGGGCACGGTTGGCGTCGTCGTGCTCAAGGAACGGAATCATGGCCGTGGCCACCGAAACCATCTGGCGCGGCGAGACGTCCATGTAGTCGACCTCGGACGACGACACGTACTCGACCTCGCCACCCTTACGGCGGACCAGGACGCGGTCCTCGGTGAAGCGGCCGTCGTCCTCCAGCGGCGAGTTGGCCTGCGCCACAACGTGGCGGTCCTCCTCGTCGGCGGTCAGGTACTCGACGTCATCGCTGACCACGCCGTCGTTGACCTTGCGGTACGGGGTCTCGATGAAGCCGAACGGGTTGACCCGTGCGTACACCGACAGCGATCCGATCAGACCGATGTTGGGGCCTTCCGGGGTCTCGATCGGACACATCCGGCCGTAGTGGGACGGGTGCACGTCACGAACTTCCAGGCCGGCCCGCTCACGCGACAGACCACCCGGCCCCAGTGCCGACAGACGGCGCTTGTGGGTCAGACCCGACAGCGGGTTGTTCTGGTCCATGAACTGGGAGAGCTGGCTGGTACCGAAGAACTCCTTGATCGCGGCGACCACCGGGCGGATGTTGATCAGGGTCTGCGGCGTGATGGCCTCGACGTCCTGAGTGGTCATCCGCTCGCGGACCACGCGCTCCATCCGCGACAATCCGACCCGGATCTGGTTCTGGATCAGCTCACCCACGGTGCGCAGCCGCCGGTTGCCGAAGTGGTCGATGTCGTCGACCTCGACGGGCACCTCGACGCCGCCCGGCACCGTCATGGTGGCCGACACGCCATCCTGAGCGGCCTGGTGCAGACGCACCAGGTACTCGATGGTGGCCACGATGTCCTCTTCGGTCAGCGTGGTCGGCTGCGACTCGCCCGGGTTGGCGGTCAGGCCCAGCTTCTTGTTGATCTTGTAGCGACCCACCCGCGCCAGGTCGTAGCGCTTCTCCTTGAAGAACAGGTTCTCCAGCAGAGTCTGCGCGGATTCCTTGGTGGGGGGCTCGCCCGGACGCAGCTTGCGGTAGATGTCCAGCAGCGCCTCGTCGGGGCTGGCGGCGTTGTCCTTCTCCAGCGTCGACATCATGATCTCGGAGAAGCCGAAGCGCTCCCGGATCGCCTCGCTGGTCCAACCCAGCGCCTTGAGCAGGATGGTGACTGGCTGGCGGCGCTTGCGGTCGATACGAACGCCGACCAGGTCGCGCTTGTCGACGTCGAACTCCAGCCAGGCGCCGCGGCCCGGGATCACCTTCACCGAGTGCAGCGTCTTCTCGGTGGACTTGTCGATGTTGGCGTCGAAGTACACGCCCGGCGAACGCACCAGCTGGGAGACGACGACACGCTCGGTGCCGTTGATGATGAACGTGCCCTTCTCGGTCATCATCGGGAAGTCACCCATGAACACCGTCTGGCTCTTGATCTCGCCGGTGTTGTTGTTGATGAACTCCGCGGTGACGAACAGCGGGGCCGCGTACGTCATGTCCTTGTCGCGGCACTCCTCGACCGGGGCCTTGACCTCGTCGAACCGCGGGTCAGAGAACGACAGCGACATCGAGCCGGAGAAGTCCTCGATCGGGGACAGCTCTTCGAGAACCTCTTCAAGACCACCCTTGGGCGCAGAACCGGTCTGCGCGGTCATCTTCTCGCGCCACTCCGACGCCCCGATCAGCCACTGGAACGAGTCGGTCTGCACGTCCAGCAGACCCGGAACCTCGAGAGGTTCACGCAGCTTGGCGAAAGAGACCCGGTTCGGGGCCCCGGGCACGGAACTATTGGGAGAATTCTGGGTGGTAGTACCTGAAGCGTTCTTTTTGCTCTGGCGGGAGACTGCCAAGATGCATCCTTCCAGCACCTAATGCGGCCAGCGGATCCCGGCTCTCACCGGACCCCGTTCGCTGCGAATATTCGACCGTTGGTTCGGCTGGCGAACGTTCTGTCCGGTCTCACGCACAGCCAAACCACGAGGTAACAAGCCTTAATGAGTCAATAAACGTGACTCAGGCTGGTACTGCGGTGTTCGGGTGCGGGTAAGGGATGGGCAGGAGGAAGCCAGCGCAACGTCCAACAATAGCGCAGGCTGACGCAATCCTCAACTGCGATGTCCCGGGGCCCTATCGGTGCTGGCTGACCTCCGCCGGGCTCTCCGCACGTGTGCTGGTGACCAGATTGGACCGTTTAGGTCTGTCCGTCAAGAGCTGACACGGCGCAGGACCGGCGGGGACGGCAAAGTCTCAGCCGGGCGGGGTCGGGATCGACGCGGTGGGAGCCTCTTCGTCGGCCGGGAACTGATGCACGGCGTACTTGTGGGTGCCCTCGAGCTCGTCCCGGATGGCCGCCTGGGCGTTGGGCGGAAGGGTGTGCAGGATTTCACGCACCCGGGCTTGACGCCGGCCCACACCCTTGCGGTCCGGCAGACCGGGGGTCGCGCTCAGCTGCGGCGGCACGCCCTCGATCTCCTCGACGCCGCCGTCACTCTGCCCGGCCGCGATCATGGCCTCTTCGGCTGCCGCGGTCGCCTGGTCTTTCTCCTCAGACATGCCGATCGGACCGATCCGGCGGCCATTGAGGAACTGGCGCACCACCGGCTCGTCGGAGGTCAACAGCACCTCGCGCGGGCCGAACATCACCAGCTCCTTGCGGAACAGCATCCCGATGTTGTCCGGCACGGTGCGCGCGATGTTGATGTTGTGCGTGACGATGAGGATGGTGGCGTCGATCTGGGCGTTGATGTCGATCAGCAGCTGGCTCAGGTATGCCGTGCGAACCGGGTCCAGGCCGGAGTCCGGCTCATCGCAGAGGATGATCTGCGGGTCGAGCACCAGGGCGCGGGCCAGACCGGCACGCTTGCGCATACCACCGGAGATCTCACCGGGGAACTTGTAGCCGTCGTTGGGCATACCGACCATCTCGAGCTTCTCCATGACAATGTCACGGATTTCCTTCTCGGACTTCTTGGTGTGCTCACGCAGCGGGAAGGCGGTGTTGTCGTAGATGTTCATCGACCCGAACAGTGCGCCGTCCTGGAACAGCACGCCGAACAGCGTGCGGATCTCGTAGAGCTCCTTGGCCGAACACTGCAGGATGTCGGTGCCGTCGATGACGATCGAACCGCGCTCAGGGCGCAAGAGGCCGATCAGCGACTTCAAGAACACGGACTTGCCGGTACCGGAGGGCCCGAGCAGAACGCTGACCTCTCCCTCGGGAATCGTCATGGAGACGTCTTCCCAGATCCGGGCCGATCCGAAGGACTTGGTAAGCCCCTGTACCTCGATGGCGACACCCATTAGTGAGGTCCTTCCGCAACGTCTGTTCGTGCCACGACTGGCTTGTGGCTTGGGCCACTGTAGCGCACAGGTGCGACGCTTATCGGCGGTCCGCCTCAGTCGGTGGGTGTCCAATTGCCATGGAAGCCCATCGGAACCCGTTGCGGCAGGTGCACGGTGGCCACCGACTCACAGGTCGCGGCGTCGAGGATCACTAATTGTCCCTCGTTCTGGCCACGGTGGTGGCCCATCCCCATCAGAATGCCGTCGTCCTCGTGGCGGCCTCCAGGCCTAGGCACAAACGACATCTCGCCGAGCACCAGCTGCGGGTCGATCGGCGCGGTGATACTCGAGCCGGTCAGGTAGTCGTGCTTGTAGAGCGTGGTCGACATCTCCGCCTGGACGTCCCCGATGAAGCCGCCGTTGATCCCGACGGTGTAGCCGAAGCGGTGCTTGGACCCCAGCAGTGCGTCGTTGATCCGAGGGAATTCCTGCGGCCGATCGTCGCGAGACTCGGTGTGCACCGCGCCGGTGTCGAGGTTGATCGTCCAGCGGTCCAGGGTGGGCGGGGCGTCACCGGGGCCGCGCCGGTCGACGTCGAAGACCTTCGCGTAGCGCACCACGTCGAGCACCAGCAGTTCCTGCCCAGTCGGCGAGACCTCGGTATAGGCGTTGAGCGGATGGAAGACATAACAGGGTTCGACGTCGAACCAGCGCACCTGCGCTTCCCCCGCCCGGACCCACCCCTGGGCATCACCCTCCCGCGGCATCACTCCGATACGCGCCGGATAGTCGGCGTTCCACGAGTACGGCAGCCCGCCCGGGGGCCGGCTGTCGCGGTTGACCATCGCGGTGATCGGGCTGGGCATCCGAATCCTGCCGACCAGGCTGCTCAACACCATCCGCGCAGGCGTCTTAAGCCAACGGGGCATGCTCACCGGCAGCACCTGCGCCGAGTCGAAGGTGACCGGCAGGTCGTAGACCACGACGTACTTCTCGGTCAGTGAGAAGTCGTGCATCATCGGCGACCCGGTCACCTCGATATCAACGGTCCGGCGGGCACGCCCGGCAGTGTCGATCACCGAGTACTGCACGGTCTTGCCCCGCGCAAAGGAGTAGGACACGGCGTGCAATTCGCCGGTGACCGGGTCACGGTGCGGGTGCGCCGTGTAGCCCCCGGCCAGGGTGCCGTCGAAGTCGCAGGTGCCCACCGTGTCGAGTTCCGCGGTGAGCTCATAGTTGGCGACGCCGCCCTCCACCAGCGCCAGCGTCTTGCCGGCATGACCGAGCACGTTGGTGTTGGGACCGACGGACTGCATACCGGCCCGCACGTTCAGCCGGGCCGGCCGCGGTTCGCCCAGTGCGGCACAGACCGCCGGCGTGCGCACCCAGCGGTTGCGGTACCAGCGGGCCTGGCCGTCACTGAGCGCCACGCCGTGCACCATGGGGTCGCCGGTGAACCAGTGGTAGGTGGCCGGATCGACCTCGGCCACCGGGTTCGGACCGTTGCGCAGGTAGCGGCCGTCGAGGTAGTCCGGGATCTTCCCCGTGACGCGCAGGTCGGTGGCGGTCAGCTCGGTCTGCACCGGCCCCATGACGCCCTCCAAATAGGGATTCGCGACAGAGGCTGCCTGGCTGGTGGTCATACCGACTCCTATAACATTGTTATTTCAACGTTATGGGTACCGTACGCTGGCTGTGAAACGATGGCAACCGTGACTTCGCAGCCCCAGCGGACCGTACGCGAGGACCTGCTTGCCGCGGCCCTGGGGCTGCTCGACGAGCACGGACCCGACGCGTTGCAGACCCGCAGAGTAGCCAGCACCGCCGGGACTTCAACGATGGCGGTCTACACCCACTTCGGCGGAATGCCGCAGCTGATCGCCGCGATCGCTGAGGAGGGTCTCCGCCAGTTCGATGTGGCGCTGACGATCCCCGCCACCGATGATCCGGTCGCCGACCTACTGGCCACCGGGATCGTCTACCGCAATTTCGCGATCGAACGGCCACACCTCTACCGACTGATGTTCGGCAGCACCAGCGCGCACGGCATCAATGCGCCGGCTCATAACATGCTCACGCTCGCCACCGCCCAGATCGACGTCGAGGTGCCCAGCTTCGCGCACCTGGTCCGGGGCGTCCACCGATCGATCCAGGCGGGTCGGCTCACAGTGGCGCAGGGCGATACCGCCGTGGTGGCGGCCGCCGCGCAGTTCTGGACGGTGATGCACGGCTTCATGATGCTGGAGCTGGCCGGCTTCTTCGGCGACGTGAACGACGGGCTGGCCGCGGCGATGCAGGTGTTGAGCCCGATGACGCTCAGTCTGCTGGTTGCCCTGGGCGACACCCCGGAGCGGGCGGCACAGTCGCTGGCCGCGGCGGGCGCGCGGGGCTGAACAACCCGCAGATAGCAGAAGCCCCCGGAACCTCGCGGGTTCCGGGGGCTTGCGCCGTAGAACGAACTACTTGACGGTGACGGTGGCGCCAGCCGCCTCGAGCTTGGCCTTGGCGTCCTCGGCAGCCTCCTTGGCGACCTTCTCCAGCAGCGGCTTGGGAGCGCTGTCGACCAGGTCCTTGGCTTCCTTGAGGCCCAGGCCGGAAACGACCTCGCGGACGACCTTGATGACGCCGATCTTCTTCTCGCCAGCCGACTCCAGGATGACGTCGAACTCGCTCTGCTCCTCGCCAGCCTCAGCGGCGGGGGCAGCGCCCGCGACGGCGGCCACGGCGACCGGGGCCGCAGCGGTGACGTCGAAGGTCTCCTCGAACTGCTTCACGAACTCCGACAGCTCCAGCAGGGTCATCTCTTTGAAGACGTCGAGCAGCTCTTCGGTGGAAATTTTGGCCATGATTTCGGTCCTTTCTGATTCCGGTAAGGGAAGTTGGGTTGGGGTTGTGCCTAGTTATTCGGCGGCTTCGGCCGGGGCCTCGGCGGTCTCCGCCGGAGCTTCGGTCTCGGCCGGGGCCGCGGGTGCCGCTGGAGCAGCTTCCGAGGCAGGCTTCTTCTCCTGCAGTGCGGCTGCCAGGCGGGCCATCTGCGACGCCGGGGCGGCGAACAGGCCGGCGGCCTTGGACAGGTTGGCCTTCATGGCGCCAGCCATCTTGGCCAGCAGCACCTCGCGCGACTCCAGGTCGGCGATGCGCTCCACCTCGGCGACGGTCAGCGCGCGACCGTCCATGTAGCCGCCCTTGATGACCAGCGCCTTGTGGTCCTTGGCGAACTTCTTGATCGCCTTGGCGGCGTCGACCGGCTCGCCCTGAACGAACGCGATGGCCGTCGGGCCCGCGAACAGCTCGTCGAGTCCCTCGACTCCGGCCTCGGCCGCGGCCAGTTTGACCAGGGTGTTCTTCGCCACCGCGTAGGTTGCCGCACCGCTGAGCGAACGCCGCAGCTCCGCCAGGTTCGCAACCGTCAGACCGCGGTACTCGGTGATCACGGTGGCGGTCGAGCCGTTGAACTGCTCGACGATCTCCGCGACGGCGGCGGTCTTGTCAGCCCGCGCCATGCATACCTCCTCGGTGTCGCTGTTGTTGTCTCAAGTTTTGCTCCACCGGAGGAAATAACGAACGCCCCGACGCAGGATGCGGTCGGGGCGTCACAATGTGTGCCGGCGGTGCCGGTGCCTCGTCCTCCTGCGTGGGCCGCCGGGATGTTCCCGGACCTTCAACCGATTACTCGGTGACCGACGGTCTGTGGTGGATCGCCACACACCATAACGTGACGAGAGGCGATCAGCCAAAACGGCGTCGGCCGGGCCGCCGGCCGCTAGGCATTCACCACGCCGATCGCGAGCAGGACGAAGATCACCGCCAGCATCGCCACGCGCAGCCAGTGCAGCCGATCCCAGCGTGCGGCCAGCACGCGGGACCCCTCGTCGGCGGTGCGCCATGCCGCGATCTTGTTGTTGATCGGGACCAGCACCAGCACCGACAGCAGCACGACGGCCACCATCAGGACCGCGCCGGCACCGATGAGCCAGCGTTGCGAGTCCGCGACGGCAGCGACCCCCACCAGCAGCGCGAACGAGGTCAGATACCAGAACGGCATGACCTTCCCCAACAGGCCGGCGCCGTCACCGCGGGCGGCCCAGAAGGCGTCGTCGGGCAGGCTCCCGAGGATTGGGCGGAAAAACGCCGCCACCGCGAACTCCGAACCCACCAGGGTCCCGACCACTACCAGCGCAAGTATTTCCAGAATCTGCTTCACAACAATCGACTGTGATAGCTATGCTGACAAAAAACAAGGTACTGACAAATTAGTCAGCATGAGGAGCGCTGGTGGCGGCATCGAAGACAATCGTCAGTGACTGCCCGATCGACGCCGCGCTGTCGGTCATCAACGGCCGTTGGAAGGGCACCATCCTCTGGCGCCTGGCCGACGGACCCCTGCGCACCGCGGAGCTACGTCGCAGCATCCCGGGCATCACCGAACGAATGCTCATCCGTCATCTGCACGAGCTCGTCGCCGACGGGATCATCGAACGCCACGATGCCGGCACCGTGCCGCCCTGTGTGCACTATTCGATCTCCGAGTACGGGAAGACGTTGGCCCCAGTGCTGGCCCAGCTGTGCGAGTGGGGCCGCGTCCACCTTTCGCGCTGATGACTCTGCGACCACGGCGGGGTCTTCTCGCACGTTGTCGCCACCAACGCAGAGTCAAGGCAAGGTGGCCAGCACGGCCGCCCCCACCAATCCGGCGTCACCGCCGAGTTCGGCCGGCACCACCTGCAGGCCGACTACGAAGTCCAACCCGGCACGCTGCGCCAGCGCGGTCCGCAGCGGGTCGAACAACAAAGCGCCGGAGCGGGCCACTCCCCCGCCGATCACCACCAGATCCAGGTCGCACACCGCCGCCACCGAGGTGATCATCACCGCCAGCGCGTCGGTGCCGCGCCGAAAAGCCCGCAGCGCCACGGGGTCACCGGCGTCGGCGGCCGCAGCGAGCGCCTTGGCATCTGCCGAAGACGCTTCCGGCGTCCATCCGTTGGCCAGCGCCCAGCGCACCATCGACGGACCGGAGGCGATGGTCTCCACGCAGCCGCGGCCACCGCAGCGGCACCGCTCCCCGTCGGGATCGACCACGACGTGCCCGACGTGGCCAGCGTTGCCGGTACGGCCGTGCAATGGTGCCCCGTCGAAGACCAGACCACCGCCCACGCCGGTCGAGACCACCATGCCCAGCATGGATCGGGTGCCGCGCCCGGCGCCGTGCCGGTATTCGCCGAGTGCCATGCAGACGCCGTCGCCGCCCAATCGGACCGGAACCCCGGGCACCGCGGCGGCCACCCGGTCACGCAGCGCGAACCCGCGCCAGCCCGCGATGTTGACCGGGCTGACGGTTCCGGCGTTGACGTCGATGGGCCCAGCCGAGCCGATACCGACGGCATCCACCCGCCCGCCGGCCCGTTCCAGGACGTTCTCGATCAGCTCGGCCGCCACCGCCCACACCGCCTCGGTGCCCTGATCAGCCCGGGTGGGCAGGGTGATCGTGTAGCTCAGTGATCCGTCGGGATCGACCAGGCCGGCGGCGATCTTGGTGCCACCGACATCCAGCGCGAGGACCGCGGTCATCAGTCGACACCCACCGTGACGGGCGCCAGCACGGCCAGTCGCACCGCGGTCGAATAGGCCAGCGCGCCCGCGCCGCCGACCCGGACCAGCGCCCACCAGGTGCCCGCCGTCGCCCACGCCGGCGGGGCGACGTCGAAGCTCAGCTCCACCTGGCCACGAGCGGGCACTACCGCACCCAGCGCCGGCGGGCCGGCCCATTCCCAGGTGCCCCAGGGGCTGATCAGGTGTGCCTCGACCGCCAGTGCGGCGTGTGCGTCGGTGCCGACCATGACGCTCAGCCGGGCAGAGCGTCCGGCGGTGACCTCGATCTCCGACGGGTCGTCCACATACAGCAGCCGATCGGAACCCGGATCGCCGACGCGCACCACCGCCACGTCTTCGACCGGCTGACGCCAGGCGCGCGGCGCGTCACCGGACAGGTCAAGTCCAGCGCGCAGCGGATAAAGCCCCGAGCCGGCGTCTGCGGGGACCGTCACCCGCACCGGGATGCGCACATGGTCTCCGGCCGCCAATCGCGCCGGTTGTTCGGCCGGCGTGACCGCCCAGCCGGCCGGGCACTGCCACGTCACCGCACCGGACAGGACCGCGTCGACACAGTCACTGGCCACGGTCAGCTCCAGGTTCAGCAGTGCGCCCGCGTCCGCGTCGACTCGGTGCGGATGCAGCGCCGGGGTCACCGGCAGGCCGCCCAGTGGAGCCGGCCCGCGGTTGTGCAGCCAATATCGGGCGTAGAGCGGTTGGGCTGCCTCGGATTCGGGGGCCAAGGGACGGCCGGTGCCCAGCTTTTCCATATCGAGCCGAGCAGTGACGGTAGCGATCTCGTAGCCGTGCAGCCGGTCCGGCGCAGGGTGCTCGCACGGCTGCTCCAGCAGATCCGCCCGCCCCAACACGGTCACCGGGCCCAGGTCGCTGCGCAGCGTGACAGCGGCGTCGGCGCCGCGGGTCTCGACCAACCGCAGTGTGACGGTGGTCGGGTCGACGGGCTGCGCGCTGCACCGCGCCATCGGGTTGCCCGCCGCCTTGAGCGCCCCCACGCTTACCCCCTCGGCGGGGTCGATGCGCAGCAGCGAGCCGCTCGTCGGGAGCCGGCCATCACCCCCGGTCACCGCCACGGCCCGCAGCAGGTCGGCGAATGCGGCGCTGCGCTCAGGAATCGCCGCCTGGCGCCAATCTCCGTCGCCGGTCACCAGTGCGTAGTCGAAGGTGTGCGTCCAATGCTGCAGTTGAAAGGCGCTGCCGTCGGGCGCCGTACGGCGCGGGTCGTCTTCCCAGGCCGCCGACGGCCAGCTGGTGCACGATCGCAGCAGGGCGGTGTGCAACGTGCCCGCGGAATCCACCGCGAAGCTGGGCACGCCGCGGTTGATCAGTGCGACGGTGCGCGCCTCGAAGGACTCCATCTCGGCGCGGACGTCTTGGTCCACCACGATCTCGGCGTCGGCCAGGTCGTCGGCCACCCGGGCGATCTCGGCCACCAAACTGTCGTCGTCGCGGCCGGCGATCACCAGCACCGGCAGGGCGCGCGGGCCGGTGAGGTCCGCCCCGGGCACCCAGACCTCGGTGAGGGGCTTGGCCGCCGGCACCCACACCCGGGCCCCGGCGTGCCGATCGAGCTGGCGGTGTAGCTCGGCGGTGTAGGCCGGATCGGCGGCGTCCAGCACCGCCCGGGTGAAGGCGTTGCGGTCCGGCCCGCCCAGCGCGATACGGGTGTCGGGCAGGTTGGAGTCGATGTCGAGGTTGCCGTAGCGCGGTCCGTCGGCCGCCGAACAAGTGGCGGTGACCCCGGCACGCACCAGCGCGACCATCAGGCCCCGCGCCGGCGCGCCGGCGACAATCACTTCAGCCACCGAGACCGCCCGGCTGCCGTCGCCGACGCTGATTCGCGCGGTTGCCGACAGCCCGAACCAGCGGTTGGCGGGGGTATCGAGGGTCCGAGGATATTGCGCGGTGTCCACCGAAAGTCCGCTGGGCTCGTGCAGCAGGCCGAAGCCGCGGCCGATGACGGCGTCGGCCACCTCGGCGACCGGCATGGCACCGGGCACCGGGCAGGGCCAGCGCAGCCGCAACAGATGATCGGCGCCGGTGAACTCGTCGATGGTGGTGGAGCAATCCACCCGGTCCACGCCGTGCCACAGGGTCAGGGTTTGGGTGTAGGCCAGCACGCTGCGGATCCGGCCGGACACCACCAGCCGCTCCCCCAGCGGCCCGCGGTAGGCCTGCACCGTCACGTCGCGCGCGACTGCGGAGGTGAACAGGTTGCCGCTGGGCACCAGGTGCCACGGTCCTTCCCCGGACTGCGGGTGTTTGGGGTATTCGTCGTAGACGGCGAGCTGGTTGCCCAGGCCCCCCGCGATGATCATTTCGCGGCCTTGGTGGCGCCACGAGGAGATGCCGCCGCCGCGATCCGGATCCGCGGTCAGCTGGTGGTGCTCATTGCTGATCGCGGTCCCGGGCACCGGCTGCCAGCCGTCGGCATTCGCGGTGGGCGTGAGCCGGTAGGCCTGCCAGCCCAGCGAGGGCACGTCGCGGGCCAGCCAGCTGACGGTGCTGCCGTCGTGTTCGACGTGGGTCGGACATTCGGTGCCGTCGGGGGCAACCACGCGCGCCCCGGCCGGCAGCGGTGTCGCCAGATGCACGGTGACGACGTCGGTACGGTCGGCGGCCACCGGGTTCCACACCACGGTGCTTTCGCCGCCGGCGTCGGTCTCCACCAACCCCGACAGCACCGTCAGGGCGTTGTCGCGGGCGTCGGCGCCCAGTTGCCAGGCATCGCGCCAGCCGGTCAGCAGGTCCAGGTAGACCTGGTCGGCTTCCGAGCCGGTGATGGCGTCGTGGTGGGCGCCGTAGGACAGTTGCGCCCAGGCCTTGGCCAGTGCCGCCTCCGGGTAGTCCACCCCAGCCAGCGCCGCGGCGAACACCGCAAAGCGCTCGGCGCCCAGGACCGCCTGCTCGGCCGCCCGGTTGGCCTGCTTGGTGTCGATATAGGAGACGTGACAGCCGGTGTAGATCGGGTTCATGTCCCGGGTTTGCGGAGACGGGTTCACACCGCGTTGGTCCAGTTCGGCGCGCACCGCGGCGAAGAACTCACTCGGCACGGCGCAGACGAACTTCGGCCAGGTGTAGCGGGCGTTCCAGTCCCGGTGGATCTTGGTGATCCAACGGTTCGGCGGGGTGAAGTCGGTGCCCACCGGCAGCAGCACGTTGCGGGTGGCGGCGACCTTCTTCATCTCGGTGAACAACCGGTAGACGTCGTCCTCGGCGGCGGCCAGGGTCGCGTTCGCGTCCATCCACCAGCCGGCCGCGTAGTGCGCGGGCATGTAGTGGGTCAGCACGCCGCGCCCGGACGGCGCGATCCATTCGAACTCGGATGCGAACTGCATGCGGCGCGGATCGCCTCGATCGGCCATCGGACCCCACTGATGAAACGGCCCGCGCGCCCAGGCGCTGGAGGACAGTCCGGCGTCAGCGACCAGGCCGGGGAACTGCGGATCATGGCCGAACACGTCGAGCTGCCAGGCGGTGGCCGGTGCGGCGCCCATGATGTCGCGCTGAAAGCCGATCCCGGCCACCAGGTTGCGGATCGTGGTCTCGGCGTCGGTGAGGTTGGTCGACGGCTCGTTGTAGGTGCCGCCCATTACCTCGACCCGGCCTTGCGCGATCAGCCGGCGGAGCTCGGCCCGGTCCTGCGGGTGGGTGTCCCAGTACGGCTTGAGGTAGTCGACCTCGGCCAGGACGAACTTGTACTCGGGGTTGTCGCGGGCCCAGTCCAGGTGCCCGCGCACCAGATCGAAGCCGTTGGTCTGCCGGCACGCGCCGAGCGGGCTCTCGGTCCACACGCTGGTGTAGTGGGCCTGGGTGTTCCACCACACCGGGTCGTAGTGGAAGTGGCCGATCATGAACATGGTCCAGCCGGGTTCGGCCACGGTGAACGTGAAACTGCTGCCGTTGACCTGGGCGGCCCGCTGTTGCCCCGGCACCGGGTTGTCGACGATCACTGGCACCTCGACGACACCGCTTCCGGGCTCGGCTAGGGCCTCGCCGACCAGCCCGTCGCCGTCGATCCGCAGCGGTGTCGCCACCTCGGCGTCGCGGTAGTCCACCCGGACCAGCTGCGCGGGCGCGTCGGCCGGCCCGACGAACTTCTCGGTCGATTCGACGTCGAGGATCCGCATGACACAAACCTACGGATGCGCGCCCGCCGAGCGGAGCCTTTCGGCGACCGGCTGCCTTCGGTGTGCGTGGCTAAATGTCGGACCCGGCTGGCGGGCATCGACGACGCCACCATGTACGAACTCATCGCCGGGTTCGAGGGCGCCGGGTGCGCTGGCGGAGAACTCCCGCCGTTGATTTGGCAGACTGCAGCAATGAGTTCGACCCCACCCCGCCAGGTGGCCCAGCTGGACCGGGTGCCGTTGCCGGTTGAGGCGGCCCGCATCGGCGCCACGGGCTGGCAGCTCACCCGCGCCGCCGCCCGAGTCTTCACCCGATTGCTAGGACCCGGGCCGATCCAGCAGAAGGTGATCCGCGAGCTGCCGCAGACGTTCGCCGACCTGGGCCCCACCTACGTCAAGTTCGGCCAGATCATCGCCTCGAGCCCCGGCGCGTTCGGTGAAGCGCTGTCGCGGGAGTTCCGCGGACTGCTGGACTCCGTGCCGCCGGCCGACCCGGCCGAGATACATGCCCTTTTTATCGAGGAACTGGGCGCCGAACCGCAGGAGCTGTTCGCGAAGTTCGACGAGACCCCGGTCGCCTCGGCCTCGATCGCCCAGGTGCACTTCGCCACCCTGCACAGCGGCGAGGAGGTCGTGGTCAAGATCCAGCGGCCCGGCATCCGCCGACGGGTCGCGGCCGACCTGCAGATCCTCAAACGCTTCGCCCAGCTGGTGGAGCTGGCCAAGCTGGGTCGGCGACTGTCGGCCGGCGACGTGGTCGCCGACTTCGCCGACAACCTCGCCGAAGAGCTGGACTTCCGTATCGAGGGCCAGTCGATGCAGACCTGGGTGTCGCACCTGCATGCCTCCCCGCTCGGCCGCAACATCAAGGTGCCCGACGTGCACTGGGACTTCACCAGCGAGCGGGTGCTGACGATGGAGCGCGTGGCGGGCATCCGCATCGACGACGCCCCCGCCATCCGCAAGGCCGGTTTCGACGGCGTGGAGCTGGTGAAGGCGCTGCTGTTCTCCACCTTCGAGGGCGGTCTGCGGCACGGGTTGTTCCACGGCGACCTGCACGCGGGCAACCTGCTGGTGGATGACGACGGCCGGGTGGTGTTCCTGGACTTCGGGATCATGGGCCGCATCGACCCCCGCACCCGGTGGCTGCTGCGCGAGCTGGTCTACGCACTGCTGGTCAAAAAGGATCACGCCGCGGCCGGCAAGATCGTGGTGCTGATGGGCGCGGTGGGCACCGTCAAACCCGAGGGCCAGGCCGCCAAGGACCTCGAGGCATTCGCCACCCCGCTGACGATGAAATCGCTGGGCGACATGTCGTACGCCGAGATCGGTAAGCAACTCGGAGCGCTAGCCGATGCCTACGACGTCAAGCTGCCCCGCGAGCTGGTGCTCATCGGCAAGCAGTTCCTCTATGTCGAGCGCTACATGAAACTGCTGGCGCCACGCTGGCAGATGATGTCCGATCCGCAGCTGACCGGCTACTTCGCCAACTTCATGGTCGACGTCAGCCGCGAGCACAAAGACAACGACGACAACCCGGGAGAATGACCGTGGTGGAGATGCGCAGCGGTACCGCCCGCTCGGGCGATCTGGAGATTTTCTACGAAGACATGGGAAGCCCCGAGGATCCGCCAGTGCTGCTGGTGATGGGACTGGGCGCCCAGCTGCTGCTGTGGCGCACCGGTTTCTGCGAGAAGCTCGTCGCCCACGGCCTGCGGGTGATCCGCTACGACAACCGCGACGTCGGCCTGTCCACCAAGCTGGGACGCGAACATGCCCGTGGCGCACTGGTCCCCCGGATGGCGCGATTCTGGCTGGGCAAGCCAAGCCCGGCCGTCTACACCCTCGAGGACATGGCCGACGACGCCGCCGCCCTGCTGGACCACCTAGGGATCGAGCAGGCGCACGTCGTCGGTGCATCCATGGGCGGCATGATCGCGCAGGTGTTCGCCGCACGGTTCGCACCGCGGACGCGTTCGCTGGCCGTCATCTTCTCCAGCAACAACCGGCGTTTCCTTCCCCCGCCGGCACCGCGCGCACTGATGGCGCTGCTGACCGGTCCGTCACCGAACTCCCCCCGCGACGTCATCATCGACAACGCGGTGCGGGCCAGCCGGATCATCGGCAGTCCGCGCTACCCGGCACCGGAAGACCAACTTCGGGCCAACATCATCGAGGCCTACGAACGCAGCTACTACCCGTGGGGCATCGCCCGTCAGTTCGGCGCCATCCTGGCCAGCGGCAGCCTGGCCGCCTATGACCGACTGATCACCGCGCCGACCGTGGTCATCCACGGCCTGGCCGACAAGCTGATGCGCCCCTCAGGAGGACGGGCAGTCGCCGACGCGATCGATCGCGCCCGGCTGGTGCTGTTCGAGGGCATGGGCCACGACCTGCCCGAAGAGTTGTGGGATCCGGTAATCAGCGAGCTGACCACGACATTTGCCGCCGCGCGGTAATCTCGCTCGGTGACCACTCAGTGGTCAAAACCACACCGAAGTGCTCATAGCAGATGAGCAACGGTAGTCTGTGCACACTCTCCCCCCATTTTGAGAAGATCGCGAGTGAACTAAGCCATGCCCAAGCTGGAACCGAAGTACGAGGAACTGCAGTCGATCTACGACATCTCTAATGAGTTCTACGAGCTGTTCCTAGGTCCGACGATGGGCTACACCTGCGGGTTCTACCCAGACAAGGACACCACCTGCGACGAGGCGCAGATCGCCAAGTTCGATCTGGCGCTGGGCAAGCTGGGCCTGGAGCCCGGCATGACGCTGCTGGACATCGGCTGCGGTTGGGGGGCCTGCATGCAGCGTGCCCTGGAAAAGTACGACGTCAACGTCATCGGGCTCACCCTCAGTGGCGAGCAGCGCCAGTACGCCATCGACAAGCTGTCCAAGGTGGACACCAGCCGCAACATCGAGGTGCGACTGCAGGGCTGGGAGGAGTTCACCGACAAGGTGGACCGGATCGTGTCGATCGGCGCGTTCGAGCACTTCGGCCGCGACCGCTGGCCGGACTTCTTCGAGATCACCTACAACGCGCTGCCCGCCGACGGCCGGATGCTGTTGCACACGATCACCGCGATCAGCGGTCAGGACGAGGCGCAGGCCAAGGGCATTCCGATGACAATGTCGCTGGCCAAGTTCACGCTGTTCATCATGCGGGAGATCTTCCCCGGCGGGCAGCTTCCGTCGGCGTGGTTGCCCCGCAAGTACGCCGCCGACGCCGGTTTCACCGTGACTCGGGACGACGAGATCGGGCCGCACTACGCACGCACCCTTCAGGACTGGGCGGCGATGTTGGCGGCCAACAAGGAGCGGGCGATCGAGGTGCAGGGCCAGGAGGCGTACGACCGCTTCGACAAGTACCTCAACGGCTGCGTGGAACTGTTCCGCAACGGAAACACCAGCGTCCACCAGTACACGCTGCAGAAATAGTCGGGATCGGCCTGCCGCGGGATCCGGCTTGGCTACATTTCGCGTCAACCGATTCACCCCTCGACCCGCTAAGCTGCAACAGTTGACCGGCACGGAAAAACAAGGCGGTTATCTCGGCCGGTCACAGCGGGTTTCATCAGGAAGGCAATCAGTCACAGATGGTGGACAAATCGACCCGGACCGCGGACATGCGCCCGAAATTCGAAAACATCCAGGCCCACTACGACCTGTCCGATGACTTCTTCGCGCTGTTCCAGGACCCGACCCGGATGTACAGCTGTGCGTACTTCGAGCCGCCCGACGCCAGCTTGGAAGAAGCCCAGCTCGCCAAGCTCGACCTGAACCTGGGCAAGCTGGACCTGCGCCCGGGGATGACGCTGCTGGACATCGGTTGCGGCTGGGGTGCGACCATGAAGCGCGCCGTCGAGAAGTTCGACGTCAACGTCATCGGCCTGACCCTGTCGAAGAACCAGCATGCGTATTCGCAGAGCCTGCTGGACGAGATCGACACCGACCGGTCGCGGCGGGTCCTGCTGCAGGGCTGGGAGCAGTTCGACGAGCCGGTGGACCGGATCGTCTCGATCGAGGCGTTCGAGCACTTCGGTTTCGAAAACTACGACAACTTCTTCAAGAACAGCTACGACATCATGCCGGCCGACGGTCGGATGACGATCCAGAGCAGCGTGAGCTTTCACCCCTACGAGCTCAACGCGCGCGGCAAGAAGCTGACGTTCGAGACCGCGCGGTTCATCAAGTTCATCCTGACCGAGATCTTCCCGGGTGGCCGGCTGCCCACCACCAACATGATGGTGGAGCACGGCGAGAAGGCCGGTTTCACTGTGCCCGAGGCGCTTTCGCTGCGGCCGCACTACATCAAGACGCTCAAGATCTGGGGCGACGCACTCGAGGCTCACCACGCCGAGGCCGTCGCGATCCAGTCCGAAGAGGTCTACGAGCGCTACATGAAGTACCTGCGCGGCTGCGAGTATTACTTCACCGATGAGTCGCTGGACGTCAGCCTGGTGACCTACGCCAAGCAAGCGCCCTAGCCGCTTCCCTCCGCCTCGAGGGGGAATTCCACGACACGTCATCGGCGTGTTGCGTCGTGAGATTGCCACTCGCGGCTGCGGCGCCGTCGCCTTCAGAACGCAGAAAAGCCCCCGCCTAGGCGGGGGCTTTTCGCTGTGGCTTACTCAGCCGCGAAGTTGCGGGTCACGGCCGGGTCCACCGGGATACCGGGGCCGGTGGTCGTCGAGATGGTGACCTTCTTGAGGTAACGGCCCTTGGACGACGACGGCTTGAGCCGCAGCACCTCGTCGAGGGCGGCGCCGTAGTTCTCCGCCAGCTTGGCCTCTTCGAACGACGCCTTGCCGATGACGAAGTGCAGGTTGGCCTGCTTGTCGACACGGAAGTTGATCTTGCCGCCCTTGATGTCGGCGACGGCCTTGGCCACGTCGGGGGTGACGGTGCCGGTCTTCGGGTTGGGCATCAGACCACGCGGGCCCAGCACGCGGGCGATGCGGCCGACCTTGGCCATCTGGTCCGGGGTGGCGATCGCGGCGTCGAAGTCGAGGAATCCACCCTGGATCTTCTCAATGAGGTCGTCGCTGCCGACCACGTCGGCGCCGGCGGCGATGGCCTGCTCGGCCTTCTCACCGACCGCGAACACCGCCACGCGGGCGGTCTTACCGGTGCCGTGCGGCAGGTTGACGGTGCCGCGGACCATCTGGTCGGCCTTACGCGGGTCGACACCGAGCCGGATGGCGACCTCGACGGTGGCGTCCTGCTTGGTCGAGGACGTCTCCTTGGCCAGCTTGGCGGCAGCCAGCGGGGTGTAGAGGTTGTCGCGGTCCACCTTCTCGGCGGCGGCGCGGTAAGCCTTACTGGTCTTGCTCATCTTGTGTCCAATCTCAGTGGTTGGGTCGTGGTGAAAGTCGGGCCGAAGCTGGCCCTCCCACGCTTTCCTTGCGTTGACTCTGCGTCCACGGTGGTTCTTACTCGCACTTTTCCACCGTCAGCGCAGAGTCAACGGGCGTACTACTCGACGGTGATGCCCATGGAGCGGGCGGTACCGGCGATGATCTTGGCGCCGGCCTCGATGTCGTTGGCGTTGAGGTCGGCCTTCTTGGTCTCGGCGATCTCGCGCACCTGGTCCCAGGTCACCTTGGCGACCTTGGTCTTGTGCGGCTCGGCCGATCCCTTGGCGATACCGGCGGCCTTGAGCAGCATCCGCGCCGCGGGCGGGGTCTTGAGCGCAAAGGTGAAGCTGCGGTCCTCGTAGACGGTGATCTCCACGGGGATGACGTTGCCGCGCTGGCCTTCCGTCGCGGCGTTGTACGCCTTGCAGAACTCCATGATGTTCACGCCGTGCTGACCAAGCGCGGGTCCGACCGGCGGCGCGGGGTTGGCCTCGCCAGCCTTGATCTGAAGCTTGATAAGCCCGGCGACCTTCTTCTTCGGGGCCATGAGGGGGTGTTTCCTTTCCTACGTACTAAATCTTGGAGACCTGGGTAAAGCCCAGTTCCACTGGTGTCTCGCGACCGAAGATGGACACCAGCACCTTGAGCTTCTGCTGCTCGGCGTTGACCTCGCTGATCGAGGCGGGCAGCGTGGCGAACGGGCCGTCCATGACGGTGACCGACTCGCCGACTTCGTAATCGACCTCGATGACCGGCCGCTCCAGACCGCCCTCGCTTGCTGCGGTGCTCACTGCACCCGCTCCGCCCCGGGCTTGCTTCTTCGCCGCACCTTGCGGCAGCAGGAACTTGACCACGTCGTCCAGCGGCAGCGAGGTCGGCCGCGAGGTGGCGCCGACGAACCCGGTGACGCCCGGGGTGTTGCGCACCGCGGACCAGGAGTCGTCGGTCAGGTCCATCCGCACCAGGATGTAGCCCGGCAGCACCTTGCGATTGACCTGCTTGCGCTGGCCGTTCTTGATCTCGGTGACCTCTTCGGTGGGCACTTCCACCTGGAAGATGTAGTCGCCGACGTCGAGGTTCTGCACGCGGGTCTCGAGGTTGGCTTTCACCTTGTTCTCGTACCCGGCGTAGGAGTGGATGACGTACCAGTCGCCCGGCTTGGAGCGCAGTTCGGCTTTCAGCGCCACCGCGGGGTCGAGTTCCTCAGCCGGCTCGTCCTGGGCCGCCTCGGGGGCCTCAGTGGCCTCGGCGGACTCGGTGGCCTCCAGCGCGGAGTCCTCAGCGGGAACCTCAGTGGTCTCCGCCACGTCGACCGGCTCGCCCGCAGGCGTATCGCCGTCGAAGGTAGTCACGGTTTCAGTCCTTCCTATAACTTCACTCGCCGAACACCAGCAGCACCAGCCGGGCCCATCCGTAGTCTGCCCCGGCGACCAACGCCACCATGAAGACCAGGAAGGCCAGCACCACCGCGGTGTAAGTGACCATCTGCTTGCGGTTCGGCCAGATCACCTTGCGAAGTTCGCCGACGACCTGCTTGAGGAAATTCAGAATGAAGACGAGTGGGTTGCGCGAGGGCCCTTCGGCCTTCTTCTTCGCCTTCTTCTTGGCCTTCTCGGCGTCCGCGGCGTCTTCCGCGTCCAATTCGGTAGCCGTGGACTCCACGTCGTCAGCGCCGTCGCCGGCACCACGACGCCGCGAACGCTTGCCGGTGGGCCGCAGCGGGTCGCCGACCTGCCTGCTCACCACGGCCGTGCGACTGCTGCTGCCGGATTCGGCATCGCTATCGCCGTCGGCTGCGGCGTCGGGACGGTCGAGCTCGTCGGTCACCGCATGCTCCTTCGTTGTTCGCGCTTACCTCATTGCCGTACCGCGCATGGTGTCCAGTGTCCACCATGGCACGTCAGCAGGGGCGACAGGACTTGAACCTGCAACCTGCGGTTTTGGAGACCGCTGCTCTGCCAGTTGAGCTACGCCCCTTCGCGGTTGGCGTACCAACCTGCGGGTTCGGAAGCTTCACCTGTTCGCCGTCACCGGCTCACACAATTCGCGCGCCCCCCGTTCGCATCACGGAAAGCGCGCTAATGCTGGGAAAACCCCGAGGTTCGAGTGTACCTCGCCGCTGCGGCCAGTTGCTAATCAGGCTGTTCGGACGACCTGACCGGATTCGGCGTCCCAGCGCAGGTTGACCGAATCGTCGCCGTCGTGACCCATCATCGTGGTGAACGCTTCGAGCACCACGTCGCCATCCTGGTTGGTCAAGATGTTGCGGGTCGTCACGATGTCAGCACCGAAACGCTCGTTGACCGAGGCGATCTCCATCCGGGCGTACAGCGTGTCGCCGGCCTTGATCGGTTTGAGGTATTTGAAGCCCTGGTCCACCTGCACCATCTGCATGGTGGTGTAGCCGGTGTCGACATGGCGGAAGAAGTCGGACTGCACCAACTTCGCCAGTATCGCCACGAACGTCGGCGGCGCCAGCAGCGACTCGTAGCCCAGCTTGGCCGCCTCCGCCTCGTCGTAATAGGCGGGGTCCTCAGCCTTGATGGACCGGGAGAACTCGCGGATCTTTTCGCGGCCCACCACAAACGACTCGGGATAGCGCCAGATCATGCCTCGGATATCAGTTTTGATCGCCATGGCACCGCGCCCCTAAGCCAGCTTGGCGGAAGCGACCGCTCGTCCGAAGATCTTTTTGCCACCGGTGGTGGCGGTGAGCGCAATGGTCACCGTCTTCGACTCGGAGTCGACAGACTTCACCCGGCCGCTGAAGGTGATCTCAGCGCCCTTGCCATCGTTGGGCACCGGAACCACAGACGTGAAACGCACGTTGTATTCGGTCACCGCGCCCGGGTCGCCCACCCAGGACGTGACGTAGCCGCCGCCGAGCCCCATGGTGAGCATGCCGTGGGCAATGGCGGTGTCCAGGCCCACCTGCTGAGCGATCTCGTCATCCCAGTGGATCGGGTTCAGGTCGCCGGACACGCCGGCGTAGTTGACCAGGTCCTGCCGCGACAGCGGGATCACCCGCTCCGGCAGCTGATCGCCGACCTTGACCGAACTGAACTCACGCAACGCCATCGGTGAAACCCTTATCTCCCTCGCCGGCGCGGCCCGCCAGTGTCGTATATGTCTTCTGCACGATTTCACCGGCGTGGTTGGTAACCACCTGTTGAGTCACGATGATGTCGGTGCCGTGTGCGCGGCGAACCGATTCGACCGACACGTCGCAAAACAGTCGGTCGCCTTCCTTGATCGCCCGGTGAAACTCGATCTTCTGGTCGACCTGGACGATCTGAGCGTCATCGGTGGTGACACCGCAATGCTCGAAGAAACCCGAAATCGCCATGTGCCCGAACACCGAGATGAAGGTCAGCGAGGCCACCAGCCCGTCGTAGCCGAGATCGGCTGCCGCCCGCAGATCAAGACTGGCCAAGTCCACCGCCTTGACCGCGCGCGCGTACTCGCGGATCTTCTCCCGTTCCACGTCGTAGTGGTCGGGATAGCGGTAGTGCGCCCCAGCGAGACGGTCTGCCAACGACACGGCTCGACCTACTTAGCGAGATTCGCGGTGCGACTCGTGCTTGCCGCAGTTGGGGCAGAATTTCTTCAGCTCCAGCCGGTCGGGGTCGTTACGGCGGTTCTTCTTGGTGATGTAGTTGCGGTGCTTGCACACCTCACAGGCCAAGGTGATCTTCGGCCGCACATCAGTACTGGAGGCCACGTCTGTCGTCCTTCGTTCACATGTCGAATTGCTTGCAGTAGCGGTGGGGAGGCTCGATCTCCCGACCTCACGATTATGAGTCGTGCGCTCTAACCAGCTGAGCTACACCGCCCCGATCGGCGCTAGTCGGCGCACCGACTGGCGTCCACCGAGCCCCCTAACGGAATCGAACCGTTGACCTTTTCCTTACCATGGAAACGCTCTGCCGACTGAGCTAAGGGGGCCTTCACCTACAGCGACCCTTTCTGGTGCTGCAAGCCTGTAGAAGGTTACAACCTTGCCCACGAGGTCACCAAACCGCGATGACAGACGCTGGCCAGACCCCGTTGGCTTAGTGGGGACTTAGCGGCGCCGATCTGCGGCGCCCGGCTTCGCCGCGCTTGCAATCGACCCCCGCAAACAGCGCCGACCTGCGGCGCCCGGCTTCGCCGCGCTTGCAATCGACCCCCGCAAACAGCGCCGACCTGCGGCGCCCGGCTTCGCCGCGCTTGCAATCGCCGCTGCTTTAGGCTGGAGGGCGTGCCCGAATCCGACCGGCTGTATTTCCGCCAGCTGCTCTCCGGACGCGATTTCGCGGCCGGAGACCCAATGGCCGCCCAGATGCGCAACTTCGCCTACCTGATCGGCGACCGGCAGACCGGCGACGCCGTCGTGGTCGACCCGGCCTACGCCGCCGGCGATCTGCTCGACACGCTCGAGGCCGACGGTATGCAGCTGTCCGGCGTACTGGTCACCCATCACCACCCCGATCACGTCGGCGGCAAGATGATGGGCTTCGAACTCAAGGGCCTGGCCGAACTTCTGGAACGGGTCAGCGTTCCGGTTCACGTGAACACCCATGAGGCACAGTGGGTTTCGCGTGTCACCGAGATTCCGATGTCGGATCTGACCGCGCACGAACATGGCGACAAGGTGAGCATCGGCGACATCGAGATCGAGCTACTGCACACGCCCGGACACACCCCGGGCAGCCAGTGTTTCCTGCTGGACGGTCGGCTGGTTGCCGGCGACACCTTGTTCCTGGAAGGCTGCGGACGCACCGACTTCCCGGGTGGCGACTCCGACGAGATGTATCGCAGCCTGCAGCAGTTGGCGGCCCTACCGGGCGACCCGACGGTGTTCCCCGGCCATTGGTATTCGGCCGACCCGAGCGCCGCCCTTTCCGAGGTGAAGCGATCCAACTACGTATTCAGCGCCGGAAGCCTGGACCGGTGGCGCATGCTGATGGGCGGATGAGGGGATAGCTGATGGGATCAGTTGAGGACCGCTTGTACGACGTCGCGCACGCGGGCGCGGATGCCTGGCTGGCCTGGGCCGCCTGGCTGGCCATCGCTATCACCGTGCTGGCGCTGTTCTATTTGAACCGTCAATTGCAGCGCAACCGCCGGTTGGCCGCCGAGCAGACCCGCCCGCAGGTGGCGATGTTCATGGAGCCGCACGCCGCCGATTGGCACGTCATCGAGCTGGTGGTCCGTAACTTCGGCAAGACCGCGGCCTACGACATCCGGTTCGCGTTCGACCAGCCACCGACGGTGGCCCGCTACGAAACCGCCTCAGACGGCTACGCCGACGTCGTCGCGCTGCAACTGCCCGAAGAACTGACGGTGCTGGCGCCGAACCAGGAATGGCGAACGGTGTGGGACTCGGCGATCGACCGGGCCGAGCTAGGTGAGGGCATCGAGTCACGGTTCACCGGGACGGTCAGCTACGCCGACAGCCCCGACGAGCCAAAGGGCTGGTTCGGACGGCGGGGCAAGCAGCCTCGGTACGAGAACAAGGTGGTCCTCGATTGGGGTGACCTGCCCCCGGTGCGGCGGGTCGAGTTGATGACGACACACGACCTGGCCAAGCGCGAAAAGCAGAAGCTGGAGCTGCTGCGCAGTCTGCTCAGCTACTTCCACTACGCCAGCAAAGAGACCCGCCCGGACGTGTTCCGCGGCGAGATCGAGCGGATCAACGGCGCAGCCCGCGAGATCCAGGACCGGTTGCGCGGTCGCGAGCAGTTGGAGGCGGCCGGCAACACCGACATCACGGTGCGGCTCGGCGACCCCAGTGCGGAGTTGGGCAAGCATCGCAGCTGAACCCTGGAACCGCCGCACAACCCGGGCATCAGTCGGTTTCGGTGGTGTCCGCGCTGGGGTAGTGCGAGGCACGGAACCGCTTCAGGTAGGCCGGCCAGTCCCAGGTGGACAGGAACTCCCGGGCCGCGGTGTAGCCGTTGTCGTAGAGCTTTTCGAGCCGGTCACGGGAGATGTCGAAGTCCAGCACGCTGACATCGGTGGAGTTGACCTTGATGGCCCGCACACTGACCCACGGCTGGTTCAGGTAAGTCTGGTCGTGGCCGACCAGCATGGTGCTGATCAGGTTCTCCAACAGCAGTGACTGCCCGAACAGCTGCAGCGGCCGCAGCACCGGAACCATGGCGCCGATTCCGTCGGAGAGCTCCGGGACCACCGTTACCCCAAACGTGGGCCACAGCGGTGCTCGGCCGTCGAGCCGGTCGAAGGTGTAGATCGGGAAGTTCGACAGCACCCCACCGTCGACCAGGGTGGAGCGCAGCCCGGCGGCGCTGGTCAGCGTCACCGGCCGGTAGAAGAACGGGACGGCCATCGAGGCGCGCACTGCGTCGGCGACGGACTGCTCGTCGGGGTCGAGCCCGTACACCCGCCGGTAGTCCCACGGCAGCCGAACCAGCTGCCCGGTCGTCACGTCTGTCACGGTGACCACGGCTCGGTAGCGCCGCTCGGGCATCAGGTTCGCTGCGTGGTAGCCCAGGTCTCCCCAGGTGCGCACCCCGAGATTCGCCAGCTCAGCGCGGATCCAATCGTGGGCGACGTCACCGCGATACAGGGCGCTGTCGCGCAGAAACCCCCACACCGGTCCGACCAGCGGGACCGGCCCCGCGTCGCGCCAGGTGTGCAGCGGCACTGACAGCGCCAGGTCTTTGACCTGTGCTGCGGTCAGCTGGTCACCCTGGGCGGCGGCGGCCAGAATCGTGCCCACCACCGAGCCGCCAGACACCCCGGAGATGCGCTGCACCGAGTAGCCGGCATCCATCAGAGCAACCACCGCTCCCACCAACCCGACGAAGCGCACTCCCCCGCCGGACAGCACCAGGTCGGCGGTCAGCGGTTGGGAGTCGCGCGCTCGACGAGTGGCCATCGACTGACGCTAGTCCGCCGAATTCCATTCGTAGGGAAGGAATTTACCGTCGAAGGTGATCACCACCCGGTCACCTCCCGGGTGCGGTTTGTGCTCGATGTCCATGCTGAAGTTGATCGCGCTCATGATGCCGTCACCGAACTGCTCGTGAATCAGTTCCTTGATCGCCGGGCCGTACACGCCCACCGCTTCGTAAAGCCGGTAGATGGTCGGGTCGGTGGGGGGCGCAGTGAGCCCGCCGCGCATCGGTACCGCGGCCAGTACCGGCACCACCGCCGGGTCCAGTCCGAGCAGGTTCGCGAGGACCTTGCCCGATTCGGCGGGGATGGGGTGCTGGCCCAGCAGTGCCGAGGTGGTCCACACGACCGGCTTGTCGATCGCGTCGGCCAATTCCTGCCAGGTCAGCCCCTTGGCGAGGCGGGCGGCGATGATCTGCTCGGTGATCTGGCTTCGGTTCATGGCTTCCAGCATGCCCGCCTCGCTCACTGTTCGAAATAGCGACGCAGGTTGTCCCACATTGCGGTGTGGGAGCTGCCGCCGTCGCGCAGCACGGTCTTCATCAACATCCGTGGGGCACTGACGTCGACCAGTTCGTGCAGTCTGGCGCCGCCGGCGTGCGGGCGAACCGTCATGGTTGACCACATCTCGATACCGGGCCGCTGCAGGGTGTGGGTGCGGATTTCGCCGGGCGCGCTTTCGCGCAGTTCTACCCGGCAGGTGAACCGGATCGGTATTCCGTAAAGGCGCATGCGATGCGGAGCCAGGTATCGGGTGACGCCGTCGGCGCCGCCGGGGATCTGCCGCACGTCCACCAGCATCGGGTGCAGGGCTTCATAGTTGCCCAGATCGGCCAGAAACGCCGCAACGGCTTCTGGCGGCGCAGCGATGTCGACGGTGTGCTCCAGGCGTCCGCGTGCCATGGCAGCACCTTAGCCCCGCAGGTTGCGGTGGCATACTCGCCGGTATGCCGCACGACAAGGCCTCTGGGCGTCGCCAATCGGCCGTACTGCTCATGGCTGTGGTGGCGATAGCCGTACTGCTCTTCGGCTGCGGATCGCAAACCCGGGCCGAGAACACCCAACTTGATTTCGCCGCCCAAACCCTCGACGGCCGACCGTTTTCCGGCGCCAGTCTGGTCGGCCGACCAGCCGTGTTGTGGTTCTGGGCGCCCTGGTGTCCGCTCTGCCAACGGGATGCACCGATGGTCGCTCGACTGGCCGCCGCACACCCCAAGGTGACCTTCGTCGGCGTGGGCGCGCAAGACCGGCTGGACGCGTTACGGGCCTTTGTCGACAGGTACGGCGTCGACGAGTTCACCGAGTTGGCCGATACCGACGCCGCGGTATGGGCCAGGTTCGGGGTGACGCGACAGCCGGCGTACGCCTTCGTCAGGCCGGACGGCCGGGTCGAGGTGGTGACGGGCTCGCTGGCCGAAGCCGAGCTGAACAAGCGACTGCAGGCCCTGACGGGTTCGTGATCGACACCGCCGCACTCAGTTTTGCCCTGGGGGCGGGGCTGGTGGCCGCGCTGAACCCGTGTGGATTCGCGTTTCTCCCCGGCTATCTGGGTCTGGTGATCGCCACCAGCCGAGACACCTCACGACCGGTGGCATTGGCGCGGGCAGGGCTGGCGACCATGGTGATGGCAACCGGATTCCTGACGGTGTTCGGGATCTTCGGATTGGCCGTCTCGCCGTTGATCGCTTCCGCGCAGAAGTATCTACCGTTCGCCACCGTGGTGATCGGCGTGGCGCTGCTGGCGCTGGGCGCCTGGCTGTTGGCCGGCCGCGAGTTCCCACTGCTGTTGCCCAGCACGGCGGGCCGGACACCCACGGCGCGGCTGGGGTCGATGTACGGCTACGGCGTCGGCTACGCCGTGGCGTCACTGTCCTGCACGATCGCGCCGTTTCTGGCGGTGATCAGTACGACGTTTCGGCAAGGTTCGACGGTGGCCGGAGTGCTGGCGTTCATCGCCTACGCCGCGGGCATGAGCATCACCGTCGGTATTGCTGCGCTGGCGGTGGCCGTGGCGGGTTCTGCGGCCAGCTCCGCGTTGCGGCGGGTCCTGCCGTATGTGGGACGGATCGCCGGGGTGATCGTGCTGCTGACCGGGCTGTACGTGAGCTACTACGGCTATTACGAGATCCGGTTGTACTTCGCCGAGGGCGACGCCGACGATCCCGTGATCGACGCGGCGGTTGCGGTGCAGTCCTGGTTGGCCGATCAGGTCGACACACTGGGTGTTTGGCCGCTGCTAGGGGCGATCGTCGCGCTGGTGGCCGGCGCACTGGGTTGGCGAGCGCTGCGACGCCGACACCGGTCTACTCCCAGATGATTGTTTCGATTGTTTCAATCTTGAGCAGCGACGGGTAGCATTGGGCGCATGCCCACCGCCGTCGCCCCGATCGCCCGTCAGGTCGCCGAACGCGCCCGTACCGACGCCGGGTTCGCCCTTGTCCTCGACGCGCTGTTGGAGGCGCCCACGGCACCGCAGGGCACGTTGGAGCGCATCGCCGCCCACGCCCTGAACGACCAGCGCCGCGCGGCCCTCGTCGATGACTTCGTGGCCGGGGCGCTGCCCACCCCTAAGGTCCAGGATCTGCTGCGACTGGGCACACCGCAGGCGGTGCACCGGTTGCGCAGCCGAGGCAAGCTCATCGGCGCGGCCGTGGGCAACCAGACCTGGTTCCCGGCCTGGCAATTCGACGACGCCCGGCTGCGCCCCGAGCTGACCGAGATCCTGGAGCTACTGGGCCGGTTCACCACCGACCCACTGGCAGCGGACCGCATCATGCGGCTCACTCATGACGAGTTGGGCGGCATCTCGATCGCCGAGGCGCTGCGCCACAGCGAGACCGCGCCGGCCGCACGGCGACTGCTCACCTCACTCGGTGCCTGAACTCCCCGCCGGCTATCGGGCGCCGCTGCCCGATGCCCGGCCCAGCGGACTGCGCCGCCGACGGATCGCCGCCGGCACTCAGCTGTGGCGCCTCGACGCCGAGCACCCCGATCAGTGGACCTGGGACGGTTTCGGCCAACCGCGCTATCGCTTCGATCCGCCGTCGGGCGGGTTCCGCACCCGTTACGCGGCAACCGATCTCGCCGGAGCCTTCCGGGAACGCTATCGACTGACCGGGCTGATGATCCCCAGCGATCACGCCCGCCACCACCTGGTGCGGCTCTCCGCCGCCCGGCACCTGCGGGTGCTCGATCTGCGCACCGAGCGCAATCTTGATGCGCTCGGCGTCGACGACCAGATCAGCACCGGCCAGCACGACGCGGTGTGGGCCACCTGCCAGCACCTGGCAGATGCCCTGCGACGCTGGTGGCCCGAGCCCGACGAGTGCCCGGACGCGATCGTCTACCGCTCGCGCACCACCCCGGAGACTTCGGTCAACTATGCGTTCTTCGACGGCGGAGCATTCACGGTCGAGTGCTGGCCGCTCGCGGAACGTCCGGACGTGACCGCGGACCTGGTTCTGCGGCACGGGTTTACCGTCGCGTACTGAGCCCGCACACTCGCGCGACCGTGACCGCCACCCACCCGTGACAGGCCCACCCGTCACAGCCCCACCCGTCACAGCCCCACCCGTCACAGCCCCGGAGGATGTGGGCATGTGCCCGCCTCTGAGCGACAACGTTGGTTATGTCAACTCGCGTTGGGGCTCGCCGAGGCACAATTGCCCACCGGTGCCGCCACGGCCTGACATAGCACCGCTTGTCGCTCAGAGGCGGGCACACACCACACCGCCGCCCACCCGTGACGCCTGAGACAGACGTGACCGAGCCCGGGGCTCAACCGGGTTTCGTTGCGGTGACCAGCCGGGTCGAAGTCCATGGCCCGCCGTACCACATTCGCCAACCGAGGTTGTGCCATGTCACGTCGCACCAACCCAATTCACGCAGTTGGTCCGCGTGGTTGCGGATCTCCCACAGGTCCGCGATGGCCAACCGGCCGCCGGGCCGCAGCACCCGGGCCGCCTCGGTCAGCGCACGTCGACGGCCCTCGCGGGACCCGATGTTGTGGATCGCCAGGTTGGACACCACCACGTCGACGCTGGCGTCGGGCAGCGGCAACGCGGTCATGTCGCCGGTGCGCACCTCGATCCGGTCGGCAACCCCTTCGAGTGCGGCGTTGGCCACGGTGGCATCAGCTGAGTTGTCGGTCTGGTCGGCCTGCCACAGGTCGACTCCGATCGCCCGGCCGCCGGGCAGCCGCTTGGCCGCGGCGCACAACACCGCACCTCGCCCACATCCCATGTCCAGCACTGTTTCGTCGCCGCGCAACCGCAGCCCATCGAGAACGTCGTCCCACACCTTGAACTTGCCGGCCCGCGTCGCATGCCAATACAGCCCGACCTGAGCCAAGATCCCGGCATCGAGGACGAATGCCGCCACGCCGGCCCACTGCGGACCGCGGGCCAGGGCGATGCCGCCGTAGACCGCCAACGCAAGGCACCCGATCGCCAGGGCAGCGAGCTGGCCGCCTAGCGGCACCCGGTGAAACGATCCGTCGATGCCGTAGTCGCCGCGATGGCGAGGCGCCTCAGTCATGGTGCAGGCTCTCGTCGCCGAACCTGATACCCAGGTCTCGAGCGGTCCGGATCGAATCACAGTCCAGTGGAACGGTTTTCTGCTGTCGAGTGGCCTCAGCCAACGGCACGTAATCCACTGTCGGTGGATTGAGGGCCACCATCACCCCGCTGCGCCCCTCGTCGAGCGCCCGCACCGCGGCAGCGCCGAACCGCAGCCCCAGCAGCCGGTCACCCGACGACGGCGAACCACCACGCAACAGGTGCCCAAGTACGACGGCACGAGACTCGCGCCCGGTGAGCGCTTCGAGTTCGGCGGCCACCTTGGCGCCGACGCCGCCCAAGCGTTCAGCCTGACCCACCGCCTTGCCCGCCACAGTGAGCTCGCCACCCACCGGCTTGGCGCCTTCGGCGACGCAGACGATGGAGTACGTCGAACCGCGTTGTGCGCGTTCGTTGATCAGCGCAGCCACTGGTTCAAGCCGATACGGGATCTCCGGGAGCAAGATGGCATGCACCCCGGAGGCCAGCCCGGCGTGCAGCGCAATCCAGCCGGCGTAGCGCCCCATCACCTCCACCACGATGATCCGGCTGTGCGAGGTCGCGGTGGAGAACAACCGATCAATGCACTCCGAGGCGAAATCGACTGCGCTGTCGAAGCCGAACGTCGCCGCGGTGCCCTCCAGATCGTTGTCGATGGTCTTAGGCACCCCGACCAGCCGCAGCCCAGCCTGGTGCAGGTGGTTGCCGATCGCCAGGGAACCGTCGCCGCCGATGGTGATCAGCGCGTCGATCTCGCGTTCTGCGATGCGCTGCAGCAGCTCGTCGGTGCGGTCCTGTTCACTCCAGCTGCCGTCGGCCTGCTGCACCGGGTACGCGATCGGGTTGCCGCGGTTGGTGCTGCCCAAGATGGTGCCGCCCTGGTGGATGATGCCGCGCACCCGGTTACGGGTCAGCTCGATCAGTCCGCCATCGGGGTATTCGTCGCCCAGCAGCAGCCCGTTGTAGCCGTCGCGGATCCCGACCACGTCCCAGCCTCGGCTTCGACCAGCCATGGTGGCGGCGTAGATGACAGCGTTGAGGCCGGGCGCGTCACCGCCACCAGTGCTGATCGCGATGCGCTTGATGCTCGCCGTCACGCTTGGACCTCCTGCACCGGGCTCTTGGGATCGATCAGAACCTTGGCATGGCGGGCCGGGTCCGCCAGCGCGTCGAACGCATTCGCCACCCCGCCCAGTCCGACAGTGCCGGTGATCAGCGGCGAGACGTCGACCTTACCTTCGGCGATCATGTGCAGGGTATCTCGGAATTCCATTGGTGTGTAACCCAATACGAACCGCAGGTCGGTTTCCTTGTTGATTGCGATCGCCGGCCGGATCGCGTCGGTTCCCATGCACACCCCGACCACCACCACCCGGGAGAACAGTGGGGCACCGGCGATGATGCCGTCGATGACACCCGGCACCCCGACACATTCGAAGATCACTGGGCGGTTAGGTGTGGCGGCGCCGACGGCTTCGGCGGCCCGCCAGACATGCCACCACGGCAGCCGCGCCTTGTACAGCTTTTCGACGGTGCCCACCGCCAAGCTCAGCGCATCCGGTGCCTTCTCCAGGTGGCCGTGGCCCGCCGCCGCGGCGTACGGCGAATCGACGGCCGGGTCGACAACGATGTCGGCGCCGCATCGGGTAGCCAGCGCGCGGCGGCCGGGCGAGAAGTCGCTGGCGATCACCGTGCGCACACCGCGGGCTTTGAGCATGCACACCACCGCCAGGCCGATCGGTCCGCAACCGATCACGATCGCCACGTCGCGCTTGCGCACCTCGCCACGCCGCACGGCGTGCCAGGCGACCGCCATCGGTTCGGTGAGTGCGGCCGCGTCCACCGACAGGCCGTTGGGAATGGGCAGAGTCAGCGACTGCTCGACGAGCATCTGCTCGGCGTAGCCTCCCGGCGCCGATTCCGACAACCCGATCGCATGGACAGCGTCACCGCTCCGCAACAGCGGTAATGCGACTACCCGGGTGCCGGGGCGTGGCGCCGTCCGGGTGCGGGGACCGTGATCGAGTACTTCGCCGCAGACTTCGTGTCCGAGCACCACCTGCTGATTCGACCGCATAAATCCGTCGTACCCAGTCAAGGCCATGACATCGGCCACCTCGTCGCAGTGCTGTCGGGCGTGCAGATCAGATCCGCAGATACCGCAGCGCAGCACGTCGATGAGCAGCTGGCCTCTGGCTGGGATCGGACTGGGCAGGTCGACGACTTCGAGTTGCGCATTGCTACAGCTGACGGCTTTCACAATTTCCAGCCTACGAGGGTGCCCGGCGGGCGTGGTGTCAACGACCGGGGCGGCGAGCCCGCACGAACCCGAGCGGCCGATGGTTCAGCCCAAGCGTCGGGGCCGCGGTTTAGGGTGGCCGCGATGGCACTGCACCTGCACCGCGCCGAGCGCACCGACGTCCTCGCCGACGGCCTCGGTGCCCTGTTGGCGACGCCACCGGCCGACCCGTTCGCCCAGGAGCTGGTGCTGGTGCCGGCGCGCGGGGTGGAGCGCTGGTTGTCCCAACGCCTGTCCCATGTGTTGGGTGCCGGTCCCGGCGGCGACGGGGTCTGCGCCGGCGTGGAGTTTCGCAACCCGACCTCGCTGATCGCCGAGATCACCGGCGCCGGCGACGACGATCCGTGGTCCCCGGATGCCATGACCTGGCCGCTGTTGGCGGTGATCGACGCAAACCTGGACGAGCCCTGGTGCGCCACGCTGGCAAAGCATTTGGGCCACGACGACCCCAGCGGAGAAGGTGAGCTGCGCCGCGGCCGGCGCTACGCGGTGGCGCGCCGGCTGGCCGGATTGTTCGCCTCGTATGCCCGGCAGCGCCCGCAGCTGCTCGTCGACTGGAGCGCAGGCCAGTCCACCGACGGTGCCGGCGGGACGTTGCACGACGACTTGGGCTGGCAGCCGCCGCTGTGGCGGGCGCTGGTGGCTGCCATCGGGATCGATCCCCCGCACCTTCGGCACCGCGATACGGTCGAGCGGCTGCGCCGGGCGCCGACCGAAACGCTGCCGGCCCGGCTGTCGTTGTTCGGCCACACGCGCTTGGCGTGCACCGACATCGAGTTGCTGGACGCGCTGGCCGCCCATCACGACCTGCATCTGTGGCTGCCGCATCCCTCCGATGCGCTGTGGCGGGCGCTCGGCGACGTGCACGGCGCCGTTGCGCGCACCGACGACGAAACTCGGCGCCGCGCCCATCATCCGCTGCTGGAGACCCTGGGCCGCGATCTGCGTGAGCTGCAGCGCGGCCTGCCCGCTGCACCCGACAGCGACGAATACCTGCGTGCCGCAACACGACCGGACACCCTGTTGGGTTGGCTGCAATCCGACCTGGGCGCCAACGCGCTGCGCCCCGAGGGCCGCATCCGCGCCGCATCCGACCGCTCGGTGCAGGTGCACAGCTGCCACAGCCCGGCCCGCCAAGTCGACGTGCTGCGCGAAGTCCTGCTCGGGCTGCTGCACGACGATCCAACGCTCGAGCCCCGCGACATCGTGGTGATGTGCCCCGACATCGAAACCTATGCGCCGTTGATCGTCGCCGACTTCGGTCTGGGCGAGCTGGCCGGCGATACCCACCCGGCGCATCGATTGCGGGTGCAGCTCGCCGACCGGGCACTGACGCAGACCAATCCCCTGCTGGCGGTGGCCGCCGAACTGCTGGAGATCGCCGGCAGCCGCGCCACCGCCACCGCTGTGCTCAACCTCGCCCACACCGACCCGGTGCGGGCACGGTTCGGCTTCACCGACAACGATCTGGCCCAGATCACCACCTGGGTGCGTACCGCCAACATCCGCTGGGGTTTTGACCCACACACCCGCGAGCCCTACGGACTGTCCCACATCGTGCACAACACCTGGCGATTCGGCCTGGATCGCATCCTGACCGGGGTGGCGATGTCCGATGATTCGCAGGCCTGGCTGGATACCGCGCTCCCCCTCGACGACGTCGGCAGCAGTCAGGTGGAACTGGCCGGAAAGCTGGCCGAGTTCGTCGCACGGTTGCAGTCGGCGGTCGACAAGCTCGACGGCACGCGCCCGCTGGCGCAGTGGATCGCCGCGCTGCGCGACGGGGTCGCCGAGCTGGCCGATGCCGGCACGGAGGCCTGGCAGAGCGCGCATCTGCAGCGGGAGTTGGCGCAGGTGCTCGACGATGCCGCGGCCCGCAGCGACACCGCACTGCGGTTGCCCGATGTGCGCGTGCTGATGGCCGGACACCTGGCCGGGCGTCCGACCCGGGCCAACTTCCGCACCGGCACGCTGACGGTGTGCACCATGGTGCCGATGCGGTCGGTGCCACACCGGGTGGTGTGCCTGTTAGGCGTGGACGACGGGGTGTTCCCCCGGCTGGACCTGCCCGACGGCGACGACGTGCTGGCGCGGCGCCCGATGACCGGAGAGCGTGATATCCGTTCTGAGGACCGGCAATTGCTGCTGGATGCGATCACCGCCGCCATCGACAAGCTGGTGATCACCTACACCGGCGCCGACGAACACACCGGCCATCCGCGCCCGCCCGCCGTCCCGTTGGCCGAGTTGATCGATGCCCTGGATAAGACCACGCCGGAACCGGTGCGCGCGCACCTTGTTGTGGAGCATCCGTTGCAGCCGTTCGACGTCAAGAACGTCGAACCCGGCCGGCTGATCCCCGACGTGCCGTTCACGTTCGACCCGACGGTGCCGCTGGCCGCCAGAACCGCCGCCGGAACCCGCCGTACCACACCGCAGTTCATCACCGATCCGCTGCCTGCACCGCCGCCGGGAGACGTTGCGCTCGTCGACCTGCTGAAATTCTTCAAGGATCCGGTCAAGGGCTTCTTCACTGCGCTGAACTACACGCTGCCGTGGGAGGTCGACGAGGTCGAAGACGGCATGCCCGTCGAGATCGACGCGCTTGGCGAATGGGCGGTCGGCAATCGAATGCTGCACGACATGCTGCTGGGCACCGACCCCGCCAACGCTATCGCAGCCGAGTGGCGCCGCGGCAGCCTGCCGCCCGGTCAACTGGGCTGGCGCACCGCCAAACAGATCCGAGACCGGGTCGCGGGATTGGCGGCCGCGGCGCTCGAGCATCGCCAAGGCGCACCGGCGACCTACGACATCGATCTGGATCTCGGCGGCGGGCGCCGGCTGACCGGCACCGTCACCCCGGTATTCGATGCGAACACCGTGTCGGTGAACTACTCCAAGCTGCGCGACACCCACTTGTTGCAGGCCTGGATCCCGCTGGTGGCGCTGGCCGCCCAGCGTCCCGGCATCGAATGGACCGCCCGCTGCATCGGCCGGGCCCGCGACGGCGAACGCGTCCTGCAGCGGGTGCTCGGGTCGCCGCCCAACCCGGTCGAAACGTTGCGAGAGCTGTTGTGGCTCTACGATATCGGGCGCTGCGAACCGCTGCCGCTGCCGATCAAGACGTCGTTCGCGTGGGCGGAGAAGCGTAACGCCGGGCGCGACCCGGTCTGGTATGCGAGCAGCAAATGGACCACGCAGCGCTATCCCGGTGAGGACGCCGAACCCGCGAGCGTCCGGGTCTGGGGCCCGCGCGCGCCGTTCGACGTGCTGCAAGGCCCGCCACGTCCGGGTGAGGAGATCGACGGTGAGGACACCCGGCTGGGCGCGCTGGCGGCCAGGCTGTGGCTGCCGCTGCTGCGCGCGGAAAGGCGGGGGCGCTGATGGAACGCTTCGATCTGCTGGGCCCGCTGCCGGCCCGCGGCACCACCACCGTGCTGGAGGCCAGTGCCGGCACCGGCAAGACGTTCACGCTGGCGGGTCTGGTGACCCGCTATCTGGCCGAGGGGCACGCCACGCTGGACGAGATGCTGCTGATCACCTTCAGCCGCGCGGCTACCCGGGAGCTGCGTGATCGGGTACGTCGCCAACTGGTGGAGACGCTGGCCGCCCTCGACGGCACCACCACGCAGGAACCCAATGATCTTGTCGCGCATCTGTGCAGCGGCAGCGCAGATGAGCGGGAGCTGCGCCGCCGCCGGCTGCGTGACGCGTTGGCCGGCTTCGACGCCGCAACCATCGCCACGACCCATCAGTTCTGTCATCTGGTGCTGAAGTCCCTGGGTATCGCCGGTGACACCAGCGCCGGCGTCCAGTTGGTGGAAAGCCTTGACGACCTGGTGATCCGGGTGGTCGACGACCTGTACCTGGCGCAGTTCGGCACGCAGCGCGACGAGGTGGCACTGAGTTACGCCGACGCGCTGAAACTCGCGCGGGTGGTGGTCTCCGACCCGTATGCCCAACTGCGCCCGCGGGATCCCGAACCCGGCACGGTGGCCGAGGTGCGGCTGCGATTCGTCGATGCGGTCTGCACCGAATTGGAGTTGCGCAAACGCCGGCTCGGGGTGCTCGGGTACGACGACCTGCTGCGCCGGCTGGCCGGTGCGCTGGAACCTGAAGAGTCCCCGGCCCGCGAACGGATGCGGCAGCGCTGGCCGATCGTGATGGTCGACGAGTTCCAGGACACTGACCCCATCCAGTGGCAGGTCATCGAACGCGGCTTCGTCGGGCATTCGGCGGTGGTGCTGATCGGCGATCCCAAGCAGGCGATCTACGGGTTCCGCGGCGGCGACATCTACACCTATCTGCAGGCGGCGCGCACCGCGGGGCAGCAGCGCACCCTGGCGGTGAACTGGCGCAGCGACTCGGCGCTGGTCGATGCGCTGCAGACGGTGATGGGCGGTGCGGCGCTGGGTGATCCGCAGATCGTGGTCCACGATGTCGAGGCCGCGGTCAGCGGCACCCGGTTGGCCGGTGCGCCCAGCACCGCCCCGTTCCGGCTGCGGGTGGTCGGCCGCGCGACCTTCGGCGTCAGTGCGGACCGCGTCACCCCGATAGCCAAGCTGCGCCGCCATATCCCCGATGATCTGGCCGCCGACGTCGCCGCCTTGTGGGCCAGCGGCGCGACCTTCGACGGCAGGCCGATCAGCCCGGGCGACGTGGCGGTGATCGTCGAGAACAGCAGGGACGCGGCCGCTTGCCAAGAAGCCTTGCTGCGGGCCGGGATTCCCGCGGTGTTCACCGGCGACGCCGACGTGTTCTCGTCGGCGGCGGCCGCCGACTGGTTGTGTCTGCTGGAGGCGTTCGAAGCAACGCATCGCGGCGGGCTGGTGCGTGCCGCCGCGGCGACGGTGTTCTTCGGTCATACCGCCGCGGCGCTGGCCGACGGTGGTGACGCGTTGACCGACAAGGTGGCTTCGACGTTGCGGGACTGGTCCGATGAGCTGCGGATGCACGGGCCGGCTGCGGTGTTCGAGGCGGCGCAGTTGGCCGGCCTCAAGCGCCGGCTGCTGGGCGAGTACGGCGGAGAACGCACCATGACCGATCTGGCGCATGTGGCGCAGCTGCTGCATGAGGCCGCGCACCGGGACCGGCTGGGCCTGCCGGCCTTGCGGGATTGGTTGCGCCGTCAATGCACGGAAGGAACCGGCGGTGGGCAGCACAATCGTCGACTGGATTCCGACGCCGCCGCCGTGCAGATCCTGACGGTGTGGGGCTCCAAGGGCTTGCAGTTTCCGATTGTGTACCTGCCGTTCGCGTTCAACCGACATATGTTCGACGAGGCCATCCCGCTGTACCACGAGGACGGCATCCGCTGTCGGCACGTCGGTGGACCGGACAGCTCCGACCACACCGACGTGCAACGGCTGAGCCTGGCCGAAGCCGCCCGCAACGACATTCGGCTCGCCTATGTGGCATTGACCCGGGCACAGTCGCAGGTGGTGGCGTGGTGGTCGGCGTCCTACGACGAACCCAATGGGGGCCTGTCCCGGCTGCTGCGGGGCCGGTGCCGTGGCGAGGCGCCGGTGCCGGATCGCTGCGAGCCCAAGCCATCCGATGCCGAAGCCCTGGCCTGCTTCCGGGAGTGGGAGGCCGCCGGCGGTCTGGTCGTCGAGGATTCGGTGATCGCCCCGTTGGCCCCGGTCGCCGCGCCGCAACCTCCGGATGACTTGGAAGCACGGCACTTCCACCGGCACATCGACACCGGCTGGCGGCGCACGTCGTATTCGGGGTTGATCCGGCATGCCAGCGAGGTCGGAGCGGATGTAGCGGGCGCGTCTTCCGGGGTGCACAGTGAACCGGAGCTGACCGCCCGCGACGACGAAGCCGACGATGTGCCGGTGACGGTTGCGGCTCCGCCGGTCGGAGCCGATCTGGTCTCGCCGATGGCCGAACTGCCCGCGGGGGCGGCGTTCGGCTCGCTGGTGCACGCGGTGTTGGAGACCGCCGATCCGTTCGCCGCAGATCTGGTGGCCGAGCTGGAAGCCCAGGTGCGCGTGCATGCCGCCTGGTGGTCGGTCGACGCCGAGCCGGCCGCGCTGGCGGCGGCACTGGTGCCCATGCACGACACTTCGCTGGGTCCACTGGCCGAAGGGCTGACACTACGTGACATCGGCACCCGGGACCGGTTGCGGGAGCTGGACTTCGAGATCCCGCTGGCCGGCGGGGATGTTCGGGGCGTGGCGCCGGACGTGCGGCTCGCCGACGTGGGGGCGCTGTTGCGTAAGCACCTGCCCACCGATGACCCGTTCGCGCCGTATGCCGACCGGCTGGCCACTGAGGCGCTGGGTGGTCAGCCGCTGCGCGGCTATCTGTCCGGGTCGATCGATGTGGTGCTGCGGGTGCCCGAGCAGCGCTTCCTGGTGGTCGACTACAAGACCAACCGGCTCGGCGACACCGCCGCCGACTACGGATTCGATCGGCTCACCGCCGCGATGCTGCATTCGGACTATCCGCTGCAGGCGCTGCTGTATACCGCGGTGCTGCACCGGTTCCTGCGGTGGCGGCTGCCCGGCTACGACCCCGAGCAGCATCTAGGTGGGGTGCTGTATCTGTTCGTGCGCGGGATGTGTGGACCGGACACCCCGGTGCTCGGAGGGCATCGTGCCGGGGTGTTCGACTGGCGGCCACCCACGGCGCTGGTGGTGGCGTTGTCGGATCTGTTGCACGCAAAGCGGGCGGCATGAGCGGGTTGTTGGAGTGGCGGGTGGCGGTGGGAGCCACCGGGCTGTTGCGGGACTTCAATCAGGCTGGCGTGCTGGATGCCGCCGATGTGCATGCCGCCCAACGCATCACGGCGTTAGGTGGTGAACCTGATGAGACGGTGGGCTTGGCGCTGGCGCTGACCGTGCGCGCACTGCGGCACGGGTCGGTGTGTCTGGATCTGGCGTCGGTGGCCGCCGACACCGACGACGCGGAGGTGTCCTGGCCCGAACCGGCGGCTTGGCTGGAAGCGGTGCGCGCCAGCCAGCTGGTGCAGGCGCAGGTGCTGCGGCTCTATGATGACCGACTGCTCTACCTCGACCGGTATTGGCGCGAGGAGGAGCAGGTCTGCGCGGACTTGCTGGCGTTGTCGGCACCCGGGACAGCACCAACTCAGTTGCCCGCCTTTGAGCGACTCTTTCCGCCTGGCAACTTCGACGAGCAACGTGCGGCCGCCGAAATCGCACTGTCGCAGCCGGTTACGGTGCTCACCGGTGGGCCGGGCACCGGCAAGACGACCACGGTGGCGCGGCTGTTGGCGCTGTTGGCCGAGCACGCCGAACGGTCCGGCACGCCCGGGTTGCGGATCGCATTGGCGGCCCCCACCGGTAAGGCGGCGGCTCGGCTGACCGAGGCGGTCGCCGCGGAGGTGGCCGAGCTGGGCCCGGTGGATCAGGAGCGGTTGGCGGGCTTGGGTGCGACCACGTTGCACACGCTGCTGGGTTCGCGGCCGGACAGTTCGGTGCGGTTCCGCCACGATCGGGCCAACCGGCTGCCGCACGATGTGATCGTCGTCGACGAGACATCAATGGTGTCGCTGACACTGATGGCCCGGCTGCTGGAGGCGATGCGCCCGGATGCCCGACTGATTCTGGTGGGCGACGCCGACCAGCTGGCGTCGGTGGAAGCCGGTGCGGTGCTGGCCGATCTGGTGGACGGGCTGGCGGCGCGGCCGGACACCCGGGTGGCCACGCTGCGGACCTCGCACCGATTCGGCGAGTCGATCGGCGCCCTGGCGGTGGCGATCCGCGACGGCGACGCCGATAGGGCGATTGCGCTGCTGGCCGCCGGGGGCGACCACGTGGAGTGGATCGACACCGACCACGCGGGGGACGTGGCCGAGCGGTTGGCGGCTGTGGTGGTTCCCCACGCGTTGGCGGTGCGCCAGGCCGCGCTGCTCGGTGATGCCACCGCAGCGGCGGCGACGTTGGACGAGCACCGGTTGCTGTGTGCGCACCGAGAGGGCCTGCACGGGGTGCGGCACTGGAACCAGCAGATCCGCCGCCTCGTCGCCGAGCAGACCGGCGACCCGATGTGGACCGAGTGGTATGCCGGGCGGCCGTTGCTGGTGAACGCCAACGACTACGGGCTGGGGCTGCGCAACGGCGACACCGGGGCGGTGGTGGTCCGCAACGAGGGGCTGCGCGCGGTGATCTCGACGGCGTCCGGGCCGCTGGAGTTCGCCACCAGCCGGCTCGCCGAGGTCGAGACCATGTATGCGATGACCATCCACAAGAGCCAAGGCAGCCAGGCCGGCGAAGTGACCGTGCTGATGCCGCCCGTCGAGTCGCGGCTGTTGACCCGGGAGTTGTTCTACACCGCGGTGACCCGGGCCAAGACGAAGGTGCGCGTGGTGGGGTCGGAGGCCTCGGTGCGGGCGGCGCTGGGCCGGCGGGTGGTGCGGGCGTCCGGGCTGGCGCTGCGCCTGCGGGAGGCGTGAAACCGTTGTACTACAAATTCGTAGTACAATTTTCCTATGTCCGAGGTCCCGGTGCGCGAGCTGAATCAGAACACCTCCGGTGTGCTCGCGCGCGTCAAACGGGGCGAACAGCTTGAGATCACCGAACGGGGAACGGTGATCGCTCGTCTGGTCCCCGCTACGGAGGATCCGCTGACCGAGATGATTCGGTCCGGGCGTCTGCGTCCGGCGACCGTCAGCGGGCCGGCGCCTCGTCCTTCCGGACCGGTGATCACCGATCACGAGGCCGGGGAACTGCTCCGCGAGATGCGGGATGACGAGCGCTACTGATGTTGTATCTGGATACGTCGGCGCTGGTGAAGCTTGTCCGGCGCGAACCGGAGACCGACGCGCTCGCCGGTTGGCTCGACGCACAGGAGTTCGCCCCGTGGGTGTCGTCAACTGTGATCGAGGTCGAACTGCCTCGCGCTCTTCGGCGGATGGATCCCGCCCGCCTAGCCGATATCCCCGCACTGGTATCTCGGGTCTCCCGCTACGAGGTGGATGAGGTGGTTCGGGCCGCCGCTGCGGCATATCCCGACCCGACGCTGCGATCCCTGGACGCAATCCATCTGGCGACTGGTCACGCGGTGTTCGGGGCCAGACTGACCGCGTTCGTCGCCTACGACCAACGCTTGCTCGATGCCGCTGGCGCCCTCGGGCTGCCGACCGCTTCCCCGGGGCGCTAGCCGCCCCGACCTGTCACATCGCCGGATTACCCTCGCGGCTTCGCCATTCTGTTGTTCGCCGGCTGGGCAATATCCGCCAGCGCGCTGACGTTCAGAATGCCTAGGTTTTACGCGGTGACCCGCGCGGGTTCTTCGGGCAGCACCCGCCGCCGGACCCGGAGCTGATTCCGCGCTGGTACCGGGCCGGTTAGGCGCTGGTACCGGGCTGGTTGGGCGCTGGTACCGGGCTGGTTGGGCGCTGCTGCCGGGCCGGTTGGGCGCTGCTGCCGGGCCGGACCATGTGGGCAGTTGCCCGTCTCTGAGCGACACATCGCACTACCCCTCGCCGCCCGCGCGGTTGTCGCTCAGAGGCGGGCGCCTCCCCTATGCCCGCCAGCCCGTTATGGATGGGGCCGGTGGTGCGCCACACTGGGACCATGACGGAATCCGGCGATACCCGGGTCGCGGTCTACCTCGACTTCGACAACATCGTGATCTCGCGCTACGACCAGGTCAACGGGCGCAGTTCGTTTCAAAAGGACAAGTCCAAGGGCCTGTCCAAGCATCCGGAACGCCTCGCCCGGGCCACCGTCGATGTCGGAGCGATCATCGATTTCGCCTCGTCGTTCGGGACGCTGGTGCTCACCCGCGCCTACGCCGACTGGTCGGCGGAGGTCAACACCGGCTACCGCGCGCAGCTGGTGGGGCGAGCGGTCGATCTGGTGCAGTTGTTCCCGGCCGCCGCCTACGGCAAGAACGGCGCCGACATCCGGTTGGCGGTCGACGCGGTCGAGGATATGTTCCGGCTGCCGGATCTGACCCACGTGGTGATCGTGGCCGGCGACTCCGACTACATCCCGCTGGCCCAGCGCTGTAAACGCCTGGGCCGCTACGTCGTCGGCATCGGCGTGGCCGGCTCGACCAGCCGCGCCCTGGCGGCGGCCTGTGACGATTTCCTCAGCTACGACGCACTGCCGGGCGTGCCGGTGTTCGAGCCCGCGCCGGCCACCGCCGACGTCGAGGCCGAACCGAAGCGGCGCAGCCGCCAGGCCAAGGAGCAACTCGAAGAGCCCGCGCCGGACCCGGTGGATACCGCCACCGGACTGCTCACCCGCGCGCTGCGGATCGGTCTGGAGAAGGACGACGTCGAGTGGCTGCACAACTCGGCGGTCAAGGCGCAGATGAAGCGGATGGATCCGTCGTTCAGCGAGAAAGCCTTGGGCTATAAGTCATTCAGCGATTTCCTGCGGTCCTACTCGGACCTGGTGGAGCTCGACGAGAGTTCGACGACGCGGACGGTGCGGTTGCGCACCTAACGGCCGCGCTAGCCCTCCGCGGCCACCAAGGACCGCAGCTGCACGTCTGGGTTGTCGCGTTGGAAACCCTGCAGCCGCCACGCGTTGGAGAACAACACCAGATGCACACCGTCGGTGCGGGTCAAGACTTCCGCCAACGACTGCTTGTTGACGAAGTCGACGTCGTCGGCGTCCACGATCCGCGCGACCTGATACGGCAGCGGCTCCAGCGTGATCGGCGCGCCCATTTCGCTGGCCATGCGGTGTGCGGCCACCTCGAACTGCATCGGGCCGACCGCGGCAAGCACCGGCGCCTGTTCACCCCGGCGATCGGAGACCAGCACCTGCACCACGCCCTCTTGGTCCAACTGCTCGATGCCGCGGCGGAACTGCTTGTGCTTGCTGGGATCGACGTTGCGCGCCACCGAGAAGTGCTCGGGCGAGAAGCTCGGGATCGGCGGGTACTGCACGGGCACATCGCAATACAGCGTGTCGCCCGGACGCAGGGCGGCAGCGTTGGCCAGCCCGATCACGTCACCGGGCCAGGCGGTGTCCAAGGTGGAACGCTGCTGGCCGAACACCGACTGGGCGTACTTGGTGACAAAGGGCTTGCCGCTCGCGGCGTGGGTGAGGACGTCGCCACGTTCGAAGGTTCCCGAGTACACCCGCGCGAAGGCGATGCGATCGCGGTGCGCGGAGTCCATTCCGGCCTGCACCTTGAAGACGAAGGCGCTGAACGGTGCGTCGGTGGCGCGCCGTCCGCCGTCGACGTCAAGCGCCCCGCTGGGCGCCGGCGCCAACTCGGTGAGCACGTCGAGCAGCTGATTCACGCCGAAGTTCAATGCCGCCGAGGTGAACAGCACCGGCGTCGCCGTGCAGTCCAGGAACGCCTCGCGGTCGAAGTCGGATCCGTCGGCCGACAGCAGCTCGCACTCTTCGACCGCGGTATCCCAGTCGTCCCCGGCCGCGGCATGCGCGTCGGCCGCGGCGATGTGCTCCTCGGGTGCTGCGGTGGCGCCGCCGGCGGTACGGGTGAACCGGATGAAGTTTCCGGACCGGCGATCGAGCACCCCGTCGAATTCTCCGGCGATGCCGACCGGCCAGGTCAGCGGGGTGGGGCGCAGCCCGATGCGGGTGTGGATCTCGTCCATCAGTTCCAGGGCATGCCGGCCGGGCCGGTCCCACTTGTTGATCACCGTGATGATCGGGATCCGGCGATGACGGCACACCTGGAACAGCTTGAGGGTCTGTGGCTCAAGGCCTTTCGCGGCATCGATGAGCATGACCGCGGAGTCGACGGCGGTCAGCACCCGGTAGGTGTCTTCGGAGAAGTCGGCGTGGCCGGGAGTGTCGAGCAGGTTGATGACGCAGTCCTGCCCCTTGGGGGTGCGGTACGGGAACTGCAGTGCCGTCGAGGTGATGGAGATGCCTCGGGCTTTCTCCATCTCCATCCAGTCCGACACCGTGGCACGACGACCGGATTTGCCGTGCACCGCGCCGGCCTCGGTGATGGCCTTGGCATGCAGCACCAGAGCCTCGGTCAAAGTCGATTTGCCGGCGTCGGGGTGGCTGATCACGGCGAAGGTGCGGCGTCGGCCCGCTTCAGCGGAGATCTCGGTCATTGCGCCAGCGATTGTATTTGCGACCTTGAGCGAATCACTAATCGGCGTTCGCCGCGAGGACAGCAGGCAGGACCAGCGTGTCGATGACCTGCCGGGCGAACTTCGCGTCGAAGCTCTGACCGCTCATGACCCGGATCAAACCCACCCCGGCCAGCACATCGGCGACCAGCGACCAGTCGCGGCCTTGTGCCACCTCGCCACGGTCCGCGGCCCGCTGCAGGATGCACGTCACCACCCGCCTGCCCCTGAGCAGCAGCATCTCGTCGAGAGCCGAGGCCAGGTGTGGATCATGGGCGGCCTCGACCGCTACCCGTAACACCACGTCGTTGGAGATCAGCTCGTCGTCGCTGCGCGCCATCCGTCCCACCAACGCGTCGAAATCGCCGACCAGGCTGCCGGTGTCGGCGACGTCGTCGTCCATCAGGTCGGGCCGCCAGTACACCAGCGCATCGGCGATCAGCGCCGCCTTCGACGACCAGCGGCGGTAGATGGCGGCCTTGCCGACACCGGCTCGCGCCGCGATGTCGTTCATGTTGGTGTCGTCGTAGCCGTTCTCGGCCAAGGCCGCCAAGGCGGCATCGAGGATCGCGGGATCACGCGACCGATCGAGGCGCCCATCGGTGCGCCTGCGCAATTTCGATTCGGTGTCTGCCATCGCCTGACACCTACGATGTGGGTTGCGGAATGGGTGCGGTGTTGTCTTCGGCCGGCTGCGGTCCGGGTCCGCTGCGGCCCCGCCTGGTGATCTCAAAAGTGTTGAGCGGCCACCAGAACCAGCGACCCAGCGCCGCAGCGATCGATGGTGTCATGAACGCCCGGACGATCAACGTGTCGATGATCAGGCCGATACCGATAGTCGTACCGAGCTGGCCGACCACGCGCAGGTCACTGACGATCATCGCCATCATGGTGAAGGCGAACACCAAGCCCGCCGCGGTGACGACACGCCCGGTAGCCCCCACGCCTCGGATGATGCCGGTGTTGAGCCCGGCGGCTATCTCTTCCCGCAGGCGCGAGACCACCAGGAGGTTGTAGTCCGAACCCACTGCCAGCAGGATCACCATCGACAACGGGATCACGATCCACTGCACGCCCAGGCCCAGGATGTCCTGCCAGAGCAGGACCGACAAGCCGCACGCGATACCCAAGGATGCGGCCACGGTCCCGACGATCACCAGGGCCGCCACCACGCTGCGGGTGATGATCAGCATGATCGCGAAGATCAGGATCAGCGACGCAATAAGCACAATCATCAGGTCGATGACGACGCCGTCCTGCATGTCGGCGTACAGCGATGCGGTGCCGGCGAGCGAGATCTTCGCGCTGGCCAGAGGGGTGCCTTTGAGGGCGTCGGCGACAACGTCTTTGAGGTCTCGGACATGTGCGATGCCCTCCACCGAGGCCGGGTCGCCCTGGTGGGTGATGATCATCCGGACCGACTGGTGATCGGGCGACATGAACATCTTGATGCCACGCTTGAAGTCAGGATTGTCGAACACATCCGGCGGCATGTAGAAGAAATCGTCGTTCTTGGCCTGATCGAAGTACAGGCCTATCTCCGTCTCGCCTTTGGCCAATTCCTGTTGCTGGGCCTGAGTTCCGGCCATGGTGCTGTGGGTCGCGAGCATGAAGTCGCGCATCGTCGTCATCGAGTCGATGGTGTTCTGCAGAACCGGCAACATCTGCGGCAGCAACTTATCCAGACGGTCCATGTCGACGGTGAGACCTTGTATCTGTTCGTCGAGCTGGTCGATGCCGTCCATGGTGTCGAAGATCGATCGCAGTGAGTTGCAGACCGGGATGTCGAAGCAGTGCGGTTCCCAGTAGAAGTAGTTGCGGAACACCCTGAAGAAATCATCGAAATCGGCGAGATGGTCCCGCAATTGATCGGTGGTGTCCGCCATCTCGTGGGTCCTGGCGACCATGCTGTGCGTGACTTCCGTCATCTCCTTGGTGATGGCGTACATGCGCTCCATGTTGGCGACGGTCTTGCTCATTTCGTCGGCCTGCTCGAGCATCTGAGCCGAGTTGTCGTTGTTGAACTTCGCGGCCTGCAGGGTGCCGGCGTTCTGCGCACCGAGCAGGAATGGGATCGAGCTGTGCTCGATCGGTGCGCCCAGTGGACGGGTGATGGTCTGCACCCGATCGATGCCCCGCATGCGAAAGACGCTCTTGGCGACCTTCTCGATCACCAACATGTCCGCGGGGGTGCGCAGGTCATGATCGGTTTCGAGCATCAACAGTTCGGGGTTCATCCGGGCCTGGGAGAAATGCCGGTCCGCGACGGCCATGGCCAGGTTGGCCGGCATGTCGGCGGGAGTGAACTTCTGGTCGTTGTACTGCGGCACATACGTCAGCAAGCTGATGAAACCCACGACGGCAAGCGCGCCGCTCATCAAGATGACCGGGACAGGCCAGCGGACCGTGATCGTTCCGACCTTGCGCCAATTCCGCGTCGAGAGTTTCTGTTTGGGGTCGAGCAGCCCGAACTTCGATGCCACGGTGAGTATCGCCGGGGCCAGCGTCAGCGAGGCGGCGATGACGACCAGAATCGCGATCGCGCAGGGCGGACCCATGGTCTGGAAGTAGGGCAACGTGGTCATGCTCAGGCACATCAAGGCGCCGACGATGGTCAACCCCGAACCCAGGATGACGTGCGAGACGCCACTGTAGGAAACATAGAACGCCTCTTCGGGATCGAGGCCCTTGGCTCTCTCTTCGTGATATCGGCCGAGCAGAAAGATCAGGTAATCCGTGATCGCGGCGATGGACAACATCGTCACCATGCTCACCGCATACGGGGTCAGGCCAATGATGTTCATGTTGCCGGCTGCGGCCGTAACGCTCATTGCGGCAAACAGTCCCAGGCCGATGGCGACCATCGATATCAGCATCGTCACCACCGAGCGGTAGATGGCGAGCAGCATCACGATGATGATGGCGACCGACACAAACTCCAGCCGATGCATGCTTTGATGCCCGGCCACGCTGGTGTCGGCATTGAGGACCGTATTGCCCGCGACATGGGCCTTGATACCCGGCGGCGGGGTCACCGACGCAACGATGTCGCGCACCGCCGCCACCGACTCATGGCTTTCGGTGGTGCCCTGCGAGCCATTGAGGAAGATCTGCACATAGGCGGACTTGCCGTCCACACTCTGCGAACCCGCCGCGGTCAGCGGATCACTCCAGAAGTCCTGAACGTTCTGCACGTGCTCGTGATCGGCCTCGAGTTTGGCGACGATCTCGTCGTAGAACGCGTGCGCGGCCTCCCCGACCGGCTCATCACTTTCGAGCACGACCATCGCCGTGGAGTCCGAATCGTACTGCTGAAATACCTTGCCGATATTGAGCATCGCCGCGTACGACGGCGCACCGGTAGGGCTGATCGGGACCGACCGGGTGGCCGCGACCTCGCCCAGTGAAGGGATCACCGCGCCCAGGACGATCACGAGGAGCACCCAGAACAAGATGATCGGCACCGAGAAGACCCGGACCATCCGGCCTAAGAAGGGGCGGTGGGCCTGCGGCTCGCTCATACGGATTTCACCAAGCAGTAGATGAACGGTTTGATGGTGTCGTCGCTGGCCCGCTCATCGCGCACTTCGTCGTCGACGGTCACCCGGCATCGAAGGTCGCGGGTGTTGCGATCGCCCTGAGCCATGATGTTGGCCGACATCGACGGCAGCGTCGTCACGATCGTGAACGACCATGGCAACGACGCGTTCTCGACGAGATTCGGTTGCCCATTCTCGTCGAGGTAGTTGAGGTTCGCGGTCCCACCGGTCCCGGTGATCTCGTAGGTGATGTGCTTCGGATTGAAGTTCTCGGTGATTGCGGACCCTTCCCCCAGATTCGGGCCTTGGTGGCCCAGAGATTCGCGAATCCGGGAAATGGCGTACCCGCCCAGTGCCACGACCACCACCAGCAGTAGCGGAATCCAGAACCGCTTCATCAGTCGGAACACCGGGTGCATGCCTCTCGGTCGTTCGGGTCGAACCGATACGGAACCCGAGTTCCGCGCGTAGAGCGATGCTTAGATTACCTGATGATCTGACCGCGGGGAACTGCCTTGATCCCAAGCGCGGGTCTGTCGTGTTTTTGCCGGTCGTTACAGGGCCGTACCCTTACCAGGCGTGACCGTCATCGACCCGGAAAGGCTCGCCACCTGCCTACAGGTGCTCGCCGAGATCGACTCGCTGCCACCGGAGCACCCGGACGCCGTGGCCGTGCGCCGGGCCACCGCGCGCATGTTCAAGGCGGTCAAGAAGGCCCGCCGGACCGCCCGACGCGACGCAGTGGCCGCCGCCGACCAGGCCGTCATCGCCGCCACGGCCACCGGGGCACCGGGCCGCATCGACGACGAGACGCAGGGCATTCCGCTGGTGTCTGCCGCGGTCGGGGCGTCGGCGGGCACGCTGCTGCGTTCGCGGGCCTGCTACATCTGCAAAACCCACTACACGCAGGTCGACGCGTTCTATCACCAACTCTGCCCGGACTGCGCCGCGATGAGCCGGGCCAAACGTGACGCGCGCACCGACCTCACCGGACGACGGGCCCTGCTCACCGGCGGGCGCGCCAAGATCGGCATGTACATCGCGCTGCGGCTGCTGCGCGACGGTGCGCACACCACCATCACCACCCGATTCCCCAACGATGCCGTGCGGCGCTTCGCCGCGATGCCCGACAGCGCCGACTGGCTGGACCGGCTGCAGGTGGTGGGTATCGACCTGCGCGACCCGGCCCAGGTCGTCGCGCTGGCCGACACCGTCGCTGCCCAGGGCCCGTTGGACATCCTGATCAACAACGCCGCGCAGACGGTGCGGCGCGCGCCCGGCTCCTATGCCGCCCTCGTCGAGGCCGAGCGCACCCCCGCAGGCGAGCTGGTCGACGTGATCACCTTCGACCATGTCAGCGACGCCCACCCAGCGGCCCTGGCCGGCAGCCTCGCCGAGCACCAGCAGCCACACGCACTGACCGAACTGGCCCTGACCGCCCGCAGCGCGTCCCCCGAGCGGATCGCCGCGGGCACCGCGATCGACGCGGGCGGGCTGCTGCCCGATACCGCCGCCGTCAACAGCTGGACCCAGCACGTGCACGAGATCGACCCACTGGAGTTGCTCGAGGTGCAGCTGTGTAACCAGACCGCGCCGTTCATCCTGGTGAGCCGGCTTCGCCCGGCCATGGCGGCGGCTACCGCGCGCCGTAAGTACGTGGTGAATGTCTCGGCGATGGAGGGTCAGTTCAGCCGCCGCTACAAGGGCCCGGGGCATCCGCACACCAACATGGCCAAGGCCGCGCTGAATATGCTGACCCGCACCAGCGCAGCCGAAATGCTGGAGAGCGATCGCATCCTGATGACCGCGGTGGACACCGGCTGGATCACCGATGAGCGCCCGCATCCCACCAAGCTGCGACTGGCCGAGGAGGGATTTCACGCCCCGTTGGATCTGGTCGACGGCGCCGCGCGGGTCTACGACCCGATCGTGCGCGGGGAAGCCGGCGAAGATCTGTACGGGTGCTTCCTCAAGGATTACGCGCCGAGCAACTGGTAGGCGCCGTCAGTACAGCGGCCCGCCGCCGAACAGTTCGCGGTGCGAGTCCGGCTGGTTTCCCTCGATGTCGGTGACGCCGTAATCCAGCGCGGCCTCGGCGGTGATCAGGGTGTGCCCGCTACAGGCAGCGACGTCCGCGTCATTCGCCAGGGCGGCGACGACGCGGCCGATGAACTCCGGGGTTTCGGCGTTGGCCAGCGGGAAGCCTTGGAAGTTGTCCAGGCCACGGGCCATAAAGCCCTGCATCACTTCGTTTTTCACCAGTCCGGGCCACAGCGATACCGCGCTCACCCCGGTTCCGGTCAGCTCGACGGCCATGTCGGCGGCCATCTTGTCCAGCCCGGCCTTGGACATGCCGTAGAGCACCGAGTGCAGGTGCCCGCGGGCCCCGAACGAGGAGATATTGGCAATCAGGCCGGCGCCGCGCGGGACCATCAGCTGCGCGGCGTGCACCGAGGCGACGTAGTGGGCGCGCAGGCCCACCCCGATCAGGGTGTCCCAGTCCGACAGTGGACGCTGCCAGAACTTCTCGCTGAACCCGGCGAATCCCTTGGGCGCCGCCCAGACGTTGTTGACCAGCAGATCCAGCCGGCCGCCCTGCTCGTCGCCGATGCGGGCGAACAGCTTCGCGATCTGATCGTCGTCGCGGTGGTCGCATTGCACACCGATGCCGTGCCCGCCGCGTTCGGTGACTTCCCGCGCGGTCTGATCCAGCGGCCCGTCGGCGCCGACTTCGCCGCGGGCGGTGACGTAGACGGTCCAGCCGTGCGATCCGAGCGCCAGCGCGACGCCCTTGCCGACACTGCGGCTGGCACCGGTGACCAAGGCGATTCGGGTGCTCATCTCTAGGCCTCCACCGTCGTGTCGTCGCCGAGGGGCCGGGTGATCACCCAGAGTTGGCGGAAGTGACTGCGGGCCATTTTCCAGGCGCCGCCTTCGATCACATAGTCGTCGTCGTACTCGCCGGTGAGCAGGCGTTCGGTGCGCTCAATCATGTTGAGCTGCCGAAACTTCAGCGTCCATCGTCCGGTGGCCGTACCGGGGCCGGTGATGGTGATATCGGGGTGTATGCCGTGGTGCATGTCCAGGATCACCGGTTTGCCGTCCACTTTGTGCAGCGCGATCTTGGTGAACACTTTCGCGATCTGATCGGCGTCGTCGAACCCGCCCAGGGGGCCGTAATGAATGTCGGCCCCGCGATTGATGAAGCAGGCCCGGAAGGTTTCGGGGTCTTTGGCGTCGCAGGCCCGGAAGTAGCGGTGCTTGAGGGCTTTGATCGCCTCGATCTGTTCGAGCGCGGTCAGCCGCTCCTCGGGTGTCATCGCTCGACGATAGTTGTCGGCGCCGCGTGCCACGGTGGGGGCATGAGCTAGGGAGATCGTCCCCACCCGCCACACGCGTACCGCGACTAGCGGTACGACATGAGTTCAAATCGGATAGCGCCGGGGATATCAGCCGGTTAGATCTTGCAGATGGTCGACCGCCGCGTAGTAGACGTGACTCTGGGAGCGGCGGCTACCGCAATCAGGTCGAATCAGCACATTTGGCCGGCGAAGAAGGCGGCCGACACCAGACCGACACACAACGCCAGGGTGGCATGACCCATCATGCCGGCGCCGACAGTCGCGGTGGCAGCGGTGGCAGCCAAGCCGCTCAGAAAAGTGGTCATTGCCCCATCTCCTGTGGTGTGCATCACATCAAGGTTTCCAACGTGGTCTACACCACATCATACCTCTAAGGAAAATACCAGTCCCGTCCTATTCACCGGAAAGTCGGCGGAATTCAGCGGAGCTCGGCGGCCCGCACCAGCAGGTCTGACGGGGCTGCAATACCGCGTATCCTCCCGCTCGGCGGCGATGCAGTGCCAGCAGCGCCTCGCCGGGCGGATAGCACACGGGGTTGGTCATGTGCACTGAGGGAGGGTAGTGGGATGTTGTTGACGGCGGAGTGGATTCCGGTGTGGGTGAGGTCGTCGGCTGTGGATGGACGGACGTTCCCGACCGCCGCCTCGGCGTACGCTGCCACCATGCCGCCGAAGGATCTCGAGTCACGGGTCAGCGCCCTGGAGGTGCAGGTTGGTGAGCTGCGCGGCCGAGTCCGCGCCAGCGAACGCGACGCCGCCGCAGCCCGGGTGCTCGCCGGTGGAGCTGATCGCGACGTCGGTGAGATCCGCGGCGAAATCCGTGACTTTCAGCGGGCCACCATCGGAAGCTTCAACGCGTTGCGCGAAGACATGGTCGACATGCGCCAGGACATGGTCGACGGTTTTCGACGGGTGGACGAACGCTTCGCGCAGATCGACGAGCGGTTCGCGCAGGTCAACGAGCGGTTCGCGCAGATCGACGGAACGTTCGGACAGGTCGCCACCGGCTTCGCCGAGATGCGCGCCAAGTTCGACATGACCGCAGCCGGACAGCAGCGCATCGCCGAGCTGATCCAAACCGTCATCGACGCCCAAGGCGGCAACGGCTCGGACTGACGCTTCGATCCCATCATCCTCCACGTCGTCGTCGCCGCGAGGGACGACTCGTGACCGCTTCGGATAACCGCTTCCACACCTACAACTCGGTGACACTCCCGCCCTCGACCCGCCAGGAGCGGTCCAGCCGGACGTTCTGCAACATCCGGCGGTCGTGGGTGACCAACAACAGCGCACCGTCGTAGGTTTCCAGCGCCTGCTCCAGCTGCTCGATGGCGGGCAGATCGAGATGGTTGGTCGGCTCGTCAAGGACCAGCACGTTCGTTCCGCAGGCCTGCAGCAACGCCAGGCCGGCGCGGGTGCGCTCCCCGGGTGAAAGGTCGTCGGCCGCGCGCTCCACATGGTCGGCGGTCAGCCCGAACTTCGCCAGCAGGGTTCGCACGTCGGCGGTCGACCAGTCCGGCACCCGCTGCTCGAAGCGATCGACCAGACGGGCGGGGCCGGTGAAATCGGCGCGCGCCTGGTCGATTTCACCGATGGCGACGTTGGCGCCCAGACTTGCGCGGCCCGCGTCGGGCTGCTGGCGGCCGAGCAGCAGGCGCAGCAACGTCGACTTTCCCGCCCCGTTGGGGCCCACGATCCCGATCCGCTCGCCGGCATCCACCTGTAGCGACACCGGCCCGAGGACGAAATCGCCTTGCCGCACTACGGCATTGTCGAGTGTCGCAACGACCGAACTCGACCGTGGCGCAGCCCCGATGGTGAACTGCAGCGTCCATTCCTTGCGGGGTTCGACGACCTCCTCGAGGCGGGCGATCCGGCTCTCCATCTGACGCACCTTCTGCGCCTGCTTCTCGCTGGACTCGGTGGCGGCGCGGCGGCGGATCTTGTCGTTGCCGGGTGCCTTGCGGATGGCGTTGCGGACGCCCTGACTCGACCATTCCCGCTGTGTGCGGGCGCGAGCGACCAGGTCGGCCTTCTTCTCGGCAAACTCGTCGTACTGCTCACGCCGGTGCCGACGGTTGATCTCCCGTTCCTCGAGATAGCTGTCGTATCCGCCGCCGAAGACGGTCGTGGTGTTCTGGGCCAGATCCAGCTCCAGGACACGAGTGACGCTGCGGGCCAGGAACTCCCGATCGTGGCTGACCAGCACTACCCCACCGCGGAGATCACGGACGAACTGCTCCAGCCGGGCCAGCCCGTCCAGGTCGAGATCGTTGGTCGGTTCATCGAGCAGGACGATGTCGAACCGCGACAGCATCAGCGCGGCCAAACCCACCCGGGCGGCCTGCCCGCCCGATAATCCGGTCATCAGCGTCGACTCGGGCTGCACCGCCTCAGAGTCCAGGCCCAGGTCAGCCAGCACCGCGGGCACCCGTTCGTCGAGGTCGGCCGCGCCGGTGGCCAGCCAGTGGTCGAGCGTCACCGAGTAGGTCTCGGCCGCATCGGTACCCGCGGGAGCCAGATCCGGATCTGCCAGGGCCGCGGCCGCGGCGTCCATGGCCTGCGCTGCCTGCGCACAGCCGGTCCGGCGAGCGATATAGCCGCCGACGGTCTCGCCTGCCACCCGCTCGTGCTCCTGCGGCAGCCAACCGACGAACGCATCGGCCGGGGCGATGTTGACCGCACCGTCGAGCGGCTCCAGATCGCCGGCCAGGATCCGCAACAGGGTGCTCTTGCCGGCGCCGTTGGCACCCACGACGCCGATGACGTCGCCCGGTGCCACGGTCAGATCGACGCCCTCGAACAGGGTGCGGTGCGCGAAGCCGCCAGCAACGTTCTTCGCGACGAGTGTTGCGGTCATCGGTACATGGTCGCAGGGGCCAGGCGCGGGATGGAGGGATGGCGGTGTGCGAGAAGGCGGTGTTCATCTACCGGTACGCCGACGACCTCCGGCTCCGGGCAAGCCGCGGCCTGCCAACGCTGCGAGCCGCTCGTCTCCGAAGTCACGGCAGACACGACGATCGGGATCCTCTCCGAACGACTCATCGACATCACAGACACACTCGCCCCTTCGGCCCGAGACCTCTTCACCGATGCGGAAACCGCGGCCTCCGAGACTGGGACGCTCCACCCAAGACGCCAGCAAGCGGAATTGACCCTAGAACCCTGCCCGGAATCGACCGCTCTGTCAGCGCCCCGCGGTATCTTCCACCATGAAAAGACACTGGCGAGTGACCTTGGCGGGCATTCCCGGCGACGAAACGTGCACCGAGGAGGCAGATGGCGCTGATCACACGGTTCAAGTACCGAAGCGACAGAACCGTCAGTTACAAGACTCGCGTGGAATGCGGATGGACTTCGGACAAGGCTGAGGGCCTCCTCCAGTTGGAGACCTATGCGTTGGATGGGACCACAAGCCAAGTCCTACAGATCGATCAGCAACGCGCCGGCGAACTGATGGAAATCATCGCCCAGGTATTCCCGGAACTTTACTCGTACAACTCAAGTCGTAAAGCTCAGGAGAGCTGATGGAACTGACCGTCGACGGCCCGGAAAATCTCGACGATCTGGCTGCCGAGGACCCGCATGTTCGAGCGTTGGCGCGAATTATTCGCGACACTCCCTCGTTGACTCTGGAACAGGCGGTTGCCGAGCTCTCCGAAACGGGAGATCCGCTAAAGGCAGAGGCTGCCGCTCAACGGATTCGTGAGTTGAACGAGCGGATCCGCAACGCTCAGATCCCGACATCGGTGGTCGCGGGCAACATCGAGTCCTGGTACCCGGGACCGCGAGCAGCGGATAAGAACTGGGCAGCGCTCGTCGAAATCCTCACCGAAGAGGGTTGGAACGACGGCATGATTACCGACCTCGACAAGTCGTCAACCAAAGTGGTTGCTAACCTACCGAATCCAGCCGATCAGGGCGAATACCATTGCTGTGGACTAGTTCTCGGTTACGTCCAAAGCGGAAAGACCACCAACTTCACCGCCGTAATCGCAAAAGCCGCCGATGCCGGCTACCGAATGTTCATCGTCCTGTCGGGAATCCATGACGCCCTTCGGCAACAGACACAGGACCGTTTGAACGAGCAACTTTGGGAACGCAACAGCAATATCTGGCACCGTCTCACCGACGAACAAGATTTCCGGCCGACCGCGAACGTCGACGCGTTGCTTTCAATCCAGCGTCAGTGCGTTCTCGCGGTGGTCAAAAAGAACGGACCGCGACTCAGTGCCCTCAAGAGGTGGTTGTTCGCGGCACGTCCCGAAGTGCTTGCCGCCTGCCCCGTTCTCATCATCGACGACGAGGCCGATCAAGCGACCGTTAACACCGCCAAACCCGATCGGCAGCCTTCACGCATCAACGGCCTTATCCGCGACATCGTCAACAAGGTTCCGAAATCCGCCTACGTTGGTTATACCGCAACCCCTTTCGCAAACGTCCTCATCGATCCGGGCGACTACCAGGATCTATACCCGCGCGACTTCATCGTCGACCTCCCGCGCCCGCTGCCATACATCGGTCCGGAAGCCATCTTTGGCCGCGAGCCCTTGGACTTCGATGCCAACGACGTCGGCGACGACGGACACGACTTCGTGCGGTCCGTTGGCGTAGACGAATTGGATGACCTCAAACCGAAGGGTGCAGCCAAGCGGCACGAATTCGATCCACGGGTGACCGACAGCCTCGATGAGGCCTTGCGCTACTTCCTGATGAGCACGGCGGCCCGCCGCCTCCGTAACAAGGGAAACCCCCACGCAACCGCGCTCGTCCACACCTCACAACACATCGACGTCCACGAACGAACTGCCGACGCCATCCGAAACCATTTGGGGCTACTCAATATGCGCCTCCAGCGCGGTGACGCGGCCTTGCTGGAGACGCTCCGCACGCAATGGGAAACGGAATGTGACCGCGTCGCAGCAGTCGACTTCGACCTCGACAAGGTGAGCTGGGACGACATCGCCGGCGTGATACCCGCGGTCGCCACCGCGGCAGAGGTAATCGTCGACAACTCCAGGAGCCCGGAGCGCCTGTCGTTTGACGATGACAATCCGCGCGTGATCGTCGCAGTCGGCGGCAATACCCTCTCCCGAGGGCTCACCTTGGAAGGACTGGCGGTCTCGTTCTTCGTCCGCACCGCGTCGGCTTACGACACTCTCTTGCAGATGGGCCGCTGGTTCGGCTATCGAAACGGGTACGCCGATCTGACCCGCATTTGGATGACTGACGAAATGCGCGGTTGGTTCCACCATCTCGCTACCGTGGAACAAGAGATCCGCTACGACGTGGAGCGACTCGAGGTCGAACATCTGACCCCGGAGCAGTTTGGCGTAAGGATACGTACGCACCCCTCATTGGCCATAACTTCCGCCGCCAAAATGCAACACGCACGCACAGCAGAGGCCTCGTACGCCGGCCGCCGCCTGCAGACCATACTTTTCAACCACCGCGACCCAGACTGGTTGGCAGACAACGTCGAAGCTGCACAGACGCTTCTCGCGACTATCCAACCCGAGAAGGTATGGACTCCACGTGACGGGATCACAATCTTCGAAGGCATTGATTCACAACACATCGTCAGCTTCCTGTCGATGTACCACTTTCACGAGAACAGCCGCGACCTCGACAGCCCACTGATCAGCCGCTACATCCTCGACCGGCGCGACGAGGGGGAGATCCTCCGCTTCAATGTCGCGGTTATGGGTCGTGCGGCCGATTCGGACTACTTGGGATCCATCGACCTGGGAACCGGTAGCCAAATCGGCTGCATCAATCGCGCAAGGCTCCTCCAGATCGGGACCAACACCTACGCCGACATCAAGGCACTGATGAGCCGCCACGATCGAGTCATCGATGTTCGACTACCGGAAGGCACGCTGACAGCTGAGACCAAACCCGCCGAACTGGCGAAGTTCCGTAGTGCTCCAGCGCGGGGCGGCTACGGAGATGGATCGGGTCTGCTTCTCCTGTACCCAGTGTCAAAGGACAGCAGGCCCGTTCGCGGTACCTCCAAGACCCGTGAATCTTTGGACGCCGTGGAGCACGTGATCGGAGTCGGCTTCGTATTTCCCGAAAGTCGTTCCACGAGAGCAAACGTCGAATACGTCACCGCTGACGTCGCCTCCATGCCCGACGTCGAAGTCGAGGTTCCCGACGAAGGTGACGAACCGGTCGAGTCCGAGGCGGAACTTGCGTGATCGACGAAGTTCGCCTTGCATATGCAGCGCTCGCCACACATGGGACGGCCGAACGCCGCGGCTTGGTCACACTCGCCGTCGACTCGGTCGATGGCGCGTGGGTGGCCATGGATGAACACTCACGCCAACACCTCCTCCTGCAGACGGAGTCGGAAATCGAAATCGACCCAGGCGTTACAACCCTGGTGGTTTCGACGCGTCCACTGCGTATTGCTGGCCAGGACATCCGTGTCCTCGACATCACATGTCTCTTTGCGTCGTTGTCCGAGGTCTTCGATCACTTCGCGTCAGCAGTCGTCGAGCGGATTGCCGCTGCAACGGAGGAGCCTGCAGATGCGGTTAAGAGCGTTCTCGCAAGCTGGAAGAACTTCCTTGTTCCACCATCAGGGCCACCGAGCCTCGACAAGATCGCGGCAACCCTCGGGGAACTTCTTGTCGTGAGGGATGCCGTAAAGAATTCTGGGCGTGTTGACATCGGCTTCTGGTCGGGGCCTTTCGGCCAGCGTCATGATTTCCGAGGCGGGATGACTGCCGTGGAAGTCAAAACAACGCGGGCCCACACTGGTTATCGAGTCACCATCCACGGCGAGGACCAACTCCTGCCTCCAGATGGTGGGCAGCTTTATCTGCACTTAGTGCGCTTGGAGTTTGTCCAAGGCGGCCCGCTACGCCTGACGGCTGTGGTGGATGAACTGCTGGACGCCGGAGTATCGGCGGCACAGCTCTTCGACGCGCTGACCGCCAGCGGAGTTCCAGCGGTAGACCTACCCGCTACTGACAAGACGACCTTTGACGTCCTTGAGCGCATGACAATGCCGGTCGATGATCAGATACCGCGAATCGTTCCCGCTTCCTTCAGCGGCGGCAGGCGTCCGCAGGGAGTCGTGGACATCACTTACGTCATTGATCTCTCTGACACCGCGGGCCGTGCTTTGGAAGACGACGAGTACAAGGCAATCACGATGACCGTGGCGGCGGGGCCGACCGCATGATGTCGATGGAGCGCTACTCGGAGCCATACAACGCAACCGGCGGATTGGCCGCAATCGGTGTCTTGAATCAGCTCGGACGGCCAGACACCGAACCACTAGAGGTATTAGTGCGTGAGGCAGTGCAGAACTGCTGGGATGCCAAGCGACCGGATTCAGCACGAATCCGTGTCGCCATCGGACGCTCGACTCTCGATCAGGCTGGCGTGTCGTTCTTGCGAAGCCAAGTCCTTGTCAACCCTCCACCGGGGCTTGCGCTTGGTCACGAAATGCGCGAAGGCATGCACACGCTCTACTTCGCAGACTTCGGCACCCACGGTCTTGCCGGACCGACGCGCGCCGACCGCCCCGGTGAACCGCGCGACTTCGTCGATTTCGTTCGAAACATCGGCCAACCCCCGGATAAGGATTTCGGCGGCGGGTCATTCGGGTACGGCAAGGCCGCCTTCTACATCGCAAGCGCCGCGCGCACCGTAATCATCGACAGCCTGTGCAGGACCGACGACGGCCAGCTCGAAAGACGGCTTCTGGGTTGCGCACTCGGTCAGACCTTTGATGTCGAAGGCGTGCCGTTCACCGGCCGGCATTGGTGGGGCCGAATGGAAAATGGGGTCCCCGAACCAGTGACCGGCCGCTACGCAGAAGAGATCGCCGCTGCTCTGGGTCTTCCGCCGCGGAACGGCGCAGACGATCTCGGCACAACAGTGCTCATCATCGCGCCATCAGTAACGATTGAAACCGGCGACGGTACTGACCCCACTATGGATTTCATCGCAGAAGCGATTGCGTGGAACTTCTGGCCCCGCATGATCGACACGGCCGGCGGCGCGCAAAGCACCATGAAGTTCTCAATAAGTGACAACGGCAAGAAAGTCCGCATTCCCACACCACGGACACACCCACAACTCCGAGGGTTCGTCGAAGCGATGGACAGACTGCGTCAAGACCCCGACGCTAGCCTCGACGACGAATTCATGATCGACTCGGAAGTCCGCAGCCTCAGACCGGCCAGAAAATTGGGGCGACTCGTAGTCAAAAAAGACCCAGTAGCTCCTGCTGATCTGCCTGACCGGCCGGTGCCCCTCGGTGCGCGACGCACAAGGACATCTGTTCACCACATTGCATTGATGCGCGCACCGGAACTCGTGGTTACGTACATGGAGGGACCTATCCCTCTGGCCGGCCGGATGGGATATGCGGGGGTCTTCAAGTCCGCACTAGATATAGATGAAGCCTTCAAGGCCGCGGAGCCGCCGACCCATGACGATTGGGTGGCACGCTCAGTGGTTGACAGACACGCGCGTTCCTTCGTCAACATTGCTCTGGAACGCATCCAGGCACAGTGCCGACTTGCCGCCGGCTACAACGCCACTGTCCGACACGTCAATGACGCGGACGCAATCCCGTTGGGCGAGTTCGCTGATGCACTTGCAGCACTCATGCCCGGACAGGAGGGCCCCGGAGCCCGCCGGCCAGCAACACAACGGCCGACAACCAAACGACGGCGCCGCGCGCCCGGCCATAAGGACGTCGATGCGGTTACCGAGGACGTCTGGGTAGACGCCACCCCTACCGATGCCGCCGCTCAAACCGGCAGCAGCATAGACGGCAGTGGGGACGGGACTGACGCAACGGACGGCGCCGAACAACATTCGACAACTCGGCCGCCCCCTAAACCATTGCCGCTGCCCCAAACTAAAACCGGAGGCACACCCAGCCCCGCGATATCAGCTGATGGAACGGCAGTCATTGCTTATCCCTTTGAACTCAGGACAAAGGGCAACCGAGTCTGGCTCGAAGCCGCGGTCGAGGTAATGACAAACGACGGCGGGCAAGTGGAGACCGAGCCGCCGGTCGGCTACGAGCCACCAGCGGTGCACGCCTGGATCGCACCTTCGGGCCTCCGGTACAGCTCAGCGACCATCATTGTCGGACCGGACGATTCCGACGGGCACTGGACTGTAGAAGTCGCTCTACGGGAGGAAATGATGCGTGTCGACCTCAAGGTGGGGCGCGCATGAAGACACCCAAAGCAGTCCCATATCTATTGCCGCCGGAAACTGCCGTGGCGGCTCAACCGTGGTGTTTCACCGATGGAGCGGAAGTCGGCGATCGACTCGATCACTGGGACCCCTTCGTCGAATTGGACTTGGCGCGGATCGTTGAAGTCGACCTGGAGGAAACGCGCCGGGGGTGCCAGCTGTCGGGGAACGCAGCTTTCGCCTTGGTGGCGACGTGGTCCTCTAACAGAACCCGCATGACCGGTGACGGAACGATCGTCGAGTTGGGGACCCTCCGCGGCACAGTCCGGACTGCACTCACGATGACAGTTCCAGGCAGCGAATCCGGAGGCCGATTGACTTTGCGGACGCGGCTTGTCCTTAGGTACCCAGGCGAAGAACCTTCACCGATTTCTCCCCGGCGAATCGGAGCCATTCTCTGGGAGGAGGAATGCAGCGTCGCAGTCGAAGGCGGGGCTGCTCGATTCCCCATCACCGCGGCAGACTTCAAGGCCATTGCGTACTGCCCCGACAAGGCGGCGTGGTTCCTTGAGTGGGATCCCACTGACTTGGAAGCACCCGTGCTGGGAGGCATGCGACTCCTGGTCAATTCAGGCCACGAGTCGATCCCCAACATGCTGAGATCGGGCAGTTCCGACCCGCGCGCAGCGGTACTCCGCTCCTTCGTCACCTTCGACGTCGCCAGGTCACTCATCGCGGGGGCCCTCCGGAACGACCGATTTGTGGATGACCCGGAAAGCTTTGAAGATGGGACAATCGGCCGCATGATCTTCGAATTGATAGCACTCTGCTGGCCGGGGAAGCCGATCCCCGCGATGCGGTCACGTATCGGCGAAGATGCGGCCCTGGTGAACGCTGAAATCCAGGCCAGATTCGGGATACTCGCATGATCGTCCTGCCGCGGATTGCCAGGCACTCAGCCACAGAGTTACTCAAGGTCCACCTCGGTAGTGGACTAGCTGAAATCGCAAGCAGTATGCTTGATTTCACTCCGACGATCACCTATACACCCGTCGGAGGTCAGCGCGTCGAAACGCATGAACTCGAGCAGCTGCGGACCGACATTCTGGCGCTCGCACGTGAACACGGTATGCCTGATCGGATCACCGAGCCCTCCGTATTTGAAGGCCGAGGGGCCCGGCTCCTGCGCGAATCATTGCCGATGTCCGCGAACGAAGCCTCCCACGAGGAGGTATGGAGCTACCTAACCTGCTGCTGGCTTCTCGATGTGGCGGTGTGGCGATTCGGCGCTGACGCCGACAAACGACGATTCATCGGGAATGTCAACCGCAACACTTTCCGCCGGCTTTGGTGGCGTGCCGAGATCCTCGGCCCAGATATCGACCTAACGCAACTGGGCGAGGACGAACTCGTCAACATCATGGAGCGCCCGACCATAGCCAGCGACCGCCGGCTCGCACGAACGGTGGCCTCGGAGTTTCTTGCCCGCGTTCACGAGGGCGCAGCCGACTCCCGCATGCAGCTCATGCGCGAAGCGATGAAGAGGCTTCTACGGCTTACGCCGCTGATGGCGTTTCAGGCCCTCGCCGATCACGAACTGCGTGCGGTAGTCGAGCAGTGTTTCACCGCGGCCGCCGAGGGGCTCGCCGGCGGAGGGTCGACCGGCACTGGGCGACATCGACAGAAGGTCGGCCAGGATGCTTCATTGGGCCCGCGCGAATTGCCACCGGTCAGCCCGGGGGTAACGGTCGTCGAACGCATGACAATCACGGATGAGGATTCATTCGGCAGCACGGCAGTGGAGGCAGTCAATCCCGACTTCGACATCGCTGCAAGCAAGGCGCTATCCATTGCTAAAGGCGTCGGCCGCGTCACCAACACGAGTCTGCGCGAGCTCGTCCCCATCACATCAAGCGAAGCCCGCGAGGTGCTCCAGAGCCTCGTACGTGACGGCCTGCTCGCCAGCCGGGGCGTCCGCAGGGGGACTCACTACATCCTGAGCGATTCGGTAAGCGCTGTTGACCGCGCGTGGCCGCCCACTGTGCCTCCGATCGACGCGGGCCAGCCTGAAACTGAGCAGCACGAGGCATCGAAATGAAGGCCACTTCTGCGCCATCTGCAACACGTACGGGAAAGGAAGCGGACGGGGTAACGCGCCGAAGGCCGAAGCCGCTAAGCGAGCTAGTCAGCCGCCAGATGAGCGCTATGCCAAGCAGGGATACCAGCACGGAGATGGCTTTCCGAAGGGAACTGCACAGTCGTGGTCTCCGCTATCGGACCCACCTCAAGACGCTTCCCGGCAAACCCGACATTGCGTTCACCCGGGCTCGCATCGCGGTCTTCGTCGACGGTTGCTTCTGGCATCGCTGCCCCGACCACGGCACTACGCCAAAGAACAACGGGAAATGGTGGGCGGACAAACTCGAAGCGAACGTCGCCAGGGACCGAAGAAATGACGATTACCTGCAAAGGTTGGGCTGGATTACTGTGCACGTCTGGGAGCATGAGGACCCATCGACCGCGGCCGAAGCGATTAGCGAACTCTGGCGAACCCGCGTGCAGGAAACGACACGATGCGGCCTAGCCAACGATGTCGGACGTACGTGAGATCCTGGACTCGGACTAGACAGGGGACGATGTGACACGCATGACGGCTGTGGCGCCGTCGGCAGCTCGGCTGACCGACTCGCTGCGCGACATCGGCTACGACTTCAGCTCAGCCGTAGCTGATCTGGTTGACAACAGCATCACGGCAGGCGCGACGCAGGTCGACATCCTCGTGGAGTTCGACGCCAAACAGTCGAGGGTGCTGATAGCTGACAACGGACACGGAATGACCATCAACGGACTCACAGAGGCGATGCGCTTCGGGAGTCGCCGCGCGTACGGCCGGGGTGATCTAGGACGCTACGGATTGGGGCTCAAGACAGCGTCCTTGTCACAGGGACGATCGCTCACCGTCCTTACGCGCAAAGAAGGGATTCGACGGCCTATCCTCACTCGGCAATTGGACCTCGATCTGGTGATCGAATTCGACGATTGGCTGATCATCGAGCCCGAACGCACCGCGACTCTTGATAGTGCCCGCAAGCTTCTTGAGGACGGCTGCGGCACAGTGGTCGTCTGGGAGAAACTCGACCGCGTCGTGCCATCACGCAACGCCGCGGGAGGCTGGGCGCGCAGGCGATTTGAGACGATCGCCGACAAGGCGGCGCAACACCTCTCGATGGTCTTCCATAGATTCCTGGCTGACGAAGCCAAGACTGGACCGGTGGCCATCACCGTGAATGGAACGAAACTGCAGCCGTGGGACCCGTTCGCCCGCAGCGAGAGGCTCACAAAGGAACTCGCTGAAGATATCTTCGAAATACAACACGGTGACACAACCGGCTCGGTAACCCTGCGCCGGTACGTGCTCCCCGGGCGGGATCAATTCAGCAGCCATGCTGAATTCGAAAGACACTCAGGCCCTTTGAAGTGGAATCGCCAACAGGGTCTGTACACCTACCGCGCCGACCGGCTGGTCCAGTGGGGCGGCTGGTCCGGCATCCGGGCCATTGACGAACACACCAAACTAGCCCGTGCGAGTGTCGACTTCGACACCGACCTCGACTCTGCCTTCAATATCAACGTCGCAAAAATGCGCGTCTCGATTCCTGCGCAACTCCGGCAGATGATCGAGCGACCGATCAATGAAATGTGTTCGATCGCCGATGAGGTCTACCGGAAAGCCGCAGGCTCCAAACCGTCGGAGGAGAAGAAGAAAAACGGCAGCGACCAGCTCACTCAAGCGTCGGAAATCGGCTTGGCATTGCAAGCCGCCGCATTAGAAGCAGGCGAGTACAAGGCATTCAAGAGGATTGCCTCGATCCTGCGCAAATCCGATCCGGATGTGGCCGACGCCCTCGGCATCTGATCACACCGCAGAAACAACCGCGGAAATCACACGCCGTCGCGAGCGCAGTGGGAGTTAAGAGGGCACTCCTCACATGTCGGGTGTTCCGGCCTGCAGAGGCTGTTGGCAAGCTCGATCAGGCCGAGATGGGCATGGCGAGCGTCGGGTCCGAAGCCGATCATCCGTGCAACCGCCATTCGACCGTCGGTCATTTTGTTCTTACGATCAACCGCATTCGCCTGGAAGCGCCGCGCTACTCGAAGCACGCCCTTTGTGACAAGAACCGGTTCGTCGAGCCCCTCATCCTCGTGACCGACGGAACCACCCGGAACCACCAGCGCCGCCAAGTCGATCACGGAGTCCGGAAGCGCCGTAGCACTCTTCACTTCCTCGGCGCAGCCGTCTAGGATCCGCGGCGACTCGTGGAGGCGCTGAGCCAGAGCGATAATCGTCTCGGCTCGGTTGAGGCGCCCGACGGTCCGTGACATGTCGATGAGACCTTCGAGGAGGTCCGAGTCAACCGATCGCCGCTTCGGCTCCGGCGTTAACTTCTGAATGATGGGCCAGAGTCGACGAATGACTTGTGGAGATGCGCGATCGAGCAGCACCTCACCAGCGACAACCTCCCAGCGGGATGTGGCAGCCAGCCAAGGCAGCGCGAGGAATTCACTCCGTTGTCTGAACCAGGCGGAGAGCTCAATGCTCAACCGGCGGGTGCTGATGCCCGGATGGTCGGCCCGCTCGATTGACTCAAGGACACCAGTCCCGATGACGAAGCCCAGTTGCGGCGGAACCGCATTGCCGATCTGACGGAAGGCCGCCGATGGCGGTCCGTCGAAACGAAATTGATCGGGAAAGGTCTGAAGTCGGGCTGCTTCGCGAACCGTCAGCGTGCGACTCTGGCGTGGGTGGATGTACCAGTACCCATCTTTAGCGATGTGCGCCGTGATCGTTCGGGAAAGATCGTTTTCGTTGAGGCGGTTGTACTTGTCATCAAAGATGTCGCCCCGGTACCGCTGGTGTTCGGCCCTGAGATCCGTGTATTTCGTGTCGTGCGTCATGCTTTCAAACGCTTCACGATCATCGTCACGGACAGGGCGCGTGATGTGATCGAAGACTTTTCCCGCGTCAGCGTCCGCTACTGTAGAACGCATTTCGCGTTGAAACTGAGTGAGCGGCCCGCTGTAATCTGACCAACCCTCCGCGCCGCCTTCTGGACGCCAGCCACCGTCGACCTCCGGAAGATCACCAATAGCGTTCCATACGGTTACTTTTTGCCGAACCTCAGGAGGCCATGTGAATTTCAACTTCCCCTTGAGTGCCACAAGAATCAGCCGCTGCCGGAACTGCGGAACCCCATACCGCCAAGCATCGACGACGCGTTCCTCGACGCTGTATCCGAACTGTTCGAGGGATTCCACGATGCTTCGCAGGATGAACATGTCGCGGTCCAGCGCCATGTCGGGAACGTTCTCCATGATGACCGCGCGAGGCTGCGCTACGCGGATGATCTCGAGATAGGACAGCCATAGATCTCGTCGTTGGTCGTGCCTGTCACGCAAGCCTGACTCGACTTGGTGGCGGATCATCGACCGGCCTGCTTTCGAGAAGGGCTGGCACGGTGGTCCGCCGGCGATGAGATCCACGCGGGCCGCCTTACACAGCTCGGCGACTTCGCGGACGACTTCGGGGTCGGCGAGGTCCCAGTCGACTGACATGCCACCAAAGTGGTGGGCATGAGTCCGGTTGGCGAAGGGCTCGTGGTCGGCACCGAGGACTACTTTGTACCCGGCTTTCTGCAGCCCTAGGCTCAGCCCGCCAGCGCCACTGAAGAAGTCGGCGGCCAAGCGTTCGCCCTGTCGCCGCAGGCGCTCGGTGTACTTGAGAAACAACTCAATGTCGTCGGTGTGGTCGCGGTGCGGCTGGAGATTGATGAAAGGGCCGCGGACTAGCCTGACACCATAACCGCTGCTCTTTCGGGGTTTCTGGGTCTTGGCTGGCACCACATAACTCTAACCGGCCCAGCCGACACAGACCTCACGGACCGATTCGGGTCCTAGACGGCATGGGGGCGACTTGAGGCCGAAGGCCTCCGGCTGCAGTCGGACGTGGGTTGCTGATATCGAGTGAACGCTCCGAGCGACGAACGCCGTGGGCCGCCGACCGAACGCCTGCTCATGTCTTACCTCGCTTCCACGCTATTTCGGGCCAATGCTGGGCGGGACGTCCGACAGCCGGGCCGGGATCGCACTGATAAGGCGCCCTCCCCGACCCTCGATGTCGGCGCACCTGCTTACACTCGGCCAAAGTCCACCTCTGGAGGCCATCGTGAGTGACGACGTAGACAACCTTCCCGGTCCCGCAAATGGCGAGATCGTCGTCGTCACGCAACCGGAGGGGGTATTGATCGGAGGCGATCCCGAGGCTGTCGAGTCCTACCTAGACCGCCTTCGTGAGTCGGCGGGCCGTGCCGTCCAAGTGGCCGGCATCAGCAAAGCCTCACTGGGCAATGCCACCGGTCTGCTCGCCGGTGTCACTACGATGCTGGGCCAGGCTGGCAAGTTCGTGCAGCTGCACCCTGACAGCATCAAGGCCATCCAGAGGGACAAGCTGATTCCAGGTTCCCCGGGGTTCTTTCGAATGACGACCCGCGGCGCCGACAACAAGTTTGTCGAGCAGCTGCAGTGGCGACCGACCGCGATGGGCCCGCAGACTCTGATGTCTGCCCAGATGGTCGCCATGCAACTGACACTCAAATCAGCGATCGCCGAGGTGGAGGATGCGGTTCGCTGCGTCGAAGGCAAGGTCGAGCAGGTCCTTCACCTTGCCCAAGCTGAACGCGCAGGCGACGTCTTGGGCAGCCATATCATCACTACACGCAAGGTCAACTACCTGGAGAAGCACGGTTCCCTCCCGGACGCGGATTGGGATGCTGTCGCAGGGCTTGGCCCGGCATTGAATATCACTATCGAGCAGCTTCGTAGTCACGTGAAGAGAGTCCTGGATTCATTGGCTCCTGGGTTGCCCGTCCAGGAAAGAGCACAAAAGCTGCAGGCCGTGGTCGACGAGATCTTGATCGGGGAAACGCTGAGCTTGCTAGTAGTCGCCGAGGAGTCGCTGTACAAGTGGCAGCGAGTGCGGCTCGCCCGAATCGAGGCTAACGAGCCTGACCATCTATCGCACGCGATTGAGGACGCCCGCGAACTGCTGATGCACCACCTGTCGGAGGACGCGAAGCTATACCAGCGAGCACGCCAGGTCATCGACGAGGTCGCCAAGACCGACGCCATCGATGGATTTCGCTTCATGTCGACGAAGCAGCTGGCGCACGACCGCAATCAGCTGATGACCGACCTCAACGCGTTTGCCCGAGCCCGACGAAATCAGGTTGACGTCTGGACTGCGTTGGAAGCGCCTGGAATTCGCGACGCAGCCGACGCGAGCGTCAAGCTGGCAAAGAAATCGGCGCGCCGAGCGCTTGCCGCAGCGGGTCAAGGGCTAATCAATTTCAGCGATCGGTTGGCCGAGCGAACAGAGGAAAAAGAGTCGCTGGTTCGCCGCCAACCTAAGGCCGAGGAACCAAACAAATAGCCATTGATTCTGAATTGCCGAAAATGTGCCACTCGGTCACGCCGGCGTTTGCCCCCTGTTCACCCTCCGCGTAACCGCCCCACCCGCACACTCCCCCCACCCTCGGTACCCTCGCCTAAATGGCCGCCTTCCGACGACCCCCGCCCAAAACCCTGCTCAAGCGCCTGTCCATCGCGGTTGGCGTACTGACGGTCCTGGCGGGCATGGCCTGGGTCAGCCGCGCCCGGCCGGTGCAGCAGCTCATCCCCCAGCCGCCGGCCGAGGCGATCGGTCCCGGGGTCGGCATCAATGTGTCCTCGGCCGGCAGCTCCGAGGCCACCAGCTGCACCGCGGGTTTCCTGGTACGCAGCAAGGACGGCCGGCCGGGACTGTTGTCGGCGGGGCACTGCAATAAGCCCGGCGGCTCTGGCACGGTGTCCATTCACAACGGTGCCCTCTACCCCACCGTCGGCGTCTTTACCGAGAGCGTCTACGACGGCAAGGACGGCAACAACATCGGCCTGATCACCCTGGACGACCCCGACAAGTTCCCGTTGTCCTCCGAGGTCGACGGACACCCGGTGAGCGGCGTGGCCGAGCGCGTCGAGATCGGCGACACGCTCTGTCATTTGGGTGTCCGCAGCGGCGAGCCGATGTGCGGTCCGGTGGTTGCCAGCGAAAAGAACAAGGTCAGATTCGCCGCGGCTACCACCTGCGGCGACGCGGGCGGCCCCGCCTACCGGATGCGCCCGGACGGCACCGCCGAAGCGGTCGGCATCCTCACCGCGGAGTCCGACGGCGAGGATCCCGAGACGGCCTGCGCTGCGCCTCACGAGTCCTCCGTCGCGCAGCTGATCAAGCCGTGGCTGCAGACTTGGCAGCTGTCGCTGGTCACCACGACTTAAAGAGCCTCTACCGCAGTCGTCCGGTGCGCGCGACACTGAACCGGACGGGACGCTGCCCCGTGTCACTTCCGGGAGGCTGGTGCATGGGTAGAGGAAAACCAGCGGCAGATCGACACTCGACCGCGGCCACGCCGCGGCCGGACACTTCTGCGCGTACGGGCAGGGCCTGAACCGCCATGACCACCGACGACCCGGCCCGGCCCCGCTTCAGCAGCGCTTCAAGCGCCATGCACCGCAACTTGGCGCCGAACCGGGCCATGCTCGCCGCCGCGCTGGCGCAGCTCTCCGACGAACACCGAGCCCTGCTCCGTCGTGCCTATTACTACGGATGGAGCACCGAGCAGATCGCGGTCGATCTGGATATCGCGGAGCGCAGCGTGAAGATCCAGCTGCACTACGCGCTACGGACACTGCAACAGACACTGCGAAGTATGGGAACGGTGCAATGACGTTTGACCACGAGTACGGCATGTGGGACGCCGCCTACGTGCTGGGGTCACTCTCGGATTCGGACTATCGCGAGTTCGAGACGCACCTCGACGAGTGCCTGTTGTGCCAGGACGCCGTCACTGAGCTCTCCGAGATGCCGGCTGTCCTGTCGTTGCTGGATGAAGAGGACTTCACCGAATCCAACGACGTGACAGCCGACGGCGAATTCACCGCGCGTCCCGCCGCCACCGGTGTCGCCCGTCAGGTCAACGGCCACGACTCTGGTGCCCCGGTGGCGGTTCTTCAGCCGCCGGAGACGGTCTTCAGAGTCTTTCGCCCCGGCAACTACGCTCCGGTCCCCGATGAGCTCACGGCGTTCGATCTGCCCGTCGACGGCAGCATCCCGCCGGAGTTGAACGGCTGGTATCTGCGCAACGGCCCCAATCCCCGCGAAGCGGGCGGGCACTGGTGCACCGGTGACGGCATGGTGCACGGAGTTCGGCTGGAGAACGGCCGGGCCGCCTGGTACCGCAACCGCTGGGTGCGCACCGAGAGCTTCGAACACCCGCTGCCGCTGTTCAACGCCGACGGCAGCCGCAATCTGCACTCCAGCGCAGCCAACACCCACGTGATCCGGCACGCCGGCAAGACCCTGGCCCTGATGGACACCGCCCTGCCCTACGAAATCACCCCCGACTTGGAGACGCTGGGCGCCTACGACTTCGGCGGCAAGCTGGTCGATTCCATGGCGCCGCATCCCAAGATCTGTCCGATCACGGGCGAGTTGCACTTCTTCGGCTACGGCGACCTCACCCACCCACGCATCAACTACTACCGCGCCGGCGCCGACGGTGCGGTCCAGGTCCGCCGTCCGATCGATGTTCCGGGCCTGACACTGATGCACGACTTCGCGCTGACCGCGCAGCACGTGGTGTTCCTGGACCTGCCGTTGGTGTTCAATCCGCAGATTGCGCTCACCCGACGAATCGAACGTGATCCGCCCTACCGGTGGGACGACGACTACGGCGCCCGCCTAGGCGTGCTGCGCCGCGACGACCCGTACGGTCCGGTTCGCTGGTTCGACATCAACCCGTGTTACGTCTTCCACGTCGCCAATGCCTTCGACGTGTCGTCGGCCCAGGGCGACGCGCTCGTGCTGCAGGTGGTCCGCTACCCGGAGATCTGGCGCGACAACAGCGATTTCGAGACCGATGCCGCGCTGTGGCGCTGGACGATCGACTTGCACGCCGGCGTCGTACACGAGGTGCAACTCGACGACCGTGACATCGAGTTCCCCCGCGTCGACGACCGGCGGGTGGGCGCCGACGCCCGCTACGCCGTCACCGTCGGCGCAGACGGTCTGGTCCGCTATGACCTGGCCCGAGGCAGCGCCGAGGTCCACCGGTTCGGCGTCAACGGGATGGCCGGCGCACCCGATGAGGCGGTATTCGCGCCAGCTCCTGGGCAGACCGACGAATCGGCGGGCTGGTATCTGAGCTACGTCTACAGCCCGGTCCGCGAGTGCAGCGAACTGGTGATCCTGGGCGCGTCGGAGTTCGACGCCGAACCCGTCGCCCGGGTGCGGCTGCCGCGGCGGGTTCCGCACGGTTTTCATGGCAGCTGGATCCCTGACTGAGGTGCCAAAACATGAACCCCACAGGCACCCGCGTCGTGTCATTAGGCAGGAGGTGATCAGCTTGCCTCGCGTTGGCATACCGCCAGACCACGAAGCCGCGCTGATGAAAGCGCTCTACGACGAGCACGCCGCGGTGCTGTGGCGCTACGCCCTGCGCCTGACCGGTGACGCGAGCCGCGCCGAAGACGTCGTGCAGGAGACGCTGCTGCGCGCCTGGCAGCATCCGGAGGTCATCAGCGACGCCGAGCGCTCCCCTCGGGCCTGGCTGTGCACGGTGGCGCGCAACATGATCATCGACGAACGGCGCAGCGCTCAGTACCGCCACGTGGTCGCCACTCTCGACGAGACGACCACGCCCGAGCAACCCACCCGCGACGAGGTGGACACCGCCCTGGACCGGATGTTGATCGCCGACGCCATGACCCACCTGTCAGCGGAGCACCGGGCGGTGATCGAACGGTCCTACTACCGTGGTTGGAGTACGGGGCAAACCGCCGAAGACTTGGGGATCGCCGAGGGAACAGTGAAATCGCGCCTGCACTATGCGGTGCGGGCCCTGCGACTCGCCCTGCAGGAGATGGGGGTGACACGATGACGTCGCCGCGAGAATTCGGTTCGGCCTGCCGGCCGGCCGAGGGTGAGCACCCTTACGCCATGTGGGATGCCGCCTACGTGCTCGGTTCGCTGTCTGCGGCCGACCGCCGAGAATTCGAGGGGCACCTGGCCGGCTGCCGGCAGTGTCGGGAGGCCGTGACCGAGATCAGCGGCGTGCCCGCCCTGCTGTCGCAGCTCGACGGCAACAGTGTGGCCGCGATCAACGAGTCCGACACGGAACCGCCCCCGCCGACCTACCTGCTGCCGGCCCTGTTGACCGAGGTACACCGGCGCCGCCGGCGTGCCCGGCTGATGACGTGGACGGCGTCGGCCGCAGCAGCCGCCGTACTCGGAATCGGCGTCCTGATCGGCATCACCTCATCGACTACGCCTTCGCCGCATCACGATGCGGTGCCGATGGCCCAAGTGGGGACGACGGCGCTTGCCTCGACGGTGGCGGTCAGGGACGAATCCTGGGGCAGCTACATCGATTTGAGCTGTGTCTGCCTGGCACCGGTGAACGCTCACCACGACACCCTGGCGCTGGTGGTGGTCGGCCGCGATGGCAGCCAGACCCGGCTAGCGACCTGGGTTGCCGAACCTGGGCACACCGCGACGCCGGCCGGCAGCATATCGACTCCGTCGGATCAGATCGCCTCGGTCCAAGTGGTGTCAGCCGACAACGGCCAGGTCCTCCTGGAGCGCACGCTGTAACCACCCCGGTCATGGATGCCTCCTTCGAACCAACGCCCGACGGAAACCGTGTCAATGACATCGTCACGAGTTAGGTGGGCAGATGTCCAGGATCGCTTCCGTGGTCGATTACCTCGTCGCCCAGCTGGCGGCCATGGGAATCGGTCACATCTTCGGCGTCGATGGCGCGAACATCGAAGATCTTTACGACGCCGCGTATTTCCGTCCCGACATCACGGCGGTGCTGGCCAAGCATGAGTTCTCGGCCGCCACCATGGCCGACGGTTACAGCCGTAGCGGTGCGGGATTGGGTGTGGTTGCCGCGACGTCGGGCGGGGGCGCCCTGAACCTGGTTGCCGGACTCGGTGAATCATTGGCCAGCCGGGTTCCGGTGCTGGCGCTGGTGGGCCAGGCCCCGATCGTCTTGGACGGTCGCGGCAGTTTCCAAGACACCAGTGGCCGCAACGGTGCCCTTGACGCGCAGGCCTTGTTCTCGGCGGTCTCGGTCTTCTGCGAGCGGGTGATGAAACCCGAAGACATCGTGGCTGCCTTGCCCCGGGCGATCGCCGCGGCACACAGCGGTGGACCCGCGGTGCTTTTGCTGCCCAAGGATGTTCAGCGGGGGTCCGTCACGGCCAGCCCGTACCGCAACGGCGGCGACAGCGGCGGTGATCCTGTCGTCATCAGTGATCCGCACCCGATCATCCACGCGCTGCGCAACGCCCACGGACCGGTCACAATCATCGCCGGCGAACAGGTGGCGCGTGACGACGCCCGCACCGACCTCGAGAACCTGCGGGTACTGCTGCGCGCCCGGGTGGTGTGTGCCCCCGACGCCAAAGACGTCTCGGGCACCTCGGGGCTGGGATCCTCGTCGGCACTGGGCGTGGCCGGCATCATGGGCCACCCCTCCGTTGCCCCTGCACTGACCGGCAGTGCGGTGTGCCTGGTGGTGGGTACCCGGCTGACGCTGACCGCCCGCGCCGGCCTTGAGGCGGCGCTGAGCTCCACCCGCACGGTATCGATCGGTTCGGCACCGCCGTATGTTCCGTGTACCCATGTGCAGACCGCTGATCTGCGGGAGTCATTGCGGTCGATCTACCGGGAACTCTCAGGAGCCGGGCGCCCCAGGGGGCTGCGGGTGCCCGAGACGGTGCCGCACACCGAGTTGAATCCCCCGCCCTACACCGGCCCGGGGGTGCGCTATCGCGACGCGATGGCCGTGCTGGACCGAGCGTTGCCGGCCGGGACCGACATCGTCGTCGATGCGGGCAACACCGGCGCTGCGGCCATCCACTACCTGCCGCCGCGGCGCGACGGCCGTTTCTTGGTCGCGCTGGGGATGGGCGGGATGGGCTACAGCTTTGGGGCCGGGATCGGCATGGCCTTCGGCCGCGGTCGGCGCACCGCGGTGATCGCCGGCGACGGTGCGTTCTTCATGCACGGCATGGAGATCCACACCGCCGTGCAGTACCGGCTTCCAGTGCTGTTCGTGCTGCTGAACAACAACGCGCACGCCATGTGCGTCACCCGCGAGCAGCTGTTCTACGACGGGTTCTACAGCTACAACCGATTCACCCCCAGCTACCTCGGTGCCGGCCTGGCCTCGATGTTCCCTGGGCTCAACGCGATCGACGTGGACGACGCCGAAACATTCGACGCGGCGCTGGCGTCAGCGTTGGACCGTGAAGGGCCCTCGGTGATCAGCGTCGAGTGCGCCGCCGACGAGATACCGCCCTTTGCGCCGTTCCTTTCTACCGAGGCGGCACCGAAAACCACTGCTCCAGTAGCTCATAACGGCAAGGTTCCAACCCACCAGGAGGATCAATTCGATGTCGCTGCCCGCCCTCGCTGATATCAGCGTCCACGCCGGTACGCCCGGACCGATCGACGGCTTGGTCCGGGTCGAGACCAGCCCCCGGGAGGTCGCCACCCCGATCATCATGGAGATGATGCATTCGGTCTACCCCCACGACGTGGTGTTCGGCGACTACTGCACCGTCAACGACTACATCGACTGTCCCCCAGACGAATTGTTCGCCTACCTCTCCGATACACGATGCCTGGAAGAGTGGACCTACAGCCTGCGCGGCTTCACCCCCACCGACGAGGAGGGCCTGTGGCTCGCCTACGACCGGCTGGGTTCGGAGACCAAGATCTACACCCGCACCGTCTTCAACCGGGAAGCCCTCACGGTGGACTACCACTGCGCCTGGGACCAGCCCGACCACCTGTGGATGATCTACCTGATCCGGATCGTCGACGCCCAGGTGGTGCTGAACAAGCCGGGTTCGGTTGTGCTGTGGACCAATTGCCACCACCCGTTCTACGACCACAACCCCTATCCGGACACCGCCCCGCCCGAGCGCCCGGTGTGGGTGGGCGACTTCTGGGACATGTTCAGTGCCGGACACCTGCTGGAGCTGAAGAATTTGAAGGCGATTGCCGAATACCGGCACCACAACGGCCTGCCGGTCACCCCGTTGTGGATGCGATGAGGCGCAACATGACCCAATCCTGCGAAACCGAAGTCAGCTTGGTCGACGTCTCCAGCTATCTTCCCGGCGAACCCATCAGCGCCGACTATTACACGCAGTACGCCGAGTCCGATGCGTTGCGCGACAACCTGATGTTCCGCGCGCCCCGATTCCGCCATCATGTCGGCGACGACGAGACCGCGGCCGACATGATCGAGCAGGCGGCGCAGGGAATCATCGAGCGCCACGGCCGCGAGATCATCGAGAACGTCGATATCTTGATCACGCACACCCAGTTGCCGGATATCCCGTTCTGCGGCGCCGGCGGCGGGGTAGCCCACCGGTTGGGGATGCGCCCGTCTACGGTGCTGGATCTGCACAACGGCGGATGCGCCGCTTTCATCCTGGGGCTCAACGTGGCCCGGCAGTTGTTGGGGGCCGGCGTCGGGCGCAGCGCGTTGATCGCGATCGCACAGAACGCGGCCGGCCAGGTCTTCGATCAGCCCGCCGTGCGAGGCAAATCGCAGGCATCGGTTCCCGGCGACGGCGCGGCGGTCGGACTGGTGACCCGCTCGGATCAATCACCGATCATCGACGTCGAATGCCGCACCTATGGGCAGTACGCCGGCGACATGACCTACACCATCGACCCGCCCCGCAAGTGGTGGGAGCCCGGCCCCGGCGCCGGTTACATCGGTTTCACCGAAGACAAAATCACCAAGGTGCTCGCACGCGGTAACCGGCAGGTTCCCGAGGTCGCCCTCGCGGTCTGTCATCGCAACGGCCTGCGCCCCTCGGATATCGGACTCCTGGTCACCAACCAGCCCAACCGGGTCTTTCTGCGCAATTGGCGCGAAGCGCTCGAAGTACCCGAATCACGACACGTCGACACCTTTGATGAGTGCGGCAACCTGTTCGGTGCCGGCATTCCGATCAATCTGGATCGGGCGATAACCGGCAACCGGCTACAGCCGGGCGAAGTGGTGGTAATGGCCGGCTTCGCACACGCCGGCGACTTCGCCGGCGCGGCGGCCATCCGATGGGGCGGACGACCGCAATGACCTCAGCGGCGCAAACGGATTCGGATGCCACGCATCTTCGCAGCGCACTCCCGCCAGCCGTCGACCCGTGCGCGTTGTCGCTCAACGAAAACCCGCTGCCGCCACTGCCGGCGGTGCGTGCGGCGCTGGTTGACTTCATCGGGGCGGCCAATCGCTATCCGGAATTCCTGCCCACCCGACTGCGCAAATTGGTGGCGGACCACGCATGCGTGGCCGAGGAGAACGTGGCGCTCGGACCGGGGGCGTCCGGGCTGGCCATGCGGGTGCTGCAAACGGCGGCGGCTCCCGGCGAACGGATCGTACTGAGCAAGCCCACTTTTGAGGGCTACCCCGCCTTCGCCCAGATGGCCGGCATGACCGCGATCGACGTCCCCCTCGACAGCTACGGGCATCTCGACCTGACCGCGATGGCCCAGGCAGCCAGGGATGCCCGGGTGGTGGTGTTATGTCGTCCGCACAATCCGACTGGCACCCTGGAGACCGTAGCCGACGTCGAACGGCTGATTGCGGACGTGCCTGCCGACACCATCGTGCTGCTCGACGAGGCCTACATCGAATTCGTTGCCCCGAACCAGCGCATCGATATCCCGAGACTCATCGCACGCTTCCCGAATGTGATTGTGCTGCGCACGTTCTCCAAGGCCTACGGGCTGGCCGGGCTACGAATCGGCTACGCGCTGGCGGCACCGGAGCTGGCCGGTCTGCTGTGGTCCATGCAGCTGCCGTTCGGCATCAGCGCCGGCTGCACGGTGGCGGTGGCCGCTTCCTACCAGGCCGAAGCACAATTGGAGCAGCGCATCGCCCATATCGTCGCCGAACGCGGCTATCTGCGGTCCCGGCTGCGAGCATCCGGGGTGTACACCACCGATTCCCACGCGAACTTCGTGTACCTGCCTGCGACAGGCCGGCCGTGGAGCGAGATCTTCGCCGACAGCGGACTGCGGGTACGCAACTATCCCGACGGCGCCGTGCGCATCACCATCGGTTCCCGCGGCTCCACCCAGATGGTGCTGTCCGCGGTCGAACGGTCACTCAATGCGCCAGCAGATGCACCGCGCGGTCAAACACGGCTGGCAGCGCACAACAGGCCGGGACCACAGCCCGTCGGGCCGGCTGCCACGCGCTGGCCAGCACCAGACCGCGGGTGAGTAGTCGATAGCGGCGCGTGATCGAGTGCCAGGCGTGCTCGTAGGACGATGGGTTGTCATCGACGATGGCGGCCACGGCGGCAGCGGCCTGCTTGACGGCTAGGCTTACGCCCTCACCGGTCAGCGCATCCTCGTAGCCGGCGGCGTCACCGACCAGCAGCACCCGCCCGGCGACGCGGCGTGAAACCAGTTGCCGCATGGGTCCGCAGCCGCGAGCAGGGCCGCGTTGCGCGTCGACAAGATGGGCTGCCAGGGACGGAAACCAGTCGAGCTGCGGGCGGTGCGACGACAAGATGGCCACCCCCACCAGGCCAGGCTCTACCGGCGTCACGTAGGCCTCGCCCCATCGTGACCAGTGCACCTCCACGTACTCGGACCACGCCGGAACCTGGTAATGCCAGCGCAGGCCGTAGCGCCGCGGAGACCCCGCGACACGGGAGATCCCGACGGCGCGGCGGACGACCGAATGCAGCCCGTCGGCGGCGATCAGCCATCTGGCCCGAACCCCACCCGCCGTGACCCCCTCGGCATCTTGGACTACGTCGTCCACCTTTGTGGCCACCCAGTCGACGTCGTTCTGCTTAGCCTGATCTGTCATGGCAGCATGCAACGTCGTGCGTCGCACACCGCGCCCCAGACCGTTGCGAAAAGGAGCCTCGGCCCGGCGCCGCTCGTCGAGATAGTTGATGCCGCGCAGCGGCATACCGGCCGGGTCCACCCCGAGCGACTTCAACACGGCCAGCCCGCCCGGCATCAGGCCCTCCCCGCAGGCCTTGTCGATCGGGCTGGCCCGGGGATCGGCGACGATCACCGAAAGTCCCTGCTGTCGCGCGCATAACGCCGTCGCGAGGCCCGCCGGCCCGGCACCGACGATCAGCAGGTCGGTGTCGAAGCCGATCACCGGTACCCCAGCGCGGCGTTCTCCACCCGAATCCGCTCCCGCAACAGCGCCGCGTTGGCCAGGCTGAACCAGAGCGCGGTCAGCCAGGCGGTGTGGATCAGCGGCAGTGCCAACCCCTCGAGTACCACTGCCACATAGTTGGGATGACGAATCCAGCGATACGGGCCGCCTTGCACCAGAGGGGTTTCCGGCAGAACGATCACCTGGGTGTTCCAGCGCCGGCCGAGCGTACGCACGCACCACCAGCGCAGCACCTGACTCAAGACCGCCACCACGAACATGGGCCAACCCAGCCAGGGGATGAATGGCCGGTGCAGCACCCACACCTCGGCAACGCAGCTGACCAGCAGCGCCGAGTGGATGCTGACCATCACCGGATAGTGGCTATGCCCGAACTCGACGCCGCCGTTGGCGAACGCCCACCGCGCGTTGCTGCGGGCCACCACCAACTCGATGAGCCGTTCGACGCCCACCGCCAGAACCAGTAAGTAGTACATGCCTACCACTCCAACAGGACGAGTTCGGCGGAGAAACCCGGACCCATCGCGATCATCAGCCCCAGTGATCCGGGCTGCGGCGGATCGGATTCGATGCCGTCGAGGATATCCAGGACCGATACCGAGGACAGGTTCCCGTGGTCACGCAACGATTTTCGGGTCGGCGTGAGCGCCTCCGACCGCAAGTGCAGCAGGTTTTCGATCGCATCGATGATCTTCGGGCCGGCGGCGTGCACGATCCACGTCGAGATGTCATCGCTGACCAGGCCGTGATCGGCCAGGAATTCGCCGACGTTGTCGCCGAGGTATTTCTCGATGATCGTGGCGATCTCCACCGACAAGACGATGCTGAACCCCTCGCTGCCGATCTTCCATCCCAGGACGTCATCGGTGTCGGCGTAGGTCTGGCTTCGGGTCGCCAACAGCCTCGGCCCGCGCGCCGAGCGTCGGGCCCCGGTCGCGATGACCGCCGCGGCGCCGTCACCGAACAGGCTGGCGGCAACCAGGTTTGCCACCGAGAGGTCTTCGCGCTGAACCGTCAAGGAGCACAGTTCGACGGCGACCAGGGCCGCCACATGGTCGGGAAAGGCTCGCAGGTAGTCGTGGACGCGTGCCAGGCCCGCCGCGCCGGCGACGCAGCCCAAGCCGAACAGCGGGATGCGTTTGACGTCGGAGCGAAGGCCCATCCGTGTCACCAACCGCCCTTCCAGCGAGGGCACGGCCAAACCGGTGACCGTCGTGGAGAACACGACATCGACATCGGCCGGCGCGATTCCGGCGCGATCCAGCGCGGCCTGCAGTGCTCGCTCGCTTAGATCCAGGGCGATGTCAAGGTATTCGTCGTTCACCTCGCTGAATCCGCTGAGCTTGGAGTAACGCGCCAACGGCAGCGCCAGCTGGCGGGTTGCGACACCACTGTGGGCGGCGAAACGCTGAAAGTCTGGGCTGACAAAGTCCGACAGGGCGGCCATCACCTCGCCCTGACGGTGTTGGTGGGAAGGGAATTCCACGGCCACAGCGGCCACGGTCGGAGTGTTGTCCATGTCGAGGTCACGGTGCCGCCGCGGCCGTGGTTCAACGGTGCGGCACAGCCGGCGAATATTGAACGGCAGGGGCATCCACTACGTATCTTGTCGGTAGGGGTGCCGTCGGCATCTCCGGTGGACCATTTCGGCGGAAGGTCACTACGTGCTGCACCGGATCGCCCTGCTGGCCCTCGCCGCCCCCCGCCGCGTACTAGTCCTGGCCGGGCTGGTGATGATCGCCGCTGCGGTGTTCGGGATCCCCGTGGCCGACAGCCTGTCCGCGGGGGGCTTTCAGGACCCCGGTTCGGAGTCCGCGCAGGCCACCCAGTTGCTGACCGACAAGTTCGGCCAAAGTGACCAGCAGCTGCTGATTCTGGTGAGTTCGCCCGACGGAGCCGACAGCGAGCGGGCCCGGACGGTCGGCACCGAGATCGCCGGAGTCCTGCAGCGCTCGCCGCACGTCTTCAACGTCGCCTCGCCGTGGACGGATCCGCCGTCGGCCGCTGCCCGATTGACCAGCACCGACGGCTCCGCCGGTCTGATCGTGGCCAACCTGCGCGGCGGCGAGAACGACGCGCAGAAGTACGCCCGTACCCTGGCCGACCAGGTGGCCCACGATCGGAACGGGGTCAGCGTTCGCGCCGGGGGCGGTGCGATGGTCTATGCGCAGATCAATCACCAGAATCAACATGACCTGCTGTTGATGGAGTCGATCGCGATCCCGCTGAGCTTCGCGGTGCTGGTCTGGGTTTTCGGCGGTCTGTTGGCGGCGGCATTGCCGGTCGCGCTCGGCGGACTCGCGATCGTCGGCTCGATGGCGGTACTGCGACTGATCACCCTGGGCACCGACGTGTCGATCTTCGCGATGAACCTCACCACCGCCATGGGTTTGGCACTGGCGATCGACTACACCCTGTTGATCATCAACCGCTACCGCGACGAACTGGCCGACGGCGTCGCTCCCGATCGAGCACTGATCGCAACGATGACCACCGCCGGTCGCACCGTGCTGTTCTCGGCGATCACGGTTGCGCTGTCGATGTCGGCGATGGTCTTGTTCCCGATGTACTTCCTCAAATCGTTCGCCTACGCCGGGGTGGCGACGGTGACGTTCGTGGCGATCGCCGCGATCGTGGTGACGCCGGCAGCGATCGCCCTGCTGGGGCCCCGGCTCGACGCGCTGAACCTGCGAGGGCCGATTCGGCGGCTGCTGCGGCGGCCCGAGCCCGTCGCAAAACCGATCGAAGAGGGATTCTGGTACCGGTCAACGAGATTCGTTGCCCGCCACGCCGTCCCGATCGGTCTGGCGGTGGTTACCCTGCTGGTGGCGGTCGGGGTGCCGTTCCTTGGGGTGAAGTGGGGCTACCCCGATGACCGGGTGCTCCCGCGAACGGCCTCGGCGCATCAGGTCGGCGACGCGCTGCGCGAGCAGTTTGCCGACGATTCTGACCGGGCAGTACCGATCGTGGTTCGTGACGCGGACGGCATCGCGCCCGAGGAGCTGGATCGTTATGCCGCGGAGCTGTCCCGGGTGCCGGAGGTGTCCTCGGTGTCGGCGCCGACCGGTACTTTCGTCGGCGGCGGCCGGGTGGGCGATCCGTCCGCAGCCACCGGGATCAAGGACAACACCGTGTTGCTGACCGTGGCCAGCACCGCCCCGCTGTTTTCCCAGCGTTCCGAAACCCAGCTCGACCTGCTGCATCAAGTACCGGCACCGGGCCAACGGCCGGTGCAGATGGGTGGGCTGGCACAGATCAACCGAGACAGTGTTAACGCGATCACCGACCGGCTGCCGCAAGTGCTGGGGCTGATCGCTGCCATCACCTTCGGGCTGCTGTTCCTGCTGACCGGCAGCCTGGTGTTGCCGATCAAGGCGCTGATCCTCAACGTGTTGTCGTTGTGCGCCGCGTTCGGGGCGCTGGTCTGGATATTCCAGGACGGGCACCTGGGAGCGCTGGGCACGACACCCACCGGGATGTTGGTCGCCAACGTGCCGGTGCTGCTGTTCTGCATCTCGTTCGGGCTGTCGATGGACTACGAGGTGTTCCTGGTGTCCCGGATCCGGGAGTACTGGCTGGCCTCGGGACGCACCCGAGCCGACAACGACGAGAGCGTCTCACAGGGCCTGGCGCACACCGCTCGGGTGATCACCGCCGCGGCACTGATCATGTCGATCTCGTTCGCGGCGTTGATCGCCGCCCAGGTGTCGTTCATGCGCATGCTCGGCCTCGGTCTGACCTTGGCAGTGCTGGCGGACGCCACGCTGATCCGAATGGTGTTGGTACCGGCGTTCATGCACCTGATGGGCAGTTGGAACTGGTGGGCGCCTCGCCCGCTGGCGCGATTTGCGCGGCGCTTCGAGATCAGTGAGAACGGCGGTTCAACAGGCCGTCATGCCGCGCCGCCGGGACTTCGGACTCCACACGTGCCGTCGCATCATGGCGCGCATCGCGCTGCTGGTGGAACCCATCAGGCCGCGTTATCGACGACGGAGTGAGCGCCGTGGCGGCAGCCTATTCGTCACAGGACGAACGTATTCCGGTGTGTCCGAAGTCGTCGCCTTTCCACAGCAGCGGTTCACGAAGGTCTGCCGCCAGGGCATAGGAGAGGCAGTCACCAAAGTTCAACCCCGCGGGGTGGCCGCTGCCCTTGCCGAAATCCGCGTAGGCCTGTCTGGCGATCCTGGCTTGTCCTTCGGTCACCGGCTCAATCACAAAGCCGGCGTCGTCGAGGAGTTCATCCAATGCTCTGCTAATGATCGGATCGCGCTGGGAGTCCAAGACAATCCCGCATTCGAGGTAAGCCGCAGCGGACAGCCGGCGCGATCGCGCCCCAGCGATGGCTCTCGCGTAGCGGGGCGCGTCTTCCTCATCCCGAAGGATCGCGATGATCGCCGAGGTGTCGACGATCATGCCGGCATGCCGCGCTCGTCGTAGAGCAGTGTGCCGTGGTCCAGTCGCTTGGTCTCCGGGCTCATCCGAGCGGCAGTACGCCTTCCAATGGCCAGTAGCCGCGCGGCCGCGGCGTCCGTCTGCACGTGGGCCAGCCGATCCAGCACCGCGGCGGCGACCACTTGCGCTTGAGATTCGCCGGTGATCCTGGCGATTTCTTTGACCGCCTCATGAACCGCCGGATCTTTGATGTTCAGCGCCATGATTGGTACCTTTCTACCATTAAGATGGTACCTTAGTACTCAGCTCGCGACCGACACGAACTCGCGCAGTCCCTCAAATGCCTTGCCGAACAGCCGGTCATCGTCCATGCACGCTACAAGCGGGGTCTGACAGGTCAGGTTCCGCAGAACGTCCGGTAGACGCCGAATTCCGGCGGTGCCGGCTCGGCGTAGGCCGCCAAGCCATCGCGCTGCCGATAGGGTTCGGCGATCACATCCAGCAGCTTCTCCACCGGCGTCAGGTCGCCGCGCATCGCAGCGGTTAGTGCCTGCTCCACCAGGTGGTTGCGCGGTAGGTAGAGCGGGTTGACCCGGTCCATCGCGGCGGCGTCGGGCCGCATAGTCCGCCAGCGTCCCAGCCAGTCGGCGAACACCGCCGGAAGTGCGTCGGGGTCACCCCGTCCGGCCGCCGCCAGTTGCCGGAAGAACGAGGTGTAGTCGACGTGGTTGTCGGTCATGAGCGCCAACGCCTGGTCGATCAGCGCGGCAGCTTCCACGCTGCCGGTCAGGCCGAACTTCGCCAGCATCCCCGCCGACCAGAGGCCGTGATAGCGCGGCATGAACCCTTCGAGGGTTTCCACCGCCACCGACAGCGCCAGCTCCTCGGTGGCGGCGAACAGCGGCAGGATGGTCTCGGCGAACCGGGCCAGGTTCCACTGGGCGACCAGGGGCTGGTTGCCGTAGGCGTAGCGCCCGGCATGGTCGATGGAGCTGAACACCGTCGCCGGGTCATAGGCCTCCATGAAAGCGCACGGCCCGTAGTCGATGGTCTCCCCGGAGATGGTCATGTTGTCGGTGTTCATCACACCGTGCACGAATCCGACCAACATCCAGCGGGCAATCAGGGACGCCTGGGCTTCCACGACCGCTTGAAACAGTGCGAGGTAAGGGTTTTCGGCCTGTGCGGCATCGGGGTAATGCCGGGCGATCGAGTAGTCGGCCAACCGGCGCAACAATCCCAGGTCACCGGTGGCGCGGGCCTGCTGGGCGACGAGTTGGAAGCTGCCGACCCGCAGATGGCTGGCGGCGATGCGGGCCAGGACCGCCCCGGGCACCGGCGCCTCGCGTTGCACCTGGTCCCCGGTGGCCACGACAGCGAGCGAGCGGGTAGTGGGGATCCCCAGCGCGTGCATGGCTTCGCTGATGACGTATTCGCGCAGCATCGGGCCGACGACGGCCAAACCGTCGCCGCCGCGGGCGAACGGAGTCGGGCCGGAGCCCTTGAGGTGGATGTCGTGTCGGTGGTCGCCGTCGAGTTCGCCGAGCAGCAGGGCGCGGCCGTCGCCGAGCAGTGGCACGTAGTTGCCGAACTGGTGTCCGGCATAGGCCTGGGCCACCGGGGTGGCTCCGTCGGGAACCTTGGTACCGGTCAACAGCTTCAGGCCGGCAGGACTTTTCAGCCAGTCCGGGTCCAAACCCAGTTCGGCGGCCAGGTTCTCGTTGAGCACCAGCAGCTTCGGCTCCGGCGGGGTGACGGCCTGCCAGGGCTGGGCAAGTTCGGGGAACTCGCGGGCAAAGTCTGCGGTCAGGCTCGGGGACGCCATCTATCCAGACTACGTGCGGATAGGTCGTCATTCAGGCCGATGTCACAGCCACCCCTTGCGCACCGGCGAAGTTGGGTTGGGTGATGTTCGATTCGGATAGCGGTGGCGATATCACCGTGGGTGGATCGCCCGCGAGATGCCGGTCCGAGTGGTGGTAGTGCTGGGCAGTCGTCGCCGCTGACACCGGATCGGTTCCAATACCTGGCTGCCACACCGAGCGTACGCCCAGGCGGACGTCACCGAGGTGTGTCAGCGACCAATAGATGGGCGGCTACCGTTACACCGGTGACGGAACGGCGCCGCTGGGACACGCTGAAGATGGTGGCATGGCGGATCGGGACCGCCGTCGTCGTCGCCGCGATCTTCATCGGCCTATACCAGGTGAACCGCACCCACCCGGCGCACCCACTGATCCCGGTCCCGATGGCGCGCGAGATCGGGCCCGGCATCGGCATCAACGTCTCCCCCGGCGGCGACGCGGCCGCTATCACCTGCACCACCGGATTCCTGGTGCACACCCGCGACGGGCGCCCCGGGCTGCTGGTGGCCGGGCACTGCAATCCTGGCGGCGGCCCCGGGCAGGTGGAGATCCGCCACGGCGGCGCCTTCGCCTATCGCACCATCGGCACATTCACCGAGACCGTCAGCGACGGCAGCAACTGGGATGACTACGACATTGGGCTGATCACCCTTGACGATCCGGGCAAGATCCCCTTGACCTCGGTCATCGACGGGCATCCGGTGGTCGGGGTCGCCGAGTATGTGTCGGTCGGTGATGTGCTGTGTCACTACGGAATCCGCAGTGGCGGACCGCTGTGCGGCCCCGTGGTGGCCAGTGAGGCGAACAAGGTCCGGTTTGAAGCCGGCGGTACCTGCGGCGACTCCGGCGGCCCGGTGTACCGATTGCGCGACGACGGCGCCGCCGAGGCGGTCGGCATCTACATCGCAGTTTCCGACGGCACCTACTCCGAGCCCAAGTGCGAAGACCCGCACCCCTTCTCGATCGCCCAGACCATCACGCCGTGGCTGTCGGCCTGGGAGCTGACGCTGGACACCACCACCGGCCGCTGACGCAGCCCTGGCGATGCTGGCGGTGCTAGCGGCGGTCCCACAATGCTCGCTACACCCGTATTGGCGTGGTGCAGCGGCTGTCTGCATCTCAGTGACGGGCTGGATCACCGCGCTGAAGGGATTCGCGTTGACGGTGTTTCCCGATGGCGGAATGTCGGCTGCAAACATCGCGATGCGCGCCGAGGGTTGGACGCGTGCCGCCTACGTGCTGTTCGCACTGGTCGGGTTGTACCTGACCTACGTCGGGTGGGCGCCGCTGCGGAATCGGCCGCATCCGCAACCTGCCAGTGGCGATCGGGATCTGCGCTCGGCGGCGTGATCTGGACGAGCGCGTCGGTGAGCTCGAACGCCAGCCGGTAGCGCGAGAAGCGATGCCGTCACGGCCAGTGCGATCCGTTGCGGCTCAATACTTTCGGCCACATAGAATCATCTTGTCCGGTTCGGGATGGCGTGGCGAAACTCGTCGGACGCCAGACAGCGGGCCTGTTCGGTGACCGCGGCTCGTAGGCCGGCGGCATCGTCGGCAGTTCGGCCCGCATCGATGGCGCGTCGTGCCCCACGAACGGCGATCTGCGGTTGACTCGCGAGTCGTTCAGCGAATTCATGGGCCGCGGAATCGAGCTCATCGTCGCCGACCACGCGATTGGCCAGTCCGATGCGCAGCGCCTCCGCCGCGTCGATCACCTCGCCGAACAGGATCAGTTCTCGTGCTCGCCCCTCCCCGATGAGCCGCGGGAGTCGAAACGTCGCACCCATGTCAGGCAAAAGGCCGTAGCGGGTTTCGGTCAGCCCGACTCGGGCGTCCTGGGTGAAGATACGGAAGTCGCAAGCCAGCGCCAGTTGCAGGCCCGCCCCGTAGGCGTGACCGCGGACCGCTGCGACACTGGGACAGCCGAGCTGGGGAATCCACTCGAAGGCCCCGGCCACGCGAAGGCCGAGCTCCATAGTCTCGTCATCGACAGATCGCTGCGCGAACGCGGTCAACGTGCCGGCCATGTCTTCGACCAGGTCGATGCCTGCCGAGAAGGACGGGCCGTCGCTGGCCACGATCAAACAGCGAAGGGTCTCGTCGGCCAGCAATTGCCTGCCGAGGTGGTCCAACTCCGCGCGCATTGCCGGGTTGATCGCGTTGCGCTTCTCGGGTCGCGACAACGCCAAGGTTCCGACGTGTTCGCTGCGGTCATAGCGAATGGTCTGGTACCTGCTCATGTCATGTAGACGATTCCGCGCGGGCGAGTGTGACACCAGCGAACCGTCACATTCGCCAGCCGCCTTCCGTCCTAGTAGATGAACACCCAGAACCGGAAGGACCGACACCATGAACATCGCACTGTGGACTGCCCAATTGGCCTTGGCCGCGGTATTCGCCGCCTCCGGTGGCGCCAAACTCACCATGACGCGCGAGCGTCTGTTGGACACGGGCCAAACCGGGGTGGCGATGTTTCCCATGCCGGTGGTGCGTTTCACCGCGGCGATGGAGCTGCTGGCGGCCCTCGGACTGGTCGCGCCCGGGCTCACGGGGATCGGGCAGGTGCTGACACCGGTGGCCGCCGCGGGTTTGTGCGTCGTCATGGTCGGGGCGGCGTGGGCGCACTCCCGACTGCGGGAGCCCAAGAGCGTGGCCGTGAACGCCGTGCTGTTCGCGGTGGCGGGCTTCGTGGTGCTCGGCCGGTTGCTCTGATCGAGTCGGCTTTCAGAACGTATCGACGAACCGCCGGGGTTGCACATCCTGTCGGTATCCGGTCGACGCGGCCAGCATCGCCGCGATCACCCCGCGCGTCTCGGCGGGGTCAATGACGTCGTCGATCTCGAAAAGCGTTGCGGCGTTGAGTGCTTTGGCGTGTTCCTCGGCGGCAGCGGTGGCTTGGCGGACGCGTTCTTCGCGCTCGTCGTCATCGGCGATGGCTTCTAGTTCCTTGCGCAGCCCCAATCGCACCGCGCCTTCCAGGCCCATCGGCCCCAGGTGCGCGCCCGGCCAGGCGACGGTCAGCACCGGCTGGTGCAGGCTGCCGCCGAGCATGGCTTGCGCGCCCAGCCCATAGCCGCGGCGCAGGATCACCCCGATCAGCGGCACCCGCAGCGCCGCCCCGGCGACCAACAGTCGAGAGGCTTTGCGGACCAACCCTTCTGCCTCGGCCGCCGGGCCCACCATGTAGCCGGGACAGTCGACCAGCGAAACGATGGGCAGCCCGAACGCGTCGCAGAGCTGCAGGAACCGGGCTGCCTTGTCCGAGGCACCGGCGGTGATCGCCCCGGCCATCACCATGGTGTTGTTGCCGATGATCCCGACGGGGCGGCCGTCGATACGAGCCAGTGCGGTGACCATCTCGGGCGCGAACTTCTCCCGTAGGAAGGTCACCGTGCCGGTGTCCGCCAACGTCTCGATGATGGGTTTGAGCGGATACGCACGCCGCGCCCGCTCGGGAATCATGGCGCGCAAGCCGTTTTGGTCTGCTACCTCGCCAGGTGCGGTGACTCCCTGGAAGTAGCCGAGGACTTGTTTGGTCACCGTGACAGCCTCGGCTTCGTCGGCCACCACCACGTCGACGACGCCGTTGGGCGCCTGCACCGAGATCGGCCCGACGTCGTCGGGAGCGACGTGCCCCAGACCACCGCCGGCGATCATCGCTGGGCCCGCCATGCCGATGGAGGTGTCGACCGTGGCGATGATCAGATCCGAGGTGCCGGCGATGACGGCGTTGCCGGCAAAGCAGCGGCCCTTGACCACCGCGATGCGCGGCACCAGTCCGGACAGCTTGGCCCACAAGGCGAATGCCGGTACGTCGAGTGACGACACCGTCGGATAGTCGGTGTCGCCGGGCCGTCCACCGCCACCCTCCGCAAAGAAGACGGTCGGCAGTCGCATCCGTTCGATGAGCTCGAACAGACGGTCCTTCTTGAAGTGGCCGATCGCGCCCTGCGTGCCCGCCAACACGGTGTAGTCGTAGGACAACACGGCGCAGGCGCCGCGCTCGGGTCCGAACAGTGCGCCGTTGATCGTGGCGGTCCCGCCCAGCAGGCCGTCGCCGGGGGTATTGGCGATCAAGTCGTCCTTGTCACGGCGGGCACGTTGGGCCGCGATCGCGAACCGCCCGTACTCCACAAAGGTCCCGGGGTCGACCAGATCGGCGATGTTCTCCCTTGCGGTGCGGCCGCCGGCGTCGTGGCGGCGTTGTACCGCGTGCGGCCGAGCCGCGTCCTCGGTGAGTGCGCGGCGGCGCAACAGTTCTAGCAGGTCGTCACGCAGCGGGACATCGGGCATGTGGCAGGTTCCTTCGCAGCGGTGGTCACCGTGAACAACATCATGGGCGAAGCGCGATCCACAAGCCTCGGGCTGGGTCGCGCCCGACGCGGCGGGACCATGTGGGGTGATGCCCGGCTTTGAGCGACAATCCCGGTCGCGGATCTGACATAACGTCGGTTGTCGCTGCAAGGCGGGCGCCTCCCCTAATCCTTCCCGCCGGCGCCGCTCCCTACGCTGAATGAATGGCGAACGAGGAACAGCAGCAGGCCTGGGCGGCCCAGGGCATCGAGTGGGTGGACAACGCGGTGATCTTCGAGGCAGTACTGGCACCGTTCGCCGACGCAGTCATGCGCGCCGCCGACATCGCCGCGGGCGAGCGGGTGCTCGACATCGGCTGTGGCTCCGGAACATTGCTGCAGCGCGCCGCGGCCCTGAACGCCATACCGTTCGGCGTGGACATCTCCGAGCCGATGGCGCAGGCGGCGCGTCGACGGGTTCCCGAGGCCACCGTGTCCCTCGGTGACGCACAGACCATGGATTTGCGTGCGGCGGCGGGCGGGGCATCGTTCGACCGGGTCATCTCCCGGTTCGGGGTGATGTTCTTCGACGATCCGGTGGCTGCGTTCACCAACATCCGCCGAGCGGCGGCCCCGGACTCCCGGCTGGCGTTCGTGTGCTGGCGCGAAGGCGACAATCCGATGTTCGCCGCGGGCGTCGACATCCTGGCCGCCAAACTGGAGTCACCTCCCGCTGCGCTGGATCCCACGGCTCCTGGCCCGCTGGCCTTCGGCAATCCCGAGCGGGTGCGAGCGATCCTGACCGAAGCCGGCTGGAGCGACATCGCCGTCGACGCGTTCGACGGCGTCTGCAACTTCGGGATCGGCGGTAGCGACGGCGTCGAGGAACGGCTGGCGTTGATCCTGGCCAACCGCACCGGGCAGCAGGCTCGCGCCGAACTGGAGGCCAGGCTGGGTGCCGACGGCTGGGCCGGTGTCGTTGAGGAGCTGCGCGAGGAGCTGCGCCGGCAGCGGGTCGACGGCGTGGTGCAGTTCCCGGGCCGCACCTGGGTGGTCACCGCGATAGCGTGACCGGGACTGCTCCGATCACCGGTAAGGACTTCCGTGACCCCACACCCCTTCGACCTGGCCATGCAACTCGAGGCCGTCGACCCCGGAACGTTCCGCGGCGCTACCCGTCCCGAGTGGGCCAACATGGTCGGGCCGTTCGGCGGGATCACCGCGGCTGTCCTACTGCGTGCCGTCGAATCGCACCCCGAGCGCATCGGCGACCCGCTGGCGCTGACCGTCAACTACGCCGCACCGATCGCCGAGGGTGAGTTCGACATCAGCGTGCGCGCCGCGCGCACCAACCGCAGCAATCAGCACTGGGTGCTTGAGCTGCGCCAGGGTGACGAAGTCAAGACCGCCGCCACCGCGCTGTTCGGCCTGCACCGCGACACCTGGGCCGACGACGAAAGTCACCGGCCGAGCGCACCGGCTCCCGAGGACGTCGCCCCCGGCAAGTTCGTCGACGCCATTGTCTGGGCCAAGCGCTACGACATGCGCTTCACCGACGGCCCGGTGCCGCTCAAGGCGGCAGAGCCCAGCGCATCGTCGACCACCACGTTGTGGGTGCGCGACGCCGAGGACCGGCCGCTGGACTTCGCGGGGTTGGCGTGTCTGTCGGACGTGTTCTTCCCTCGGGTTTTTCTGCGCAGCGGCCGCTTCCTGCCCGCCGGCACCATCTCCCTGACCACCTATTTTCATGCCGACCAAGGCGAAATCGAGGCGCTCGGAAGTGATTTCCTGCTGGCCAGCGCGCACGCCAACCGATTCTCGCGCGGCTACTTCGACCAGAGCGCGCACCTGTGGTCGCGGGCGGGCCGGCTGGTGGCCAGCACGCATCAGCTGGTGTATTTCAAGGACTGACGCCGAGACGCAGCCCCGGGTGAATACCGGGATCGTTGTCGCTGAACTAGCGTCGCCGGCATGCCCGAGGAACTCGGCGCCCACGCCGATGCCGCGCGAGCACGCGAGAATGTCCTGGCGCGGCGGCTGCAGAGGTCTGTGCAGACCGACCGGGCTTTTCTGACGACGGTGCGCGGCGCCGCGCAGGTGGCCGTGCAGGGCCGCCGGCGTCTCGACAGCATCGAAGCCGAGATCCGGGCCGCGCTGGACCACCACCGCGCTCTGGCCTTGGATACCCCGGCCGGCGCCCGACAGTTCCAGTGGTTCCTGACTGCCAAGACCCGCGACATTCACCAGGTGATCGCCGACACCGTCGCCGACAGCCAGGCCCGCGCGCAGACGATGCGGACTCTGGGCGGCGGGTACGCGGTCGAGGACCGGCAGCGGCCGACCGTCCAGGCCGTCGACCACTCCTTCAAACGAGGCCCAGCCAGCGATGACACACGCCGGCTCAATCAGATCGACGCGTTCCGGGAGGCCTTCGGGCGCGACCCGGTATCAGCCTGCGACTGGGCTACCGCGGCAGCCTTGGATCCTTGCACCTATGACCCCAAGTTCCAGGGGGCGCAATCCGAGATCCGGGTGGCCCGGATCGATCCGGTGCCGGGGCAAGGCGTTGTGCGCGCATCGCAGTGGATACCACAACGAGATGTCAAGAGCGGTCTCTTTTCTCGAGACTTCGGCAACGATCGCGGGCCCGATGCGCGCTTTGATCCCGAGAACAGCAAGGTCACCACCTACATCGACTACGAGAACGGCATCGTGGTGATGCGACAGAACCCGTCGGTTGAACTTAACGGCAGTGGCGGCCCGGGAAGAGTGGCAGTCGGCGTCCCTCAAGGCAGCGTCTCGCAAGCCGCTGACGGGTCGGTTCGCATCAAGTACGACGCCGGCAACCCGCTGGTGCCCGGCTTCACGACGGACACGCACGGACCACTGCGCGACAATCGACTCAGCGTCAACGGCGACCTGGTGTTCACCCCTGGACACGACGGCGTCTATATCGACGGAACACGTACCAATTACCCGTCGCTGGAGGTCTACCAGGATCTGCCGAGCGGCGGCACCCACACGGTGTTGATCGATCCGGCGCACTCGGGAAATACCTGGTTGGGCCCGGTCACCAATCTGCCGATCCACCACGAGGTCGGCGTCGGCAGTTCGCGCTTCGCCGCGTTTGACGACGCGGCGGCCCGTGATTTCGGGCCGGTCTATGCGCCGCCGTCCGTCTCGTCGCAACCAGCCAGCTGAGCACTGTTGAAGGAGCCGTCATGACCACACCTACCCCTGCAGCTCCCTATGGACCGCGCGGTTTCCTCGCCGCGTTGGCGACCATCACGATCGTCGAAACCGCGACGTGGGCTTGGCTGCCGTTGTGGTTCGCCAGCGTCTTCTTCTTCGTGATCGCAACGGTCGTGGTGGTCCCGACCGGAATGTTCATGCGCGAACTACCCGACGAGGCCGGCCAGGTCGGGCGCGGCATCCTCATCGGCTACCTCGCAACTCCCCTGACCATCGCCGTCACCGTTATCCCTGCCACCGTGATCTACCAAGTGCTGCAGCACCTGCACTGAAAGGACTCGGACATGCTGAATCGACTGTGCGCACGAATCCGTGCACAGGACAACGATGTCTGGCGGACCGCTACCCGATCAGCGCCGATCGTGGTCCAGTTCGTGTTCGCGGCAGCGTTCGGCGTCGGCTGGCTACTGGGTCATTTTCCGATAGACAGCCATGCCGGATATCGCATCATGCTCGCCGCCACGTTCACTATCACGGCCTTCGCATCGCTGCTGATCGGCGCCGGGAACTTGGGTTCCAGGTCACCGCGCCGGCGCGGCCTGGGCCTGGCCGTCGGTGGGTCCGGTCTGGCACTCTTGGCTGGCGGCTTGCCATGGGCACTGATTTTCCTGTCGCTGGTGGACACCGTATGAGCTCTCCGGCTACCGAACAGCGCTACGGCGTGAGCGCCACCGGCAGGTAGCGTGACCGGCATGTCTTTTTCAATCGCGGACACTCCCGATCAGTCCGGCCGTACCTTCGTGGTGACCGGCGCCAACGGTGGTCTGGGCGAGGTCGTCACCCGCACCCTGGCCGCCAAGGGCGCCAGGGTGGTGATGGCTTGTCGCAACACCGCCAAGGCCCAGGAGATCGCCGACGGAATCGACGGCGACGTGACGGTGGCGGAGCTGGATCTGGGCAGCCTGGCCTCGGTGCGCGATTTCGCCGCGCAGCAGGGCGGTTTCGACGTGCTGGTCAACAATGCCGGCATCATGAACATCCCGATGCGGCGCACCGTGGACGGCTTCGAGACTCAGTTCGGGGTCAACCACCTGGGCCACTTCGCGCTGACCGGCCTGCTGCTGGACCGGATCAGCGACCGGGTGGTCACGGTGTCGAGCATCGCGCACAAGCAGACCCCGAAGTTCTGGGTCGACGACCTCAACTATGAGCACCGTCCCTACCAGCGCAACCTCGCCTACGCACAATCCAAGCTGGCCAACCTGATGTTCGCCCGCGAGCTGCAGCGGCGGCTGGTGGCGGCCGGCTCGCCGCTGCGCTCCTACGCGGTGCACCCCGGGGTGTCGACCACCGACCTGTTCGACAACGACAAGACCATCGTCGGATTGATCGCCAAGTACGGCCTGCCGTTGGTCGGCCAGCCGCCGGAGCGGGGCGCCGAGTCGACCCTGTTTGCCGCGACCGTGCCCGACGCGGACCCGGACACCTACTGGGGCCCCACCAAGCTGAACCAGTCCCGCGGCGCGATGGGGCCGTGCCCGTCGAACAAGCTGTCGAAGGATCAGCGGCTGTGGCGCCGGCTGTGGGAGGAGTCGGAGAAGATGACCGGGGTCAGCTACCCGCTCTGATCCGCGGCAACGGCGGGTTGGCTGCTCCGGGATGGTTGTCGCTGCGAGCCGGGCGCACCTCGTGCCGGCCCCCGGCGGTGACGGATGTGACGCATGGGACTCACGCGGGCCGACGCGGCCCCATGTCGCCGACAATCCATCGTGATACCGCAGCTCACCGGTTAAGTTGTGGCGAGCCGCCACGCGATGCGGCATGAGACGGACCGAAAGAGATCATGCGAGTTGAGGGGCGCGACGTCGCCGTCACCGGCAACCTGCTGCAGCCGCTGACCCGACGCACCAACGACATTCTGCGTCTGGTGCTGGCCGCACTCTTCCTGGCGACCGTCATCACCAGCTCGCTGGTCACCCGCTACGAATGGGTGTCACTCGAGCGTTCGGTGTCCCAGATCGTCGGGGTACTCTCCCCCGTCCACGCCAACCTGGTCTATCTCGCCTACGGCATCGCGATCCTGGTGCTGCCGTTCGCGATTCTGATCGGCCTGGTGGTGTCCCAGCAATGGAAGCTGCTCGGAGCCTATGCCGTGGCGGGCCTGCTCGCCGTGGTGTCCCTGTCGATCCGCAGCACCGGCATGGCCGCGCCGAACTGGCATTTCGACCTCTCCGACCGGCTGGCCACCACACTGGCGCAGTTCCTCGACGACCCGCGGTGGATCGCCATGCTCGCGGCGATGCTCACCGTCTCCGGCCCTTGGCTGCCGGCCCGCTGGCGACGCTGGTGGTGGGCACTGCTGCTGGCGTTCGTACCAATCCACCTGGTGGTCAGCGCGATCGTGCCGGCCCGCTCGCTGCTCGGACTGGCCGTCGGATGGTTCGTCGGAGCCTTGGTGATCCTGATCGTCGGGACCCCCGCGCTGGAGGTGCCGTTGGACGGTACCGTCCGCGCCCTGGCCCGTCGCGGTCACACCGTCTCCGAACTCGCCGTCATCCGCCCGGCCGGGCCCGGCCCGCTGGTGCTGTCCACCGTCGGCGACCACCCGGCGATCATCGAGCTGTACGGACCCAACCAGCGCAGCGGGGGTGCGCTGCGACAGCTCTGGCGCAAATTCCGGCTACGCACCACCGAGACCGCGCCACTGCACGCCTCGCTGCACCGCGCGGTGGAGCATCGCGCACTGATGGCGATCTCCATCGCCGATGCCGGGTTCGCCAACACCAACACCGTCGCGGTCGCCTCCCTGGACCGGGGCTGGACGCTATACGCCCACACCCCGCCCCGCGGCACTCCGATCGCCAACTGCACCGCCACCACGCCGGTGGCCCAGCCCTGGGAATCGCTGCGGCGCCTGCACGATCAGCAGATCTCGCACGGCGACCTGCGCAGCAAGGAGATGACCGTCAACGACGGCCAGGTGCTGTTCGGCGGCTTCGGCAACGCCGAATACGGTGCCACCGACACCCAGCTGCAATCCGATATCGCCCAGTTGCTGGTGACCACCTCATCGCTGTACGACGCGGCCGCAGCGGTGGAGGCGGCGATCGAGTACTTCGGCCGCACCGCGGTGTTGGCCGCCTCGCGACGCCTCACCAAATCCGCCGTGCCCGCGCGGCTTCGCAATGCCGTCCCCGACTTGGGCACCGTGATCGCCGCGGCCCGCGAGGAGGTCAAGCGTCAGACCAACACCGATCAGATCCAGACCAAGACCATCACCCGGTTCACCCGCAGCCAGCTGATCCAGCTGGTCCTGCTCGTTGCCCTGGTGTATGTGGCCTACCCCTTCATCAGCCAGGTGCCCACCTTCTTCTCCCAACTGCGGCAAGCGAACTGGTGGTGGGCGCTGGTCGGGCTGATCGTCTCGTCGCTGACCTATGTCGGCGCGGCGGGTGCCCTGTGGGCATGCGCCAACGGTTTGGTCAGCTTTCGCAATCTGGCGATCATGCAGGTGGCCAACACCTTTGCGGCCACCACCACCCCGGCCGGGGTCGGCGGACTGGCCCTGAGCACCCGATTCCTGCAGAAGGGCGGCCTGAGCACCTTGCGTGCGACCGCCGCGGTCGCACTTCAGCAATCGGTGCAGGTGATCGTGCACGTGATCCTGCTGGTCATCTTCACCACCGCCGCGGGCGCCTCAACTGACCTGTCCCACTTCGTGCCCGGTGCCACCATGCTGTACCTGATCGCCGGTGTGGCCCTCGGCTTGGCCGGCATTGTGCTGCTGGTGCCCAATCTGCGCCGGTGGTTGACCACGGCACTGCGGCCACGGCTCAAGGAAGTCACCGGAGACCTGGTGGAGCTGGCCCGCGAGCCCAAGCGGCTGGCGTTGATCGTGCTAGGCGCGGCCGGCACCACGTTGGGTGCGGCGCTGGCATTGTGGGCCAGCGTGGAGGCCTTTGGCGGCAACACGTCATTCGTCACCGTCACGGTGGTGACGATGGTGGGCGGCACCCTGGCCTCCGCGGCCCCGACGCCCGGAGGAGTGGGCGCCGTGGAGGCCGCCCTGATCGGTGGGCTGGCCGCGTTCGGTGTGCCCGCTGCGCTCGCGGTCCCGTCAGTGCTGCTCTATCGGGTACTGACCTGCTGGCTGCCGGTGTTCATCGGCTGGCCGGTGATGCGATGGCTGACCGAGAACGAAATGATCTGAGCCGATGCGGGTCGCGATCAGCGGTGCAGGAGTGGCCGGGACGGCGCTCGCGTACTGGCTGCACCGCACCGGCCATAACCCGACCGTGATCGAGCGCGCGCCGGCCTTTCGCTCCGGCGGCTACATGATCGACTTCTGGGGCGTCGGCTACACCGTGGCGAAGCGGATGGGCCTAGAGGCGCAGATCCTGGACAAGGGCTACCAGATCGATTCCGTCGGCGCCGACGGCCGTACCCGTGCCATGTTGGACGCCAACGTCTTTGGGCACCTGCTCGGCGACGACTTCACCAGCCTGCCACGCGGCGATCTGGCCGCCACCATTCACGCCACCATCGCCGAGCAGGTCGAGATGATCTACGGCGACAGCATCACCGCCGTCGACCAAGACGACAACTGTGTGCGCCTTACCTTCGGCCACGCCGGGCCCCGCGAATTCGACCTGGTGATCGGCGCCGACGGGCTGCATTCCAACGTGCGCCGATTGGTGTTCGGTCCGGACGCCGATTTCGAGCACTACCTCGGCTGCAAGGTAGCCGCCGCCGTCGTCGAGGGTTACCGGCCCCGTGACGAACTGGCTTACGTGACGTACGCCGTACCCGACCGGCAGGTGTCACGCGTGGCGCTGCGCGACGACCGCACCTTAGCCCTGTTCGTGTTCCGCGATGCGTCACCCGAGATTTCGGATCCGAAGGTCCAGTTGCACAACCGGTTCGCCGATGCCGGCTGGGAGTGCCCGCAGCTGCTGGCCGCCCTCGATGCCGTCGACCCGGGAGATCTGTACTTCGACGTGGTCAGCCAGGTTCGGATGAACCATTGGTCGCGGGGACGAGTGTTGTTGATCGGCGACGCCGCCGGGTGCATCTCGCTGCTCGGCGGTGAGGGCACCGGCCTGGCGATCACCGAGGCCTATGTGCTCGCCGGGGAGCTGCACCGCGCCCGTGGCGATCACCGGCGCGCGTTCGATACCTACGAAACGCGACTGCGCCCGTTGATCGAGGCCAAACAGTCCAACGCCACACGGCTGCTCGGATTCTTCGCCACCCGAACGCGTTTCGGTCTGTGGTTTCGCGACCTCGCGCTGCGGGCGATGAACCTGCGGATGCTGACACACCTGTTCGCCGGCGCAGTGCGCGATGACTTCGACCTGCCCGATTACGGGATCTGAGGCTATCCCGCCCCCGCCGCCGCATACACCCGGCTCACTTCCGGATCGGGATAGCCGGCGTCGGTGACCGCGGCCCGCACCGCGTCGCCCACCTTCAACGTGAGCTTGGCGGGCACCAGCGCGATCACACAGCCGCCGAACCCGCCTCCAGTCATCCGGGCGCCGAGCGCTCCGGCGGCCACCGCACTGTCGGCGATCAGGTCGATGTGCTCGGTGGTGATCTCGAAGTCGTCGCGCATCGAGGAGTGCGACGCGTTGAACAGCGCTCCGGCAGCGGCGAAGTCCAACTCGGCGCACGCCGCAACGAAATCCAGCACTCGCTCGTTCTCGGTCAGCACGTGTCGAGCTCGCCGGCCATCGACCGGGTCGGCAACCGCATCCAGCGCCGCAATACCGCGGTGCTGGACCTCGCGTAGCGATGCCACCCCCAATGCGGCGGCGGCCCGCTCACACGATGCCCTCCGGGCGGCGTATTCACTGTCGACGTGGCCGTGCCGCTGACCGGAGTCGAGCAGCAGCAGGGTCACTCCGGAGGCGTCCGGGTCGAACGGCACCGGGTGCACCGCGACGTCGCGGAAGTCGATCAGCAGCGCGCTGGACACCTCCCCGAAGAGCGACGACAGCTGATCCAGTAGCCCCGTTGGCGCTCCGACATAGTCGTTTTCGGCACGCTGGCCGATCCGGGCCTGCTCGATCCGATCGATATTCAGACCGGCCGCCGTTGCCAAGGCGCCGAGCACCGCGCATTCCAGCGCCGCCGAGGACGATAGGCCCGAGCCGATCGGTACGTCGCTGCGAATCTCCATGGTGCCGCCGGAGACCGCAAATCCACTGTCGCGCAGCGCCCAGATCACCCCGGCGGCGTACGCACCCCAGCCGGTGGTCTGCCCGGGCGTGGTGCTCAGCGGGATGCTCACCGGCGCGTCGGCACGGTCGCTGAGCACGGTGAGCGTGTCGGTCTCGGCTGGGGTGAAGGTGACGCTGGTGCGTTGCGGCAACGCGATCGGCAGCGCGAAACCACCGTTGTAGTCGGTGTGTTCGCCGATCAGGTTGACCCGGCCCGGCGCGGAGTAGGTGATCACAGCTCACGCAGCCTAGCCGCCACAGACTCCGGGGTGACATCGGCGATGAACGCGTCCATCGCAGATTCCGAGGCCGCCAGATACTTCAGCTTGGTGGCGCTGCGTTTGATCGACATCAGCTCGACGTGAAAATAGCCGTCGGCCTGCGCGCCGTCGCTGCGGTACTGGTGCAGCGCGGCCATATAGGGCAGCGGAGCATCGTAGATACGGTCGAAGCGACCCAACAGGTTTCGGTAGACGCCTCCGAAGTCGTCGAGCTCGTCGCCGGTCAGGTCGGTCAGGTTGTGCACCCGCCGATTCGGATAAAGGTGCACCTCCACTGGCCAGCGTGCGGCGAACGGCACGAACGCGGTGAAGTGGTCGGTCTGCGCCACGATCCGAGTGCCCTCGGCACGCTCGGCCGCCAGCAGATCGGCGAACAGATTGGTGCCGTACGTATCTCGATGCGCACGCGCTTGATCCAGCATCGCGGCGGTGCGCGGGGTCAGATAGGGGTAGCCGTAGATCTGGCCGTGCGGGTGAGCCAGTGTCACCCCGATCTCCTCGCCGCGGTTTTCGAAGCAGAACACCTGCTCGACGCCCGGGCGGGCCAGCAGATCGGCGGTGCGATGTCGCCATGCCTGCACCACCAGCCGGGCGTGTGCGGCCGGCAGGTCAGCGAACGAACCGGTGTGGTCGGCCGAGAAGCAGATCACCTCGCATCTGCCGTTGCCCGGTGCGGAGACGAATGATTTCGGCGCGGTTTCTCCCGCTGAGCGGTCATAATCGCGCCGAAATCCCGCCAGACTCGGGAACCGGTTCTCGAAGACCACGACGTCGTAGTCGGCCGCCGGCACCTCGCTGGTCTCACCGCTCGGTCCCGGGCACAGCGGGCAGGCCTCGACGGGGGGCTTGTAGGTGCGGTCCTGGCGTTGCGCGGCGATGATCACCCACTGGCCGGTGGTGCGGTCGAAGCGCAACTGCGACGGCTCGGGGTCACGCGGCGACAGTGGCCGGCGATCGGGCACCGGGGCGGGCGTGTGGCCGGGCAGGGCGAAGAACAGTAGGTCGCGGCCGTCGGCAAGCGTCCAGCGAAGCGGGGCGCTCACGCGACCAGCCGCGGATGCAGCCGCTGCGGGGCGATCTCGACGCCGGCCGCCAGGTCGTCGGCCAAATGCGCGGCGAAGCCCAGCAATCCGGCGAGATCGATCCCGAACGGGGCCGGGGGCCGCACCGACGCCAGATGCTCGGCGCCGCGGCGCAACAAGCTGACCGCGCCAGCGACGTTGCCACGCTGAACGTGGGTGACTCCGACGGCAAGCTGTGCCAAGCCCTGCCACAGTTCACGCTCAGTGGGGGGCCGATGCTTCCAAGCGGCTTCCAGCACCTCGTGGGCGTTGAACGCCAGCCCATCGTCCAGCAACAGCTGCGCGTAGGCGAGCATCTGGGCCGGCGGCAGATCGAGGTCGTCGGGAACACCTTCGACCCCGCCCTGGCTGCCGCGGGGCAGCGGGCGGCCCAGCCGATCACGCGGGCGGGCATTACGGGGGCGGCCCGAATCGTCGCGGTCGCGGGTTGTCACCTGTCCATCATGGCAAGCCGGTCAGGCGGGCTTGGCAGCAATCACCTCGATAGCGGCCATGTTGTCGCGGTGGCGACGGAACGTCGCACGCATATTGAGCACCCGGGCCCGCGCATCGGAATCACGCAGCACGTTGAACACGAACCGCAGCGCCCCGAACAGACCCTCGTCGGCGATCAACCGATGCGGCTCCAACAGCGCCATCGGTGCGTAGGAGATCTTCTCCACGGTGAAGCCGGCGTCGGTGAGCAACTCGGTCCACTCCGCGGCGGTCAGCGGGCGGGCGTTGACCTTGATGGAGCGGGCCAGCGCGGTGCGGACTTCATCTTTTACGGCCTCGGGTACGTCGATGGGCTGCAGGACCATCTCGTGAATGGCGTAGCGGCCGCCCGGGCGCAGCACTCGGAAGACCTCCCCCATGATCTCGGCCTTGTGGGCGTTGGTCTGCATGGTCAACATCGCTTCGCCGATGACGACGTCGGCGCTGTCGCCCTCCAGGCCGGTCTTCGACGCTTCGCCGGTGACCACCCGGCCCCGTTCGCCGATCACCGAGCGGACCACGCCGGCGGCGTTCTCATCGGCCTCGACGCCGATGTAGGTAGCGGGGCCGTTCTGCAGGATCTCTTTCGCGGTGCGACCCATGCCGGGCGCGAGTTCCACCACGTCGGCGCCGGCCAGCTGCGCATCGGCCAGCATCCGGTGGGTCAGTCCGAGCCCGCCGGGCCGCAGCACGCGTTTGCCGAGACGGGCGAACAGCCAGTGGCCGGGCAGATCAGCGGTCTTGCGGTCGGGCATCGGCAGGCTCATGCAACGAAGGTTAGCCTTACCAGCCTTGAGTCCGCCAGGGGACTTTAGACCCCTTTTTCTCCTTTAAATAGCGGGATGGTCTGTCGTTTCAGACCACCTGGCGGCCGGCCAGGAAGGTGGCGCGTACTTCAAGATCGGCGATCTCTTCCGGGGCGACGGTGCGGGGGTCGGCCGACAACACCACCAGGTCGGCATACTTGCCCACCTCAAGGGATCCGGTCACGTCGTCGGCAAACAGCTGCCAGGCTGCATCGAGGGTTTGCGCCCTGATCGCCTGCTCGACAGTGAGCCGCTCGTCGGGCGCCAGGACCCGCCCGCTGGGCGCGCGCCGCGTGGCGGCGACACTGATGTTGCGCAACGGCTCTTCGGGGGTGACCGGCGCGTCATTGTGCAGTGAGATGCGCATACCCGTCGCGACGGCGGATGCCGCCGGCATCCACCGCGAACCGTGTTCCTCCCCGAACAGTCCGTCGACCAGAACATCACCCCAGTAGTGCAGGTGGTCGACGAACAGGCTGCAGGTCACGCCCAGCGCGGCGGCGCGGCGCAGTTGCTCGGGGCGGATGGCGCCGACGTGTTCGAGGCGCAACCGGTGATCGGGCCGCGGGTGCCGACGCAGCACGTCCTCGTAGACGTCCAGGATGGTGTCGACCCCGTTGTCGCCGTGCACATGGCAGGCCATCTGCCAGCCGCGGGGGAAGTACGCCTCGACGATGCGGGTCAGTTGTTCGCCGGTGTAGTTGGCATGCCCGCACGATCCGGGTTCGACGCCGATGGTGCGGGTGGCGTCGGTGTCCAGATACGGGAACGACAGGTCAATGTTGCCGATCCACGGTGAGCCGTCCACCCAGATCTTGATACCGATCTGGCGCGCCATGTCGTCGCCGTCCCCCGGCGAAGCATCGGTGTGCAACGCCGGGTTGGAGATCTCGTAGGTGCGCAGGCGCACGGTCAGTTCGTCGTGCAGTTCTTGGACCAGCGGCCGAAACTGCGGCGAGAACGCCATCTCCGAAATTGTTGTCAGCCCGGCCCGGTTGAGCCGCGCGCATTCGGCGCGCAGCATCGCCGGGGCGTCGCCGGGCAACATCGCCTTGCCCAGCAGTGGAATGAGTGCGGCGGTTTCCTCCGCGGTGCCATCCAGTTCACCGGCGGCATCGCGGCCGTATTTCGCACCGATCGGGTCGGGGGTGTCGCGGCTCAACCCGCCCTGCCGGGCTGCCGCATTGTTGAAGTAAGCCTTGTGGCCCGAGTTGTGCACGATCACCAGCGGGTGGTCCGGGGCGACGCTGTCCAGCCAGGCCAACGTCGGTTCGGGCAGCCCCGGCTGCAACAACTGGTCCCAGCCGACCGCGTATGCCCCCTCGGCGCCGCGAGCGGCGACCTCGTTGCGGACCAGATCCACCACGGCGTCGGCGTCGGTCAGGGTGACCGGCCGGATATCGACCATCCGGCCGGACAGCACGACGGACTCCATCAGCGGATGTCCGTGGGCCTCGACGAAGCCGGGCAATACGCAGCCGTCGCCGATGTCGAGCACCCGGGTTTCAGGGCCGATGAACGCGTCGATGTCCGTGCGGTCGCCGACCGCGACGATGCGTCCATCGGTGACCGCCAGCGCCTCGGCGGTCGGTTGCGCGTCGTTGACCGTGAGTATCGTGCCGGTGACAACGAGATCCGCTGCGGGCATTCCGGGCTCCTTCTCGGCAGGCTTCGCCGGAGTGTAAGTGGAATAGCGAAGCGTCCACCGCTGTTCGAGCCGGTATGCCCAAACCCTTTACCGAGACCGAGCGTGAGCAGTTTCTCGCCGACAAGCACGTCGCCGTCTTATCCGTCGCCGCCACCGATGGCCGCCCGCCGGCCAGCGTCCCGATTTGGTACGACTACACCCCCGGCGGCGACATCCTGGTCAATACCGGCGCCGGCCGGCGGAAGGCCAAGCTGATCGAACAGGCCGGTGTGGTGACGCTGGTGGTACAGCGCGAAGAACTGCCCTACCAGTACGTGGTCGTCGAAGGCACCGTGGTCAATGCGGCCACGCCGGCCCCGCTGCCGCAGCGCGAGGCCATCGCGATCCGCTACCTGGGCCAGGAAGGCGGCCGGGCGTTCGCCGCCAACATGGACGGCGCATCCAGCGTCCTGTTCACCATCCGGCCGGACCGCTGGCTGACTGCCGACTTCTCCGGCGACCTGTAGGCGGTTGGCTTTTGGCGCCTGATGACGAAGGCTCGTTGTGATGCTGCCCGTGCTGGACCTGTCTGACGCCGATACCGATCCCGCGGCGTTTCGCCTGGCCCTGCGGGAGGCCACGCACACTTGCGGCTTCTTCTATCTCATCGGCCATGGCATACCCGATGAGCAGATCGCCAAGATCCTCGCTCTGGCCCGGCAGTTCTTCAAGCTGCCCGAGACGGAGAAGAACCAGATCAGCCAGTTGAAAAGCCCGCATTTCCGGGGTTATTCACGTCTGGGCGGCGAGCTGACGAACGGGCACGTGGACTGGCGAGAGCAGATCGACATCGGACCTGAACGCCCAGCGTTGCCCGAAGCGGAGGGTTACTGGCACCTGCAGGGCCCGAACCTCTGGCCGGCGCGACCCGCATCCTTCCGCTCAGTGTTCGAAGCGTGGGACCGATCCCTGTCTTCGGCGGGCCTGCAACTGCTCCGGCACTGGGCGGCGTCATTGGGAGCCGCCGAGGATCTGTTCGACGACGCATTCGCCGCATCGCCGGCGACACTGATCAAGGTCATTCGCTACCCGGCAAGCCCTGCGGACGGCCAAGGCGTCGGCGCCCACAAGGATTCGGGCGTCTTGACCCTGCTGCTCGTCGAGCCGGATTCCGAAGGACTTCAAGTGGAGAGCTCACCCGGCGAGTGGGTCGACGTTCCCCCGCGGGCCGGTGCGTTCATCGTCAACATCGGCGAACTGCTCGAAGTCGCGACCGACGGCTACCTGCGGGCCACGCGTCACCGAGTGCGCTCGCCGCAACCCGGCACCGACCGGATATCTGTTCCGTACTTTCTCAACCCGGCGCTGGATGCCACCGTTCCGCGCATCACCTTGCCCGCCGAGCTGGCTGTCCTGGCCCGGGGCGTCGAGACCGATCCGGACAACCCCATCTTCAACACCTATGGCGAGAACGCGTGGAAGTCCCGCACCCGGGCTCACCCCGACGTCGCCGAACTGCATCACGGGATCACGCCGACCAGTTCGCAACGATCGGCGTACTGAAAGCTGGCCTTGCCCGCATGCGCGCTCAGCCTGGAAAGACGTCAGGGCCCCCAAATAACGGGGGCCTGACCAGTGTGTGGCAGGTACAGGATCCGAACCTGTGTCGGCTTCGCCGACGTATTTACAGTCCGCTAAATGGTGTTTCTGGCTAACTCATGCTGTCGCACAAAACTGGAATGACCTGCGCAAACCGTCTCACTGCGTCACACGGCAAATCGTCTCGTATCGCACGAGTTGTGACAACTCCGTGACAACTTTCGACGTGCCGCAGCCTGGGTGCCCGGACGAGATCATGCGGTGGACGATTTTCCAGGGAACCGTCCCAGTGGCGAGCCACGGCCGGTTATGGTGCTAGACCGTGACCAATCAGCCCGGCTGGCGCGCCGACCCCGACGGCGCCCCGATGCTCCGTTTCCACGACGGCTATGAGTGGACGGCGCACACCGCGCCACTGCCGCCGCCAGGCCAGCAGTCGCCGGCCCCGCAGTCGGATGGCCGTATCACCATCCACTACGGGTTCGCGGTCGTCGCAGTCTTCTCTTTGATGGTCACCCTGTTGTTCGGCATCCCGGCGTTCACCTCCGAGGATGGAAGCGGGATCGGTGTCGGCCTGGGTGTCTTTTGGGTGATATGGGGCGGCATGTGGACGCTGATCTGGACGGCGTTCGCGATCCATCACACCATCCGCAGCAAGCGGTAGCCGATGGGTGATCCACGGACCCGGCAACGTCCGTCGAACCGACGCAGTCGGCGCCGGTCGCGGAGATGGCGTACAGCGCTGAGCCGGCCGAGCTGGACGCCGGCGAGCAGTCGGCGTCGTGGTGGCGGCCCGCCGTGCTGGCCGCGGGCATCCTGGCGGCCGCCGGTGCGCTGGCCGGGGGCATCTACTTCGTGGGCCAGCCAGTGGCACCGACGGCGGGCGTCGGGACAACCAGTGCATCAGTTGCAGCCCCACCGCCTGCACCCAGCACGGTGACGGTGACCGCCGAGGCGCCGGCGCCACCGGTGATCACCGCGATGCCGGCCCCGCCGCCGGTGACCACCGTCGCCGAGGCTAAGCCGCCAGTTCCGCCGGAACCACTGCCGCCTGATGCCCTATTCACCCAGATGCTCGCCCGCGATGGCGTCGGAAACAGTCACCCCAGTGGGGCCATCGCCACCGCCAAAAATTTCTGCCAAAGCATGGCCGAGGGATGGACCGCCAACGATCTGGTCCTGGACATGAACAGGGCTGGGATGCCGTACCGCGAAGCCGTGGCATTCGTGCACGATGCCCGTGCCGTCTACTGCCCCAGTCTCGGCGGATAGCGCCCTGAACGACGAATAGCGCCCCCGACCATAACGGTCGGGGGCGCTTCTACGCGGTGGTGCGTCAAACCATCGTCATCCAGACGCGTCACCCGCCTGTTGAGCACGATCGGCATGCCACTTTCGGGCGAACTCCAGCAGCGGCACATGCGGCGGTACCTCGCTGGCAATCACAGCGCGGTCATCACTGCTCTGCCAGGCCAGATTGGCCAGCCGGTGCCATTCACTGATGCACCTCAAGGGCGTGCCGATCGCCCTGATTTCCGCATGGCTCGGGCACGCCTCGAAGGCGTTCACGATGCAGACCTACGTGAATCCGAAGCCGGAGGCGCTGACCCTCGCAGCGCAGAGTTTCGCGCAAGTTGTGACAATCCGTGACAATTCTGGGCCTTGAGAAAAAGTCAGGCCCCCTAAGTAGGGGGCCTGATCAGTTGTGGCAGGTACAGGATTCGAACCTGTGTAGGCTTCCGCCGACGGATTTACAGTCCGCTCCCATTGGCCGCTCGGGCAACCTGCCGTAGTGCGCCTAGCAGACTACAACGAGGATGTACCTCAGACGCAAACGGCCAGCACAACTCAAGGAGAGGACAGATCTCGTGGCGGACTCATCGTTCGACATCGTCAGCAAGGTCGACCGGCAGGAGGTCGACAACGCCTTGAACCAGGCCGCCAAGGAGCTGGCCACCCGGTTCGACTTCCGCGGCACCGACACCACCATCGCCTGGAAGGGCGAGGAGAGCATCGAGCTGGTCAGCTCCACCGAGGAGCGGGTCAAGGCTGCCGTCGACGTGTTCAAGGAGAAACTGATCCGCCGCGACATCTCCATGAAGGCGTTCGACGCCGGGGACCCGCAGCCGTCGGGCAAGACCTACAAAGTCAGCGGCAGCCTCAAGCAGGGTATCGACGCCGAGCACGCCAAGAAGATCAACAAGCTGATCCGCGACGAGGGCCCCAAGGGCGTCAAATCCCAGGTCCAGGGCGACGAGATCCGGGTGTCGTCGAAGAAGCGCGACGACCTGCAGGCGGTCCAGGCACTGCTCAAAGGCGCCGATCTGGACGTCGCCTTGCAGTTTGTGAATTACCGGTAACCGGTACCGCTGGTCCGACCGCCTCTGCGTGCTTAGGCTGGGGCTCGTGACTACCGAAGAGGTCGTGGACGTCGTCATCATCGGAGCGGGCATCTCCGGTATTGGCGCGGCGTACCGCATAGCCGAACGCAACCCCGGCACCCGCTACGTCATCCTGGAACGGCGTGAGCGCATCGGCGGGACGTGGGACCTGTTCCGCTATCCCGGGGTGCGCTCGGACAGCAGCATCTTCACGCTGTGCCTGCCGTATGAGCCATGGACCCGGCGCGAACGCGTCGCCAACGGCGACGAGATCCGCGACTACCTGACCGACACCGCACACAAGCACGGCATCGACGAGCACATCCGGTTCAACCACCACGTGGTGTCGGCCGACTGGGATTCGTCGACCGACACCTGGACGGTGACGGCGGACGAGAACGGCACCCAGCGGACCTATCGCGGCCGGTTCGTGTTCTTCGGCTCCGGCTACTACAACTACGACGAGGGCTACACCCCGGACTTCCCGGGATCCGAGACCTTTGCGGGGACGCTGGTGCACCCCCAACACTGGCCCGAAGATCTGGACTACACCGGCAAGAAGGTGGTGGTGATCGGCAGCGGCGCCACCGCCATGTCACTGGTCCCGGCGTTGGCGCAGCGCTCCACCCACGTGACCCTGCTGCAGCGCACCCCCACGTATCTGATCTCGGCGACCATGTACAGCCGTTTCGTTGACGTGGTGGCAAAACTGTTGCCCCGCAAGTTGGCCCACCCGATCATCCGGTTCGTGATGGCCATGTTCGAGGGCTACGTCTGGTTCCTGGCCCGCAAGACTCCGCCGCTGTTGAAGTGGATCCTGCGTCGCACGGCCGTACAGAACCTGCCGCCGGGTTATCCCGTGGACACCCACTTCAAGCCACCATATGAACCGTGGGACCAGCGGCTGTGTCTGATTCCCGACTCCGACCTCTACGCCGAGATCAGCGCCGGGCGGGTCGAGATGGTCACCGACCGGATCGACCACTTCGACGCCACCGGCATCACGTTGCAGTCCGGGGCGCATCTGGATGCCGACATCATCGTCACCGCCACCGGCCTGCAGCTGCAGGCACTTGGCGGGGTACGGATCAGCCTGGACGGCAACGAGATCAAGTCCACCGACCGATTCGTCTACAAGGCGCACATGCTCGAGGATGTGCCGAACCTGTTCTGGTGCGTCGGCTACACCAACGCCTCCTGGACGCTGCGCGCCGACATCACCGCCCGAGCGACCGCCAAGCTGCTGGCGTACATGGCCTCGCGGGGCTACACCCACGCCTACCCGCACCTCGGCGATGAGCCGATGGCCGAGAAGTCGGCGTGGGACATCCAGGCCGGCTATGTGCTGCGCGCACCGCATGCGCTGCCGCGGTCGGGCACCAAGCGGCCGTGGAATGTGCGGCAGAACTACTTCGCCGACGCCCTGGACTTCCGGTTCGACGAGATCACCGAATCAATGGTGTTCGGGCGGGCCGGGGAGGCGATCCCGCTGGCCGGATAGGTCACGTCTCGGTACGTAGCGCGGCAATGCCGCGGTCCAGCGCGGCCTCCAAAAAGCCGAGATCACCGGTGGCGAGCAAGATGCCGACGCCGCCCTGGATGCCCGCCAGCAGAGCCGCTGCCGCCGAATCGGCGTCGATACGCCCCGCCATCTTGCCGCCCTGCTGCATGGCGCGGATCCCCGTCGCGATCTCGGCGTGCCATTGCCGGATCAGGGCCGACGTGACCGCTTGGGCGGCCGGCGTGGTTCGCCCGAGCTCGGACATCAGCACCGCCAGCGGGCAGTGCTGTCCCTGTCGGCGGTAGCGGTCGACCACGGCGTCACGCCAGCGCTGCCAGGCCGCCCAGGACGTGAGCTCGCCCAAGTAGGGCTGCTGATCAGCGAGCACCAGCTCAGCCTCGTGCTCGGCCACGGCGAGCAGCAACTGATCCTTACCGCCGGGAAAGTAATGGAACAGCTGACTCTTGGAGGTCTGGGTACGCGCCCGGATGTCATCGAGCGTGGTGGCCGACACCCCACCGGCGCGGATCTCCGCGGCGGCGCCCTCGATGATCCGCCACCGAGTGGCGGCCCCCTTGCTGGTCAATTTCTGGACTTGCGGGTCCATTTTGATAGGTGAACTATCTGGACTCATGAGTCCAAACAGTACGCGGCTTGCAGGCCGCACAGCATTGATCACCGGTTCTACCGCCGGATTGGGGGCCGGCATCGCCACCGCGCTGGCGCAGGCCGGCGCATCGGTCCTCGTCAGCGGGCGCGATCCGAAACGCGGCGCCGGCATCGTGGAGCGCATCGAATCAGCGGGCGGCCAGGCCGCGTTCATCGGGGCCGATCTGGGCGCCGGCGGCACCGAGATCACCCGGCTGGCCACCGAGGCGACTGCGGCCGCGGGCGGTTCGATCGACATCCTGGTCAACAACGCCGCCATGATCCTGATGCCGTCACCCACCGCGGAGGTCCCCGAGGAACAGATCCGCGACGCGTTCGCAATCAACGTGTTCGCCCCGTTCCTGCTGACCGGCGCGCTCGCGCCCGCCATGGCACAGCGCGGCAGCGGCGTGATCGTCAACGTCGGTTCGATCAGCGGACTGATCGGGTCGGCGAATTCAGCCCTGTACAGCGCAACCAAGGCCACCATCCACTCGCTGACCAAGTCATGGGCCGACGAATACGGCCCCTCCGGCGTGCGCGTCAATACCGTTGCCCCCGGACCGATCCGGACCGAACGCAACGCGGAGTTCGAAGAGCACGTGGCACCCGTGCTGGCCCGGATTCCGTCGCGGCGGATGAGCACCGTGGCCGAGGTCGCGGCCGCCGTGGTGTTCCTCGCCAGTGACGACGCCGCCAATATTCACGGCACCACGCTGTCGATCGACGGGGGTTGGTCCGCCGTTTAGGCGACATGTTCACAAACCGGGGGTGCAGCCGTGACGACGGCAATACGCTGTCGCTCATGCCTGCTGCTACTCGTACCCCCAATGTCGTCGTGCTCGGAGGCGGATCGTTCGGTACCACGGTGGCGTCCATCTGCTCGCGCCGTGCACCGACGCTGCAGTGGGTGCGATCGGAGGCGACCGCCGCCGACATCAACGACAACCACCGCAACAGTCGCTACCTGGGCAACGACGTCGAGCTCAGCGACACCTTGCGTGCCACCACTGATTTCGCCGAGGCCGCGCACTGCGCCGACGTGGTCGTGATGGCGGTACCGTCGCACGGCTTCCGGGGAGTGCTCGAGGAGCTGGCCACCGAGCTGCGCCCCTGGGTGCCGGTGGTGTCGCTGGTCAAGGGCCTCGAACAGGGCACCAACATGCGGATGTCGCAGATCGTCGACGAGGTGCTGCCCGGGCATCCGGCCGGCATCCTGGCCGGCCCGAACATCGCCCGCGAGGTCGCCGAGGGTTACGCCGCGGCGGCGGTGCTGGCGATGCCCGACCCGGGCCAGGCTTGCGAGCTGGCGTCGCTGTTCCGCACCAAACGATTCCGGGTCTACACCACCGACGACGTGGTCGGGGTCGAGATGGCCGGCGCGCTGAAGAACGTGTACGCGATCGCGGTCGGGATGGGCTACTCGCTGGGGATCGGGGAGAACACCCGCGCCATGGTGATGTCGCGTTCAGTGCGCGAGATGTCCAAGCTCGGCGAGGCGATGGGTGGAGCCCGCGACACTTTCGCGGGCCTGGCCGGGATGGGCGACCTGATCGTCACCTGCACCAGCCAGCGCAGCCGCAACCGCTATGTCGGCGAGCAGCTGGGCTCTGGCAAATCGATCGACGAGATCATCGCGTCGATGAACCAGGTGGCCGAGGGTGTCCGGGCTGCCAGCGTGATCATGAAGTTCGCCGCACAGTACGGGCTGAGCATGCCGATCGCGCGCGAGGTCGACGGCGTGATCAACCACGGTTCGACGGTGGAGCAGGCCTACCGTGGACTGATCGCCGAGGCGCCCGGACATGAGGTCACCGGCTCCGGGTTCTAAGACGGATCCCATTGGCTTGGCCCCAACCGCCACTTGCGTCCCCGCGGAGGGGGGTGGGATGAGTTCGAATCGGATAGCGCAGCCGATATCACCAATCGAGCAGGCTGCTCGGCGGGCGATCAGCCAGCTTCTGCACGATCCAGTGGTTCATCGACACGTGCTGATCGGCGGCCTCGACAGCGAGCCGGGCGTGCAGCGACGGTGACGTGCGGACCAGGAAGGTGCCGCTGAAGTTCCGGTCGGTGATCGGGGCCGGCACGCCGTCGCCTTCACACTCGGCGAGGTGTTCGTCGACAGCGCGCTCGACGCCGGCGATAGCCTCCCGCATGTTCGGCGCCCAATGGGTCAGGAACGGCAGTTCGAGGCAGCGACCGACGTACTCGTGGTGCTCACGCGACCATTCAGCGCGATAGGTGTAATGGTTCATGTCCGGCAGTAGCGCATGCGCTATCCGATTCGACAAGCCACATATCCCCAAGCGCAGGGGCGGAAGTGGCGGGTGCGACGGCAGGGATAGGTGGGGCGCTGAAGGATGGTGCCGTGCCGGGCAGGGGGATTCCGGCAGGGGGATTCGGGGAGGGGCCCTACCCGCGGGCCATGTCTTCCAGGCGCCGAATCCGGTCGGCCATCGGGGGGTGGGTGGCGAACAGCTGACCGACCTTCTCCCCCGCGCGGAACGGATTGGCGATCATCAGGTGCGATTGGCTGGCCAGTTCCGGCTCGGGCGGCAGCGGGGCGAGTTCCACGCCATCGGAGATCTTGCGCAGCGCGGATGCCAGCGCCAGCGGGTCACCCGAGAGCACGGCACCGGATTCGTCGGCCTGGTACTCGCGCGACCGCGATACAGCCATCCGCACCACGGAGGCCGCCAGCGGACCCACCAAGGCGACCAGCAGCATCGCCAGCGGGTTGCCGTCGCGGCGGTTTCCCATGAACATCGCCATGTTGGCCAAACCGGTGATCACCGAGGCCAGCGCGCCGGCCACACATGAGATCAGGATGTCGCGGTTGTACACGTGCGACAGCTCATGTCCGAGCACCGCGCGCAACTCACGCTCGTTGAGCAGTCGCAGGATTCCGCTGGTGCAGCACACCGCGGCGTGGCGCGGGTTGCGGCCGGTGGCGAAGGCGTTGGGCGCGTTGGTGTCGCTGACGTACAACCGGGGCATCGGCTGGTGGGCGGTGGTAGCCAGCTCCCGAACAATCCGGTAGATCTCCGGCGCCTGCACCTCGGTCACCGGCTGGGCCCGCATGGCCCGCAGCGCCAGCTTGTCGCTGTTGAAGTAGGTGTAGGCGTTCATTCCCACCGCGAACAGCACCGCCACCCACATCATCTGCGGTCCGAACGCCCGACCCACCAAGACGATCAACGCCGACATCACGAACAGCAGAAAGAACGTCTTCGCAGTGTTGTGGTGCGGGTGCCAGGTCATCGACTTCCTCCTTGGAGAACGACCATCGTGCTCATTAAACGCCGCCGACGACCCACGAGTTCCGCAATCGTGGTCAGCCGTGCCGGTTGACGGTGTAGTCGACCAGGCTGGCCAATGCCGCCCGCCCAACACAGTCGGGCAGCTCAGCCAACTCCGCGCGGGCCTGCGCGGCATAGTCGGCCACCGTCTGCTTGGCCTTGACCATTCCGGCCGACGCCCGCAACAGCCCCAGCGCCTCCTCGACCGCCGCGTCCTCGGTGACCGGGCCGGCCAGCAGCACGCGCAGCCGCTCAGCGTCGGCACCAGTTTCCTGCAGCGCGTAAAGCACCGGCAGGGTGTGCACGCCCTCGCGGAGATCGGTGCCGGGCAGCTTGCCGGACTCATCGGGATCGGAATCGATATCGATGATGTCGTCGGAGATCTGGAAGGCGGTGCCCACGATCCCACCCAGACGGGCCAGTCGCTCGATCTGGCCGTCGTCAGCACCGGAGAACGTCGCACCGAATCGGCCCGACGCCGAGATGAGACAGGCCGTCTTCTCGTAGACGACCTTGAGGTAGTGCTCTATCGAGTCCATACCTTCGGCCGCCCCGCGGGTCTCGCGCATCTGTCCGGTCACCAGCTGGGCGAACGTCTCGGCGATGATCCGCACCGCATCCGGACCCAGCCGCGACACCAATCGTGAAGCGGTGGCGAACAGATAGTCACCGGCCAGGATCGCGATGTTGTTGCCCCACCGCGCATTGGCGCTGGGTGCCCCGCGGCGGATCTGCGCCTCATCCATCACGTCGTCGTGGTACAGCGTGGCCAGGTGCACCAGCTCGATCACCGCACCGGCCACCGTCACCTGCCAGGCGTCCGCTTCGGGACCCAGCTGCGCCGACAGCACCGTGAACAGCGGGCGGAACCGCTTTCCGCCAGCGTCGAACAAGTGCGTCACAGCCTCGGTCATCAGGCCGTCGCCACCGCGCAACTCGGTGTCCATCAGCTCTTCGATGCGGGCAACCCCATCGCGGACCCGGTCCGCGAAGCCTGGGTCCCCCAAGCCGCCGAAATCCAACCCCGCCACCACGTTCGCCGGTGTCCTCACGGCTCCAACATACTGGTCAGTGTGAATTCCAGCGCTGAGACGGTGGCCGAGGTGGTGATAGTCGGTGCGGGACCGGCGGGGTCGGCGGCGGCCGCCTGGGCCGCGCGAGCGGGCCGCGACGTGCTGGTGGTCGATTCGGCTGCCTTCCCGCGGGACAAGCCGTGCGGCGACGGCCTGACCCCGCGAGCGGTCGAACAGCTGGAGTTACTGGGGCTCGGTGAGTGGCTGGACAGCCATATCCGGCACCGGGGTCTGCGAATGGCCGGCTTCGGCAGCGAGATCGAGGTGGACTGGCCCGGCCCCTCGTTCCCGTCGACCGGCAGCGCGGCGCCGCGTACTGAACTCGACGAGCGCATCCGCAAGGTCGCCGAGGAATCTGGTGCCCGAATGTTGTTGGGCGTCAAGGCCGTCGGTGCCCAACACGACGCGGCCGGACGAGTGCGCTCGGTGGTGTTGGCCGACGGCACGGAGGTCGCCTGTACCGCGCTGATCGTTGCCGACGGGGCTCGCTCCACGCTGGGCCGCGTGCTGGGTCGCCAGTGGCACCAGGAGACGGTGTACGGGGTGGCCGCTCGCGGTTATCTGGCCTCGCCGCGCAGCGACGAACCATGGCTGACATCGCATCTGGAGCTGCGATCACCCGAGGGTGAGGTTCTGCCGGGCTACGGCTGGATCTTCCCGCTGGGCAACGGCGAGGTGAACATCGGCGTCGGCGCGCTGGCCACCGTCAAACGGCCCGCCGACGTGGCGCTGCGGCCGTTGATGTCCTACTACGCTGACCTGCGCCGCGAAGAGTGGGGATTCGAGGGCCCGGTGCGTGCGCCGGCCAGCGCGCTGCTGCCGATGGGCGGCGCGGTCTCGGGTGTCGCCGGGCCTAACTGGATGCTGATCGGCGATGCCGCAGCCTGCGTCAACCCACTCAACGGCGAGGGCATCGACTACGGCCTGGAGACCGGGCGGCTGGCCGTCGAACTACTGGAGAATGCGGGCGGCACCGACCTTACCCAGGCGTGGCCGGAGTTGCTGGCCGCTCACTACGCGCGCGGGTTCTCGGTGGCACGGCGACTTGCGCTGCTGCTGACGTTCCCCCGGTTTCTGCCGGCCACTGGCCCGCTGGCGATGCGCTCGACGATGTTGATGCGGGTGGCGGTGCGGGTGATGGCCAACCTGGTCACCGACGAGGACGCGGACTTCGTGGCGCGGGCCTGGCGCGGAGGGGGGCGGATGTCCCGGTTGATCGACCGCCGCCGCCCGTTCGCCTAGCGCCGACGCCAAAGGTATATCAACGTCGTTGACATGCATCGGGCGCGTTGCTATACCGGAGTAATGAGCGAATCAATGGAGTTCCAGTTCGACGCCGTCTACCGCGGCGAATCTGACCGAATGGGAGCGGGCGTCAAACCACCGTGGAGCATCGGGGAACCCCAACCCGAGCTGGCCACACTGATCGAGCAGGGCAAATTCCACGGCGACATCCTTGACGTCGGCTGCGGCGAGGCCGCCATCTCGCTGCACCTGGCCAAACAAGGGCACACCACCGTGGGCCTTGACAGCTCGCCCACCGCTATTGACCTGGCCCGCGCCGAGGCCGCCAAACTCGGCCTGACCAACGCCTCCTTCGAAGTCGCCGATATCAGCAACTTCTCCGGCTATGACGGCCGCTTCGGCACCATCGTCGACAGCACGCTGTTCCACTCGATCCCGGTGGAGGCCCGCGAGGGCTACCAGCAGTCCATCGTGCGCGCAGCCGCGCCGGGGGCGTCGTATTTCGTGCTGGTCTTCGACAAGGCGGCCATTCCCGAGGGCCCGCCGTTCGCGGTGACCGCTGACGAACTGCGTGAAGTGGTGTCGAAGTACTGGGTGATCGACGAGATCAAGCCGGCGCGGCTGCATGCGGTGTTCCCCGACGAGTTTTCCGGGTTCGGCGGCGTTCCCCTGCGCGACGAGCCGGGCGGCCGCAAGTCGGCCGCGGGCTGGTTGCTCTCGGCGCACCTGGGCTGAAAAGGAGCCTCGCCATGAGTGACCCGAAGCCGCCGCGCTGGCTGAAACCGGTGAACAAGGTGATGATCGGCCTGCAGAAGCTGGGCATCCCGATGGGCCCGCCGATGGTGTTGACGGTGCCGGGCCGCAAGTCCGGTCAGCCGCGCAGCACCCCGATGACACCGTTCACCGTCGACGGGCAGCTCTACACGGTGGCGGGTTTCCCCAAGGCCGATTGGGCGCTCAATGCCCGGGCGGCCGGTTCAGGCCTGCTGCGCCACGGCCGCCACGAACGGCCGGTGCGCATCGTCGAGCTCTCGGCGGAGGCGGCCCGTCCGGTGTTGCGGGCGTTCCCGGTGCAGGTGCCCGTCGGCGCTCGCTTCCTCCGGCAGGCCGGCCTGGTGGACAAGGGCACCCCCGACGAGGTCGAGGCACTCGCCGGCCGCATCGCGGTGTTCCGGTTCGACCCGGCTTCCTAGGCCCTTGGCTCGCGCGGGGTTACCGCGGTTTGCGGGCCGAGTGCAGCGCGACGATGCCTCCGGTGAGATTGCGCCAGCTCACGTCCGACCAGCCCGACGCGCCGATCTGCTGGGCCAGCGCGGCCTGATCCGGCCAGGCGCGGATCGATTCGGCAAGGTAGACGTAGGCCTCCGGGTTCGATGACACCGCGCGTGCCACCGCCGGCAGCGCCCGCATCAGGTACTCCTTGTACGCGGTGGCGAACACCGGCACGGTCGGGGTGGAGAACTCACACACCACCAGCCGGCCGCCGGGCCGAGTCACCCGGGCCATCTCCCGTAGACCCGCGGTGTGGTCGACGACGTTGCGCAACCCGAAGCTGATCGTCACGGCGTCGAACACCTCATCGCTGAAAGGCAGCTTGGTGGCGTCCCCGGCGACCTTGGGCACGGGCCGGCCGGCACCGGCGGCCAGCATCCCCACCGAGAAGTCCGCGGCCACACACCAGGCACCCGAGCGGGCCAGCTCCACGGTCGACACCGCGGTGCCGGCGGCCAGGTCGAGCACCTTCTCCCCCGGCTGCAACTCAAGTGCTTTCCGGGTGGCCTTACGCCAGGAGCGGTCCCGCCCCAGGGACAGCACCGTGTTGGTCAGGTCGTAGCGACGAGCGACGCCGTCGAACATCGACGCCACGGCGTGAGGGTCTTTGTCCAGGCTGGCGCGGCTCACCCGGTCGACGGTACCCGCCTTTCGATAGGGTGCTGGAATGCGGTCTTGGCTGGGCACATTGGCAGCACTGGTGGTCGTCGGCGGGGCATTGGCGGGACCGGCAGCAGCCGACCCCGAGTCGCATGAACCCGGCGGTTCAGCGAGCCTCGACGGAGGAGAGGCGAAGCTGGGACCGGCGCATGAACCCGGCGGTTCAGCGAGCCTCGACGGAGGAGAGGCGAAGCTGGGACCGGCGCATGAACCCGGCACGGCGTGGAGCGCCGACCACTTCGGCGTGCTGGTCGGAACGGCCTCCGCCCCGGTGCAGCTGGAGATCTTCTGCGATCCTCAGTGCTCGGAGTGCGCGAAATTCGAGGCAGCCTCCAGTGACGCCCTGAGCCGGCACCTGGTCGCCGGCGACGTCGCGGTGACCTACCGGTGGATGACGTTTCTGGATCCCCGCCGCAAAAACGACACCTCGGCGCGCGTCGGCAACGCACTGATGGCAGCGGCCGACCCGGCTACCTCGGCCGGTGCCTACCAAGCGTTCGTGACCGACCTGTACCGCAACGGCGGCACACCCAGTGTGGCGGACATCGCGGCCACCGCTCGCGAAAGCGGACTGCCCGGCCACGTAGTAGACCGGATCGCCGCTGGGCAGCAGGTCGTGGACGCCACGTCGATGAACGCCTTCAACCGCGTGCAGCTGCTGTCGGCGAACCCGGAGAGCCCCGGCACCCCGACGGTCTATGACCTGACGACCAAGACCGTGGTGGACACCGACGATCCCAGCTGGCTCGACCGGCTGGTGCCCGAGCGCTAGCCGATCGGCGCTCCCCAGCGCTGGTTATTCGCAGGCGATTCCATCACCGTCGCGGTCCAGCGCCCTGCGATACCCGGGCTCGCCCTCGCGAATCGGCGCCGCTCCGGCCTTACGAGCCTCAGTACAGTTCTTGTAGTACGGCTCTGCAGCGGCAACGGGAGTGGTTGCGATACCCACCCCGAATGCGAAAATGCCTGCGAGCACCACAGCGCGACGCATCATTGAATGTCTCCTCACCGTTGAGGGCCGTCGTTTGCCACGAAACGAACGGCATGAAATCCGCAGCAGCGTAACAAGCGGTTTTGCGCTCTTCAGCAAAAACCAGCATCCGCGTAAATATTGAGGGGCTTTCGGCCCCCGCGGCGGCGAGTGCCGCTTTACGACTGCTTTCGCGCCCACCGTCGTTCGGCGACGTTGCATCCCGCCAACGCTGCGGTCCCGATCAGCCAAGCGATCACCGCCACGGATCCGGCCGGGATGACCGCCAATACCGCGGTACGGTGCTGGACCCGTACCAGATCCGGATCAGACTTGTCATACTCGACGTAAATCCGCATCCCCGTTGCCAATTCGGAGGGGTACAGCACGCCGAGCTCAGGGCGGTAGGTGATCCGCTCCGGCGTGACGAATTCGATGGTGGAGCGCCGAAAGCCTGCGTTGAGCACCTCGGCCTCGGCCACGCCCATGTCGCGCTCGATGGTGATGTCGTTGCGCCACGCCCCGGCCACCAACAACACCGACTGCAATGTCACCAACGACACCAGGATCACCACTGCGGTGCGCGCCCACCGCAGTAGACGTGCGGCCCCCGTGTTGCGGGGCAGTGCGCCGTTGCCGCGAATCAAGGTGCGCAGCAGCGGCTCCAACGTTCGATAGGCCCTCGTGGACCGGTAATCGGGCAGTCTCACAACGCGGCCTTGATCGCGGCATGCAGTGACCGCAGCGATGAGCGGTCGGCTTTGACTTCGAGCACCCGCACGCCGCCGGCGGGTTCGGCGAGCGCGGCGGCCAGGGTGTCGGCCTCGACCTGGGAGAATTCGACGTGATAGGCGTGGCACAACGCGGCGATGTCGACGTCATGCGGGGTGCCGAAGATTCGTGACGAGACGTCGGCGAACCGTGGATCTCCTTGCTCCAGCAGCTCGAAAATGCCGCCGCCGTTGTCGTTGGAGACCACGATCGTCAGCTCCTGCGGCCTCGGTTCGGTGGGCCCGATCAGCAGACCGGAGCTGTCGTGGACGAATGTCAGATCCCCGATCAGCGCAATAGTGCGGGCGTCGGGGTTCTGCTGCTCATGCGCCAGGGCGGCACCGATCGCGGTAGACACCGTGCCGTCGATGCCGGCGACCCCGCGGTTGGATCGCACGGTGACGCCTCGGGCGCTCGTGGCGTTGCCCAGCCCGACCAGTGCGGCGTCGCGTACCGGATTCGAAGCGCCCAGCACCAACTGATCCCCGGGGCGCAGCGCGTCTGCCACCGCAGCAGCCACGTGCAGGCCGGTGGTGAGCGGATGCGCCTCCAGCTGCGAGCGCACCGCGGCATTGGCCTGGGCGTTCAGCTCCGCGCAGCGGCGCAGCCAGGCCGGATCCGGTTCCCCGGAGGTGACGGCCCGGGTGCCGGTGGCCTGCGAGTTACCCGACACGTCGGGCCAGCGTGGCCCAGTGGTCAGCGCATACACCGGCACACTCGGGTCGGCCAGCAGCGTCGACACCGGACGATGCAGGGTGGGCCGGCCGGCCATGATCACCTGCTGCGGGCGCAGCAGCGGCAGCGCCAGCGGGTGCAGCGGATTCTCCGGTACCGGGGCGGTCGGTTCGGCAACGGTGGGAAGCGCCGCCAGGTTCGGGTGCAGGCCCGCACCGTGCCCCGCGATCACCACGGTGTCCGGAGACAGATCGATGTCCAGCGGCTGGTCGAAGCTGACCGGCGGGGTCAAAGTCCAGGGACGCCCGTGCGGCCGGCCCGGCGGCTCCCGTGGCCCGTCTGTTCTGGGGTCGGGTACCAGCGGCTCACGCAGCGGGATGTCGAACTGCACCGGACCAGCATTCGCGGTCCGAGATCCAGTGGCGGCGACCAACACTCGACACACCGCCGAACGCCAGGTGGCGTTGAGGGCATCCATCCGCTCCGGGGCGTCCTCGGCCAGCCCCAGGCTGATGGCGGCGCGCACCTGGGTGCCGAAGTAGCCGAGTTGCTCCATGGTCTGGTTGGCACCGGTACCTAACAGCTCGTAGGGACGGTTGGCGCTCAGCACGATCAGCGGCACCCGCGCGTAGTTGGCTTCGACCACCGCCGGCCCCAGGTTGGCAACCGCGGTGCCCGAGGTCATCGCCACACAGACTGGGGCACCGGCGCTCACCGCCAGCCCGATAGCCAGGTATCCCGCGGTGCGTTCGTCGATGCGCACATGCAGCCGCAGCCGGCCGGCCCGATCGGCGTCGTGCAGCGCGAAGGCCAGCGGCGCATTGCGCGATCCCGGGCACAGCACCACGTCACGGACTCCGCCGCGGATCAGCTCGTCGACGACGATGCGGGCCTGTGCCGTCGAGGGGTTGGTCATTGGTACCAGGCTAGTCGTGCGCTGCAGGCATCGGCGCCCACCGGAAGGGCTTGCCGTCGACCTCGGCGAGGAACTCCAGGGCCGCCTTGTTGACCTGGTCGGGTTTCTCGATGAAACCGAGGTGCCCGGCGTCCGGGATCTCCAGGTAACGCGCGCCCGGGATCGCGTCGGCAACCTCGCGGCTCAGCTGCGCCGGGGTCACGACGTCGTCGCCGAAACCGATCACCAGCACCGGCTGGGTGATGTGGGCGTAGGCGGGCAGCCGGTTGGTCAACGGCGCCACGTCCAGCTGGCAGCGCAGCCCCGGGGTGCTTTTGACCGGCCACATGGTGAACATCGCGATCCAGTCCTTGATCGCGGCATCATCGCTGAGAGTCTTGGGCGAAAAGCTCTCCAGCAGACGCACTTTGGCTTCGTACTCGGCGGGAAGTTCGACGCCGGACTCGGCGAGCTTCGCCTCGGCCTGATAAAAGAACTCCCGGGCGCGGTCGTGGCGACCACGGGTAGCCATCAAGACAGCGGATTTCACCAATTCGGGCCGGGCCAGCATCAATTCCTGAGCGATGAACGAGCCCATCGATACCGCCACGATGCGAACCGGGCCGATGTTCAGCGATTCGATGAGCGCCGCAGTGTCGGCAACCATGGTTTCGGTGGTGAATCCCGAGGCGTTCTCGGTAGCACCGATGCCGCGGTTGTCGAAGGTGATCGGGCGGTATCTGGCGAGCTGGAATTCGCGCACCTGGTGCAGGTGCCAGCCGCGACCGGCGCCGCCACGCCCGGCGATGAACAGAACCGGCTCCCCATCCTGATTACGGTCGTCGTAGGCGAGGTTGGTCACCAGAGTGAAGGTACGCGACCCGTCGACGCTTTATGGTGTCAGGATCGCAACTGCGCAGCTGGGGGACGGTGATGCGGATACCGAGCGTCAGGTTGGCCTGCACGCTGGTGCTGGCCGCCGCCGTCCTGGCCGATTGCGCCCGCGTGACCGGCGGCGTGGCGGTGCCCGCCGATCAGGACGGGCCCCGCCCGGTGACAGCTGCGATGCTGCCGGAACTGTTGCTGAAGGCGACCACCATCAGCGACATCATGGGCGCGCGCGGTATGCGTATCAAAGACTCCCGGACGCGGATGTTCGATTCGGGCCGCCAGTTTCCCGACCGCGACTGCCTGGCGGCGTGGATGCCCGTCGAGAAGTCGGTGTATACCGAGGCGGAATGGACCGCGACCCTCACCCAAACCCTCAGCGAGAGCGCACAAGACCACTTCGTAATTCAAGCCGCGACGGTGTTCGCCAGCCGCGATGCGGCACGGAGCTTCTTCGACGCCACCGCCCGCGGTTGGAACTCCTGCGGCGAGCGGACATTCGCGACGGCCAAGGAGGGCTACCCCGGCACATCCTGGACATTCGACACGGTCGCCGACGTCGACTCCACGGTGTGGATGACCCAGCATCAGGACGACAGCGCGGGCTGGTCGTGTCAACGGGCCCTGCGGGTGACCAACAACGTCGCCATCGACGTGCTGGCGTGCAAGCTCTATGTCAGCGACGAAGCCGTCACGATCGCCAACGGGATCGACGCGCGCCTGCCCAGCGTGTGAGGGTTTACTGGGGCAACAGTTGATGGCAGGCCCGGACCCGGTCGATCCACCACTGGCGCCGCTGTGGCGAAGCGGCCAGGGCGTGCAACCGCGCGGGGTCCGGGGTGACGCGCTGTACGGCCAGGTAGCCGTCCTTTTGCGCCGGTGTCTCGGCGATATCGTCGACGAACAGCGATCCAGTGCCCAGCCCGCAGGCGTGCTGCAGATCCGGCAGCGCGGCCGCTGCACGCAGGCCGGTCGCGATACCGACCGCCGAGTCGATCGCGCTGGAGACCACCACCGGGATGCCGATCTGCTCAGCGATCTTCAGCAACGCCGAAATACCGCCCAGCGGTGCGACTTTCAGTACTGCGATATCGGCAGCTCCGGCTTTCATAACAGCCAGGGGGTCGGAGGCTTTGCGTATGCTCTCATCGGCGGCCACCGGCGTGTCAATGCGAGCGCGCAGCTCCGCGAGTTCGGCGACGGTGGCGCAGGGTTGTTCGAGATATTCCAGTGCGCCCAATGCCTTTTCCGCCTCGACCGCCTGATCGAGGGTCCAACCGCCATTGGCATCGACCCGCACGATAGGGATGAGCGCGCGGACGGCTTCGACGCGGGCGACGTCGTCGGCCAGGGTCTGCCCGGGCTCGGCGACTTTGACCTTGGCCGTGCGGGCGCCCGGGAACCGCGCCAGCACCTCGGGCACCCGCTCGGCGGCGACGGCAGGCACGGTCGCGTTGATCGGGATCCGGTCGCGGAGGGGTTGCGGCAGTTGGCGATAGGCGCTCTCGAGTGCGGCAGCCAGCCAGTGCGCCGCCTCGGGCGGTCCGTATTCCGCGAAGGCGCCGAACTCTCCCCAGCCTGCCGGGCCGTCGATCAGGGCCAGCTCGCGCACGGTGATGCCACGGAACTTGACGCGCATCGGCAGCGCCACCACGTGTAAGCGGTCAAGGATGTCTTCTAGGGGTGGCGGCATGCGTCCTCACCCCTCAGCTTGAACACCCGCTCGGCATTCCCGTGCAGATAATCCGCGCGCGCCTGATCATCGAGCCCAAGATCGTCGAGACCATCGAGCGCATGACTATGCATGATCATCGGATAATTAGTGCCGAACAACACCTTTCGTTGCCCGGTACGGGTTCGCATGAACCGGATCAGCTCATCCGGGAGCCGCTTGGTGGTGTAGGCCGAGGTGTCGATGAAGACGTTCTCATGCTTGCGGGCTACCGCGACCATCTCCTCGGTCCACGGATAGCCGACGTGTCCGCACACGATGGTCAGTTCGGGAAAGTCCAGTGCCACTTGGTCGATGTAGGGAATCGGGCGGCCGGTTTCCGACGGTCGCAACGGGCCGGTATGCCCGACCTGGGTGCAGAACGGCACGCCGAGTTCCACGCATTCGACAAACAGTGGGTAGTAACGCCGATCGGTGGGAGGCGCGTTCCACAACCAGGGCACCACACGCAGGCCGACGAAACCGTCGTCGCGGACCCGGCGGCGCAGTTCGCGGACGGCCTCCATCGGGCGATCCAGGTCGACGGTGGCCAGTCCCGCGAACCGACTCGGGTGCGCCCGAACCCAGCCGGCGACTTCATCATTGGAGACCAGGTCCATGCCGTTGGGTCCGCGCCAGGCACTGAGCAGCCCGAAATCCACGCCTGCCGCATCCATCGCCGACACGGTGGCTTCGATCGGGATCTCCTCGTCGGGCATCGCGCCGCCGGTCCAGCGTCGCAGCGACGCCAGCATCTCGTGGTCGAGGAACCGCCGGGTCGGGTGCTGCATCCACACATCGATGGTCATCGTCTCCACCGTAGACAGCTCGGTCAAGCGGCGGTCCCAGCTTCGCCTCTCCTCCGTCGAGCCTCGCTGAACCACCGGGTCAGCCAGCGGCTGCTACTCCGGCAACCAGCAGATCCAGCAGACGCCCGGTCTGCTCGGGTGAGCCGCTGGTCAAAAAGATCCCGATCAGGCTCGACACGACATCGTCGGCGCGCACATCAGCGCGCAGACTGCCGTCGGCGGCACCGGCCCGCAGCAGCAGATCGACCGCTCCGACGATGCGCTCGCGGGTCTCGTTGGGCTCCATCGCGCCGGACTCGACGATGGCACGCAACGACTCGGCCATCCCCCGCTTGGCCGCCACGAAGCCGGCGTAGCGGTCCATCCAGCGCCGCAGCGCCACCCTCGGTGGGTGGCGGGTGACGAGCTGTTCAGCGACAGCCGCGACGTCGCCCAGTTCAGCGCGATAGACGGCCTCGACTAGTGCCTCGCGATTGGGAAAGTGCCTGTAGAGCGTGCCGATGCCGACTCCGGCGTCACGGGCGATCGATTCCAGCGGAACCGGGCTCCCGTCGGAGCCGCCGAACGCGGCGGCGGCGGCCGCCAACAGCCGCTCTCGGTTGCGGCGGGCATCGGATCTCCCAACCAAAGCGGAGGAACCTCCGTTTCTGTTACGCTGCCTATGCGGAGGGCCCTCCGTATCTGTACCAGTGTCTCACGAGGAGCACCATGACCGACCAACTCCAGCCCGGCGGCCTCGGCCGCATCGGCACACCGGCCGTGGCCCGTGTCGGCTACGGCGCCATGCAGCTCGACGCAAAAGTCTCCACCGACGACGCCATCGCGGTCCTACGCCGCGCAGTCGAGTTGGGCGTCAACCACATCGACACCGCGTCCTTCTACGCCGGCGGCGAGGTCAACCACCGCATCCGCACGGCACTGGCGCCTTACCGCGACGAGTTGGTCATCGTCAGCAAGGTCGGTGCCGCCTACACCGGCGTCGGCCCGGTGCCGCTGACCGCCGCCCAGAAGCCCGCCGAACTGCGGGCCGCTGTCGAGAACGACCTGCGCCAACTGGGCCTGGACACCGTGCCGGTGGTCAACCTGCGGCGTTACGACCTCGGCCCCGCCCCGGCTCCCGAGGGTGATCAGAACGTCGACCTCGACGACCAGCTCGCCGAGATGATCGCGTTGCGCGACGAGGGCAAGATCGCCGCGATCGGGATCAGCAGCGTGGGGCTGGAAGTTCTGCAGCGGGCACTGCCGGCCGGGATCGTCTGCGTGCAGAACGCCTACAGCTTGCTCGACCGCACTCAGGAAGACACGCTCGACTTCTGCGCCGACGAAGGCATCGCCTGGGTCCCGTACTTCCCGCTCGGCTCGGCGTTCCCCGGCTTCCCCAAGGTCACCGACCACCCCGTCGTCCGCGAGATCGCCGACGAAACCGGTGCCAGCCCGGCCCAGATCGGGCTGGCCTGGCTCTTGACCACCTCGGCCAACACGCTGCTGATTCCCGGCACCGGATCGATCGCGCATCTGGAAGAGAACATGCAGGTGGCCGACATCGTGCTCAGTGACGACGCCGTCGCCCGACTGGACGCGATCACCGCCCCCGGGCAGGGCCCGGACTACGCCGCGAGCCTGCGCGAAGCGTTCCGGCAAGCTCCGGCAACCTGACGAGCCCGCCCCGGTACGGTCGCAGGCGTGAGCAGCAACCCTTTTGACGAGAGCATCTGGCGCACAGTCGACGGCTTCGCCGACCTGACCGACATCACCTATCACCGCCACGTCACCGACGCGACCGTGCGGGTGGCGTTTAACCGCCCCGAGGTGCGCAACGCATTTCGTCCGCACACCGTCGACGAGCTGTACCAGGCACTGGACCATGCCCGGATGTCTCCCGACGTCGGCGTGGTGCTGCTGACCGGCAACGGACCGGCGCCCAAGGACGGCGGCTGGGCGTTCTGCTCCGGCGGGGATCAGCGCATCCGCGGCCGCAGCGGCTACCAGTACGCCGCCGGGGAGACCGCCGACACCGTCGATGTCGCCCGCGCCGGACGGCTGCACATCCTGGAGGTGCAGCGGCTGATCCGGTTCATGCCCAAACCGGTGATCTGCCTGGTCAACGGCTGGGCGGCCGGCGGCGGGCACAGCCTGCACGTGGTGTGCGACCTGACCCTGGCCAGCCGCGAGCACGCCCGGTTCAAGCAGACCGACGCCGACGTGGGCAGCTTCGACGGCGGCTACGGAAGCGCGTATCTGGCCCGGCAGGTGGGCCAGAAGTTCGCTCGCGAGATCTTCTTCCTGGGCCGCACCTACACCGCCGAGCAGATGCATCAGATGGGCGCGGTCAACGAGGTCGTCGACCACGCCGAGCTGGAGGCCACCGGCGTGCAGTGGGCTAGCGAGATCAACGGCAAATCGCCTCAGGCCCAACGCATGTTGAAGTTCGCCTTCAACCTGCTCGACGACGGACTGGTCGGCCAGCAACTGTTCGCCGGCGAAGCCACCCGGCTCGCCTACATGACAGACGAAGCCGTCGAGGGCCGGGATTCATTCCTGGAAAAGCGCGATCCAGACTGGAGCCGCTTCCCCCGGTACTTCTGAGCGACGACACCGGCTCCGCCCCGCATAGACTGACTAACCATGAGCCGAAGCCCGCTACGCCGACTGTCCGACCAGATCACGCTCGCCACCATGCGTCCCCCGGTCGCCGCGCAGCTGATGCACCGGCCCGGTGCCAAGACCATCGACCTGACCGGCAAGCGGGTGCTGGTGACCGGGGCGTCGTCGGGCATCGGAGAAGCCGGCGCCGAACAGTTCGGGGCAGCGGGCGCCACCGTGATCGCCGTGGCCCGCCGACAGGAAAACCTCGACGCACTGGTCCAGCGGATCACCGCCGCCGGTGGCACCGCTCACGCCATCGCGTGCGACCTCTCTGACCTGGCGGCGATCGACGCACTGGTCAAGGACGTCGACGAGCGGTTCGGCGGAGTGGACATCCTGGTCAACAATGCCGGACGCTCCATCCGCCGTCCGCTGGCCGAATCCCTGGACCGCTGGCACGACGTCGAGCGAACCATGCAGCTGAACTACTACTCGCCGCTGCGGCTGATCCGCGGGTTCGCCCCGGCGATGCGCGAGCGCGGCGACGGCCACATCATCAACGTCGCCACCTGGGGCGTGTTCACCGATTCCTCGCCACTGTTCGGCGTATACAACGGCTCCAAGTCCGCACTGAGCGCCGTCAGCCGGGTCATCGACAGCGAGTGGGCCCGCTACGGCGTGCAGTCCACCACGCTGTACTACCCGCTGGTGAAGACCCCGATGATCGCGCCCACCGCGGCGTTCCAGGGCAAGCCGGGGCTCACCGCGCAGGAGGCCGGCGCGTGGATGATCGACGCGGCCCGATACCGCCCGATCCGTATCGCGCCGCGCCTGGCGTTGGCGTTTCGTGCACTGGACAACCTCAACGCCGGTTGGGCCACCGCGATCGTCAAGCGGAACCGGATCGAGCCGGTCGAGGACTGATGGAGATTCTGGCCAGCCGGATCCTGCTCCGGCCCACCGACTATCAACGCTCACTGCGGTTCTATCGCGACGAGATCGATCTGGCGATCGCCCGCGACTACGGCGCGGGGATGGTCTTCTACGCCGGACAGTCGCTGATCGAACTGGCTGGCCACGGCAACCCCGGCCACACGACCGCGCACTTCCCGGGGGCGCTGTGGCTGCAGGTCCGCGACGTCGCCGCCACCCAGGCCGAACTGCAGAGCCGGGGGGTCTCCATCACCCGGGAAGCGCTCCTCGAACCGTGGGGGTTACGTGAGATGCACGTCACCGATCCCGACGGCCTGACGTTGATCTTCGTGGAGGTGCCCGACGATCATCCGCTGCGCCGCGATACCCGCCAGGACAGCCCCCAAAAGCCCTGAGGTTAACGACGGGGAAACAGTTCGATACGTCTCGACGTACACCGGCGTTTCACGAGGGTGATCGTTAGACAACGGCCCCATCGAGGCCTCAGAATCAGTGCCGTGATGCTCTCGTGAGCCTTGATCTGTTCCTCCTAATCATCGTGGTGATCACGGCTTTGGCCTTCGACTTCACCAACGGATTCCACGACACCGGCAACGCGATGGCGACCTCGATCGCCAGCGGTGCGCTCAAGCCCAAGGCAGCGGTCACCATGTCGGCCTGCCTGAACCTGATCGGCGCCTTCCTGTCGACCGCCGTCGCCGCAACGATCGCCAAAGGCCTGGTCGACGCCCACCTGGTGACCCTGGAGATCGTCTTCGCCGGCCTGGTCGGCGGCATCGTGTGGAATCTGCTCACCTGGCTGCTCGGTATCCCGTCGAGCTCCTCGCACGCCCTGATCGGCGGCATCGTGGGAGCGATGATCGCCGCAGTCGGCGGGCATGGGGTGATCTGGCACGGGGTGGTCTCGAAGGTTCTGGTCCCGGCCGTGGTCGCCACCGTCATCGCCACGGTGATCGCCTCCGTGGGCACCTGGCTGGTCTACCGCATCACCCGCGGTGTCGACGAGAAACAGTCCGAGAAGGTGTTCCGGCACGGTCAGATCGGCTCGGCCGCGCTGGTGTCACTGGCACATGGCACCAACGACGCGCAGAAGACCATGGGCGTGATCTTCCTCGCGCTGATGTCCTACGGCGCGGTGAGCACGTCGGCCACGCTGCCGCCGCTGTGGGTGATCGTGAGCTGCGCGCTGGCCATGTCGGCGGGCACCTACACCGGCGGCTGGCGGATCATCCGCACCCTGGGCAAGGGCCTGGTCGAGATCAAGCCACCGCAGGGCATGGCCGCTGAATCCTCCGCAGCCGCAGTCATCCTGCTCTCCAGCCACTTCGGTTACTCACTGTCGACCACCCAGGTCGCCACCGGGTCGGTGCTGGGCAGCGGCGTCGGCAAGCCGGGCGCGCAGGTGCGCTGGAGTGTCGCCGGACGGATGGTTGCCGCTTGGCTGGTGACGCTGCCGATGGCCGGTGGCGTCGGCTCGGGCGCCTACGGCCTGGTCCACGGTATCGGCGGCTACCCCGGCATCACCATCGGTGTGGTGCTCCTGATCACCACGGTCCTGGCGATCTGGCTGCGGTCGCGCCGGGCGCGCATCGACCACAACAACGTCAACGCCGAATGGGACGGCACTCTCACCGGCGGTCTCGACGCCCCCGGCGTGCAACCCGAAGAAGCGGGCCGCGAAGTCGAGAACGCCCTCCGATCGACCTTCCAGCCCGGCCATGACGGAGCCAAGTTGACTGTCGTCTCCACCGACGACCCCAATTCACGTGAGGTCATCCGGTCATGAGTCAGTGGTTCAACCTGGCAGCAACGTGCAAGATTCTGGTTTTCGGGCTGCTGGTCGGCGGGCTGTTGCCGGCACTGTTCGCGGTCGGGGTCCGGGTCAACGTGGCAGGTAACAGTGTTCCTGCAGTCGCCGGCACCGCCGGCACCGATGGCGCGCGCCGGCCGCTGCTAGTCGCTCTCAGCTGGGCGATCTTCCTGGTAGTCCTGGCCGTGGCGGTCGTCGGCGTGCTCTTCATCGCCCGCGACTTCCTGGGGCACCACCTGGGCTGGTACCTGCTCGGGGCCAAGCCCGCCTAACCCGGTTCGACAAGTCAGGCGTGCGGCTGCAAAAATCCGCACGGTGACCTTGGAGCTGTTCCTGTTGATCACGGTCGTGATCACCGCCCTGGCTTTCGACTTCACCAACGGCTTCCATGACACCGGCAACGCTGTCGCCACCGGGATCGCCAGCGGTGCGCTCAAGCCGAAGACCGCGGTAACGCTCTGCGCCACCCTCAACCTTGTCGGGGCGTTCATGTCGACCCAAGTGGCGGCCACGGTGGCCAAGGATCTAGTGGTCACCAACCTGGTGACGCTGGAAGTTATGTTCGCCGGTTTGGTCGGCGGCATCGTCTGGAACCTGGCGACCTGGTTGTTCGGCATCCCGTCGAGCTCCTCACACGCGCTGATCGGTGGGGTGGTGGGGGCCATGCTGGCCGCGGCCGGCACGGCCGGGGTGCGTTGGCCCGGGGTGGTCTCGAAGGTGCTGGTGCCCACTGTGATCGCCGTGCTCGCCGCGACCCTGGTTGCGACCGTCGGAACCTGGCTGGTCTACCGCCTGACACGGGCAGTCCCCCACGGGCGCACCCTGCGAGACTTCCGGCGGGGCCAGGTTTTCTCTGCCGCCCTGATGTCACTGGCGCACGGCACCAACGATGCCCAGAAGACCATGGGCGTGATCTTCCTCGCACTGATCTCCTACGGCGCCGCCTACAAGACCGACGTCACGCCGCCGCTGTGGGTGATCGTGTCGTGTGCGGTGGCGATGGCTGCCGGAACCTATTTCGGTGGATGGCGAGTCATCCGCACCCTGGGCAAGGGGCTCGTCGAGATCGAATCCCCCCAAGGCATGGCCGCCGAATCATCCTCGGCGGCCATCATTTTGCTGTCCAGTCATTTCGGCTACTCGCTGTCGACCACACAGGTGGTGACGGGATCGGTGTTGGGTTCGGGCCTGGGCAAGCCCGGGGCCAACGTGCGCTGGGGTGTTGCCCGGCGGATGGCGACCGCCTGGGTGATCACCCTGCCGCTGGCCGGGGCCATCGGCGCGGGCACCTACCACCTGATCCACCGCATCGGCGGCTACCCCGGCACCATCACCGGGCTGGTGCTGCTAGTGGGTGTCTCCGCGCTCATCTGGCTGCAGTCCCGCAAGGTCCCCGTCGACCACACCAATGTCACCGCCGATTGGGGTGCACATATGACCGATGGCCTCGAAGTGATTGCACCGCAACCGACTCCGCCTGGCCCGTCTCGCGAGATCGGCACGGAGGGGGGCGGTGCGTGAACACCGTGAGCACCTGGTTCGACTACGTGGCCACCGCCAAGATCCTGATCTTCGGCCTGCTGGTCGGCACCGCGCTGCCGGCCTTGTTCGCCGTCGGGGTGCGCTTGGGTGCCGCAGCGGATGGACCGACTGAGCACCGCCGGGAATTGACCCTGCTGCGGTGGATGATCTTCGCGCTGTTGCTCGCCGCGGTATTGGCCGGCGTGCTGTTCATCGCCCGTGACTTCATCGAGCACCGCATCGGCTGGCAGTGGGATGACTGGGGCCATTGGGACGAGGTGTTTGGTCTTGATTAGACGTAATATTGCAGCTGACATGTTCCTTCCGGTGTCGGCGCGGGGAAGTTGACGCAGCATGAACAAATTTCTCACCTCGATCGTCGCCTGGCTGCGCGCCGGGTACCCCGATGGTGTGCCGCAGAACGATTACGTTCCGCTGTTGGCTCTGTTGTCACGACGCCTGACCAACGACGAGGTCAAAGACGTCGCCCGTGAATTGATCGGCCGCGGCGAGTTCGACCGCATCGACATCGGGGTACTGATCGCCCGCTTGACCAACGAACTGCCCGCTCCAGAGGACGTCGAACGGGTGCGAGAGCGGTTGGCGGCAAAGGGCTGGTTGCTGGACGACGCTCCTACCAACGACGCCCCCACCAACGGAGGAAACCCATAGCACGCCTGCGTGCGCTGACCATCCCACCCGGTGATGCCGTCTCCGCCCTCCTGCCCGCCTTGCAGGGCGTTCTGGACGGCCACGACGCCGCGTTCACGCCGGTAGGCCCCGACACCGACCCGTCTGCCCTGACCGCGCTGCGGGTGGGCGATCCCATCGGCGACGACATCGCCCTGGTGGTAGCCACATCGGGAACCACCGGGGTGCCCAAAGGTGCTCTGCTGACCGGTGGGTCACTGGCGGCCAGCGCCACCGCCACGCACGACAGGTTGGGCGGACCAGGCAGCTGGCTGCTGGCGCTACCCCCGCACCACATCGCCGGGATCCAAGTTCTGGTACGCAGTCTGGTGTCCGGCACCGCCCCCGTGCAGCTCGATGTCGCAATGGGTTTCGATGTCACGCGGTTGCCCGCGGCGGTGGCGGCACTCGGTGCCGGCCGGCGTTACACCTCGCTGGTCGCCACCCAACTGGCCAAGGCGCTCACCGTTCCCGCGGCCACGGCGGCACTGGCCGAGCTGGACGCGGTGTTGTTGGGCGGAGGCCCTGCGCCGCAACCGATCGTGGACGCAGCGGCGGCCGCCGGGGTGCGGGTGGTGCGCACCTACGGCATGAGCGAGACCGCCGGCGGTTGTGTCTATGACGGGGTGCCGTTGTCGGGTGTGCAGCTGCGTATCGGGGACGACGGGCGGATCGCGATCGGGGGTCCGACCTTGGCGCAGGGTTACCGCAATCCTGTCGAGCCGGACCCATTCGTCCAGCCAGGCTGGTTTTCCACCAATGACATTGGCGTCCTTGACTCCTCGGGACACCTGACCGTGCTCGGTCGCGTTGACGACGCGATCAGCACCGGTGGCTTGACGGTGCTTCCCGGTCCGGTGGAGGCGGTGTTGTCGACCCATCCCGCGGTGGCCGAGTGCGCGGTGTTCGGGATCGACGACGATCGGCTGGGGCAGCGCGTGGTCGCTGCGGTCGTCGTCGCCGGTGCGACGCCACCGACCCTGGAAGCGTTACGCGCTCACGTCGCGCAATCTCTGGACACCACGGCCGCGCCACGCGAGTTGCATGTCGTTCCGACACTCCCCCGTCGCGGGATCGGCAAGCTGGACCGAAAAGCACTGGTACAACGGTTTTCCGGTGACGGTATTGCGCTCGATTAGACCACTGGTCTAATTTATAGACCAGTGGTCTAATGGACTGGCAGTGACCGCGCCGCCACTGCCGGCGAAAGGGGCGCAACTATGCAGACACCCACCACGTCCGCGGAGCGCACGCGTTCCTTCGCGCGCGTCCTGGGACCGTTCGTCGCCGTGGTTCCTGCCATCGTCGCGATCCGGGCCGGAGATATCGGAAACCAGCTGTCGAGCTTCTCGACCGACCCGATGTGGCCGTGGGTGCTGGGCGCATTGCTGTTCGGTGGCGGGCTGTTCATCATTGCTTTTCACCAGTATTGGCGCGGCGTGGCCGCGGTGATCATTTCGCTGTTCGGGTGGTTCCTGTTGCTGCGGGGATTCGTCTTGCTCGCAGCGCCGCAGTTGATCGTCAAGGGAGCCGAAGCCGCCACATCAAGTGCCACCGTCGGTATGGTGCGGGCCGGCTTCGGACTGCTGGCACTGTGCGGGGCGTACCTGACCTACGTTGGATGGCTGAAGAAGTCCGACTGATTCAATTCCGTCATGCGCCGTGTCGTGAAACCCCGGGAGATCCGGCGAGCCGAGCTGCTCGACCAGGCGTTGGCGCTCTTCCTCCAAAACGGCTACGACAACGTCAGCCTCAACGAGCTCCTCGCAGCGACGGGCATACCGAAAGGCGCTTTCTACCACTACTTTCCATCCAAAGATGCGTTGGTCGTCGCGCTGGCTCAGCGCAGCGCCGACGCAGCGTTGGAGGCGCTGCGTCCGGTCTTCGATCAGCCGGGAACGGGCGCACTGGAGCGCCTCAATGGCGGGCTGGCGGCAAGCTACGACCTCAAGATGGCGACGGGCGCTCCCGAGCAGATCGCGGCGATGACGGCGCTGTTCGCGCCACACAATCGCGGGCTGTTCGCCAAGATCGTGCAGACGTGGGAAGACCTGTTCCGACCGGTGCTGACGAAGCTCATCAGCGAAGGCGTCGACGAGGGCGTGTTCAATACCTTCGACCCCGAGGGGGTCGGCGACATGATCCAGGGTTTTGCGGCCAGCTTGCGCAGAAACCTGATGCAGGTACTCGATGCGCCGGACGCGAAGGCGCGTCGTCAGACCATCGACGACTGCGTGAAGCGCGTCAAACTGCACGGGATCGCAACAGACCGAATCCTCGGATTGGCTGACGGGTCAACGGTTGTGCTCGACCGCAAGCAGATAGCTGCAATGGTTGCGCGTATCAGGCCGTGATTGACGTGGGAGCCGCGACTCAGTCGCCGCCTCCGCCGGAGCCCCCACCGGAGCCGCCGCCCGAACCACCAGACCCGCCACCCGAACCACCAGACCCACCGCCGGATCCGCCACCCGAACCACCAGACCCGCCGCTTGAACCCCCACTCGACCCGCCGCCGGAACTGCCCCCGGAGTCACCGCTCGAACCCGACGAACTGGACCCACCACCGGAACTGCCGGCAGAACCGCTGGAGCTGCTGCCGGAACCGGAGGAAGCGCCTCCAGACCCGCCGCTCCCGGAGCCTCCGGCGTCACCGCCCGCACTACCGCCGGCGCCGCCGGAACTACCGCTGCCCGACCCGGACGTGCCAGGACCCGCTCCGCCGGAACCGCCCGCGTCGCTGCCGGATCCGCCCGAACTAGATCCCCCCGCACCGGATCCACCCGAACCAGATCCCCCCGAGTCACTGCCCGATCCGGTGCCACCCGAACCGCTGTCGTCGGACCCTCCAGAAGTGCCGCCGGATCCGCCGGAATGACCACCCGAGCCGCTATCGCCGGAACCGCCCGAGCCACTGCCGGATCCGCCCGGATTGTTGCCGGAGCCCCCACTACTGCCGTCGTCCGAGCCGGTGCCGCCCGAATGCCCACCACCGGAGTCGCTGCCGCCGGAATGGCCACCGGGAGAACCGTTACCGCCGGAACCAGTGCCATCCGAACCCGTGCCACCGGAACCATTGCCACCGGAACCAGTGCCACCCGAACCCGTGCCACCGGAACCATTGCCGCCCGAACCCGTGCCACCGGAACCATTGCCGCCTGTGCCGCCTGTGCCGGTGCCGCCCGAACCGGCATCGCCGCCGGAATGACTGCCTCCGCCGTGATCACGACCAGAACCGCTGCCGCCGCTACTACTGCCGCCCGATCCCGGCAGCCAACCGCCGCCGCCACCAACGGGCCCGGTGATGATCGGAATCGGAATTGGGAACGGAATCACCGCGGGCGGCGCGGGTGCGGGCGCCGCAGGAGGCGCCGGAACAACCGGCGCGGGAGCAACGACGGCCGGAGCCGGGTTCGCCGGGGCTACAACAGGATTAGGAACCTGGTCCTGCAGAGCGGGCAACCGGACCGGCTTCGGGGCGGGCAGCACCGGCATGAAGTTGCCGGGCACCGGCTGGGCCTGCGGCGGCTGCGCCACCACCGGTGGCTGCGACGGCGTGGATGCGGCCGTCGGGCGAATGCCGATCGTCACGGCGACGGCCAACGCCGCGCACCCGGCCACCAGAATCCCACCGACCGAACTGCCTACCAGCAGTGCCCGTCCCACCGGCGGCGGTGGCGCCGCCTGCTCGTCGACCTCGGCGTCGCCTCCCCCGTACTCGGAGCCGTAGTCGTCGTAGCCCTCGTAGCTTTCGTAGTCGCCCTCGACGTACTCCACCGGCAGCAGTTCGGAGTCATCGTCGGTCATCGAGTACGCGAGCTGCTGTTCCGACTCTCCGCCCGCAGCCGCCGGGGCCAGCACCGTCGACGTTTCGTCCGGGGCGCCCGCGTCCGCTACCGCGGGCGCAGCCATCGTCGCGTCGCCGGCCGGAGCAGGCAGCCACGTCGTCGCGCCGTCCTCGCCCGAGACGTTGCGCGCCAACGCCACTGCCGAACGCGCCTGGGGCTGCTCGAAGACGTTCTCGACTCCCGCCTCCGCAAGGGCTCGGCGAACCTCTGCCATCAATTCCGAGTCCGACCAGCACAGTCGCGTAGCAGCCAGCCGGTGGCCCTCGTCGGCCAACATGCGGTGAGTTCCGGTCACCGTCTCGACCAGCGTTTCGACCGGATCGCGCGTCAGATCGAGCATGGACTCGTCGAGCACGGCATCGCCGTAGGCGTCCGATTCGACGAGCGCCAAACGGGCGAGCGCGCCGGTAACCGACACTCCGAGCGCGACATCCATTGCGCGTCTCCTTCCGCGGCCACTCGCTTAGCCAGTCTAGCCGCGCGGATCGACCATCGAGCAGACCGATCCTCGCAGTTCAATGGCGGATGCCCCTCCCGCGGTTATGGTGAGCAGGTGATCGCCGAGTCGACCAGGAGCTGGAACATCGGCCGCGATGCGACCGCCGCGGCGCTGCTGCTCGCGGCGCCGGCGTTGCCGTGGAGCTTGTACTTCGGTGCCGGCATTCCGGCCGGCGAGCCCGCCCTGTTCATCACGTTGGCTGTGGCCACCGTGCTCGCGCTCACGGCGATCGCCGCGACCTACGTCGGGCCCTGGAGAATCTTGCGCGTACCCAACAATTCCGCCGTCGCGGGACGGTTGCGGCTATTGCTCTGCGCGCCGTATCTGGTCTTGCTACTCGGTGTGGTGGCCGCCGACGTGGTGCAGACCGTCCGCTACGGCGGAAGCCCTCGGCCTCCCGGCGGCGTCGGGCCGGGCGCGTTGCTGGGCGCCGCAGGGGCGTTGCTCGCTGCGCAGCCGGTGCTCGCCGGGCCGGTGCGCCTGTGGCGACGCACGGTCCGGACGCTCGGCTACGCATCGATCGTCGGCGCCACGTTGAGTGTGCTGTTCAACCTGTATTGGCGGGTGCGCTACGCCCTACCGGAGGCCCGTTCCACGACCGGATTCGGCCGCCAACAAGTCGCGATCATTGCGACCGCACTGGTGTACGGAGCGGTGGCGTGGGCTACCGTGGTGGTCGCCTCAAGGTGGGTTCTCCAGCGCGACAAGGCGTCCCAGCTCGCTGTGGTCCTGCTCGGCGGGGCCACTCTGGTCGCCGGGGCCCTGGTGTGGGTGCTGCCGATGGGCCGCGACATTGACGGCTTTCACGGGATCGCTCAGAACACCTCCACGGCCGGGGTCGGATTCGAGGGCTATCTGGTGTGGGTGGCCGCCGCGGCACTGTTCGCGGTGGCGGCAGCGCGCGACGCGTCGGCGGCGACATGGTTAGGGGCTACCCGGAACACGTTGTTGCTTATCGCGATCTGGAGTCTTGGGTCAGCCCTCATGCGCATCGTCGATCTCAGCGTCGCGGTCGGCCTCGACCTGCCGTATTCACCGTACGACAGCGCTGCAATGGCCTCCTTTGATGTGGTGGCGGCCGTCATCGCGATCTGGCTACGGCTCAACCTGGGCAATCGCTCGCTGCCGGCAACAGCGGTCTGGTCGGTGAGCGCCGTCCTCTTCGGCTTCACGATCGCCCGCGTCGTGGTGGGTGTCGGCCTGGCTCCGCGACTGACGGAAGCCCAGCGCGCCAGCGCCTGGGCCAACCCGGTGTATGGCAACGGACTCGCGCAGCAGATCACCAGCACGTTCGACGTGGTGCTGTGCGGCCTTGCGCTGTGCGGCCTGGTGGTGGCAATCGTCGTCGGACGCTTGACGGTGCCCGCCGACGACCGACCCAAGCCTGGCGAGCCCGGTACACCACGCATCTTCCGGTCTGCGGACTCCCCCGCCGTCGCTCCCGCGAGTGGACCGAAGATCTATCGGGGAAGCGATGATTCGGCCGAGAACAGTGAAGAGCGTTTATCGGACGCCGACGGCGGGTAGCCGAAACTGCGTTTCTGCTCTTGAACGTCGGTGAACGATGCGAATGAAGGTCACGATGTACAGCACTGCATTGGTCGTAATGAAGGCACGGCGTATCACCCGGTACCTGGCCACAGCGATGGTGATGGGAGGTGCCGCATTGGTGTCCCCCGGCGTCCCGTCCGTCTCGGCGCAGCCCTGCCCCGACGTGGAGGTGGTGTTCGCGCGCGGCACCGGCGAGCCACCTGGGGTCGGTGGCATCGGTCAATCGTTCGTCGATGCGCTGCACGCCAAGGTGGGTGAGCGATCCTTCCAGGTGTATCCGGTCAACTACGCCGCCAGCAGCGACTTGGGCGGCGGAGTCGACTTCGCCCGCACGGTCGTCGACGGCATCCGAGACGCCGGCAGCCATATCGAGAACACCGCCGCGAACTGCCCCCACACCCGAATCGTGCTAGGCGGCTTCTCGCAAGGTGCGGCGCTGGCCGGCTACACCACGTCGGCCGAGATCCCCAAGGAAGTCCCCGCCGAGTACCGTGCCTACCTTCCCCAGCCGATGCCGTCGTCGGTGGCCGACCACGTTGCCGCGGTCGTGTTGTTCGGCACGCCCTCAGCGGAGTTCCTTTCACCCAACGGCGCGCCACCAGTGCGGATCGGTCCGCTGTATGCGTCCAAGGCCCTGGAGCTGTGCGCCGATGGCGACACCATCTGCAATGGCGCCCCGGCCGGCGGACCGCCCGTCGCCCACGCGTCATACGGCGTCAACGGAATGACCGAGCAGGGCGCCGAGTACGCGGCCGCCCACCTCTGAGCGCCCTGCGTTGACTCAGGGCAGCTCGAAAGGCAACTGAATGCCTTCGTGCGGTAAGCAGTGCGTGCAGGTCCGCTCTTCGTCGATGTGCTCAATGGCTTCGTGCACCAGCTTTTTGAACGGTTCGATGTTCTTCTGGAACTCGGCGAACACATCGACGGCCTTCACGCCACTGCCGACGTCGACACCGGCATCCAAATCGGTGACCAGAGCTACTGCGGCATAACACATTTCCAATTCGCGAGCCAGCACCGCTTCGGGATATCCGGTCATGTTGATCAGTCGGAATCCCGCCGCCGCGAACCATTGGCTTTCGGCGCGGGTGGAGAATCGCGGCCCCTGGATCACCACCATGGTTCCGCCGTCGACCACGTCGGGCAGGCCGGTCGCCGCGGTCCGCAGCGTCGGGCAGTACGGGTCGGCGAACTCGACGTGCACGCCGCCGTCGTCGAAGTAAGTATCGGCACGGCCCCGGGTGCGGTCGACCAGCTGATCGGGCACCACCACCGAGCCGGGAGGCAGTTCCGGGGTCAGACTGCCGACCGCACAGGGCGCGAGGATCCGTCGCACCCCCAGCGTCCGCAACGCCCACATGTTGGCCCGATAAGGCACCGTGTGGGCCGAGTACTCGTGAGCGGCCCCGTGCCGCGGCAGAAACGCCACTTCGTGGCTACCGACGGCACCGACAGTGATCTCCGCGCTGGGCGCCCCGTAGGGGGTGTCGCAACTGACGCGGCGCGCGTCGTCACCGAAGAACGAGTAGAAACCGCTACCGCCGATCACGCCCAGCAACCTCTGCTCCTCCCGCATGCAAGGATCGTGCCCATGTCCGAAAAGGCCAGCTTCGCACAGTGGATCGAAGGCGCGCGTCCCCGCACCCTGCCCAACGCGATCGCCCCGGTGATCGCCGGAACGGGCGCGGCCGCCTGGTTGGGCGCCGCGGTGTGGTGGAAGGCACTGCTGGCGCTGACCGTCGCGTTGGCGCTGATCATCGGGGTGAATTTCGCCAACGACTACTCCGACGGCATCCGCGGTACCGACGACGACCGGACCGGACCGCTGCGCCTGGTGGGCTCCCGGCTGGCCAGCCCGCGGGCGGTACTGACGGCGGCCATCGCCGCGCTCTCGGTGGGTGCGCTGGCCGGCTTGGCGCTGGCCCTGGTCAGCGCCCCGTGGCTGCTGGTGGTGGGCGCGGCCTGCATCGCCGGGGCCTGGCTGTACACCGGCGGGTCGAGGCCGTACGGCTACGCCGGCTTCGGCGAGATCGCGGTGTTCGTGTTCTTCGGGCTGGTCGCGGTGTTGGGCACCCAGTACACCCAGGCCCTACGGGTGGACTGGGTCGGCGGCGCGCTGGCGGTGGGCGTCGGCGCACTGTCGTCGGCAGTGCTGGTGGCCAACAATCTGCGCGACATCGCCACCGACAAACCGGCCGGCAAGATCACCCTCGCGGTACGCCTCGGCGACGCCCGCACCCGGGTGCTGTTTGTACTGCTGGTGGCGCTGGCCGGGTTCTTGACGCTGGCCCTGATGCGGGCCACCCCGTGGTGCGCGGCCGGATTCATCGCCACGCCACTGGCGTTGCGGGCCATGGCCCCGGTGCGGTCCGGACTCGGTGGCGCCGCGCTGATTCCGGTGCTGCGCGACACCGGGTTGACCATGCTGGTGTGGGCGATCGCGGAGGCGTTGGCGCTGACTCTGCGTTGAGGGCGACGGTGACTCGAACTTTCCCGCCGTACACGCAGAATCAACGGGAGGGGTTTACTCCCCGCGCAGCCGGGCCTGCAGTTTCTCGCGTTCCTGTCGGCGACGTTCGCCGGCCACGGTCAAGCTTTCGGTCGCGCGCTTACGCAGCGGTGTGAAGAGCCACATCCCCAACGGCAGCGCGACGATCAGGGCCAGCATCGCCGCGATGATCGGCGGGAAATCGCTGAGCCCGAGCAGCCGGCCCAGTCCGTAGATCACCGCCGTCAGTACGACCACCAACGCCAGCCGCGCCGCCGTGTACACCGCCACATCGAGTACCGCACGGCCCAACGGGGCCCGACCTTTCGCCACGGTGATCAAGCCTACTGGCGGGCCGGACCGGCGAGAACGACGCTAACGGTATATTCGGCGACAGGAGGTGTCGCGAGTGCTCTACCTGCTCCTCGTCCTGACTCTGGGAACGCTGCTGTACCTCAGCCTGCGTGCCATTCGTGCCCGGCCGAAGACCCGTGTGATCGGACCGGACGACGACCCGGAGTTCCTGTGGCGGATCAGCCACGGCGACAACAACCAGCCCTAGGGCCGCCACCTCCGAATCAGGCCCCCCGATCTAGACGAAGTGTTGGTTGAACCGATCGTCGCCGGGGAACGCCTCGGCAACCACCGCAGCCAGCTCGACGAGCGCCTCGCGGGTCTCCCGCTTCAGCCGCATCAGATCGATCTCCGCGCCCTCTTCCAGGTGCGGGTCGAACGGCACCAACCGCACCGCACGGCAACGCCGGGAGAAGTGGTCGACCACCTTCTGCATGTCGACCTTGCCTGAGCGTGGCCGCACCGCGTTGATCACCGCGACCGAGTTGCGCACCAGGTCTTCGTGACCGTGCGCGTCGAGCCAGTCCAGCGTCGCCGAGGCGCTGCGGGCGCCGTCGACCGAACCGGAACTGACCACAATCATGGTGTCGGCCTTGGCAAGCACCGCTGACATGGCGGAGTGCATCAGACCGGTGCCGCAGTCGGTCAGGACCAGGCTGTAGAAACGCTCCAAAACCTGCAGCGTGCTGGCGTAGTCCTCGGCGCTGAACGCTTCCGAGACCGCCGGGTCACTGTCGGAGGCGAGCACCTCCAGGCGGCTGGGGCCCTGGTTGGTGTAGCTGCGGACATCGCTGTAGCGCTGGATGCCGTCGGCGTCACGCAGCAGATGCCGCACCGTCGCCGACGTCTCCATCGGCACCTTCTGGTTCAGCGTGCCGCGGTCGGGGTTGGCGTCCACGGCAACCACCCGGTCACCTCGGATGGAGGCGAACGTGGCCCCCAGGGTCGCGGTGATGGTGGTCTTACCAACACCGCCCTTCAGCGACAGCACCGCAATCCGGTGACAGCCCTGCAGCGGCCGGTTCACCTGCACCACCATGTCGTTGAAGCGGATGGTGCGGGGGCTCTCGCCGACGTTGATCAGCTGGCCGGACAGTACATAGAGCAAGCGGCGCCAGCCCGACGATGGCGGCGGCTTGACCTGTCGCAACAGTGAGGTGGTGGACAGATCCGAGAACGGGGCGATGGGCTCGGAGGCGCGATACGGCGCCTGCGTGCCACTGCCGGAGGCACCGCCGAAGTAGACCGGAGCGGGGTGCTCCATGGGCTGCGGAACCCAGGTGGTCGATGCGCCCGCGTTCCAGGACTGTTGCTGCGGCGGAGCTTCCGCGGGCGTCGCCGGCCACGGGTCGACCGGCTCGGAGAACCGGCGCTCAGTGCGGAAACCGCCGAAGGAGCGGGTCTCCTCTCCCGCGGGCCGCTGGTTGAACGACCCCGCGGCCCCGGACTCCGAAGCGTCCACGGGGCCATCAGCCGCCTCGCTGACGTGCTGCAGCGGCCGGAACTGGGTGGTCGGATGATCCGTCACGTCATGACTCGCAGTGACATCACCGGGTGCATGGTCGGACACTTGTATCTCCCCTGTCACACTGGTTAGGACGTCAATGGACGTCGGTAACCGCAGGGTAGCGCAGCTGTCATAAAGGAATCTGTCAGCTGGATTAGCCGACTCCGGCATACGAGTGCAGGCCGACGGTCACCAGGTTGACGAAAAACAGGTTGAAAATCATCGCCGCGAAACCCACGACGTTGATCCACGCCGCCTTGTAGTCGCGCCACCCGGCCGTCGACCTGGCATGGAGGTAGGCGGCGTAGACGACCCAGGCGATGAACGAAACCGTCTCCTTGGGGTCCCAGCCCCAGTAGCGGCCCCACGCCCCCTCGGCCCAGATCGCGCCGAAGATCACACCGAAGCCGAACACCGGGAAGGCGAAGATCGTGGTCCGGTAGGCGATGCGGTCCAGGGTTTGCGCATCGGGGAGCCGGCGCACCATCCGAGCCAGGGCTCCCGGGGCGTCGGGGTCACTGAGCCGCGTCGAGCGGATGAGAAACAGGATGCTGGCCACCCCGGCCACCAGGAACACCCCGGAGCCGATGCTGACCACCGACACGTGGATCGGCAGCCAGTAGGACTGCAGGGCGGGCATGACCGGGGCAGCCGTGGCGTAGAGCCAGCGGCCGGAGACCGTCAGCAGGATCAGCACCGGCAGCAGCACGAACACCCACAGGCTGCGGTGTTGCGGCCGGCGCAGCGCGACGGCGGAAGCCACCAGCCCGGAGAAGCAGGTCAGGTTGATGAACTCGTACATGTTGCCCCACGGCGGGCGCAGGGTGGCAGCGCCGCGGAACACGATGCAGGCCAGCAGCAGGGCGATGCCCAAATAGACCAGGGCCAGGCCAGCGCGGCCCACCCGCTCGCCCAGTGGCCGTCGCTGCGCGGGGGCCACCACCCCCGGCGTGGTGCTGTCGGAGCGCACACCGCCGGCTGAAACCAGCTCGTTCGCGGCGGGCGTGCGGGCACGGCTGGAGGCCAGTTCGACGGCCAACAACAGCAGCGCGATGACCAGCACGATCATCGCTGAGGTGAACGCCCAGTCGGAGTAGCGCGCCAGCCCGATGTCGATATGACTCGTATTCACCTACGTCTCCTTGCCGAAGAGCTTCGTGCTCAACCGCTCGAACTCGTCACCCCAGCCGGAGTTGTCGGTGCGAGCCAGCCCGCCCAGCTCGACGTTCACCGTACCGGCCTGCTTCCCGGGCGGGGGCGATGAGCACGCGCCAGCGTGCGAAGAGAGACCCGGCCGCGTCGACTCCGGGCTGATCCGAATCCAGATCCGGCGGCGGCGCACCACCAGCGACACCACCAGCCCCGCCATCATCGTCATCGCGAACACCAGCACCCAGAGCTCGGCCGGATCGTGCGAGACCTGGATGTTGACGAACGGCACCGCACCGTCGAAGCGCACCTTCGTGCCGTCATCGAGGCGGATCTGTTCGCCGGCCTTCAGGTTGGACCGCGCCACCTTGGTCAGCCGGCCCTGGTCAATCAGCCGGGAATCCAGGGTGAACAGGCTCTGCGGCCGGCCGGTGTCTAGTCCGGTGTCGCCGCGGTAGACGTCGATCGCGACCGCGGGGTCGTTCATGGCGGGGAATGCCGACGACAGCAGCCGGTTGTCGAGCTGTTCGGTCGGAGCGAACAGGCCCTGGATGCCGATCTGGTGCTTGCGGCGCTCGCTGGCGTCGGGATAGACCCCGGCCGGGGGATCGATACGGATCGCGCCCGACGACAACAGCGTCAGCGGGTTGTCCGGGCGGAACTGCACCGTCTGGGTGCGGGTCTGTCCGTCCGGGAAGGTCACGGTGAAGGTGGGCGCGTAGCCGTGCCCCTGCAGGTAGGCCCGCACGCCGCCGACCCGCAGCGGATGGTTGACCTCCAGCAGGTAGGGCCGCCACTGGCCGGTGCGCAGGTCCTCGCCGGCCTGGTAGTCGATGTGCGCGGTGAAGGCGGTCGCCAGACCGGAGACCAGATAGTCGGCGGTGAAGTCGTTGACCCGCACGCACAGCGGGTGCAGCTTGGTCCCGTCGACGGTGGCGCCGGCCCGGAACGAGTCGAACGCAGCCGGCGACGCCGAGCAGAATCCCGGTCCGCCGTCGGCGATGACCATCACGTTGCCCTCGTAGCCGAACATCCGGCCGAGGGCGACGGCGGCCAGCAGACCCAGTAGCGCGAAATGGAAGATCAAGTTGCCGAATTCGCGCAGATAGCCCTTCTCCGCCGAGACTTCGACGGTGCCTTCCGGTGGCGACCCGCTGCGGCCGTCCGCAGAGCGGGTGATCCGTCGCCAGCCGCGCAACTCTGCGGCCATCTGGGCGCCGAGCTCGTCGGCGTCACCGGCCAGCTGTGTCGTGGCGTGTTTGGGCAGCCGAGACAGGTTGCGCGGTGCCGCCACCGGGGTGGCACGCAGGTTGCGCAGATGTTCGAGGGTCCGCGGGGTCAGACAACCGATCAGCGACACGCACAGCAGCACGTAGATGGCGGTGAACCAGAAGCTGGAAAAGACGTCGAATGCCTCCAGCTGGTTCAGCCACGGACCCAGTACCGGGTGCAACGCCAGGTACTCCTCGACCTTGGCGGCGTTGAGGCTGCGTTGCGGCAGCAGTGCCCCGGGGATGGCGGCCAGCGCGAGCAACACCAGCAGCACCAGCGCGGTGCCCATCGAGGTCAGCGCCCGCCAGGTGTTGCGGACTTTCGCGGTGAGCAGACGCAGAATCGCACGCGGCGAACGCCGCGGGTGCGATTCTGTGTCTGCTCGCGGTGGAGAAGCGGCCATCAGATCGGCAGCCTGACATCAGAGACCAGGCCGTCACGGACCGCGGCCACGAAGTGGTCCCATACGCCGGTGACCAGAGCGAGCCCGACCGCGATCAGCAATACCCCGCCCAGAACCTGGATCGCCCGGGTGTGGCGGCGCAGCCAGCTCAGCCCGGCCACCGCGCTGGCCGATCCGAACGCCAGGGCCACGAACGGGATGCCCAGGCCCAGGCAGTAGGCGATCACCAGCACCACGCCGCGGGCCACCCCGGCGCCGTCGGTGGTCGAAGCGACCGCGATCACCCCGGTCAGGGTCGGCCCCAGGCACGGGGTCCAGCCGAGCGCGAACACCGCGCCCAGCAGCGGTGCACCGAACACGGTGGACAGCTGCTGCGGGGTGAAGCGGAGTTGGCGCTGCAGTGCGGGAACGAATCCGATGAACACCAGGCCCATCAGAATCGTCACCGCGCCGCCGACCCGTTGCAGCAGCACCTGATTGGTGATCAACGTGGTGGTCATGCCCAGCACGGCCACCGAGCCCAGCAGGAACACCGCGGTGAACCCGGCAACGAACAGCGCCGCCGACCCAGCGACGCGCCACCTCGCGCCGGGCGGGGCTTTGCGGGTGTCGGGGTCGGGCCGTTCGTCGACACCCACCACCGCCGCCAGGTAGGACAGGTAGCCCGGTACCAACGGCACCACGCACGGCGAGGCGAACGACACCAGCCCGGCCAGGGCCGACACGGCGACGGCCAACAACAGCGGGCCGGTGGTGGCGGTGGCGGTGAAGCCGCTCACGACGCCGCCTCGGTGCTTTCGGCAGCCAGCCGCTGCACGACGGGCTGCAGGTCTTCGGCCAGCACTTCACGCAGGAACACCGCCGCGACCCGGTGCTGCCGGTCGAGCACCATGGTCGCCGGGATCACCGACGAGGGATAGCGGCCGCCGAACGCAATCATGGTGCGCATCGCCGGGTCGTAGATCGAGGGATAGGTGATGCGCCGATCGGAGATGAAGTCGCGGGAGGCCTGCGGCTCGGGGTCGCGGACGTCAATGCCCAGGAATGCCACCCCCTGAGCGCGGGTGTCGTCGTAAACCTTTTGCAGTTGGCTGATTTCGGTACGGCAGGGACCGCACCACTGCCCCCAGACATTGACGACGACGACCTGGCCGGCGAAGTCGTCGACGCCGATGGTGCGCGACGGGTCCATCAGGTCGGGCCCGGAGATCGGGCCGGGCCGGCCGCGGGCCTCGGGGGGATCGTAGAAGATGTCGGTCTTTCCGCCGGGCGAGACGAACTCGAAGGTGCCGCCGTGAGTGACGGCGTCGTCGCCGACCGAGCAGCCCGAGATCAGGGCGGCCAGCACTGCCCCGACAATCAGCACTGCCCGCATCGTCAGCCGCCGGCCGGAACCTGGTAGTCGACGTCGACGAGACGATCGCCGTCGTAGATCAACGTGGTCACCGAGCCCACGCCGCATTCGCGCCGGCGCGGATCGTGCCAGAGCCGGTTGCCGGTGAGGTGCTGGCGCGCCGTCCAGACCGGCAGCTGGTGGCTGACGCACACCACCTCGTGGCCGGCGCCGCGAGCGCGGGCCTTGCTCACCGCGGTGGCCATCCGGGCCGCGATCTGGTCGTAGGGCTCGCCCCACGACGGGGTGAAGGGGTTGCGCAGGTGCCACCAGAATCGTGGGTTGCGCCAAGCGCCGTCGCCGGGCGAAACACGCTTGCCCTCAAAGAAGTTGGCCGACTCGATCAGGTCCTCGTCGGTGTCGATGGCCAGGTCGTGCCGGGCGGCGATGGGGGCGGCGGTCTCCTGGGCGCGCTGCAGCGGCGAGGCGATCACCGCGACGATATCGCGGTGAGCCAGCAGGTCGGCGGCGGCGACCGCCTGGGCGCGGCCGGTATCCGAGAGCCGGAATCCCGGCAGCCGGCCGTAGAGAATGCCGTCGGGGTTGTGGACCTCGCCGTGGCGGATCAGGTGGACGCGGGTTTGTTCTGCCATCAGGGTTTCGGCTCTCCGGTGGTGGCGGCGGCACGGGCCGCGGCGGGTAGCGCCGAGGCGATCCGGTCGAAGGCCTCGTCGGTCAGGGCAGCTGAGACGAACCAGGCCTCGAAGGCACTGCAGGGCAGGTAGACGCCGGCTTCCAGCAGGGCGTGGAAGAACGCCGGGAAGCGCCAGGTGTCGCTCGCGCGGGCGGCAGCGAAGTCGGTGACGGGTTCGTCGGCGAAGAACACGCTGAACATGTTGCCGGCCCGCGGAATCTGGTGCGCCACACCGGCCTCCGTCAGCGCTTCGGCCAGCATCGCGGTCAACCGGTCGGCGTTCTTGTCGAGTGCGGCGTAGACGTCGTCGTCGGCGGCGCGCAGCGTGGCCAAGCCTGCGGCGATGGCCACCGGGTTCCCCGACAGCGTCCCGGCTTGATAGACCGGCCCCAGCGGTGCCAGTCGGTCCATCACCTCGGCCCGGCCGCCGAACGCCGCGGCCGGCAGCCCACCGCTGATCACCTTGCCGAAGGTGAACAGGTCGGCGTCGACGGGATCGATTCCGTACCAACCGCTTCGGCTCACCCGGAAGCCGGTCATCACCTCGTCGACGATCAGCAGCGCCCCGCGCGCGGCGGTGATCGCCCGCAGTTCGGCGTTGAAGCCGGGCGCCGGCGGCACCACACCCATGTTGCCGGGGCTGGCCTCGGTGATGACGGCGGCGATCTGGTCGCCGAATTCGGCGAAAGCCTCGCGCACGGCATCGATGTCGTTGTAGGGCAACACGATCGTGTCGGCGGCGGTGGCGCCGGTGACGCCCGGTGACGACGGCAAGCCGAGGGTGGCGACCCCGGAGCCGGCGTCGGCAAGCAGGGCGTCGACGTGGCCGTGGTAGCAGCCGGAGAACTTAATGACCTTGGCCCGGCCGGTGAAGCCGCGGGCCAGCCGCAGTGCGCTCATGGTGGCCTCGGTGCCGGAGTTGACCAGCCGGAGCTTCTCCACCGCCGGCACCCGGGCGATGATCTCGGCCACCAGCGCGGTCTCACCGCGGGTGGGCGCCCCGAAGGACAGGCCGGTTCCGACGGCATCGCGGACCGCCTCGACCACCGCGGGATGGGCGTGGCCCAGGATCATCGGGCCCCAAGAGCAGACCAGGTCCACATAGCGGTGGCCGTCGGCGTCGGTCAGCCAGCAACCCTGCGCCTCGGCGATGAAGCGGGGCGTGCCCCCCACCGCCGAGAATGCCCGGACCGGTGAGTTGACGCCGCCGGGGATCACCGCGCAGGCCTCGGCGAACAACCGCTCCGATACCGCTGTGGCCTGATCCGCATTACCCACGGCGACCAGTGTCCCAGTTCGCGCGACATCGCTCGACTACAGGGTGTAGTTGAGGGTTGATGTGGGTGGGCGGCCGGAGTTGGATGGCAGTCATGCAACTACCGCAGCGGCTGGCCCGGTTCAACCGGCATGTGACCAACCCGATCCAGCGAATGTGGGCAGGCTGGGCGCCGACGTTCGGAATCCTCGAGCACGTCGGGCGGCGCTCCGGCAAGCCCTACCGGACCCCGCTGACCGTGTTCAGCACCGACGATGGGGTGGCCATTCTTCTCACCTACGGCCCGGATCGGGATTGGTTGAAGAACATCACCGCCGCGGGCGGTGGCACCATGCGCCGGCACGGCAAGACCATCGGTGTCACCGAACCGCGGGTCGTCAGCAAAGCAGAGGCGGCCGAGCACGTGAGTCCGCGGACCCGCAGGATCTTCGCCCGGCTGCCGTTCGAGCAAGCGGTACTGCTCACCAGGCAGGGCTGAACGGTGCAGTTCTCCAAGAGACGCGCCCGGTTCAATCGGCTCGTGACGAACCCGCTGCTCGGGCGCGCCGGGGTGCCGCACACCCTGCTGCTCACCCGGTTCGGCTGATCAGATCCCTGCCAGGTGTACCGTTTGCCGGTGTCCGCCGCCTCATCCCAGTTGGCCCGGCTGCTGGCACCACTACCGGTGCCGGAGTTCCTCGATGAGGTGTTCGGGTCCGGGCATCGCCACATCAAGCGCAGCGACCCGACGTATTTCAGCTCACTGCTGCGCGGGCCGTCAGCCGCCGAGGAACTGCTGGAGCACGTTCGCCCCGACCCGACCGGAGTGCACGCGGTGCGCGGCGAGGCGCACCGGGATGCGGCAACCTACCGGCTAGCCAACGGCACGCTGGACCTCGCGGCCGTCCAGCGCGACCTGGCCGGCGGCTACACCGTCGTCCTGGATCACCTGGAACGCCACGTGCGGGCGCTGGGTGAGCTGGCGAACGCCATCGAAGTCGAGTTGAACTACGCCACCCAGGTCAACGCCTACATCAGTCCGCCCGGATCGCAGGGCTTCCTGCCGCACTGCGACCACCACGACGTGCTGGTGCTGCAGATCCACGGCAGCAAGACGTGGTACCTGTACGGCGAGGCGGCCTTGGCGCCGCAGCAGATGCAGCGCCGCAAGGAGATCAGCGAGATCTTCGGCGCGGATCTGCCGAGGCCGACCGGCCTGCTGCTCGAGACCGGGGACACCCTGTATCTGCCGCGCGGCCGAGTCCATGCCGCCGAGGCCGGCTCCGAGCCGTCGGTTCACCTGACCGTCGGCATTCACGTACCGAGCGTGCTCGACCTGCTAACCCACATGCTGCAGCACCTGAGTTTCACCGACGACCGCATCCACACCCGGCTCCCCGCCCGCCATTTGGTGGACGACGACGTGCGGGCGAGCCTGCCCGGCATGATCGGCGACGCCGTGGACGTCCTTACCGATTCCACGGTGATCGCCGCCGGGCTGGACGCGTTCGCCGATCTATTGGTCCGGCGGGGCCGCTGCCCACCGGTCGGGCAGATCTCCCGCCTCGTCGACATCGGGGCCGAGACCCTGGTGACCAAGCACCAGCCGCTGTACTCGCGAGTGGTCAACTCCGGCGATCGCGTCGGACTGCAGTTCGCGCAGCTGCTGATCAGCGCCGGCGCCGACCACGAACCCGCTATGCGGTTCCTGTCTCGCAGCAGTGCGCCGTTTCGGGTCGCTGAACTGCCCGGACTCACCGCCGCCCAGCAGATCGGATTGGCCCGGCAACTGATCACCGCCGGCTTTCTACTCCGACTGCCAACCGAACCCATAAATGCGAAATAACGCCGCTAGATCGATCCGTGATTCCTAGGAAATTTCCAGGAATAAATCACGATTTGCGGTAATAGAATTTCCGGGTGGAGTGCGTCGGGAAGGCCCGTGGCTGATCATGACGGAACCGATCTGGATGGCATCGCCGCCCGAGGTGCACTCGACGCTGCTCAGCAGCGGGCCCGGCGCCGGTCCCCTGCTGGCAGCCGCGGGCGCGTGGGAGTCGCTCAGCAGCGAATACAGCGAGGTGGCCGAGGAACTCGCCGCGAAGCTCGCGGCGGTGCAAAGTTCGGCGTGGCAGGGGCCCAGCGCGGAGTCATATCTGGCCGCCAACGTGCCCTACCTGACCTGGCTGACCCAGGCCAGCGTCGACAGCGCGGCGGCAGCAGCCCAGCAACACACCGCAGCGACCGCCTACGTCACCGCCCTGGCGATGATGCCGACCATGGCCGAGCTGGCCCTCAATCACGCGGTGCACGCCGTGCTGGTGGCGACGAACTTCTTCGGGGTCAACACGATTCCGATCGCGGTCAATGAAGCTGACTACACCCGGATGTGGATTCAGGCGGCGACCACGATGGCCACCTACCAGACTGTGGCTGGTTCCGCTGTTGCCGCGACACCGCAGACCGCCGCCGCGCCGCAGATCGCAGCGGCCACCACCACCGGACCCACCCATGTGCATCGCCACCAGAATGAGCCGGGCGGCCAGCCGGCCACCCAGGACAGTGACAGCGTGACGAGTCCGGAGTGGTGGGAGAGCAGGGCCGACCAGCTGTTGACAGCGCTTCAGAACGATCTGGCCTCCCCCGACCCAATCCAATCAATCCTGTCCGACGGCTTCCTGCAGGGCGTACTACCGCACTACGGCGGCGAGGTGATCAGTGGCCTGTCCGCACCGCTGTCGGCACTGAGTCCAGTCATGTACGGGCTGATAGCGCCGGCCCTGGCGTCGAGCGCCTTTGCGGGTACCTCCGGACTGGCCGGCCTGGGCGCCATCCAAGTGACTCCGGTAGCGGGCGTCGTCCCCGACGCCCCGGTGCAGACGATCCCCGCCCCGGCCGGCAACGTGGCGCCGGTGCCGGCCATGTCCGGCACCGTTGCCGGCACAACGCCGGCACCCGGGATTCCCGCGACCGGCGGTACGGCGGCACCGCCCGCGGCGCCCCCGGCGGTCGGCACGCCAGGATTCGCCTTCCCGTATCTGGTCGGCGGGCCCGGCGTGGGCTCCGGCGCGCCGATGCCGGCGCAGTCCACGATGGGAACAGCTCGGCGCGCCGCCGCGGCCAGCGGCGCCACGGCCGCGACTACCGAGGAATCGGGCCGGCGCGGGCGCCGCCGCCGGACCAAGCTGACCGACCCCGGCTACCGCTACGAGTACCTGGATTCCGACGCATCGGTGGGCGCTTCGGAGCACGGTGCCGGGATGCTCGGGTTCACCGGCACGGTCCGCTCCGAGCGAGGCGTCACAGCGGGCGGACTGACCATCCTGGCCGGCGAGGAGGCCGCCGACCGCCCCACGGTTCCGATGGTGCCCAACACCTGGGAGCCCGGCGACGCCTGCGAGGACCCGAAAAGCTAGCTCAAGTCGCTGGCCGCGCTACGAGCCAGGCGGGTACGAGCCGGGCTGGCCAGGCAGGAACGTGCCGGCCGGTCCGGTGGCGCCGGGGCTACCGGCCGGGTCGCCAGCTCCCCCGGCCCCGCCCACGCCACCGCCCTGAAGGTCGCCACGGCCACCGTCTCCCCCGTCGCCGCCCGGGCCCTGCTGCCCGGTGGCTGCCCCGTCGTAGCCGGCGCCGCCGGCTCCGCCCGCACCGCCGGTGCCGCCCTTGCTGCCGACATTAACGCTCGGGCCGGTGCCGCCGTCACCACCACGGCCACCGGTCCCGCCCGCGCCGCCGGTGCCGCCGACCGGATGCTGGGCGTCTCCGGGCCCGCCGGCACCACCGACGCCGCCGACGCCCCCGTTGCGGCCCCATCCGGTGCCTGGGTGACCGATCATGCCGTCACCGCCGCGCCCGCCGGTACCGCCGTTGCCGGCGGTGGCATCCCATGCCCCCGCGGCACCGCCCGCGCCGCCAGCCCCGCCGTCACCACCGCGGCTGACGTTGCCGACCACTCCGCCGGCGCCGGCATTCCCGCCGGCACCGCCGTTACCGCCGTTGCCGAGGGCGCTGCCGGCCAGTCCGGCGCCGCCGATACCGCCCTGACCGCCGACACCACCCGCGCCGCCATTGGCGAAAATCTTGCCATCGCCGCCGACTACGTCGAGGCCACCGTTGCCGCCGGTCCCACCGGTACCACCGGCGCCGCCGTTACCGCCGGCCGGGTGGTCGACGGTTCCCGCGCCGCCGTTACCGCCCCAGCCGCCCTGACCTCCACCGGCGGCCAATCCGCCGATGGCGCTGCCTGCGTCACCGCCGTGGCCGCCGGCGCCGCCGTCGAAACCGGGAGCGGCGTTGCCGCCGTCGCCGCCCCAGCCGCCGCCGCCGCTGCCGCCGAGGAAGTTGCGGGCGTCGCCGCCGTCGGCACCATTGCCGCCGACCGCACCCGGTCCGTTCACGCCGTTCGCACCGTCGCCGCCGTCCCCGCCGGCACCACCGTTGCCCAACAGTGTTCCGCCGGCACCGCCCAGCCCGCCGCTCTCGCCAGTTCCGTCGGCGGCGGTTCCGCCCTCGCCACCGGCTCCGCCGTTACCGATCAGCCCGGCGGCGCCACCGGCCCCGCCGTCCATCTCGTAGGTGGTGACGTTGGTGCCGTCGGAACTGGTGGCGTTGAAGCCGTTGCCGCCATCGCCGAACAGCCATCCACCGTCGCCGCCGTTGGGATTCTCCAGAGTGCCGGCAACCCCGTTGCAGATCAGGCCGCAGTGCCCGTCGGTGGCGAACGCCGTGTTGATGATCGGGTCGATCGCCTGACCGAACGGGCTGTTGATCCACGCCTCGCCGAGCTCATGGATCGGCGTGTACACCTCTGCCTGGATCACGCCCGCGATAAGGACCTCGAACATCGACGTGTAGGTGTAGATGGAGTTGATCAGCAGGGCGCCGAAGTCCGATGAGTCGGCCGTGGCAAGGCCAGCCAGTCCGAGATCGCCGGCGTCCAGGCCGGTGTCGGCGAGGCCCAGCAAAGCCGGATCGACCGGGGTTGCCAGGGCCGCGCCGTCGATGATCGGGTCGAACAGGTCATCAATCTCGGCATGCGCGGGGACCGCGCCGACCAGTGGCGCCAGCCCCAGGGCGAGGAACGAGCCGATGCGCTGCTTCTTGACCTCACGACGTGCCACTTCCCCCACCCTCCGCTGCGACCTTGAAGCTGCGACCGGAACCGATGAAAGGGAGCCTAATCAGCTAGCCCGATACCCACAAGTGCGGCACATAAGACCTGGATCTGTATGTAAATGAGTGAATTCGAATCACGATGTTCCGCATATGCTCGATTCGGACGTCGCGCCTGGATCTACCTGAGGACTTCCAGTCGCTTCAGCCTGTCGCCGACAACGCCAGCCCTAGCTTCAGCAGCCACCGGATTAATGAACTTGATCCCTTCAGTAACAAGTTCGGTAATCGTGTTAGCGCTTTCCAGGAGGGGGCCTGAACTTTGTAAATTCTGCAAATACCTCGCTCCAGTTCGCCCCGGGGCCAGATCAGCGCCCCAGCAGGCGCATCTTCTGCTCGTTGTACTCGTCGTTGGTGATCAATCCGCGGTCACGCAGGTCGGCGAATTCGCGGATCTCCGCGGCGATGCCCATCATCGACGGGCTGGGGGCGCCCTCGGTTTCACCGACCTGCGAATCAGCCGTCGCGTCACTCGCCGCGCGCTGCGGCAGCTGTACTTGCGCAGACGATGCCGCATCGGCGGCCCCGCGGCCGCGACTGACCGATCCGGCCAGGGCGCTTCCGCCCATACCCGCCAGCGCCATCTGACTGAACGCGCTGCCGGCGCCGGACAGCGAGGCCGGCGGCGCACCGCCGAAGCCCGGTCCGGCCAGCGGCTTGGAGTAGGACAGGCTTCGAATCTCCGGGGCGTTGGCCGCCCAGTTGATCGGCACCGACAGGTTCCCGGCGGTGATTGCCTCGCCCATCGCCGCCGACATCGACGACGCCCCGGGCACCATCGGGCGCGACGGAGTCAACGGGGAGAACAGGTCGATGTTGCGCAGGATCTCGTACTCCACCACCTGCAGCTGATCCTGCTCTGCCAAGATCTCCCGAGTGCTGGCATCCCCCGCGGCCCAGGCGCCAGCCGACATGATCAGCCCCACCGCCGACACCGCACTGACGCCCAGCAAGTCCGACAGGCTCGGCAACGTGAAAATGTCCTCGGCCCCCTGCGCCATCCCGGGAATCGTGGCGGCCCCGGCCTGCAGCATGGAGTTGCTCGGCGACCCGAAGATCCCCGTGGCCAGCTGGCTGAGCAGGGACTGGACGTCGGACGACGACGACGTGGCTTCGGCGGACCCGACCGAGGCGGCTTGACTGGCCGGTCCGGCGGGATTGTTGGTCTGCGGTGGTTCCTGGAACGGCGTGAGTCCGGTGGCGGCCGCCGAGCCCGCGGCGTAGGCGTACATCGCGGCCGCGTCCTGGGCCCACATTTCGCCGTATTCGGCCTCGTTGGCCGCGATCGCCGCCGCGTTGGTGCCCAAGACATTGGTGGCGATCAGCAGCAGCAGGTGAGCTCGGTTGGCCGCCACCACCGAGGGCGGCACCGTCGCGCTGTGCGCCGCCTCATAGGCGGCCGCCGCCGCGTTCGCCTGTGCGGTCGTGTGGTCGATCTGGGTCGCGGTGGCGGTCATCCAGGCCACATACAGCGCGGCGGCCCGCGTCAGTGCCTCAGAGGCCGGCCCCAGCCAGGCCTGGGCCGTCAGCTCGGCGATCACCGATTCGTACGACGCGACCGCCGAGTGCAGTTCGGCGGAGAGTCCGCCCCAGGCGGCGGCTGCTGCTCGCATCGGCGCGGAGCCCGGCCCGGTGTAGATCCGCAAGGAGTTGATCTCCGGTGGCAGGGCAGCGTAATTCATCACCGACCCCCTCCCTGGGGCGTACACCGGGCGCATGAATGCGGCGTGTGTGTATTTGTAGCCCAAAAGCTAGCGGTTGACCGGCCATTCCGGATTTGCGGAGGCCCTTCCGGCCGCACGCCGCGACGGCGATCACAGCTGCACGCTGCGATAACATGCGCGCGTGCGGATGTTAATCACCGCGTTTCGCGATTTGCAGTGGCGACTGCGCCGGTTCATCGTCGCCGCGGTAGGCACCGCGATGGTGTTCGCCCTGACCCTGGTGCTGGCCGGGCTGACGCACGGATTCCGCGTAGAGGCAGAGCACGTCGTCGATTCACTGAACATCGACGGCTACCTGATCCAGACGGCCGCGGTGGGGCCGTTCATGGGTTCGTCGCGCTTCCCGCAGGCCGAAGCCGGCGATGTCGCCCGAATCTCCGGCGTGGACGCCGCTTTGCCAGTGGTCTACGGCAACACCATCCTGCAGGACGGTAAGGCGCCGCTGAACGTGAATATCTACGGCGTGCCCAAGGCCGCGATGCCGCCACTCACCGAGGGGCGGGCTCCGACCGAACCCAACGAGATCGCGATGTCGACCACGCTCAAGCGCGCCGTCGGGGACGAGATCGAACTGGGCGCAGACAAACTGCGAATCGTCGGCCTGGTGGAGAAGTCGACCACACTGGCCGGCCAACCCAATGGCTTCCTGACCGTGGCGGGCGCTCAACGTCTGATGTATTCGGGTCAGCCGGTGGTCTCCGCAATCGGCATAAGAGGCACGCCCGCGCACGTGCCGAAGGGCTACCGGGTGGTGGACCGGACCGCCGCTGTCGACGACATGGTTCGCCCGCTGGCCGGCGCCCAGATGGCCCTGTCGTACATGTCGGTGTTGCTGTGGGGGGTCGCTGCGCTGATCGTGGGCTCCCTGATCTACCTGTCTGCGCTGGAACGCACCCGCGACTTCGCGGTGTTCAAGGCGTTGGGGGTCACCACCGCGATGGTGCTGGCCGGGCTGGCCCTGCAGGCGGTGGTCGTCGCGGTGGCCGCGGCGGTGCTCGGTGGCATCTTGGCGGTGTCGATCGGGCCGCTGTTTCCGATGCTGGTGGCGGTGACCGGATCGTCGTTCGCGCTGCTGGTCCTGACCGCGGTGGGGATCGGCCTGCTGGCCAGCCTGGCGGGTTTACGCCACGCGGTCGCGGTGGACCCGGTACTGGCGTTCGGAGGGCCGTAACTCATGGGAGATCTGAGGATCCGTGATCTGGTCATCGAATACGCCACTGGCGGCGGGGAACCGATCCGTCCCATCCACGGCCTGAGCCTGGACGTCCCGGCCGGCTCACTGGTGGTGGTGCTCGGTCCCAGCGGCTGCGGTAAGACCACGCTGCTCTCGTGCTTGGGCGGCATCTTGAGCCCGACCAGCGGTCAGATCTTGTTCGGCGCCACCGATGTGACCACGCTAGGCCGGCGCGACATCACCTCCTACCGGCGGCGCACCGTCGGCATCGTCTTCCAGGCATTCAACCTGGTGCCGAGCCTGACCGCGCTGGAGAACGTGATGGTCCCGATGTGGGCAGCCGGATGGACCCAGTGGTCCGCCCAAGAACGTGCCCGGGATCTGCTGACCCGGGTCGGTCTGGCCGACCGGACTTCCCACCATCCCGGGCAGCTCAGCGGTGGCCAGCAGCAGCGGGTGGCGGTGGCGCGTGCCCTGGCCCTGGATCCGCCGCTGATCCTGGCCGACGAACCCACCGCGCAACTGGACTACGTCCGGGCCGGCGAAGTCGTGCAACTGTTGCGGGTGCTGGCGGCCGGCGACCGCGTTGTGGTGGTCGCGACCCACGACACCCGGATCGTCCCGCTGGCCGACATCGTCATTCAGCTGTCGCCGACCGCCGTACCGACGCGCCCGCAGCAGGCGCCGGTCCTGCTGGGGCCGGGCTCGGTACTGCTGGAGCAGGGCACCGTCGAGGACCTGATCTACGTCGTCACCGAAGGCGAGGTGGAGATCGCCCCCGACTCGGCGGGCGCCGGCGACGGGCTGCTCAAGATCGGCAAACCGGACCAGTACGCCGGCCAGCTCGGCCCCATGGTGCGGATCCCCCGCTCGGCGACGGTCCGCGCCCCGCGTGAGGCCACCGTCGTGAGTTACACGGTGGACGCGTTTCGCCAGCAGTTCGGCCGCCCACCGGTTCCCGATGTTCCTAACGAACCGGCATCAACCTGATCAATACCGCGGCGTGCCGGGGCAAACCGAGCATGCGCCACGCGATGATGCTGTACATGGCAGATTTGACCCGCCGGGCTGCTTTGCGCCTCGGGGTCGGTGCCGCGGGGGCTGTAGGCCTGTTCGGCGTGGGTGCGGGGCGGCACCCGGCCGAGTCGCGGGCGACCGGTAGTACCTATCCGACCCGCGAATCCGGCTCGTTCGTGTCCGCGGCCCGCGGCGGGGTGGAGACCAATTGGATCATCGCCCGCCCGCCGGGACAGACCGCTCCGCTGCGGCCGGTGATCGCCCTGCACTGCCTGGACGGCGACGCGGCCTGGGTGATGGATCTGGGCGTGGAAGAGGAGCTGGCGAAGCTGACCGCAGCGGGCCGGCCGCCGTTCGCGGTGGTGGCCGTGGACGGCGGCAACACTTATTGGCGCCGGCACAGCTCCGGGGAGGATTCCGGTGCGATGGTGCTCAATGAGCTGATTCCGATGCTGCCGGAGAAGGGCATCGACATCACCCGCGTCGGGTTCATGGGCTGGTCGATGGGTGGCTACGGCGCGCTGCAGCTGGGCACCCGCCTGGGTCCGTCGCGCACCGCGGGGATCTGTGCCATCAGCCCGGCGATCTACATGACCTATTTCGGCGCACCCGCCGGGGCGTTCGACAGCGTCGATGACTGGCGGACGAACTCCGTGTTCAATCTGGTGCCGCGGCTGGCTCCATTCCCGCTGCGCGTCGACTGCGGGACGGCGGACAGCTTCGCGTACGCGACCAAGAGCTTCATCGGCCAGCTGAATCCGCCGCCGGCAGGTGGGTTCTCCCCCGGCGGACACGACGTGTCCTATTGGCGGGAGCAGCTTCCGGCCGAGTTGGCCTGGCTGGATTCCTGATCTACTGGGCCTGATTCATCGGGTTCATCGGGCTGGCCGGGTTCGCCGGGTTCATCGGATTCATCGGACTTTCCGGGTTCGCCGGGTTCGCCGGGTTCATCGGATTGGCTGGGTTGTCCGGGTTCGCCGGGTTCAGCGGACTGTCGATGTTGGCCGGATTGGTCAGGCTGTCGGGGCCATAAGGACCGGCGTTACAGACCGCATTCGCGTTGGCGATGCAGTCGCTGGGGCTAAACGGGTCAGGATTGGCCGGATCCGCACCGGCCGGCCCGGATAGCGTCAGAGCAAACGCCGCCAGACCGGCGCACACCGCCCCTGCCTTCGCGATCACACCGTGTGAAACGTTGCGTGCATACATAGCGCAAACTCCCTGTTCGACTTTTCCGGACCTTACCGCGCGAAACGTCGAAGCCGCAGGCTATTGGTCACCACCAGAACCGACGAGGCCGCCATCGCCGCGCCCGCGATCATCGGGTTGAGCAGCCCGGCCGCCGCCAGTGGGATCGCCGCGATGTTGTAGCCGAACGCCCAGATCAGGTTCTGCCGGATGATCCGCAGTGTGCGTGCGGACAGCCGCAGCGCTGTCGGAACCGTGCCGAGGTCACCACGCACCAGCGTCACGTCACCGGCCTCGATGGCGGCGTCGGTGCCAGTTCCCATTGCCATCCCGATGTCAGCGGTGGCCAGCGCCACCGAGTCGTTGACGCCGTCACCGACCATGGCCACCCGCCGGCCCTGCGCCTGCAGCCGCTTGACCGCCTCGGCCTTGTCCGCGGGCAAGACGTTGGCGATGACGTTGGCCGGATCGATCCCCACCTCCTCGGCCACCATGCGCGCTACCGCCGCACCGTCACCGGTCAGCAGCATCGGTGTGATGCCCATGGCCCGAAGCTCCGCCACCGCGGCCGCGCTGGTGGGCCGCACGGTGTCGGTCAGGGTGATTGTCCCGCGCGCCACCCCGTCCCAGGAGACCTCGACGGCGGTCCCGGTTGCGTGCGCCGCGGCCGATCGGGTGACCTCCACCCGCACACCGTCGACCACCCCGGTCACGCCGTGGCCGGGACGGCTGGCGAACTCGGTCACCTGGCCGATCTCCAGGCCGCCGGCCTTGGCTCCGGCAACGATAGCCGCGGCGATCGGGTGCTCGGACCCCGATTCGACGGCGGCGGCTCGGGCCAGCACGGTGTCGGGGTCCTCGCCGCGGGCGACCGCGAGACCACCCACAGCCATGACACCGGTGGTGACCGTGCCGGTCTTGTCCAGCACGACGGTGTCGATGTCCTTGACGGCCTCCAACACCTGGGGGTTCTTGATCAGGATGCCGAGCTGCGCGCCGCGGCCGGTGCCCACCAGGATCGCGGTCGGCGTGGCCAGCCCAAGCGCGCACGGGCAGGCGATGATCAGCACCGCGACCGCCGCGGTGAACGCCGACGCGACAGATGCACCGGTCAACAGCCAGGCAGCCAGGGTGAGCGCGGCGATCCCCAGCACGGCGGGCACGAACACCGCCGAGACCCGATCGGCGAGCCGCTGGACGGACGCCTTGCCGGCCTGGGCATCGGAGACCATCGTGGCCATCCGGGCCAGCTGGGTGTCGGCACCGACCTTGGTGGCACGGACCAGCACCAGCCCGGTGGTGTTGAGCGAACCGCCCAGCACCGAGTCACCGTCGGCGACGTCCACCGGCAGCGATTCGCCGGTCATCGCCGAGGTGTCCAGCGCAGTGGCGCCGTCGATGACCACACCGTCGGCGGCAACCCGCTCCCCTGGCCGGACCACAATGACGTCGCCCACCCGCAGATCCGCGATCGGCACGCGAACCTCGGTCAGCACACCGTCCTCGCGCCGCATGATCGCGGCGTCCTTGGCCCCAAGTTCCAGCAATTCCCGCAGCGCTGCGCCCGCCGAACGTTTGGCGTGCGATTCGGCGTAGCGGCCGGCCAGCAGGAAGACCGTGACGACCGCGGCCACCTCGAAATACAGATGGCCCGCCCCGGTGAGGACCGCAACCGCCGACCACAGATAGGCCGCAAGAGTGCCCAGCGAAACCAGGGTGTCCATCGTGGCGGCGCGATGGACGGCAGTACGCAGCGCGGCGACGTGGAACGGATAACCGCCCCACGCCACGATTGGGGTGGTCAGTGCGAACACCAGCCACTGCCAGCCGCTGAACTGCCAGGGCATCACCATCGACAGCGCCACCACCGGCACAGCCAGCAATGCCGAGCCGACCAGCCTAGAAAGCAATCGACCCGCCGGCACTTCGGCATGTTCGGAGGCGTGCTCGTCGGCCGAACCAACCACGGCGGCCTGATAACCGGTGCTCTCCACGGCGCGCACCAGGTCGGCGGCCGAGACATTCGGATCGTGTTCGACGCGGGCCCGCTCGACCGCGAAGTTCACCGTGGCGTGTACCCCGTCGAGGGCGTTCAAGCCGCGCTCCACCCGCGCCGCGCACGACGCACAGGTCATTCCCCGCAGCTCGAGGTCGGTAGTGATCACCCCGCCGATGATACCGCAGATACCCCCACGGGGTATTCGGCCGTCGAGGCGCCACGAGCCCGGCGTAGGCGCGCGGCGCCAACCACCGCCAGCACCCCGGCGGCGGTCGCCAACACCCATGCCAGCAGCAGCATGCGTGGGTGATAGGTCACCGAGGTGGTAGCCGGTTCGCCGTCGATGACCGGCGCGACCAGCACCAGATAGCGCGCCTGCAGCCAGCTCATCGCGCAGCCCACCGCCGCGACGACGGCCAAGGCCAGCTCGACCACGGCCCGGAGAATCGGGGCTGCCCTCATCAGGTCGATCCGTCCTCGACATCGGTTTCGGCAGGCCCACCAGGCGGGACCGTCTCCGGAATCAGTTCACTAAGCACGGCACGAAACCCGCGATGATCACGCGCCCAGGCCTGCACCGTGCGCCGCCCGGCCAGCCTTAATCCGACACCCACCCGGCGTCGAGGTACCCCGCTCAGCTCGCCCAGCGCGCGGGATTCCTGCCACTTCTGCGGCTCCCGCTTGCCCCAGCCGCTAGGCCGCTCGGCCTCGGGGTAGATCGCCAGGATGTCGGCCACCCGAATGGTTTCGGTGCCCTGCCGCAACGTGTCTGCCGTCAGCTCGACGGAGGTGTGGATACGCGCCGCCTTCACCTGGATGGCGAGCATCGTCGAAACCAGCACCAACAACACGGTGGGAACCAGGGGCTGAAAGCCGTAGCCGCCGGAGTTCTGAATCAGCACCAGCAGTCCCGCAGAGATCGGCCCGAACAGCACCCAATACCAGCTGGCACCGCGCTCGAAGAACAGCGGTGCGGCGTGCGGCGGAGGCTCAGACATGTCGGGTCAGCCTAACGCGGCCCCGCGGCTAGCAGCACCGGGCCACAACCTCCAGTCGGTTTTGGCGATCCTTGTTGTTACGCACCAGTAGATTGGGCTAATTTATGCTTTTATATATGTTTCGCACAGGTTTTCCTGCAGCTTGGAGATGAACCAACATGATGCGCCGCAACAGCTCCGCAGCAAACCTCTACATGAGCAACGAGGTCGTCGGTTTTGCCGCTGCCATCGGCACGTTTCTGACTTTCGGAGTGGCGTCACCGCTTGCTGCCGCTCCGGCCGCCCAGGCCGACTTCGCCGACGCGATCGACGCAGCCTTCGCGCCCTTCTTGGACGCCACCTCTGGCAATCTCGAGTGGGATGCGGCGTTCTCCCCCACGGCGTGGGATGCCTTCCTGGCCCCGGCCCACTGGGACACCGTGCTGGCCGCACTGGACGACTCCGCCCTGGCCGGCCCCGCCGTCGCCGATCCGAACACATTGCTGCTGCAGTACTTCTACACCCCGATCCACGCCGGCATCGAAGGCTGGATCAACAGTGACCTCGGCCAACAGGTCAACCATCTCATCAACCAACCGTTCCTGGCACTGACCGGACGCGCCCTGATCGGCGACGGCATCGACGGCACCGCCGAACACCACGACGGCACCGACGGCGGCTGGCTGTTCGGCGACGGCGGTAACGGCTGGAACAACACCGAAGCCGGTGGTATCGGAGGCGGCGGGGGCGCCGCTGGCATGTTCGGCAACGGCGGCCTCGGCGGCAACGGTGCCGACGGGGGACTTGGTGGCAACGGCGGTGACGGCGGCAACGGCGGCTGGCTGATGGGCATCGGCGGCCTCGGCGGCAACGCCGGAGACGGCACCTACACCGGTCCCGGGGATCTACCCGGCCTAGGCGGAGCCGGCGGCAACGCCGGCATGCTGCTGGGCACCCACGGCGACCACGGCCACTACGGCACGCTGGCCGGCGCCCCGGCAGCCGTCGCCGGGATCACCACCGCCGGCACCTGGATCACCGACGCCGACGGTCGGGTGCTGATCATGCACGGCTTCAACGAGGTTTATAAGAGTCCGCCCTATGCACCGTCGGCCGGCGGCTTCGACGACGATGACGCGGCGTTCCTGGCCGCCAACGGCTTCAACTCGGTCCGGGTCGGCGTTATCTGGGCCGGCGTGGAACCGGAACCCGGCGTCATCGACTACAACTACCTGGCCTCGATCAACCAGACGGTACAGATCCTGGCCAACCACGGCATCGTCAGCGTCATCGACTTCCACCAAGACGACTTCGGCCCCACCTTCGGCGGCAACGGCGCACCGGAGTGGGCCGCCCAGACCGGCGGAATACCGATCATCGACTTCGGCTTCGGCCTCAACTACGTGCTGAACGCCGCCGCGAATCACGCTTTTGGTGCGTTCTGGTCCAACGCCGAAGGGCCCGACGGAGTCGGACTGCTAGACCACTACGCGCGGATGACCCAGGCCGTCGCGGACTACTTCAAGGACGACCCCAACATCGCCGGCTACGAGGTCATCAACGAGCCGTGGTCGGGCTCGCAATGGCTGTCAACGGTCCTGGGCAGCCGTTACTTCGAAGCCCAACAACTGACCCCGTTCTATAACCAGGTCAGCGCCGCGATCCGCTCCGTCGACCCCACCACACCACTGATGTACGAGCCGAACGTGGTGTTCAACGAGGGGATACCCACTCAGCTGGGTACAGTCGACGACCCGCACGGCGTCTTCGCCTTCCACGACTACTGCATCACGACGCTGCTGTTCCCCGGCAGTGACTTCGGCTGCTCACTGTGGCAGATGTTCGCCCAGGACATGGGGGCGAAATACGCGGATGCCCACAACATTCCCGCGCTGGTCACCGAATTCGGCAACAGCAGGCTCATCGGTGGCCTCGACGACTTCCTGACGGAGGCCAACAGTCAGCGGTTCGGCTGGCTGTACTGGGACTACGGCCTGGCGATGGGGCCAAACCTCAACGGTGGCGTGGTCGACGACCAGGCCGACAACCCCGTACTGACCACTCTCGCCCAGCCGTACCCGCAAGCGATTTCCGGCACCCCGGAGTCCTGGTCCTTTGCCGACGGCATCTTCCGGTTCAGTTACTCCACCGAGATGGCCGGCGGCTCCGGCCACTTCGGCGCCGGCACCCAAACCGAGATCTCGATACCGGCACTGCAGTACCCCGACGGCTACCAAGTCAGCGTCACCGGCGGACACGTCGTCTCGGCCCCGGGCGCCCCCATCCTGGTCATCGCCTCGGACGGTGGTGCGAGCACCGTCAGCGTCGTCGTAACCCCCTCGGGCTAGGAGATACACGTCACCATGAAGAGCCGCCAGCAGCGTGGGACTATCGGATTCGTTGGTGCCACCGGCACGTTTCTGACTTTCGGTTTCGCGCCGCTCGCTCCGGTGGCCCAGGCTGATTTCGATGGAGCGGTCGATGCGGCTATGGCGCCTTTCTTCGACGCGACGACCGGCACCCTGGACTGGGACGCGGTGTTGTCCCCGACCGCTTGGGACACCTTCTTGGCGCCGGGGCACTGGGACGCCGTGCTGGCCGAACTGGCCGGCACCGCCCTGGCCGGCCCCGCCGTCGCCGATCCGAACACCTTGCTGCTGCAGTACTTCTACACCCCGATCCACACCGGCATCGAAGACTGGATCAACAGTGACCTCGGCCAACAGGTCAACCATCTCATCAACCAACCCTTCCTGGCACTGACCGGACGCGCCCTGATCGGCGACGGCATCGACGGCACCGCCGAACACCACGACGGCACCGACGGCGGCTGGCTGTTCGGCGACGGCGGAAACGGCTGGAACAACACCGAAGCCGGCGGCACGGGCGGCGCCGGCGGCCACGCCGGCATGTTCGGCAACGGCGGCCTCGGCGGCAACGGCGCCGACGGGGGACTCGGCGGCAACGGCGGTGACGGCGGCAACGGCGGCTGGCTGATGGGCAACGGCGGCCTCGGTGGCAACGCCGGAGACGGCACCTACACCGGCCCTGGCGACCTCCCCGCCCTCGGCGGAGCCGGCGGCAACGCCAGCATGCTGCTGGGCAACCACGGCGACCACGGCCACTACGGCACACTGGCCGGCGCCCCGGCAGCCGTCGCCGGGATCACCACCGCCGGCACCTGGATCACCGACGCCGACGGTCGGGTCCTCAATCTGCACGGGTTCAACGAGGTCTACAAGATTCCGCCCTATGAGCCGTCCGCCGGCGGGTTCAGCGACGATGATGCGGCGTTCCTGGCCGCCAACGGCTTCAACTCGGTCCGGCTGGGCGTCATCTGGGCGGGCGTGGAACCGCAGCCCGGCGTCATCGACTACAACTACCTGGCCTCGATCAACCAGACCGTGCAGATCCTGGCCAACCACGGCATCGTCAGCATCATCGACTTCCACCAAGACGACTTCAGCCCGGTCTTCGGCGGCGAGGGCGCACCGGAGTGGGCCACCCAGACCGGTGGGCTGCCCAACCCCGACATCGGATTCGGCCTCAACTACGCACTTAACCCCGCGCAGAACCACGCCTGGGACATGTTGTGGTCCAACGCAAAAGGCCCCGACGGAGTGGGCCTGCTGAACCACTACGCGCGGATGACCCAGGCCGTTGCGGACTATTTCAAAGACGATCCCAGCATCGCCGGCTACGAGATCATCAACGAGCCCTGGGCCGGCTCCACTTGGCTTTCAACGATATTCGGCAATTCTTTCTACGAAGCTCAACAGCTGACCCCGTTCTATAACCAGGTGAGCGCCGCGATCCGGTCGGTCGACCCGACCACACCATTGATCTACGAGCCGAACACCCTGTTCAACGAAGCAGTACCGACGCAGCTGGGTCCGGTCGACGACCCGCATGGCGTCTTCGCATTTCACGACTACTGCATGTTGACCAGCATCAGCGCGGCACTCTCACCACTGTGCCCGGGATACATCGAGCTGCTGGCCGAGAACGGCGAGGCATACACGACCACGTACGGCGTGCCCGGACTCATCTCGGAGTTCGGATCCGGGAACGGCGCCGCGGAAGCCATCATGGTGATGAACGCCGCCGACCAGCGCATGTGGGGCTGGTCGCAGTGGGCCTACAACGGGGTACCCGCCATCACCGGCACCGCCCCCGGAAATGCGCTGGTCTTCGACCCGAGCAAGCCGCCCGTCGGCGACAATGTCGATTGGTCCAGGCTGGAAGCCACGTCCGCGCCATACGCGCAGGCCGTCGCCGGCACCCCGACCTCCTGGTCGTTCAACGCCGGCACCTTCCAGCTCAGCTACTCCACCGAGATAGCCGGCGGCACAGGACACTTCGCCGCCGGATCTCAGACCGAGATCTCGGTACCGTCTATCCAGTACCCGGACGGCTACCAAGTCTCCGTCACCGGCGGGCACGTGGTCTCGGCCCCCGGTGCGCCGGTGCTGATCATCGCCTCGGACAGCGGCGCCACCAGTGTCACCGTCACCGTGACGGCCGCGGGCGGCAGCGGATAAACCGGCTACCGGACGAAGTAGGCGTGCGCCTCGGATCGGTGCAGCAGAACGGTTCCCGCGGCGATCAGCACCGATCCGAGAATGCCGGTGACCGCCACAACCATCGCGACCGCCGGCCTGGCATCGGCGTGCCACAGCGCGCTGACCGCATTGACCACCGCGGCGATCCCTCCGCCGGTCAACACAGTGCGCGCCCAGCGATACCCGGAACGCATCAACAGCAGAAACGTCGCCACCACCACGACCACCACGATCGCCGTCAGCGCGATCATCGGGTAGGTGACCGCGGTCGCGGGGATCTCCGGGGCGGTCAGCAGGTTCACCACGTATCCGCACGTCATCAACGGGAGGGCGGCCAGCCACAGCCAGAACGCGGTATCGACGTCCGCGGGACGGTCCGGGAGAGCCTTGCCCGGGGGCTGCGGCCCCTCGGGGGGAGCCGTCACGCCAGCCAACCGGCCGCTTCGGCCGCCCAGTAACTCAGCACAATGTCGGCGCCGGCACGCCGGATCCCGATCAGGGATTCCAATGCCGCGGACCGTCCGTCGATCCAACCGTTGGCAGCGGCCGCCGCGATCATCGCGTACTCGCCGGAGACCTGGTAGGCGGCGACCGGAACCGAGGACACCGCGGCGGTCGCCGCGATCACGTCCAGGTATCCCATGGCGGGCTTGACCATGACGATGTCGGCGCCCTCCGCGAGATCGAGAGCCACCTCGCGCATCGCCTCGCGGGCATTGCCGGGTTCTTGCTGGTAGGTGCGGCGGTCCCCGTCCAGAGAGGAGGCGACCGCGTCCCGGAATGGGCCGTAGAACGCCGACGCGAACTTTGCCGCGTAGGCCAGGATCACCACGTCGCTGTGGCCGGCGGCATCCAAACCGTCACGGATGGCGGCCACCTGACCGTCCATCATCCCACTGGGACTGACCACGTGCGCACCCGAGTTCGCTTGTGCGACAGCCAGTTCTACGTAGCGTTCCAGAGTCACGTCGTTGTCCACCCGACCCCGGTCGTCGAGCACGCCGCAGTGACCGTGATCGGTGAATTCGTCCAAGCAGGTGTCGGCCATCAACACGGTGGCATCGCCGAGGTCGGCGGCCAGGTCGCGCAGCGCCGCGTTGAGCACGCCGTCGGGGTCGGTGCCCGCCGAACCCGCGGCGTCTTTGTCGGCATCGCGCGGCACCCCGAACAGCATCAGCCCACCCACCCCGGCGGCCACCGCGTCAGCAGCGGCGGCACGCAGCGAGCCGCGGGTGTGCTGATAGACACCGGGCATGGAGGCAATCGGCCTCGGCTCGTCGATCCCGTCGGCGACGAACATCGGCAACACCAGATGCCTTGGCTCCAGCGATGTTTGAGCCACCAACCGGCGCAGTGCCGGAGTGGAACGCAGCCGACGGGGACGCTCTCTCACGCGTTGACTCTGCGGTGGGGGCGAAGGCTACTCGCACTTTTTCGCCGTGGACGCAGAGTCAACGCGGGATGAATCATCGCCTGCGGCTCTTCTTACGCGGCGGCGGCAACGCACCCTCGGCTCGCAGTCGCGCAGCGTGCTCGGCCAGCGCGTCGACCAGCGGACCCACTGCCGCGGTCTCCGGCTGCACGTCCACCCGCAGCCCGAATTCGGCTGCCGTCTCGGCGGTCTTGGGGCCGATGCAGGCCACCAGGGTCCGGGCGTGCGGCTTGCCGGCGATGCCGACGAGGTTGCGCACCGTCGAGCTCGAGGTGAAGCACACCGCGTCGAACCCGCCGGTCTTGATCATCTCGCGGATGGTCGCCGGCGGCGGAGCGGCCCGCACGGTGCGGTAGGCGGTAACGTCCTCGATCTCCCAGCCCCGCTCGCGCAGCCCTTCGGCCAGCGTCTCGGTGGCGATGTCCGCACGCGGCAGCAACACTCGGTTCACCGGGTCGAAAACATCGTCGTAGGGCGGGAATTCGTCCAGCAGGCCCAGCGAGGACTGCTCGCCGGACGGCACCAGCTCGGGGCTGATCCCGAACGCCCGGACCCGCTCCGCGGTGGCCTCGCCGACGCAGGCGATCTTCACCCCGGAGAACGCCCGTGCGTCCAAACCGAACTCGGCGAACTTCTCCCACACCGCGCGCACCGCGTTGGTCGAGGTGAACACCACCCACTGGTAGCGGCCGTCCACCAAACCCTTGACGGCCCTTTCCATCTGGGCTGGGCTGCGCGGCGGCTCGACGGCGATGGTCGGAACCTCGATCGGTGAGGCGCCGTGCCCGATCAGCCGGTCGCTCATCTCCCCGGCCTGGTCCTTGGTGCGCGGCACCAGAACCGTCCAGCCGTACAGTGCGCGACTCTCCCACCAGTTCAGCTTGGCCCGGTTGCTCACCGTCTTGCCGACGGTCACCACCAGCGGCCCGGCCGAGGTCTCCTGGCCGTTGGGCAGGATGACCGGGTCGATGCTCGCCAGCGCCGACGCCTCCGTCAGGCCGCCGAGGCTGGACTCGATCGAACGCTGCGCACAGGTGGTCCCCGAGGTGGTGACCACGCACGGCGTGCCGTCCGACAGGCCGTACTCGATCAGGGTGCGGGCCGCCTCCGGCAAGTGCGAAGTAGTGGCCTGCAAGATCAGTGGCCCCGGAGCGGCGGCCAGCGCGCCCCAATCCACGTTCGGGTCGCGGACATCGGCCACCGTGTGCGACGAACCGAGCGGCAGACCGGCGTAGGTGGGCACCGCACTGGTGGCGGGCAGGCCCGGAACGATCTCGAATGCAACGTTGGTGCGAGCCACCGCGTTCACCTCGGTGATGACCGCGTCGATCGACAGCGGGTCACCGGCGACCAACCGCACCACGTCGGTGCCCGAGCGCGCCTCGGCCGCCAGGATCTTGGCCACCTCGGCCGGCTCGCCCAGCGCCGGGCGGATGTCGGGGCCGCCCGGAACGGTCGCAGCAGCCTCATCGGCAGCGTCATCGTCGGCGCCACCGGCGCTGCCGGCCGCGTCGTCACTGGCCTTGTCCGTCTTGGGGGCCGGCAGCATCGGACCGGCGATCGGAGGCAGATCCGTGCCGACCAGCGCCAGCACCGCCTCGGGCACATCCGGGTCGATAAACACCAGCGCGGCATGCGTCAGCGCCGTCCGTGCCCGGGTCGTCAGCAGACCTGGGTCGCCGGGACCCGAGCCGACGAAAACGATACGGCCCGGCTTGGGCTTCTGCCCTCGCACGCTCACCTGGCGAGACATTCCGTACTCCCCGTCACTTCTCACTCACTTCCGACGCACGTCTTCACCGTGCGTCCGCCATCAGCTCGCGCGCACCCAACTCGAACAGTTCCGCCGCGACCGACACGCCCAGTTCCCGGGCTCGGTCCGGACTGCCGATGCCGGACGCGCGGATCACGTCGGATCCGTCCAGCGCCGCTACGCAAGCGCGCAGCGACAGCTCATCGAAGACCCGGCCGTCCTCATCGATGGACTCGACCACTTCGGCGATCGCGCCCACCGGTGCGGAACAACCCGCCTCCAGTTCGGCGAGCAGGGTCCGCTCGGCGGTGACCGCCAGGCGGGTGTCGGCGTCGTCCAACTCCGCCAGCAGCTCCGCCAATGCCGTATCACCGGCGCGGCACTCCACCGCCAGTGCCCCTTGGGCCGGAGCCGGCAACATCTGTACCGGTTCCAACGTCTCGGTGACCGCGTCGAGGCGTCCCAGCCGGGCCAGACCCGCCCGGGCTACCACGATGGCGTCGAGTTCGCCGCTGCTTACCCTGTTCAACCTGCTATCTAGGTTGCCTCGTAGGGGGCGAATTTCCAAACCGAGACCCAGTGCTCTAAGCTGTGCTGCCCTTCGCGGCGAAGATGTGCCCACTACGGCACCCGCCGGCAACTCCCCCAACACCAATCCGTCACGCGCCACCAGCGCATCCCGCGCGTCCTCACGAGGCGGATTTGCGGCAAGCAGGAACCGGGAGTCGGCAGCGGTCGGCAGGTCCTTGTGCGAGTGCACGGCAGCATCGACTCGGCCGTCGAGAATGGCCTCGCGCAGCGCAGCGGTGAACACCCCCACGCCGATATCGGCGATAGGCCCGGACGTGACATCCCCGGCCGTGCTGATCACGACCAGTTCAGCGGGCTGTCCAGCAGCCACCAAGGCATCACGGATGGTCCCGGCCTGGGTGGTGGCCAACAAGCTGCCCCGGGTACCGATGCGGATTACGTCACCCAAAACGTCTACCCGGCCGACCCGGTTTCGGCGCTGACATCAAGTCCTCCCGGCACTACTGGCAGCTCGCCGGCGGTCGCGACCGCATCCACGGCGGTCGGATCGAGCTCGAACAGCTCGCGCAGCGCCTCGGCGTAGCTGTCGCCGCCGGGCGAGCTGGCCAGCTGTTTGACCCGCACCGTGGGGGCGTGTAGCAGCTTGTCGACGACGCGGCGCACGGTGCGCGCCACCTCTTCGCGCTGGTCGGTGTCCAAGTCGGGCAGCCGGTGATCCAGCCGCATCAACTCGGCGGTAACCACATCAGCGGCACGCTGGCGCAGCGCGGTCACGGTCGGGGTGACCTCGGCCATCCGCTGCCCGGCGAGATAGGTGGCGACCTCGCGGGCCACGATGTTGCGCGCGGCTTCGGTGTCGGAGGTGGCGACCTGCGCCGAGGGCTCGCGCTGGATCCGGTCCATGTCGATGACCCGCACCCCGGGCAACCCGGCGACCGCGGCGTCGACGTCGCGCGGCATGCCCAGGTCGCAGATCACCAGCGGTTGGGTCGCCTCGTCCCGGTTGCCGCCGGCCAGCGCGTGGTGCACGTCGGCCAGCGATACGACCGGGCTCACCGCGCCGGTGGAGGACACCACGATGTCAGCACTGATCAGGCTGGCAGCCATCCGGTCCAGGGCGACAGCGTCGGCCGTCACGCCGCTCTCGCGGATCTTGCGGGCCAGCCGTTGAGCGCGCGGCAGTGAGCGGTTGACGACGTGGATGTGTTCGACACCGGCGCGCACCAGATGTGCCGCGGACAGCGCGCCCATCGACCCGGCGCCGATCACCACCGCGGTCCGTCCCTGCAAGGCCTCGTCGCCCAACTGCTTGGCCGCGATGCCCAGGGCGACCGAGACCACCGACGCGCCGGCGGCGTCGATTCCGGTTTCGGAGTGCACCCGCTTGCCCACCGACAGGGCGCGCTGCGCCAGTTCGTGTAGCACCCGGCCGACACTGCTGTTGGCCTCGGCGGAGGCGTAGGAGCGACGCACCTGGCCCAGCACCTGCTGCTCGCCCACCACCGCAGAGTCCAGACCGCTGGCCACCGAGAACAGGTGCTCGACGGCGGCTTCGCTGTAGCGGACGTAGGCGTATTTGGTCAGGTCGGCCATCGACATGCCGGAGTGTTCGGAGAGCACCTGCCCGATCGCCGAGAGCCCGGCGTGGAAGGCGTCGACGACGGCGTAGATCTCAACCCGGTTGCAGGTCGACAGGATCATCGCCTCGGTGACGAGCGGCGATTGCAACACCTGCTCGACGATCTTGGCCTGATCGGATTCAGCGCTGCTGAGCTGCTCGAGTACGGAGACGGGGGCGCTGCGGTGCGAGACCCCGAAGAGCAGGACGCTCACGGCAATATCACCTGGTCCGCTCCTTGCTGTCACCCGTGAAGAAACTTCTCTCCACGGTAGAGGCTAAAGCGCTGGCCTACCAAATTCGGCGGTTCAGCGAGGCTCGACGCAGGAGAGGCGAAGCTGGAACCGCCGTATGAGCGAGCGGTTCAGCGAGGCTCGACGCAGGAGAGGCGAAGCTGGGACCGCCTCATTAACCCGCCAAATCAGCACGTAGCCGGGCCTCGTCGACCTCCCAGTAACTGTGCTCACGTCCGTCGAGCAGCACTACCGGCAACCGGTCGCCGAACTCGGCTCGCGGCCCCGTGTCACCGGCCGCCGCGGCGGCGTCGACGTCGACGGCCTGCAGGTCGAACCCGAGTTCGGCCGCCAGCCCGGTCAGCTGGTCGTGCACCTGCACGCAGACCGGGCAGCCCTCCCGAGTGAGCAGCTGTACCTGGTGGCGGGTCATGACTCCAGTGTTGCAGGGCTGTCGCCGGCCCGCCGAGACCACCGGGTTCTCTGGATTGTCGCGATGTCCCCAGCTGAATTGAATTACGGTGTGACCGGCCATAAGCCGCATCTCCCTCACCCCGGCGGACAGAGCAAGCCATGAACCCCAGTGCGGTGTCGATCACCAACCTGCTGTATCGCTATGCGGAGTTGATGGACTCCGGTGACCTCGACGGCGCGGCGGCACTGTTCGCCCACGCCCGGATCAAAGCCGACCCCGAAGGCACGGTGATCCTCGACAGCGCCGGGATCCTGCAGCTGTGGCGCGGGCTCGTCACCCTTCACGCCGATGGCACGCCGCGCACCAAGCACGTGATCACCAACCCGATCCTCGACATCGATGAGGTCGCCGGGACCGCATCCTGCCGGTCGTACTACACGGTGCTGCAGCAGACCGAGGCGGTGGCACTGCAGGTGATCGCCGCCGGGCGTTATCACGACACGTTCGAGCGGGTCGACAACGTCTGGCGGTTCAGTTTCCGCGACTACTCGATGTTCGACCTCAAAGGTGATCTACGCGATCACCTGGGGGTCATCGGCCCTGCAGCCGGATAGGGTTGATGACGGCCGGAGCACCGGCCCCACAGCCCAGACGCGGAAGGAGTCGGGTGATGGCATCACCGGGCCCGGCCGACCGGGCATCCGCGGCCGAGGTGGCATCGCTGACAGACGCCAGCGCAGAGCGGGCGCTCGCCGATGTGGCCGACGCCGACACGCCCGCACCGGTCGACCTGACCGCCGCCGCGTTCTTCGACGTCGACAACACCCTGGTACAGGGATCCTCAATGGTGCACTTCGGCCGTGGTCTGGCCGCCCGTAACTACTTCACCTACCGCGATGTCATCGGGTTCGTCTACGCGCAAGCGAAGTTTCAGCTCACCGGCAAGGAGAACAGCGACGACGTCGCGGCCGGTCGGCGCAAAGCGCTCGCGTTCATCGAAGGCCGGCCGGTGTCCGAGCTGGTCGATCTGGGTGAGGAGATCTACGACGAGATCATCGCCGACAAGATCTGGCCCGGCACCCGCGAGTTGGCCCAGATGCACCTCGATGCCGGGCAGCAGGTGTGGCTGGTCACCGCGACCCCCTACGAGCTGGCCGAGACCATCGCCCGCCGGCTCGGCTTGACCGGCGCGCTGGGCACCGTCGCGGAATCGGTCGACGGGGTGTTCACCGGCCGACTGGTCGGCGAGATCCTGCACGGACCCGGTAAAGCCCACGCGGTGCGGTCACTGGCGATCCGGGAGGGGCTGAACCTGCGGCGTTGCACGGCCTACTCCGACAGCTTCAACGACGTGCCGATGCTCTCGCTGGTCGGCACGGCGGTGGCGATCAACCCCGACGCCGCGTTGCGGGAGACGGCACGCAAGCGGGGATGGGAGATCCGCGACTTCCGTACCGCACGGCGGGCGGCGCGGATCGGCGTGCCGTCGGCGCTGGCGCTGGGGGCCGTCGGCGGGGCCCTGGCTGCGGCCGTGGCGCACCGGAACGAGCGCGCGTAGCGCAGCGGAGCACACGAGGACCGGTCGACCGCATCGAGCACCGTGGCGCACCGGAACGAGCGCGCCTGACCTGCTCGCTGATAGGCTTCCGCCGCCGAGCACCACGGCGAGCGGAGGGGTAAACCGGCATGTCAGTACACACCGAGTCGCAGCGGATGATCGGAGCCCATTACCGGTTCCCGGACTACTTCGAGGTCAGCCGGGAGAAGATCCGGGAGTTCGCCCGCTCCGTCAAAGATGACCACCCGGCCCACTTCGAGGAGGCTGCTGCCGCCGAAGCCGGGCATCCGGGGCTGGTGGCATCGCTGACGTTCCTGGCGGTCGCCGGCCGACAGGTGCAGCTGGAGATCTTCGACAAGTTCGACCTCCCGATCAACATCGCCCGGGTGCTGCACCGCGACCAGAAGTTCACCTTCCACCGGCCGATCGTGGCCGGTGACAAGCTGTTCTTCGACACCTACCTGGACTCGGTCATCGAATCGCACGGCACGGTTGTCAGTGAGGTCCGCAGCGAGGTCACCGACGAGAACGGCGAGCCGGTGGTGACCAGTGTGGTCACCATGCTCGGCGAGTCGGTCAACCAGGACGCCGACACCGAGGCCAAGACAATCGCCGCCCTCGAGGCCATGCGCGATCGGGCACTGGGCAAGAAGTAGCCGTCCAAGCTCGTTGAGATTGCGTCCAGGGTCGTGGACGCGGCGACATGCACAGCCCTGACGGCGATCTCAAAGGGCGGCTGCGCCTATCGGTGCTGGTGAGGTGCCAGAGTCGCGGAGCTCAGCCCAAGAACATGTTGCGGCGACCGGCGAGCAGCCGGTACAACGTCTGCTGAATGGTCTCGCGCACCTGATCGGTCAGCTCGAAGGTGACCATCGGGTCGTCGGCAGCGCCCGGCTCGTAGTCGGTGGTCTCAATCGGTTCGCCAAAGGCGATGTGCCACTTCGACGGCATCGGCACCAGCCCGGCCGGGCCGGCCAGCGGAAACAGCGGCGTGATCGGGAAATACGGCACGCCGAGCAGTCGGGCCAACAGCTTGACGTCGGCGATCATCGGGTAGATCTCCTCGGAGCCGACGATCGAGCACGGCACGATCGGCGCGTGGGTGCGCAGTGCCGCCGAGACGAAGCCGCCGCGACCGAACCGCTGCAGCTTGTAGCGGTCCTTGAACCGCTTGCCCAGGCCCTTGTAGCCCTCCGGGAAGACGGCGGTCAGCTCGCCGGCCTCCAGCAACCGGTTGGCGTCGGAGGTGCATGCCATGGTGTGGCCCGCCTTGCGGGCGGTCGGGCCGATCACCGGCAGGTCGAATACCAGGTCGGCGGCGAGCATCCGCAGGTTCCGCCGTTCGGGGTGATGGTCACGCACCGCCACCGAGAGCATCAGCGCGTCCATCGGTAACACTCCTGCGTGGTTGGCCACCACCAGAGCGGGACCATCGACCGGAAGGTTCTCGATGCCGCTGACCTCGACGCGGAACCAGTCGTTGAAGAACACCCGCAGCAACGGCAGCACCACGGCTTCGTTGAAGTGCGGGTCGAAACCGAATTCGTCGACCTGGTAATCCCCCGTGATCCGCTCTCGCAGGAACGCGGCGACCGCGCTCACCCGGCGGGCGAATTCACTCGGGGTGGGCGCGGCGGCACCGGTGGTGCCCGCGGCGCCGCGACGCTCGCCGAGCTCACGAACGACCGCGGCGACCTGCTTGGCGGAAGCCTGTTCAGCCGGCCTCGCCAACGCCGAGGGATGCCTGCGCAATGAACTCGAATGCTTGTGCAGCGGAATGACTTTCGCCTTCGAATCATCAGCCATAGCGCTAACCTCCCCGCACCCTATTAAAGCTGATATCCCCCATGCGCTGCGCTGCGCTCACTGTTCGCCGCTCCACCGAGCGGACCCACTTGGGATCGATGATCGGGTTCAGCCCCCGACCCCGCACGTAGTCATCAAAAGCCTCGGCGGTGGTCCACTTGGCGCTGTACCCGAGTTCGGTTCGCATTCTAGTCGTGTCCATCACCCGGCCAAAGCTCAGATAATCCAGCTGTTCCCGGTTGATCTCGGTGTAATTGTTGGCCCGGCGCAGCGAATCCATGACCCACAGCCCGACACCCGGCAGCGGTATCGGAACGCGCCCGGACCTGCGGATCGCCTGCGACATCATGATGATCCCGTCGGCACCGATGTTGAAGGTGCCGGCCTTGCCGGCCATGGTGGCCCGTTCCAAGGCGCCCAGCGCGTCCTGCTCGTGCAGCAGCTGCAGGCGTGCGTCTCGGCCCAGCACCATTGGGACCAGCGGGCCGGCGAGGTAGCGCGACAGCGCGGTGTCCATGGCCGGGCCGATCATGTTGGCCATCCGCAGGATCGTGACCGCGATGTCGGGCCGCCGCCGACCCAACCCACGGGCGTAGCCCTCGATGTCGATGCTGTCGCGGGGGAACCCCTGCGTCGGGGGACGGCGACTGGTGCTGTCCTCAGAGAACAACACCGGGTCGCGCGAGCACGACCCGTAGACCTCCGAGGTCGACTTGAGCACCACCCGCCGCACCGAAGGCGCCTTCTGACAGGCGGCGAACAACTGCATCGCACCCATCAGGTTGAACTCTTTGAGCGCCGCCCCACCACCGGACCTCGGCACGTACGACGCCGCCGCTGCGTGCACGACGGTGTCGACTTCGCTGTTTCGAATCACCTTGGCGATAAAGGGGTTACGGATGTCGGCACGGACAAACTCAGCGCGTCCCATCCGGCGCAGCATGTCCTTGCTCGGCATGACCGCATCCACAGCGATCACCCGGTTGATCAACGGGTTCTGCGTGAGCCTTGCGGTGAGGAATCCACCCAGGAACCGGCACGCACCGGTGACCAACACAACCTTGGGGTAATGCCGGGCGTCACTTCGCGTGCCGTCGCTCGGGGGTCCGGCCTCGTCCACCCCGTCAGCCTAACGGCCACGCCGGAAAAGCAATACCGGCGATCGGCTCGTTGTCGAGCGTGAAGCTAACGTCACACCCGGTGCACGAGCGTGAAGCCAACTTCACGCTCGGCACGGCGCGGGGCCTGGACGGAGTTACTTACCGAGTTTTCTGCGCTGCACGCGGGTACGGCGAAGCAGCTTGCGGTGCTTCTTCTTCGACATGCGCTTGCGCCGCTTCTTGATGACTGAACCCATGAACTCCGCTATCTGCTTCTGCCCGCGCCGACGAATGGGCGCTGCTGAACTTGATCGACCCGGTTACTTTACCCGTAGACAGGCGCGGACCGGAAAACCGCACCTGACCCGACCACCAAGGCCCACAAGACAGCCGACCCCGGGCGTCGCCGTGCGGCGACGCCCGGGGGGCGCTTACCTGTCGACCGGCTCTTTAGCCCGCGTCGAAGAAGGAGGTCTCCAGCAAGTCGTGCACCGCCTTGGCGTGCACCCGGAAGGACCGTCCCACCCGTACCGCGGGCAGCTCGCCGTTGTGCACCAGGCGGTACACCGTCATCTTGCTGACCCGCATCAACGCAGCCACCTCGGCCACGGTGAGAAATTGTGTCGTGTCACGCGCCGAAGGCCCGTTCGCAGACGTCATCGTTACCCATTTCAATCAGGCACGTGCAGTCTCAGCGGCTTCCCCTCCGCTGCGCCCACACGCACAGACATAGAGGAGAATAGCGGGACGGATGGGGTTCCTGCGACTAGTGAGAGCCAATATGTGAAAAATAAGTGAATTACTCCGATGTGATTCTTAGCTGCTCAGAGCGTGTTTTTGCGGCCTGAACCGCCCGATCGATCGAGGTCCGCAGGCCGCTGGCCTCCAATTCACGCAGTGCGGCCGCAGTGGTCCCCCCCGGCGACGTCACCATCGCTCTCAGGTGGGTCGGAGCGGTGTCGATGCCCGCATTTGGCGCCCCTTCGCTCTCGGCGCGCTCATCCAGCAGCATCTGCGCCGAACCGGCCATCGTCTGCACCGCCAGGTCGGTGGCCGCCTGCCGGCTCAATCCGGCCGCAACCCCGGCATCCACCAGCGCCTCGACCACCAAGAAAAAGTAGGCCGGCCCGGATCCCGATACCGCGGTGACGGCGTCCATCTGCTCTTCCGGAACGATCGCCACCGTCCCGACGCACTCGAACAGCGCAGCGACCTCGCTGACCTGTTCGCTACTGGGGAACCGGCCCTTTGCCAGCGCGCTGGCGCCGGCGCCGACCTTGACCGGGGTGTTGGGCATCACGCGCACCACCGCAGCTCCGGCCGGGAGCTTGGACTCCACATACCCGGTGGTGAGACCGGCGACGATCGTGACCAGCACCTGCTCTGCACTGTCCCCGGAGGCGGCGGTGACGCTCTTGGCGAACTCCTCGACCACGGAATCCACATCCTGCGGCTTCACCGCCACAATCACGACGGACGCGTTCTCGATCGCGTCGGCGACCGAGGTCACCAGGACGGAGTACTTCTCCGACAGCTGCCGGGCCCGCTCGCCGTACCGCTCGGCGACCACCAGGTCCTTGACCGGGCGGCCAGCAGCCAGCAGCCCCGCCAGCAACGCTTCGCCCATGTTGCCGCCACCGATGATCGCGATTCTGGTCATGGCGACAGCATTTCAGACCCGGCCTGCCAGCGCGGTGAAGCCCAGTCCACAGGCGGGTCGCCCGCTAGCGCACCGGCACCATCGCCAACTGGCGGGTCTGCACCACGATGCGGCCCTTGCAGTCGACCACCGTGTGGTCCTCGTCGAACCAGTCCTGGCCGATCTGCACACAGCTGCAGATCACCCGCAGCCAGCCGTCGGCCGGGATGGCCCGCAGGTAGGCGGTGAGCTGCACGGTGGGCGCCCAGCCGTTGCGGTTGACGGCGAAGGTCACCGGAGCCGACACATCGCCGCACAGCAGCGCGAAGAGCACGTCGGGCGCGGCGTCTTTGGGTCGCACCCACATCTCGATCACCGGCGGGCCGCCGTCCGAGCGCGGGCCGAGCGTGGTCAGCGCCGGCCGGATATCGCAGCCGTGCGCCAAGTGCACGATGTGTTCCATCGGGTGGCCCGGACCAATCGGCTCCAAGCCGGGCGGAGGCTCCGGCGTCATCAGCGGCACCACCGGGTTGAACGACAGCAATGGCGGCGCCTGGTGCTCAGGCTCGCTGAGCGTGATGGCGGCACGCACCGCGGTGCGCTCGCCCTGGTTGAGTTCGACGTCGACGAGGCTGACCCGGCGGCCACGCTTGCGGATCGTGGTCACCAGCTGCATCGGGCCGGGATCGGGTGCCCACAGATAGCTGGCCGACACCGCGACCGGTTGCAGGCCGCCACCGTGGGCAGTGCGGGCGGCGTTGGCGCACAACGCCAGCATCGCGCCACCGTGCACCTTCGGACCGATGGTCCAGTGCTCGTTGAGCTCACCGGTAAATGACGCGACGTCCTCACTGTCGTCATGGCCGTCGACGCGCACCAGGGTCATAGCATCGGTGAACAGCGTGGACGAGGTCATGCGAGGGCTCCTTGCATCTCAGCGATCAGGCGATCAGCGCAGCAGATGCGTCCGAGCGAACTGCAGCGATTCGGTCAGCAGCGCCTCGCGCTCGTGCGGCGAGCGCGCCTGCGAGGTGGTCACTTCCAGCACCACATGACCGGTGAAGTCACTGGAGGCCAGCAGCTGACACACCTCGGCGGTGGGCTGGTCACCACGACCGGGCACCAGATGCTCATCGGCCGGCAGGCCGGTGCCGTCACACAAGTGCAGGTGCGTGAGCCCCGAGCCCATCCGGCGGGCCATCTCCAACCCGTCGGCGCCTGCGGTCGCGGTGTGCGACAGGTCCAACGTGTAGTGCGCATGGTTGCCATCGAGTGGATCGTGGGACGGCGCAAACGCCGAAATCCCCGCTCCCGGGCCGCCTCCGCGGCGACGCATCCGTTCGCGGGACTGATCGGCACCGAAGAACCGGTCGGCACGGAAGGGGAACATGTTCTCCACCGCTACCGCCACATCACTGGCGGACTCCAATTCGGCGACTTGATCGCTGAAGCCCTCGGCATAGCGTCGCTGCCAGCGAAACGGCGGATGCACCACCACGGTCTGGGCCTCGAGCTGCTCCGCCGCCCGGACGCTGCGCTCCAGCTTGGCGATCGGGTTGGAGCCCCACACCCGTTGCGAGATCAACAGGCACGGTGCGTGCACCGACAGCACCGGCACCCGGTACTTGCGCGACAACCGCCGGACGGCGCCGATGTCCTGGCTGACCGACTCCCCCCACACCATCAGTTCGATGCCGTCGTAGCCGAGCCGGGCCGCATACTCGAAGGCAGCCTCGGCCCGCAGCGGGTAGACCGATGCGGTCGACAATCCAACCTTGATGGCGGGGCGCACGAAGTAATAGTGAACGGCTAATTGGCGTGCAACGCCAGCGGCCCCAACGTAACCAGCAAACCGACCGCGACCGCGATCAACGTACTGACGATGTCCACGGTCTTGCGGACCGCCTGCACCGCGGCCACCAGACCGAGTGTGACCAGGACCGTGAGTACCAGGGCCACGATGCTGTTCCACCGCCACAGTTGGTCGAAAACGATGAACAGGCCGCCGCCGAACGCCACGGCCAGCATCGACTGCAGCACCACCAGCAAGCCGCCCACCACGCCCGGGCGGCCGACGTACTGGTCGGCGGGCTCGGCGTCAGCGGCCGCCTGGGCGCTGTCGGCGTCGGCAACCTCGGCGTCACCGTCAGCGTCAGCAACCAGGGCGGAGCCGCCCGCTCGTGCGGTGGAGCGGCCCTTGGTCAGGAACGACCGCACGAATGCGGAGTCCCCGGACGGCAGGGCGGCATCGCGAACGTCGCCCTCCATGACGTCGACAGCGATATCGGTATAGGTATCAACCGGATCCGGACGCATCCGTTCGGCACCCGAGCCAGTCGGTCGGGTTTCGTCCGGCTGACCGTTCTCTGCGCCGGGCGGGTCGGACCGGCGCATCGGTCGGGGGTAGGCACTTTGCTCAGGTCCACTGCCACGTGGCACCTGCGGCGGCGACTTGGGCCAGCGCTGCTCGGGTGCCGGCCGCTTGGCGGGTTCCACCCGCTGCACGGGACGCGGCCCCGTCGCCGGTCGGTCCTCTTCGACGAAGCCGGGTGCCGGGCCAATGGGCAGAGCGCCGCTCGGCTCACTGTCGGTACTTGCCGACGACGCGGCGTCAATCTCGGGAGGAGCCTCATCGCGGATGATCGGGATCTCGCCCGTCAGTTCGGCGACCGTCACGGCGTCGGCATTGCCGCGCCGGCGCCGGCGCCGCCCGGTGACCGGCGGGGCACCGATATTGCCGTTCTTGGCGAGCAGCTCGGCAACCGAGATGGGTCGCGTCTCGACGTCGCGGGGGTCAGGCTTGGGTCCACTCATCGGTGCCCTCCCTTTGACCGCGCCGCGGCCATGCCCGCCGCCGGGGCTCCGAACAGGGTGACACCGTCGGCTTCACTGTCGAGCCTGCGCAGGATCAAGCCCTCCCGCAGCGCCCACGGGCAAATCTCCACCGTTTCGATCGCCAGCGCTCGCATGCTCGCTTCCGCCACCAGAGCACCCGCCACGATCTGTGGCGCTCGCTCGGCGCTCACCCCTTCCAATTCGGCCCGATCAGCCGTGGTCATCCTAGAGATGAATGATATGAGCTGCCTAAGGCCAGTGGCGGTCAATGTGCGCCGGACGCGCGGGCCGGCGGCCGACGGCGCCGCCCCGGTCAACCGCGCCAGCGAACGAAACGTCTTGGAGCTCGCGACCGCCAGATCGGGTGGCCCGGCATCCAACACGGCCGCAGCGGCGCCTGCCAACTCGGTGTCCAACCAGTCCCGCAGCATGGCCACCCGACGCCGGCCAGGCGGGTCTTCGGCCAGCCATTCCCTGGTGAGCCGCCCGGCGCCCAACGGCAGGGACAGGGCCACGTCCGGCTCCTCGTCGACACCGCTGGACATCTCCAGCGAGCCACCACCGATGTCGAGGTTGTTGATCCGCCCGGCACTCCAGCCGAACCAGCGCCGCACCGCCAGGAACGTCAGCCGGGATTCGTCCTCGCCGGCGAGCACCTGCAACTCGACGCCGGCCTCCGACCGCACCCGGGCCAGCACTTCCTCGGAGTTGGATGCGTCTCGCACCGCCGAGGTGGCGAACGCCACTAACTCCGCACAGCCCGAACTCGCTGCGATCGTGGCGAATTCGCCCACCGTCGACACCAGTTTGTCGGCTCCGCGCCGGGTGAGCTTGCCGGAACTGTCAGTGGCCTCGGCCAGGCGCAACGTGGCCTTGGTCGAGCTCATCGGAGTCGGGTGACCACCACGGTGGGCATCGACCACCAACAGGTGGACGGTGTTGCTGCCGACGTCGAGCACCCCTAATCGCACGCACCCAACTTAGTGGGGCGAGGCCCGGACATGGTGAGGCAACGTGAATTTCTGGTCTAGCGTGGAGTTTCGTGACCCCCGCGCAGCACCGCTCCCATCCCGGTGAAGTCGATCTGGACTTCCCCCGCGAATGGGTGGAGTTCTACGACCCCGACAACCCCGAACACCTGATCGCCGCCGACCTCACCTGGCTACTGTCCCGCTGGACCTGTGTTTTCGGCACCCCCGCCTGCCATGGCATCGTGGCCGGCCGCCCCGATGACGGGTGCTGTTCACACGGAGCCTTCCTGTGTGACGACGACGACCGGGCCAACCTCGATGACGCGGTCGCCCAACTCACCGACGCCGACTGGCAGCTGCGCGACAAAGGTCTGGGCCGCAAGGGTTACCTGGAATACGACGAGAACGACGGTGAGCAACAACTGCGTACCCGCACCGTCAAGGGCGCCTGCATCTTCCTGAACCGCCCGGGATTCGCCGGCGGTGCGGGATGTGCCCTGCATATCAAGGCCGTCCGGCTCGGCGTGGAACCCCTGACGATGAAGCCCGAGGTGTGCTGGCAGCTGCCGATCCGGCGCAGCCAGGACTGGGTCACCCGTCCCGACGACACCGAAATCCTCAAGACCACGATCACCGAGTTCGATCGGCGCGGCTGGGGCCCGGGCGGCGAAGACCTGAACTGGTACTGCACCGGCGACCCGGCGGCACACGTCGGCGCCCGGCAGGTCTGGCAGAGTCTGGCGCCCGAACTGACCGAGTTGCTCGGAGCCAAGGCCTATGCCGAGCTGGCGGCGATCTGCGAGCGACGTAACGAACTTGGCCTGGTGGCCATTCACCCCGCCACCCGGGCGTCTCGGCCTACCTGACCGGAGCATCGTGCACTTGGGTGGCCGCAAATTCATGACTCGGATCGCCGCAGGTCAGCTGGCGCTTTCTCGCCGGCACCAGGTTGCCGGGAACGCCGGCTGACAGCGCGATCGGCCAGGTAGCGCGATGGCCGCGGGTGGTCGGGGTCACGACCGAACGATTTTCGGCAGGCGACCGACGCCGGTATGATCGGCCCATAGCGCCGCGTAGCGCACCAACTTCGCGGAGTGCGTACTGAATTGAGAAACGCGCCCAACGCGGGCATGATCGGTATTTTACGACGCCCGCCGGAGATTCATGATCAGGACCGAGATGCATACCGTGGATATGGAGCTCAACCGGAACGGACACACGCCGCCGGTCGTTCTTAGGCCTCCCGTGGTCCTTGAAGCGCGCAAACTCAACAAACAGTTCGGTGAGGGCGATACTGCCACGCCGATTTTGCGCAACATCGATATCCAGATAACTCGCGGCGAATTCGTCGCCATGGTCGGTCCGTCGGGTTCAGGCAAGTCCACCCTGCTGAGCATTCTCGGCCTGTTGGACATGCCGACCAGTGGCGACGTCCTCATCAACGGCCAGAGCGTCTCGCAACTCTCCCGCAAGCAGCTGGCCACCGTGCGATGTCAGACACTCGGCTACGTCTTCCAAGCCTTCAACCTTCTGGCGGGTCTCTCAGTAGTCGAGAACGTGATGCTCCCGGGCCTGCTGGCGGGTAAGTCCGGGCGCACCCAGCACGCGCATGCGATGAGCCTGCTCGACCAGGTCGGCCTGGCCGCCAAGTCCAAGCGCGTCCCGTCGGAATTGTCCGGCGGCGAGCAACAGCGCGTGGCCGTCGCCCGGGCGCTTTTCATGAAGCCCGACGTGATTCTCGCCGACGAGCCGACCGGCAATCTCGACACCGTAAATGGTCAGCGGGTTATTGACGCGTTGTATAACTTGAATGCAGCCGGTCAGACAATTGTTTTGGTGACCCACGACCGGAAAATAGCTGACGACGCTCCTCGTCTGATTTCATTGCTCGACGGTGAAGTTGAGACCGACAGCGGAATGGCTCACGCGGCAAATAATGTGACATGGCTCGCGGAACATTAGCCGCGACATTCGGCCTGCTGCGGATAATCAACTTCCGCGCCGTCCGTAAACACGCATTCCGGGCCGCACTGGCGGCATTCTCACTCGGCGGCGGTGTGGCAGTCGTGGTGGCCGTCATGATCGAGGTCACCAGCGTCTCCAAGGCCGTCGAAGACGTCGGCTACCAGATCGCCGGGCCGGCCCCGCTGCGCGTGGTCGGGGCGGCCACCCGCGGCGGCATCAGTCCCGCCGTCGTCGAAGACTCCCGGGCGGTGCCCGGGGTGGCAGCCGTGGTGCCGGTTATCCGCGGGGTGACCATGATCCGCAACGACGGCAAAGAGAGTTTCGGGCTGGGCCTGGGCGTGGACTGCTCCGCACAGTGGATCGTCGACCCGAAGGTCTGCCAGACCGGGCAGGTAGAGCCCCCGCCGGCAATCTCGAAGACCCTGGGCGACTCCCTGGACGCCTCGGCGACCCTGGTCACCGATGTCGGGCAGCTGTCAGTGGAGAAGTTCCAGCGGGTAGCCGACCTCGACGATGTCAACAACGGCCTGGTGGCGGTGCTGCCGCTGAGCATGGCGAAAGTGCAGTTTGCCCGCGGCGACCGGGTGGACATGCTGTACGTGACCCTGGACAAGGACGCCAACGCCGATGAGGTCCAGCAGCGACTGAAGACCACGCTGGGCCCCACCTACAGCGTGGCGCCCCGCAGCGAGCCAGCGAAGGGCTACAACGTCAACGACGTGCTGCTGCCCCTGCTGGGGATCTTCGCCCTGATCTCGATCGGCGTCGGGGTCATCCTGATCACCCAGATCACTCGGCTCTCCGTGGAGGAGCGCCGACGCGAGATCGCGATCGCGTCGGCATTGGGGGCCTCGCCCGCGTCGATCATGACCGGATTCCTCAGCGAAGCCGGGCTGCTGGGTGCCGTGGGCTCGGCGATGGGCGTGCTGACCGGCATCGTGATCTCCGAACCCATCGTGGCCAGCGCCAGCGAACTGACCGAACGCTTCGTCGGTGTCACCGTGCCGGTAATCCTCAAGCCGGCGATCCTGGTGGTCGGCGTCCTGGCCGGCATCCTGCTGGCGGTGGGGGCCGCGATCGGCCCCGCCCTGTCAGCGTCCAACACTCCCATCGCAGCCGAGCTGTCCGGGCGGGCGGCGCAGGAACAGACCACGCAGCGCAAGATCTGGTTCAAGGCGCTGCTGCTGCTGGCGATCGGACTGACCGGCGTGATCGCGGCGCGGCTGGCCACGCTGTCCGGCGCACTGGTCGCGTGGCAGGCCATCATCGCCGACATCGGCGCGGTGGTCGCCCTCGTCGGCCTCCTGTTGGCTACGGCGTACTTGAGCGCGCAGGCGATCACCAGCCTGCGCCCGCGGCCGGACAAGTCGAGCGGGGCGACGCTGACCATCGCGCTCAACGCGTTGCGCTCGGACCGGTCACGCACCGCCGCTATCTCGGGCGCTATCGCGGTGCCCGTTGTGGTTGCGATCCTGCTGTCCGGATTCCTGGTGGCGATCCACATCGGCGCCACCAAGGTCGCCGAATCGCAGGCGGACGGCCGCATTGCCATCACCACGACACAGTTCGCCGATTACGGGCCCATTGATGCCCGATTCGCTCCGCAGACGGTCAACAAACTGAACTCGGTGGCCGGGGTGGAAAAGACGGAGCGGATGGCTGAAATCGAGATCAGCCTCAAAGACGGGTCGTTGGCGCATATTCAGGCGCAGGATCGGCCGACATTTCCGTTCGGATTACTCGCGGGGCAATCCCCGGAGGCAAGCCAGAAAGCCAATCAGGTCGTCATCGGCAGCGTCCTGGCACGCGAGAAAAATCTCCACATAGGTGACACTCTTGTATTTGGAAGTGGACTCGACGCGCAGGCGATGAGTATCGGCACCATTGTCGCCACCCCCGAATACGGCGGACGTCGCATCTACATGCCCTACGCGATCGCCGAGCAGATCTACGGCCCCCAGCCCGCCGGCCTGATTTTCGCCACCCCGGCGTCCGGGTTCACCGCCGGCCAGGTCATCGAGAACATCAAGGCCGCGCAGTTCGACCAGCCACTGACCGCAGTGGACACCGATGGTTACGCCGCCGACATCGCGGCCTCCATCGGCCGCTATCTCACGCCGCTGAACACGCTGAAGTACGGCCTGCTGGCGATCGCCTTCATCTCGGTGCTGTCGACACTGCTGCTGGTCGGCATCCGCCGCAGGCGCGAGGTGGCGCTGATCCAGGCACTGGGCGCCACTCGCCTGCGCGTGTTCAGCATCACCACCATCGAGGCCGTCGTCGCCGGTGCCGCCGGCGGACTGTTCGGCGCGGTGCTCGCGATCGCCATCTCCGAGGCGGTGCGGCGGGCGGCCGTCGTCAACGTCGGGCTGGTCACCCCGCTGGTGTTCCCCTGGACCGACGCGGTGCTCTATGCCGTGCTGGCCACCGTCGCCGCGGTCTTCGCGGCCATCATTCCCGCCTGGAAGAGCACTCGGTCCACTCCGGCGACCGAACTGCGCGACGAGTGAGCTCGCCGCGCTGACCCGTTAAGGATGCGATGACAGCCACCACCCCCACCGTTCCGGGATTTACCGGCGATGCCGTCTACCCCGGCGAGGCCCGCTACGACGAGGTGCGCCAGGTCTTCAACGGCCTGATCGACAAGCGACCGCGGGTGGTGCTGCAGTGCCGCTCGCAGGACGACATCGTCGCCGCCGTCCGCTACGCCGTGGACTCCGGTGCCCAGATCGCGGTGCGCAGCGGCGGCCACAGCGTCGCCGGCCACTCGGCCACCGATGGCGGCATCGTCATCGACCTGACGCTGATGCGCGGGGTACGGGTCGACGCGCAGGCGCGGATCGCCTACGTCGACGCCGGCGCCACCTGGGGCGACGTGGACCCGGTCACCAGCCGCCACGGCCTGGCCTGCCCCGGCGGGGTGGTCTCGACGACCGGCGTCGGGGGATTTTCGCTCGGCGGCGGCATCGGGTGGCTCTCCCGCGCCCACGGCATGACCTGCGACAACCTGATCGGCGCAACCCTGGTGACCGCGTCCGGCGAGGTATTGACGGTCAGTGAGACCCAGAACGCCGACGTGCTGTGGGGCCTGCGCGGCGGGGGCGGCAACTTCGGCGTGGTGGCGCAGTTCGTACTGCGCCTGCACCCGATCGACGGTGTGGTGGCCGGCGTACAGTCCTACCCCGACACCGACGCCGAGGCAGCTCTCAAGCACTTCCGCGCCCAGATGGACAACGCACCGGATCACCTGGCGTCCATCCTCGACTTCTCCTCCGACCTCACGACGGGCCAGTCGCTGGTCAATGTTCTGGCCTGCTCGACACGGACCGACCCGTCCGCCGGCGAGGACGTGAGCGCGCTGCTCAATGTTCGCGGCGTGGCAGCCAAGCCGGTGGTGGCCGTGCAGCACAAGCTGGACTACTCGACCTGGCAGCAGGCCCTTGATTACACGGCGCCGTACGGCTGGCTGAACTACTGGAAGTCGCTGTTCGTCACCGAGCTCACCGACGAGGCGATCCGGCGCATCGCCCTGCTGGGGCGGTCACGTCCCTCGGCGCAGACCCGGCTGCACCTGATCCGGCTCGGCGGGTACGCCAGCCGGGTTCCGGCGGACTCGACGGCTATCGTCGCCCGCGAACACCCCTACATCATTCATTTGATGGCGACGTGGACCGATCCCGTCGAGAGCGCACGCTGCACGGCGTGGGCCCGGCAGGCTTTCGAGATACTGCGGCCACTGGGCCCGGACAGCGCCTACCTGAACTTCGTCGGGGACGAAGGGCAAGACCGCATTCGCGCGACATTCGGTGACGCCGGCTACCAACGTCTCGCCGAACTCAAGGCACGCCTGGATCCGGCCAACCGATTCACCCTCAACCACAACATCGAGCCTGCGACAGGGAACTAAGCACTCCGCAGTTCTCAGTGTGTCGCCAACGCCGACACACTTTTACGCCAACGCACGGTAGGTATTGTTGTCCGCGGGGAAAGGACGCCAAGATGTCTACCGCGCACGATGATGAGTTGGCCTTCGCCGGCGTCGCGCGCTTGGCGCAGTTGGTGCGCGCGCGTGAGGTGTCGCCGCGCGAACTGGTGACCCTGTACCTGGATCGAATCGCCCGCCTTGACCCGGTTTTGAACGTCTTTCGCACCGTGATGGGCGATCAGGCGATGGCCGAGGCGGCACACGTCGAGCATCGACTGGCCGCCGGGGAAGCACTGCCGTTGGCCGGTGTGCCGATCGCGGTCAAGGACGACACCGACGTGGCGGGCGTTTCCTCGATGTGTGGCACCGGAATTGACGTCGGCCCCGCTAGCGCCGACAGTGCAGCGGTGCGACGGCTCCGGGCTGCCGGCGCGGTGATCATCGGCAAGACTCATCTCTCGGAGTTCGGCGCCTACCCGGTGAGCGAATCGGCGACCTGGGGAGTGACCCGTAACCCGTGGGATCTCTACCGGACCCCGGGCGGCTCCAGCGGCGGCTCAGCCGCGGCCGTCGCCTCCGGCATGGTGCCCGGTGCCACCGGCAGTGACAGTGGCGGCTCGGTCCGCATTCCGGCCGCCTGCTGTGGGCTGGTCGGACTGAAGGGCCAGCGCGGCCGGGTCAGCACCAAGGAGTCGCCGGAGCGGGCTTATCGGTTCCACGGGCTCAACCACATTGGGCCGTTGGCCCGCAGCGTGATGGATGCGGCGCTGCTGCACGACGCGATGACCGGTCCCGAACCCGACGACGAGATTCCCTCGCCACCGCCGGCACCACCACTGATGGAGGCACTACTGGCGCATCCGCGACGGCTGCGGATCGCGATGTCGTTCAAGCCTGTTGTACCGGTACACGTGAGCGAAGAGGTACGCCGCCCGGTGCTGGAGACCGCCGAGTTGTTGCGCTCGATGGGCCACGAGGTGGTCGAGCGCAACCCGGTCTATCCGGTGATGGGTATCGCCGCGGTGCTCGCACTGTTCATGAACGGGTTCGCCCACGAGATCGAGCGGCTCCCGAAAACCGAACTGTTGGAACGGCGTATGCAGGCCGAGGCCCGGACCAGCCGGCTGGTCCCGGATTGGCTGGCCAACCGGGCTGTCGCCGCGGAGCCGCGGATCACCGCGCGCTCGCAGCGCAGGATCGCCGACTTCGACATCCTGATGACACCGGTGCTGGCCATTCCGCCGGTACGGGTGGGCTACTTCGAGGGACTCGGGCCGACCCGGGCGATGCTGAAGATGCTCAAGTTCATCCCGTTCACCTTCCCCCAGTGCTACAGCGGTCAGCCGGCCATGTCAGTCCCGACTGGGATCGCCCCCGACGGCCTGCCCGAGGCGGTGCACCTGGTGGCGCGGGCCAACGACGAGGCCACCCTGGTTTCACTGGCGGCACAGATCGAGGTGGCGCAGCCCTGGGCGCACCGCCGTCCGCCGACCGAGGCGCTGTTGAGCCAGGTCGGCTAGGCCGGCGACCCGGGCCGTTTCGGTAGGCCCAGTGCCGTTGGTCTAGTCACTGTATTCACTTGTGTCACAGTAGTTTTAGTTATGGATTAAGTTCTGCGACATGTCAGACTCCCGAGCTACAATTCGCACATGCGTTCGAATAGCCGGGGAGCGGTCGTGGAGGTGTTCGACGCGCTGTCGGCGGATCTGGATCGGGCGCTGGATCTGGACTTCGATGCACTGACCCCGCGGGAATGCCTAGCCCTGCTGCGACGCTGCGAACTGCTACGGCGCCGGCTTCCCGCGGTGGAGCATCCGATGGTCAACCGGCTCGCCGGCACCGACCCCGCCGAGTTGGGCGGCAAACCCCGTTGGGTGCTGGCAGACGAGTTGCATCTGACCCGCGGAGAGGCCGGGCGGCGTCTGGCGGAGGCCGCCGAACTGGGTGACCGCCGCACCCTCACCGGCGAAGCGTTGGAACCGGTACTGCCGACGGTGGCTACCGCCCAACGTGCGGGGAAGATCAGCACCGCCCACATCGCGGTGATCCGCTCCTTCTTCACCTACCTACCCGCCGAGGTCGACGCCGGCACCCTGACCCAGGCCGAACAACACCTCACCGCATTGGGCACCGAGTGTCGTCCCGACGAACTCGCCAAACTCGCCCAACGCCTCGCCGACCACCTATACCCCGACGGCAACTACACCGAAGACGATCGCGCCAAACGCCGCGGTGTAATCCTCGGCCCGCAAGGCAGCGACGGCATGACCCCCATCAAGGGCTACCTCGACCCCCAAGCCCGCGCCACCTGGGACGCCGTACTGGCCCGCTGGGCAGCCCCCGGCATGTGCAACCCCAACGATGACACCCCCTGTACCGGAGGCACTCCGTCGCAAGCCGCGATCGACACCGATACCCGCAGCGCCGCCCAACGCAACCACGACGCCCTGACCGCCATGTGCCGCGCCCTACTGGCCTCGGGAAACCTCGGCCAGCACAACGGCTTACCGGCCACCATCATCGTCTCCACCACCCTGACCGACCTGGAGAACGGCACCGGCAAAGCCCACACCGGCGGCGGCACCTGGCTCCCCATCCGCGACGTGATCGCCCTAGCCAGCCACGCCCACCACTACCTACGCATCTACGACGGCGCCAAAGAGCTGGCCTTATTCCACACCAAACGGCTGGCCTCACCCGGACAACGCATCGTGCTCTACGCCAAAGAACGCGGCTGCTCCCACCCCAACTGCCCCGTCTCCGGCTACCACTGCGAAGTCCATCACGACGACGACTACGCCAAAACCAGACGCACCGACATCACCGACCTCACCCTGCGCTGCGGCCCCCACCATGAGCTCATCACGTCAGGCGGCTGGCAGACTCGCAAACGCCACGACGGCACCACCCAAACCCTGCCCCCGCCCCATCTAGACCACGGCCAGCCCCGGATCAACCACTACCACCACCCGGAAAAGCTGCTGGGCGACAAGGACTCCGACGACGATGATGAGGATGGACACTAGGTCCCCGTGGCGGCTCGGCTAGTCCAGGTAGCCGTTGTCGCGATACCACTCGTAGCCGGCACGCAGTGCGGTCGCGAACGGGGTGAACGGCACACCCAACTCCTGGCGAGACTTGCTGGCATCGGCGAAGATCTCCGCGGTCGACAGTCGCATCTGGCGGGCGTCGATCGGCAGTCGCGGTCCCACCACGGCGCGCGCCACGCTCACCCCCGCTGCCGCCACCGGAATGAACCAGCGCGGCAACATGACCGAGGGTGGGCGCCGACCGAAGAGTCCGTTGGCGACTGCGAATGCCTCACGGAACAGCAGGTTTTCGCCGCCCAGGATGTAGCGCTCCCCGATCCGACCCCGTTCGGCGGCGGCGATGTGGCCGGCCACCACGTCGTCGACCGAGACGAAGTTGGTGCCGCCGGGCGCAGCGAACCACAACCGGCCGTGCTGCGCTTCGACGAGCATCGCGCTAGCAATGCGGTTGACGTCGCGAGGCCCGATGACCGCCGACGGGTTGACGATCACGACAGGCAGACCGGCCGCGGCGGCCTTCTGTAGCTCGGACTCCGCGAGGTGCTTGCTGTGCGCGTAGGGGAACTGCCGCGGGCGGATGTTGAACTCGTCGGTCTCGACCAGCTCATGACCGCGCTCCGGAACGCCCAGCGCGGCGAGCGAACTGGTGTAAATGAAACGCTTGACCCCGGCGCGCGCAGCGGCGGTTGCCATATCGCGGGTGCCGTCGACGTTGGTGCGATACAGCCGGGTCTGCGTCCGATAGCGCCAGTAGTCCGAGATCGCTGCAGTGTGAAACACCCAGTCACAGTCGGCCATTGCCTCGGTGAGTGCGTCGACGCCATCGTTGACGTCGCCGATCCGGGTCTCGCAGTCCAAACCCTCAAGCGCGGCCATCGGCGAGGTCGAGCGGCGCAACACCCGCACCTGCATGCCCTGCTTCAGCAGCGCGGCAACCAGGTTCGAGCCTACGAATCCGGTTCCCCCAGTGACGAATGCGCGCATGCCGATCAGAACCGGTAGGTCGTGCAACCGACCTCGACGCCCGAGCCGACCGCCATGATCAGGGCGACGTCGCCGGGCTTCACCAGGCCGCGCCGGCGCGCGTCGGCGATCTGGTAGGGCAGCGTCGAGGTGAACGGGTCACTGGTCTGGCCCTGCGCCTCGAGGTCGACGAACCGCGAGCGGTCCACGCCGATGTGCGCGGCCAACTCATCGAGAGCGGCACCGGGCAGGTACGGCGGGAACACCACGGCGATGTCCTCGGGCGCCAACCCCTCCAGCGTCAGCAACTCCTTGACCGACGACGGCAGGCAGCTGACGTAGATCGCGACCAGGTTCGGGTCGCGGTCGATCCGCAGCCACATCCGGCCGTCGCGCTCCTGGGTGTAGGTGGCCAGCGCGCCGCGGTGCTCCGGGTGGTGACCGAAGACGAACCGGCCGAAGCCTTCTGGCCCGTGGCTTGGGCTCAGCATGATCGCCGACCCGGTCTCGGAGATGCCGTTGCGCGGGTAGCCGCTCTCCGGGGTGTTGTTCTCCACTTCGGAGGCCAGCACCATGGCATGTCCGGTCCGCCCGGCACCGATCATGCCGGCCGCGACATGGCACCCATTGAGGAAACCGACCGCTCCGTTGAGGACGTCGAACGCGAAGGTCTTGGGGGCGTCTGCGGACTCCGGCTCGGCGTTGATCCCGACCTCACCGGCAACCAGGGTGGCGACCGCCGGCTCGGACAGGAAGTCGTCGCGGTAGATGCCGGCGTGAATCACCAGCCCGACATCGGTCCTGTCCACTCCACTGTCGGCCAGGCAGGCGGCGGCGGCGTCGACGGCGAACTGGATCGAGCTGGGCTCGGTCTGTCCCTCGGGGGCGAACCCGATCCCGTCGATGCGCACCCGCGGCGTCGCCGGCAGCTCCCGGCGCCCGCCGGACCGGCTGGCACGGCCCGAGTGTCCGTTGCCGGCCCGGCGCATCCGATCCGGCAGGTCATCAAACGTGTAGAGGCCGGTGCCGATGGTCTGCCCGGAGCCGGTGATGGACAGCACCACGTTGTCGCCGGAGTTGATCCGTCCCGCATTGATGTAGTCATACAGCGCGACGAAATGCGTTGTGGTGGCGGTATTCCCACGCTCAGCAAGGTTGCAGATGGTGTTGGCCCGGCTTGCGGCACCGGCACCGAAAACCCGATTGATGGTCAAGATGGCGTCGTTGATCGACGCCTCGGAGGTCTGGTGCATCAGCAGCTGATCGGCCGTCTCCGGTCGCCAGCCGTGCCGCTGCATAACCGCCGCCACATAGGGAACCGAGTGCTTCACCGCGATCGCGGTCTGGGTGACCGAGTCGGTGACCATGATGGCGCCGCCGTGCGGTCCTTCGGTGGCCTTGGCGATGCACAGCTTGGCGAATTCGCTGTAGGTGGCCAGGTCCAGGTCGTGGAAACCGACCCGGTCGTTGGGCCCGAGTTCGAGCACTGCAGCCGCGCCGGCGTCGCCGACGGTCAGGCAGGCCAGCCGCGGGTCCATCGCACTTTCGATCTCCTGCTGCGCGGTCTCGGTGATGTGGCTGATGTATTCGCCACTGACCACCAGCGCGTTGCGCACCAGGCCGGTCTTGAGGAAGTCCTGAGCCACGCTGACGCCGGTGAACATGCCCGCGCAGGCGTTGTTGATGTCGAAGCAGACGGCGCTCGTCAGCCCCAGTTGGTCACGGAACTGCGACGCGGTGCTCGGCTCGAAGGTGAACATGTGCTCCGGGCCATCGCAGCGCGAGATGTTGCAGGCGATGACAAGGTCGATCTCTTCGGGGGCGTAGCTCGACCGCGACAAGCAGTCGGCGATCGCCTTGCGGCCCAAGTCTATCGAGAATTCGTCTTGGCCGGCCATCCGCCGGTTCTTGATGCCGGTGAGACGCTCCAGCGGGATCTTCACCTCGTTGACGCAGTCGGCCAGCACCTGTTCGGTGGAGACCGCCCGCGGCGGCAGGTACACGCCGAGGCTCTCGATCACCACGTTGCGTGCCGGACCATTCTGCACGGGTGTGATCACCGGGGCCGGGGCAAGCTTGGGCGCCGGGACTGGTTGAGTAACCACCACGGTTTCTGACTGCTCCGTAGGCTTTTCGGCGACCTGCTCGGTCCTGGCAGCCCCACCGATCGGACCGAACTCGGCGGCCAGCTCGGCGATGGTGCCGTAGACGAACAACGACTCCGGCCGCAGTTCCAGCCCGAGCTCCCCCACGCGCACTGCAACTTCCAGCGCCTGGGTGGAGGCGCCGCCGAGGGCGAAGAAGTCGTCGGTGACGCCGACCCGGTCCACGTCGAGCACCTCGCGCCAGATCTCGGCCAGTGCCTGTTCGGTCTCGTCGCGGGGCGCGACGAATTCCACCGGCGCGGCGTCGAGGTCCTTGTCGAGGGCCAGCAACGCCCGGCGATCCACCTTGCCGCTGGCCGACAACGGCAGCAGGTCGCCTGCGCGGAACACCGCGGGCACCATCGCCGCAGGCACCAGGTCCAGCAGGAAACGACGCAGCTCGGCGGTGCCCGGCATTGCCGCGACCGGGACGACATGTGCGATCAGCTGGGTGTTGCCGGAGGCGTCTTTGCGTGCCACGACGGCGCACTCGGCGATACCGGGGTGCTGGGCCAGCGCGGCCTCCACCTCACCGAGCTCAATCCGGAAACCATTGATCTTCACCTGGTCGTCGCGACGGCCCAGGTACTCGATGTTGCCGTCGGGCCGGTAGCGGGCCAGGTCGCCGGTGCGGTACAGGAATGCACCCGGAGCGGCACTGAACGGGTCGTCGAGGAACGCAGCCGCAGTGGCCTCCGGCCGGTTCAGGTAACCGCGGCCCACGCCCACGCCGCCGATGTGCAGTTCGCCGGGCACTCCTATCGGAACCGGGTTGCCCGCCGCGTCCAGCAGGTGGATCGCGATGTTGGCGATCGGCTTACCGATCGGGATGATCGGATCGGTTGTCCCACGCTCACAATGGAAATGGGTGACGTCGATGGCGGCTTCGGTCGGGCCGTACAGGTTGTACAGCTCGGCGGGCAGCGCGGCGAAGAAGCTATCCCGCAGGTCGGCGGTGAGCGCTTCGCCGCTGCAGAACACCTTGCGCAGGCCGGTACAGGAGGCCGCCTGAGGCTCCGCCAGGAAGCGGCGCAGCATCGACGGAACGAAATGCATTGTGGTGACGCGCTGTTCCACGATGGTGCGGGCCAGGTAGGCGGCGTCTTTGTGGCCCTCGGGTTTGGCGATCACCACCCGGGCGCCGACCGTCAACGGCCAGAAGATCTCCCAAACGAACGGGTCGAAGTTGATCGGGGTCTTGTGCAGCACCCGGTCTTCGGCGGTCAGCTGGTAGGCGTCCTGCATCCACAACAGCCGGTTGCGAATGCCGGCGTGACTGTTCAGCGCGCCCTTCGGAGCCCCGGTGGAACCCGAGGTGTACATCAGGTAGGCCAAGTCGGCCCCGGGAGCCTCGGGGGCTGCGGCTTCCTCGGCGGGCTTCGGGGACGGCTGGTCCAGGCACAGCCGGGCTCCGGTGAAACCCGTTGGCACGTGCGACAAATGCTCGCGATGCGTGACACAGACCGGGGCCTCGGGGACGTCGGCGAGCATCGCTTCCATCCGGCCGGTGGGCTGCGCGGGATCCAGCGGCAGGAACACGCCGCCGGCCTTGAGCACGCCGAGCAGCGCGATTACCAGGTCCTCGGAGCGCTCGAGCAGCACTGGAACCACGGCGGGTCCCGGGCCGGCGCCAACACCGAGCTGGCGCAACCGGTGTGCCAGGCCGTTGGCTCGCCGGTCCAGTTCGCCGTAGCTGATGTCGCGGCCGTCGTAGCTGACCGCGACGGCGTCCGGTGTGCGCGCAGCGCTGGCGGCGACCATCTCGTGCAGAGTCGTTGGGGCCGACTGGTAGTCGACCGCGGTGTCGTTCCAGGCCGCCAGCGTGGCGCGCTCGGCGTCGGTGAGCAGTGTCAGCTGCGAGACCGGGGCTTGCGCTGCCCCGGGTTGGGCCAGCCCGCTCAGCAGCAACGTGAAGTGCTGCGCAAGCGCCTCGATGGTCCCGGCGTCGAACAGGTCGGTGTTGTACTGCAGGGCAAGCTGAAGCTCCCGGGCGTCGTCGGGGCCCTGCTCGCCGACCTGCATGGTGATGTCGAACGGTGAGCCGCCCTGGCCGATGTAGAGGGTCTCCAGGTGTAGGACGCTGGAGTCACCGGATCCCGCACCGTCTTCAAACAGTCGGACCTGCTGCCAGGCGAACGACACCTGGAACAGCGGGGTGCGCCCAGCGTCACGTACCGGCCGCAGCCGCTCGACGAGCAGCGGCAGCGGGTACTCCTGGTGACCGATCGCGCCCAGCACGGTGTCTTTGACCTGGCCCAGCAGCGCGGCGAAGCTCGGGTCGTCACTCATGTCGACGCGCAGCGGCAGCGGGTTGGTGACGTAGCCGACCATGCCCATCAGCCCGGCCCGGTCGCGGCAGGCGAACGGCGAACCGATGACCAGGTCGTCCTGCCCGCTGTAGCGGTGCAACAGCACCGCATAGGCCGCCAGCAGGGTCATGTAGGGCGTCGCTCCGACGGTCCGCGCCACCTGCTTGATCCCGGCCGTGACCTGGGCGTCGACGCTGAACCGGTGCAGCGCGCCGTCGTAGGTCTGGATCGCGGGCCGCGGCCGGTCGGTGGGCAGCGCCAGGGTCGGCAGTTCGCCGCCCAGAGTCTGGTGCCAGTACTCCCAAAGCCGCTCGCCCTCGGGCCCGGCCAGCATCCGAGACTGCTGCGCGGCGTAGTCGACGTAGCGGTCGGCGGTCTCTTCTGGAGTGGGAGCGCCATGTTCGGCGGCATACAGCGCACGCAGCTCGTCGAGGATGATGTCGATGGACCAGAAGTCGACGGCGATGTGGTGCACCGTCAACACCAGCACGTGGTCGTCCGGGCGCGCCAGCAATGTCATCCGCAGCACCGGGCCGGTGCGCAGGTCGAAGGGCCGGTCGATCTCGGCCTGGACCCACTGGTCGAGTTCAGCCGCGTCCGCACCGATGCGCTGAGTGGCGATGCGCAGCGGCCACTGCCCGTGGACCAGGGCGACGGGCTGACCGTCCCGTTCGGTGTAGGTGGTCCGCAGCATCGGGTGGCGGTCCACCAACGCCTGCGCGGCCCGCTCCAGGGCGGGCACATCCAGGCCACCGTCGATGCGTCCGGCGTAGGCGACGGTGTAGGCCGCACTGTCGGGAGCGAGCCGGTGCATGAACCACATCGAGCGCTGCCCGTAGGACAGCTCGTGTTCAGATGCCGCGTCCTGCGCTTTGGCCCTCAGCAACTGGGCAAGCAGCTCACGCTTTTTCTCCGGCGACAGGCTGGAGATGTCAGCGGGCACGTCCGGACGATCCGTCACGCGCTGCCCCCATCTTCGGCCATCATTTTCGCCAGCAGTGCATCCACCGCTTCGTCGGAGAGTTCGGTGACCTGCGCCAGCAGCTCCATCTCCTGCGAGGGCGCCGCCTCAGCGACATCCGGCGCTGCGGATCCTTCGTCAGCCGGACCCCGGCCCGGTGCCGCGGCCAACTGCTCGCCGAGCCAGCTGGACAGACTGACCACGCTGGGCCCGTCCAACAGCCGGGCAACCGGGACCACGATACCGAGTTCGCGCTCGACCTGGATGCGAAGTTCCAGCGTGATCAGCGAGTCGACGCCGAGGCTGTTCAGCGGCGCGCGCACGTCCAGGCTGGCCGGAGCCAGGCCCAGCTTGCCGGCGACCAGATCACGCAGGTAGGTCTCCAGCAGCCGCTGACGTTCCTGCGGGTCGGCGGCCTGCACCGCTTCGAACAGACCGCTGCTGGAGGTGCCGGCGGCCTGGCCGTCGGTGGCCGTGACCTGCAGGTCGCGCAGCAGCGGCGACTGTGCACTCGGACGCCACCGCGCCCAGTCGATGTCGAGCACCATCGCTTCGGTTGCGCCGTCTGCCATCAGAGCCGCCAGCGCCGCGAGGTACTGCTCCGCCGACACACCTTCCACGCCGTAGTGGGAGAAGTGCCGGTGCAGCTCCGAGTTGGTGAACATGCCCAGCCCCGCCCAGGGGCCGAAGTTGACGCTGCACGCCGGTAGGCCCGCCGACTGGCGATGCCAGGCCAGCGCGTCCAGGAACGCGTTGGCGGCCCCGTAGTTGGCGGCACCGGGCGAACCCAACACCGAGGCTGCCGAGGAGAACAGCACGAAGAAATCCAGCTCCGCGTCGGCGGTCAGGGTGTGCAGGTTCCAGGCGCCCTGAACCTTGGGCGCCATCACCGCACGCAGCTTCGCCGCGTCCAGGCGTGCCAGGATCGCGTCGTCGACGGTGCCGGCTGCGTGCACCACACCGCGCAGCGGCGGCATCGATGCACCGATGGTGGCAAGTGCCGCGGCAACGTCGGCGGACTTGGTGACATCGCCTTGGGCGATGGTCACCTCGGCGCCGGCGGCACGCAGGCCGTCCAGCGTCGCCTGCGCCGCCGCCGTAGGCGCGCTGCGACCCATCAGGACCAGGTGGCGAGCACCGCGCTCGACCAACCAGCCGGCCACCTTGCCGCCGACCGCGCCGAGCCCGCCGGTAACCAGGTAGGTTGCGTCATCACGCAGCGTGAGCTGGCCCGCTTGCGCCGACGGTGCCGTGTAGGGCTCCAGCCGGGCGACATAACGGCGGGGACCGCGCAGGGCCACGTCCGTCTCGGAATTGTCCGTCCAGATCTCGCTGAACAGACCCCGCAGTTCTTCGGGGCCACCGTCGTCGGACAGGTCGACGCCGGTGGCTTGCAGCTCGGGGTACTCGTGGTCGATGGAGCGGCCCAGCCCCCAGACCGGAGCCTGCGCGACGGACAGTGAACCGGACTCAGATTCTTCCCAACCCGCCGGCTGCGCCCCGCGCGTCACCAGCCACAGCCGCGGCGATTCCGGCCAACCGGCCAACGTCAACGCCTGGATCAGGTGCACCACGCTCAGCGATCCGACGTCGGTGGCCGTCGCCAACGACGCTTCGGTCGTGTCAGCAGGCGGTGCGGCCAGCAGGTTCCACAGGTGCACCACCCCGCGGCAATGCGGCCGGTCGCCGCCGAACGCCGCGCGCAGCAGCTCGGCGAAGTGTTCCGGACGGGCCGGGTCGACCCGGTAACTGTCGGCGCTCACCCGTTCGATCTCGGCCAGCCCAACGACCGGCTCCACCAACACGCAGGACTGCGACTGCGCCTCGAGGTGGTCCCGCAGCGTGTCGGCGACCGGACCGTCGGACAGGATCAGCCAGCTGCCGGGCTCGGCGGGCCGACCCTCGCCGTCAACGGGCAGGGACGCCGGCTGCCAACGCATCCGGTAGCTACGGTCCCGCGGGTCCACTGGGACGGTGATGACGGTCGGCGCGTGCGCCTGGTCGGCGGAGAGGGTGCCTGTGGCCAACAGCGACCAGTCCGCACCAGCGCTGCCATAGCAGTCGAAAGCGTCTCCGGTCAGGGCGAACTGGACGGTGCGTGCCTGGTCCAGACCGTCACGCAGAGTCAGCTCGGCGACTGAGCGGGTGCCGGGACCGAACGCGACCTCCGCCGCGGTCAGCGCCAACTCGCTCAACTGCTCGGGCGACAGCGCGGTCACGGCCGTGATGTCCACTTCGGCCAGCACCGTTCCCGGCTGCGCGGCCGATCGGATCGGTCCGCGCCAGCCGCCGCCGTTGGCACCGGCGCCGCCTCGCCGCGGCGCCGCGATCGAGCCGGCGTTGAGCCACGAGTGCACCCGCTGCCAGGGGTAGGTCGGGGCCGGGACACAGCGGCTACCTGCGGGGTAGATCTGTTCCCAGGCCACCCGCTGCCCCAGGGTGTAGAGGGCGCCCAGCGAGCCGAGCATGGTGGAGCGGCCACTGAAAACCCCGTCATCGCGGCGCATCGAGGGCAATAAGGTGCAGCTGCGCCCCATACCTTCAGCGTCCTCGCGGGCAGCCGTCAGCAGGATAGGGTGCGGGCTGAGTTCGACGAACGTGTTGTGCCCGGTCTCGAGCAGCCGCCGCAGCGCCGGCGAGAACCGCACCGGCGAGCACAGGTTCGAAACCCAGTAGTCGGCGTCCAGCAGCCTGGAGCCCACCAGTTCGCCGGTGACCGTCGAATACATCGGCACAGTCGGCACGGTCGGCTTCAGCTTCACCAGGCTGCCGCGCAGACCGGCGGCGAGGGCCTCCATCTGCGGGCTGTGCGAGGCGACGTCGACATCGATCCAGCGGCAGAACCGGTCCCGCTGCTGCAGCTTCGTCATCAGCTGTTCGAGCACCTTGCGCTCGCCGGCGAGCACCGTCGATCGGTGGCTGTTGCTCGCGGCGACGGCCACCTCGCGTTCGTGGCCGGCGATGAGGTCCTGCGCTTCGGCCATGGTGGTCTCGGTGACCATCATCGCCCCGCGGCCACGAACGCCGCGCAGCATCCGGGCACGGGCGCAGATCACCCGTGCGGCGTCATCGAGGCTCAGCGCGCCCGCGACATGGGCGGCCGCGGCCTCGCCGAGGCTGTGCCCGACCACCGCGGCGGGCTCGACGCCCCAGGAGCGCCACAGCGCCGCCAGCGCCACCTGAATTGCGAAGATCGTCGGCTGCAGGATGCCGATGTCTTTGAGCTTGGAGCGGTCCTCGGGACCGTCCTGGGCCGCGAGTTCCTTGAGGATCGAGTGCCCCAGGTGCGGGAACAGCGCGTTGTCGCAGGCGGCCAGTGCGTCAGCGAACACCGGCTCGTCGTCCTGCAGTTGTCGCGCCATGCCGTGCCACTGCGAGCCCTGGCCGGAGAACACGAACGTCACACCCGGTCCGGGCCGGCTCGGGGCGCAGTGGCCCACCGACAACCCCGGTCGTGACTCGCCCTGCCGATACGCCGACAGCGACTCGAACATCGCCGCCGGACTGTCGCCGACCACCGAGAGCCGGTAGTCGTGGTGGCCGCGGCGGGCGCCGGCGGTGTAACACAGGTCGGCGAGCTCGCTGGCACCCATGAGCCCGCCTGAGAACAGAGCCATCTCGTACTCGCCGACCAACGCGGTCAGCGCCTCCGGGGAGCGGGCGGACAACGCCAGCAGCTCGGCGCGCGGCGGGGCCGACTCGTCGACGTAGCGGGCGCGGACCTGCGGGGCCTCGGTGAGCACCACGTGAGCGTTGGTGCCGCCGAACCCGAACGAGCTGACCCCGGCGATCGCCCGGCTGCCCGCCGGCCACGGGGTCAATTTCTGGACCACCTCCAGCGGCAGGCGGTCGAATCCGATGTGCGGGTTGGGCTCGGTGTAGTTCAGGCTGGCCGGGATCTCCCGGTGCTGCAACGACAGCGCCACCTTGATCAGGCCGGCAATACCGGCCGCCGCCTCCAGGTGGCCGATGTTGGTCTTGACCGAGCCAACCAGGCAGCGGCTGCCCTCCGGACGGCCTTCGGCCAGCGCGGTGCCCAATGCGTTGGCCTCAATGGCGTCGCCGATCGATGTGCCGGTGCCGTGCGCCTCGACGTACTGGACCGCGCCGGCCGGCAGGCCCGCCCGGCGGAACGCCTCGGCGACCACGCCCTCCTGCGCCCGCCCACTGGGAGCGATCAGGCCGTTGGTCCGGCCGTCGGAGTTGGTGGCGCTGCCGCGGATCACCGCGTAGACCGGGTCGTTGTCCTCCAGCGCCTTACTCAGCGGCTTGAGCACGACCACTCCGGCGCCCTCACCGCGGACATAGCCGTCGGCGTCGGCGTCGAACGTCTTGCAGCGGCCGTCGGGAGCCATCACCCGCGCCTTGCTGAAGTTGATCGCCAGCGCCGGCGACAGGATCACGTTCACCCCGGCGGCCAGCGCCATGGAGCACTCGCCGTCCCGCAGGCTGCGGCACGCCAGGTCCACGGCGACCAGCGAGGACGAGCAGGCGGTGTCGATCGACATGCTCGGTCCGTGGAAGTCGAACGTGTAGGACAGCCGGTTTGCGGCGATGCTCAGCGCGTTGCCGGTGCCGGTGTAGGCGTCGACGAGCTGCGGCTGGCCCAGCCGCAGGAAGCCGTAGTCGTTGGTGGAGATGCCGACGAACACGCCGGTGCGACTGCCGGCCAGCTGATCCGGGACCTGACCGGCGTCTTCCAGCGCCTCCCACGCCACCTCGAGCAGCAGCCGCTGCTGCGGGTCCATCTGCGCCGACTCGCGCGGCGAGATCCCGAAGAACTGAAAGTCGAACTGGTCGACCTGGCCCAAGAAGCCGCCGCGGCGGGTGACCGCGGTCCCGGGAACCGAGGGGTCGGGGTTGTAGAAGGCGTCCACGTCCCACCGGTCGGCCGGGACGTCGCTGGTGGCGTCCGCCCCGCCCGAGAGCAGCCGCCAGAAACCCTCGGGGCCGTCAGCGCCCGGGAAACGGCAGCCGATACCGACGATCGCGATCGGCTCGTCGGCGGCGGGCCGATCGGTGCTTTCAGCAGCGACCCCGGCGCCCGGAGCCGCTGGAGTTTTCGCGGCGACCCGAGCCAAATGCGCCGACAGGATGTCGATCGACGGGTATTCGTAGGCGATGGTCGGGGCCAACTCAATGCTCAGCCACTGCTCGAGGGCGCTGGAAAGCCGAACCGCGTGGATGGAGTCCAGCCCGTAGAACGCGAACGGTTTGGCCGGGTCAATCTCGGCCAGCGGCAGCTCGAGGTCTTGTGACAGCCGCTCGATGAGCCAAGCACTGATCTCGGCCGCACTGTGGGCGCCCGACTGGGCCGGCGCCGCCACCGGGGCCGGCTCGGGCTGAGCCGGTGACTGCGCCGCGCCGGGCGCCGACGGCCACTGGGCCACCACCGGCAGCGCGCCGTCGAGGTACTGCTGTTTGCAGGCGCTGCGCTGGATCTTGCCGCTGGAGGTGGTGGGCAGCTGCAGCGGCTGGACCAGCACGACAGCGTGGGTGCGTACCGAATGGTTCGCGGTGACCGCGGTGCGGATGACCTGCATGGCCTCGTCGGCCTGCTCCCCTGCCAGGCGGCTCGGGTCCACTTCCTGGACCACGACCAGTTGCTCGGCCGCACCCGGTTCCGGGGCGATCGAGAACACCGCACCGCGGCCGCGCAGCAACGCCGGGTTGGTGTCCTGAACGGTCAGCTCGATGTCGTTGGGGTAGTGGTTGGTGCCGCGGATGATGATCAGGTCCTTGCGGCGGCCCGTGACGAACAGCTCCCCGGAATGCAGGAAGCCCAGGTCGCCGGTGCGCAGGAACGGGCCCTCACCGGTGTCGGCCAGCGTCGCGGAGAACGTCTCCGCAGACAGCTCCGGGGCACCCCAGTAACCATGCGCGACACTGCCCCCGGACACCCAGATCTCGCCTACCCGGTCAGCGGCGCACTCCAGCCGGGTCTCGGGGTCGACGATGATCACCCGCTGGCTGCCGCGCGGCTTGCCGCAGCCGACCATGGTCGCCACGTTGGGATCGTCGGCGGCGACATCGATCACCCGGTTGTCGCCGAGGGCGACCCGGTCGATGTGCTGCACCATCGGTGTCGGCAGGTCCGACCCACCCGATACCAGCAGCGTGCCCTCGGCCAATCCGTACACGGGGTAAAACGACTCGGCCCGGAAGCCGGACGGCCCGAACAGCTCGGCGAAACCGTCCAGGGTGGCGGTGCGCACCGGTTCGGCACCGCACAGCGCCACCGTCCAGCTGGACAGGTCCAGGGCGGCACGCTCCTGCGGGGTGCTCAGCTCGACGCACAGGTCGAAGGCGAAGTTCGGTGCGGCGGTGATCATGGCGCGGTGCCGCGAGATCGCCTCCAGCCACCGCATCGGCCGTTTGATGAAGGCCGTCGGCGGCATCAGGATCGAATGGCCCGAGACGTAGATCGTCTCGAGCAGACCGCCGATCAGACCCATGTCGTGGTAGGGCGGTAGCCAGAACACGCCGGTCACGTGCGGCATGTCGGTGTTGGCGTCCCAAGCCTCGGCGATGGTCGTCAGGTTGTGCACCAGGTTGCCGTGGGTGAGCACGACGCCCTTGGGCGCACTGGTCGACCCCGAGGTGTACTGCAGCATCGCGATGCTGTCGCCATCGATCTGCGGCTCCACCCAGGACGCCTCGCTGCCGGTGGCGTCGCTGTCGGCGAGCGACCAGCGCAGCGCCTGGCCGCCGGGCAGACCGTCGATCGCGGGCTTGATCTTGGGCTCGATCTCACTATTGGTGAGCGCGTAGCCGGGCTGGACATCGGCGATGATCGACTCGACGCGCGGGAGCAAGTGTTCGCGCATGGGTGGATGCACGGGGATCGCGATGGCTCCGGCGTACAGACAGCCGAAGAAGCTGGCTAGGAAGTCCAGTCCCGGCGGGCACAACACCAGCACGCGCTGACCGGCCGCTCCCTGACTCTGCAGGTCAGCGGCGATCTGGCGGGCGCGCCGGTCCAGTTCCCGGTAGGTCACCTGGCTGGTTTCGTGCTCATCGCCGTCACGCGAGAAGGTGAATGCCAAGTTTTCGCCGTACCGCGCCGCACGCTGCGTCAACAGATCAACCAGCGTGCGCAAGGTGTGCGCCGTGTCCTCCGGCCCGCTCATCGATCGCGTCTCCCGTGTAACTGACGAAGTGTGGATTGGGCCCAAGGAATCCGTAGGCAACCTTGATTAAGGTTACCTTAAGAAGTCGGACGTCCAATTCGCGTAATTTTCGCGACGACGACCCCGCCGAGCAAGTTAGGAGTTCCCGCGATGAGGTTGGCGCGGGTTAGCCCTCCAGCTTGTACCCGAGACCGCGAACGGTAACCAGGTGCACTGGATTGGCCGGGTCGGCCTCGATTTTGGACCGAAGTCGTTTGACGTGGACATCCAATGTTTTGGTGTCGCCGACGTAGTCCGCACCCCAGACCCGGTCGATCAACTGGCCGCGGGTCAGCACGCGGCCCGTGTTGCGCATCAGGTATTCGAGCAAGTCGAACTCCTTGAGCGGCAAGGTAATCTGCTCGCCGTTCACCATGACGACGTGCCGTTCGACGTCCATGCGCACCGGGCCGGACTCCAGCACACCCTCGCCCGCACCGCCCTCGTCGTCGCCGCCGCGGCGCAGCACCGCCCGGATCCGGGCTATCAGCTCGCGGGCCGAATACGGCTTGGTCACGTAGTCGTCGGCGCCCAATTCCAGGCCGACGACCTTGTCGATCTCGCTGTCGCGGGCAGTGACCATAATCACCGGCACACTGGAACGCGCGCGCAGCTGCTTGCAGACGTCGGTGCCCGACATCCCCGGCAGCATCAGATCCAACAGCACGATGTCGGCGCCGGCCCGCTCGAATTCGGCCAGGGCGGCGGTTCCGTCGCCGACCACGGTGGCCTCGAAACCCTCTTTACGCAGCAGAAAGGCCAACGGGTCGGCCAGCGATTCCTCGTCCTCAACGATCAAGACGTGTGTCATCGATGCTGCCCTTCCCCGTAGCTACCCTCTGCGTGATCGACAGCGGGTGTCATCACTGCGCCTCCTCTTCTGAGTTCAGACTGCCCTGGTAAGCGGGAATCGCCAAGGTAAATGTGGAACCGGTGCCCGGCTGGCTCCACAACGTGATGGTGCCGTTGTGGTTAGCCGCCACGTGTTTGACGATGGCCAACCCCAGCCCCGTACCCCCGGTGGCCCGCGAGCGGGCCTTGTCGCTGCGGAAGAACCGTTCGAACACGCGCTGCTGATCCTTGGGCGCAATGCCGATGCCACGGTCGGTCACGGCGATCTCGATGAAGCCCTCCCGGCGACGCCGGCTGATCGATACCGGCGAACCGTGCGGCGAGTAGGCGATCGCGTTAGAGACCAGGTTGGCCAGGGCGGTGACCAGCAGTGGTTCATCCCCGAGCACGCGCAGCCCGCTCGGGGCATCGGTGGTGATGGTGATCTCGGCATTGTCGGCAGCCACCTTGTGCCGGGAGATCGCCTCGTTGACCACCGCGTCGACGTCGACGACGCCTAGGTCCGGCAGCGGGTCGGCGCCTTGCAGGCGGGACAGCTCGATCAGCTCACCGATCATGCTGGCGAGCCGGTTGGCCTCCACCAACACGCGCTCGGCAAACGGCCGCACGGCTTCGGGGTCGTCGGCCGACGCCAGCAGCGCCTCGGCGAGCAGCCCCATCGCCCCCACCGGGGTTTTCAGCTCGTGGCTGACGTTGGCCACGAAGTCGCGCCGGCTGGCCTCCATACGGGCCTGCTCGGACTGGTCGTCGACGATCACCACGGCAAACCGGCGATCCTCTTCCGACAGCAGCCGGGCATAGCCGCGCACGGCCGACAGATCCGACCGGATGGCCCCGGGAGCCCGCTTGGCCACCGTCAAATCGAAGACGACTTCGTCTTCGCCGGCCAGAGCGCGTTGCGCGGCGGTCCAGGCCTCGTCGTCGAGCAACCTGCCGTGCACCAGCCCTAGCTCCGTGGCGCGCTCGTTGAGGTAGACGACGTCACGGTGGGAGTCGACGACCGCGATCCCCAGCGAGGCGTGCGACACGATCTGCTGCAGCATCTCCGCGACGGTGATGCCGGACCGCTCGGTCGCCGCCTTGCGGCGGCGCTCGGCCAGCCGCGGCGACAGCCAAACGCCGGCCGCCACGCCTGCCACCAGCGCAGGAATCGCCGACGCTGCAGCAAGCGTCAGCGCCGAGGTCGCAGCCACGGCAAAATCGTACGCAGTCCGGCACCGTGAGCTGACCAACGTTCGACCGTGACGTGCGCCGAATGTGAATTCATTGCGAAGATTTCACCCGGGCTCCACCCGGCATTCACACTGGGCGGCCCAAAACCGCTATTTGGCGCCCTGGCTCGCGACCGCAGCAGCCCCGGCGGCCGCAGCCGCAGGGTCCAGATAGACGCCGCCGGCAACCTTCGGGCGCAGGTCGGAATCCAAGTCGTACCGCAACGGGATGCCGGTCGGGATGTTCAGCCCGACGACATCCTCATCCGACATTCCGTCGAGGTATTTCACCAGCGCCCGCAGCGAGTTGCCGTGCGCCGCGATCAACACCGTCTTGCCGCACCGCAGGTCCGGGATGACAACGTCGGTGAAGTACGGCAGAAAGCGCGCCACCACGTCGGCCAGGCACTCGGTCAGCGGGCCGCCGCCGATGTCGGCGTAACGGGGGTCGGTGTCCTGGCTGTACCGGCTGCCGGCTTCGATCGGCGGCGGCGGGGTGTCGTAGCTGCGCCGCCACGTCATGAACTGGTCGTCGCCGTAGCGCGCCTTGGTGGCGGCCTTGTCCAGGCCCTGCAGCGCACCGTAGTGACGCTCGTTGAGCCGCCAGGTGCGGTGCACGGGGATCCAGTGCCGGTCGGCGGCGTCCAGCGCCAGGTTCGCGGTGGTGATCGCCCGACGCAGCAGCGAGGTGTAGAGCACGTCCGGCAGCAGGTTGTGCTCGACCAGCAGCTCACCGGCACGGACCGCCTCGGCGCGGCCCTTGTCGGTCAGGTTGACGTCCATCCAGCCGGTGAACTGGTTGCTGGCGTTCCATTCGCTTTCGCCGTGGCGCAGGAGCACCAGGGTGGCAGTGTCAGACATGGGCGTCAGTGTCTCACGGGCACCGATTGGGGTTACCGTCGAAGGAAGGTCCGTCAACTGGGATCGGGGGTGTGGTGTGCACGTGCCCCGTCTGCGGCCGCTCCCCGGCCTCCTCGCCGCCGCACTGCTGACGGCCTCGGCGGTGCCGCTGACCGTGGCATCGCCGGCAGCGGACGCCAAACCGTGCGCCGACGTCGAAGTGGTCTTTGCCCGGGGCAGCGAAGAACCGCCCGGCGTCGGCAAGGTCGGGCAGGCCTTCGTCGACGCGCTGCGCGCCACGCTCTCAGACCGGACGTTGGCGGTGTATCCGGTCAACTACGCCGCTGCCAGTGGTTTCAGCAGTGGTCTCGACTTCGACCGAAGCGTGATCGCCGGGATCCGCGACGAGGTCAGCCACATCGAGTGGACAGCCCTGGACTGTCCGGACACCCAGATCGTGCTGGGCGGCTACTCCCAGGGCGCAGCCGTCACCGGTTATGCGACCGCGCAGTCGGTGCCGACCGGGCTACCGGACGAGCTGGTGCCGGATCTGCCGCGGCCGATGCCCGACGTGGTGGCCGACCACGTCGCGGCGGTGATCCTGTTCGGGAAGCCCTCGGCGACGTTCATCCGGCGCTACGACGCGCCGCCGGTCCGGGTCGGCCCGCTGTACGCGGCCAAGACCCGCGAGTACTGCGCTCACAATGACGCCGTCTGCGACGGCACTGACGGCATCCCGTTCGGGCATCTGGATTACCCGACGAACAGCATGCCCACCGACGCCGCGGCGTTCGCCGCCCGCCGCATCGAAGCCAACGCGAATCGCGACGTCGCCCTGCACTGATCGCTCGGTGCCTAGGACATAAGCCCGTCACTGACCACCCGGCCCGCGATCTCGGCAGTCCCGGGCGGGCCGGGGCGCGCATACACGATCGATCCACGACCATGGTGCACCGTGATGTCGCGCCCCAGTGCCGCCGCCAGACGCATGCTGGCCGACCCACAGGCCTCGTCTTCGGCCACCCCGTAACGGGCGGCGAAGACCCGAGCACGGACCACACCAGACGCTTCGTCACGCCACGCCCACAACTGGGTGGCGTCCTGCTCGGGGTTCAGCGGTCCGTCTAATGCGTCGATGGCGGCGCTGTCGGCGAGGCGCTCATGCCACCACGGGGGTGTGGCGGCCAACTGACCGCGGACCCAGACCCGGTCGCCATCGATCCACGTCGCGATCTGTGTCCCTGGGGTTTCCAAGGCGGCAACGGGGTGACCGAGTTCACGCGACAGCACCCAGGCCGCACCGACGGTGGGATGCCCGGCGAACGGCAGTTCGGTGGCCGGGGTGAAGATCTGCAACCGGCCACGCTCGGCATCGTCGATGAAGATCGTTTCGCTGAACCCGAGCCGGGCCGCCAGTTGCTGTCGTTGTTGGTTCGCGGGAACAGATGCCCCGTCGAGAACCACCCCGAGCGGATTGCCGTGGTTGCCGCGATCGTCGGTGAACACCCTCAGCACTTCAACCTGCATTGTCGGCGTCACTGTCGCCGTTGTTGCCCGACGTCGGGCGCAAGTGCTCGAACGCTCGCAGGTTCTTCACCGACTGTCCGGTGGAGACCCGCCACGCCCATTCCTTCTGGATCGAGGTGGCAAATCCCAACTCCAGCAACGTATTGAAGTCGAAGTCGACGGCTTCGAGCACCTGCCCGAGCACTCGGTCAATCTCCTCGGCGGTCACCGACGCCAGCGAGATCCGGCCGACCAGGTAGATGTCGCCGACGTTGTCCAGGGTGTAGGCCACCCCGTACAAGCGGCGGTTGCGCTTGAGCAGGTAGCGGTACACGCCGGCGTGGTTCTCGTCGGGCTGGCGACAGACGAACGCCTCGACGCGCACCGAATGCTCCCCGATGCTGAGGATGGTGTTGGTCTTGAGCTTGCGCTCGCCGGGCAGTTCCACGATCAGCCCCGGCAGCCCGCCGTGGGAGCCCGGCGTCGGCGAGTAGGTCAGCTCGGCTGCCTGCAGGGTCCGCTCGATGAGCTCCTGGACATCGCCCCGGTTCACGCCCACCACTGCCTCCTGTGCGCGTCGAGTGTGCGGTTTAGTCGGCAACACACCGGCGCTGGCGTCGGAAATCGCACACTCGGCGCCGACGGGGCGCCCGGTGTCGCCATCCGAGTCACGCGCGTGCCCCGCGCCGCGTCGGCCAGCGACGAGGGCGGCGCGACGATCCGAGCACCCGCATCCGCCCGGCCCGGGCCGTGGCGAAGTCTTCGATCGCGTGGGTGTAGCTGGCCAACTGGGCGTCCACGGTGCGCTCCCAGGAGAACTGCGCCGCGTGGTTGACGGCGGCCCGGCGCATCGCCCATCCGCGAGGTCCCGAACCCAGCCGCAGCAGCTCGTCGAGAGCCGTTGCCCACGCCTCGATCCCGTGCCCGTCGACCAGTCTCCCGGTGACCCCGTCGCGCACCGCCACCGGCAACCCGCCGACGGCCGCGGCGACAACCGGGGTCCCGCAGGCTTGAGCCTCCAACGCGACCAGACCGAACGATTCCGAGTAGCTCGGCACCGCTACCAGATCGGCCGCCCGGAACAGGGTGGCCAGATCTTCGCGGGACTGCGGCGGCAGGAACGTCACCCGGTCACTGATACCCAGTTCGGCGGCCAGCCGAACCAGGCCGTCCGGTGCTGCCAGCCCACTGCTGCCGGAGGGCCCTCCGGCGATCACCACGCGCACGCCCGGCAGCTTCGCGGCGGCCCGCAGCAGGATGTCGGGAGCCTTGAGCGGCTGGATCCGGCCGACGAACGCCACGATCTGCTCGCCGGCCGACAAGCCCAGGGCCGCGCGGGCCTGGCGTTTGTCGCCCGGTCGGAAGACCTCCAGGTCGACCCCCGGGTGTGCGACGTCGATTCGGCTCGGGTCGGCTTCGTGCAGCGTCACGAGTTGCTGCGCTTCGTCGTCGGTATTGACGATCAGGCGGTCCGCGGCATCGACGACCTGCTGCTCACCGACCGTGCGCAGCGGCGGTTCGGGAATGTCGCCGGCGGCCAACGCGGCGTTCTTGACCCCGGCCAGAGTGTGCGCGGTGTGCACCAGCGGCACCGCCCACCGGTCCGCGGCCAGCCAGCCGACCTGACCGGAAAGCCAGTAGTGCGAATGCACGACGTCGTAGTGGCCCGGTTCGTGAGCGGCCTCGGCGCGCAGCACCCCGGCGGCGAAGGCGCACAGCTGGGTGGGCAGGTCGTTCTTGTCCAGGCCTTCGAAGGGCCCGGCCACCACGTTGCGCACCAGCACGCCTGGCGCGACGTGCTGCACCGGCGGATCGGCCGACGACGTGGCGCGGGTGAAAACCTCCACCGCCACCCCGCGGCGCGCCAGGTGCAGCGCGGTCTGCAGCACGTAGACGTTCATGCCGCCGGCATCGCCGGTGCCGGGCTGGGCCAGCGGCGAGGTGTGTACCGACAGCAGCGCTACCCGGCGCACATCGGACCTGACGCTCCCACCCCCTACAACGTCGTAGCCCATCAAGCCATCTTTACAGGTTCGGTCAGGCCGACACTTCCGGGACCGCGCCGCTGATCGGCCCGCGGGAGCGGCGCATCGCGCCGACCGGGTCGGCGTAGAGCCCTCCCAGGGACACCGTGCCGGCGCCGGCCTCCTGGACCCGGTTGCCGAAAGCGGTGACCCGGATGGTGCGCCCAGCCAGCACCGACCGCTGCGTGAACGCCCGCTCCACCTCGGCCATGCCTTCGGGGTATTCGGTGAAGCCCTGACCGCCGACCACCAGGTCGTCGGGGTTGAGTACGTCGCGCAGCAGCGCCACTGCTTCGCCGAGAGCGCGAGCGCGTTCGGTCAGCAGTGCTTTCGCCCGTTCGTCGCCGGCCCGCGCCTCGCGCACCAGACCGGTCACCGCCGTGGACGCCGCACCGTTGCCCTCGGGCAGGATCCGCAGCCGCCGGGCGGCAGCCAGCACGGCCTCGTCGCTGACGGTGGATTCGAGCTGCCCGGAGCCGCCGAGCAGCTCCGAGAACACCGGCAGGCCGGCGATGGTGCCGGGACCGCTGGCCGGACTGTGCACGCGCCCGCCGATCACCAGGGCGTAGCCGACTGTCTCTCGGGCGTAGACGTAGAGACTGGTGGCGCTGCTGGTCGTCGGCCGCCGCACGCCCAACAGCAGCTCGGCGCCGGCCATCGCGTCTACGTGGGAGGCCACCGACACCGGCAGCCTCAGCTCCTCGGCCAGCACCGGGCCGACGGGAGCGGCCGTCCAGCCCAGCCGGGGGTGGTCGACGTGGCCGGTAGCCCCGTCCACCGCGCCACCAATCGCCACCCCGACCCACAGCGGCCGGCGCTTCTGCCAGCGGGTCAGGTACCGACTGGCGCTGGCGGCCAGCGACGCCAGTGCCGGCGTCGCGCCATTGTTCGGCGTCGGGGTCTCGACGACGTCGAGCGTGCGACCGAGCAGGTCGGTGGCCACGATGCTGGTGGTCTTGGCCCCGATGTGCAGGCCCAGGGTGAGGAACGGTTCGTGGTTGACCACCACCGGCCGACGCGGCCGCCCGATGGCCCCGGACGTGGCCAGGTCGGCGCGCTCCAACAGCAGTCCGGCTTCCAGCAGCGCACTGATCTGGCGGTTGACCGTGGCCACGCTCAGCGAGGTGAGGCCGGCGATGGCCTCCCGCGCGACGGGGCCGTGTTGGCGAACCGCGGCGAACACCTCAGCGCCGGCACTGTCGGCCAGCTGCAGGGCCGGCGCCACCACGCGTGGGTGGGAGCGGAGGCGACCGTTGCGGTGGTTGGCCGGGTGAGCGGTGAGGGAGGTAGTGCGCATGAGATGTCCTTGTCTGGAGAAAAATCCCAATGAGGGCCGTTTACGCCTACGACCCGGCGGACTCTCCTAAGGAGCGCTACTCGCAGCAGGTCAGGCGCAGCAACACGCGCGACAACACGCGCCGTGGGCGACCAGACAGACCGCCGTCAGCAAGCGGGCACTGCGAGACATGCTGAGAATCTATCACGATCGCTAAGGTTGACGCGATGACGACATCTGCGCGCGATCAGCGCATTGCCGTGGTCACCGGCGCCAGCTCAGGCATTGGCGAGGCGACCGCGAGAACTCTTGCTGGACAAGGCTTTCACGTGATCGCCGCGGCCCGCCGCGCCGATCGGATCACCGCGCTGGCCGACGAGATCGGCGGCACCGCCGTAGTGACCGACGTCACTGACCCGGGCGCGGTCACCGCACTGGCCCAGGCATGCGACCAGGTCGGCGGTTCAATAAACGTGCTGGTCAACAACGCCGGCGGCGCCAGGGGTCTGGCATCGGTGGAGCAGGCCGACCTCGAGCACTGGCGCTGGATGTGGGAGACCAATGTGCTGGGCACCCTGCAGGTGACGCGCGCGCTGTTGCCCAAGCTCATCGCGTCCGGGGACGGCCTGGTGGTCACGGTGACTTCGATCGCGGCGTTTGAGATCTATGACGGCGGCGCCGGCTACACCTCGGCCAAGCACGCCCAAAGCGCACTACACCGCACGCTACGCGGCGAATTGCTGGGAAAGCCGGTGCGGCTCACCGAAATCGCCCCCGGCATGGTGGACACCGAGTTCTCGCTGGTGCGCTTCGACGGCGACCGCGATCGGGCCGACGCCGTCTATTCCGGCCTGACTCCGCTGACAGCGGCCGACATCGCCGAGGTGATCGGGTTCGTGGCCTCGCGGCCGCCGCACGTCAACCTCGACCAGATCGTCATCCGCCCACGCGACCAGGCATCGGCGTCCCGGGCTAACCGCCGGGCTGACTAGGCGGCCCAGCTTCGCCTCTCCTCCGTGCGAGCCTCGCTAACCGCCGGGTGCAGGACTAGAGGTCGTCGTAGTCGTCGTCGTGGGCGTGCCCGACAGCGTCGGCGCGTCGGTCGGGGTGGCCGGCGCGACGCTGGGCAGTGAGGTCCGGGTCGCTTCGGAACTCGACAACGCCGACATCGAGACCCAGGTGTCCCAGTCCACGGCCCAGTCCCAGATATCCCCGTCGGCGTAGGACAGCTCGATCGAGCTGCCGGTCACCTCGACCGGGTCGCCGTAGATCGCGCTGTAGAAGTACTGTTCGGCGTCCTCGGTCGACAAGTTGATGCAGCCGTTGGTGACGTTGGTGTTGCCCTGCGCGCCGGCGCTGGAGGGGTTGGCGTGGATGAACTCGCCGTTGTTGGAGATCCGGACCGCCCAGCGCTCGTGGATGTTGCTGTAGCCGGCCGCCGGGTTGGACATGTAGAAGTCCGCGTACTTCTCGCTGACCACGTGGACGCCGTTGCGGGTGATGTTGCGGGCTTTGTCGGCCTGGCCGTAGCTGCAGGGGAAGTCCATGATCACGCCCTCGTCGCGGACCACCTGGATGCGATGCGAGGAGACTTCGGCTTTCACCACCTGGCGCCGCCCGATCGAAAACTCCAGGGACATGTCCTGCGCCCCGTAGGCGCCGTCGCCGAACGCCAGACCGTACAGCTTGGCGCTGACGTTGACTTTGGTTCCGGCCGGGAAATAGTCCCGGCTGCGCCAGTGCACCCGGGCGCCCTGCACCTCGTCGGGCAACCAGGCCCAGCCGCCCTCCACCGGTGGCTCGGTGACCACGGACAGGGCTCGTTCGACGGCCGCCTTGTCGGCGATCGGGCCGTCGAACTGCAGAATCACCGGCGCCGCGATCCCCACCGTCTGGCCATCGGCCAGCTGAAAGCCTCCGTCGATGACGGCGGTGGGGGCGACTGTGGTGATGCTCCCGCTGACCGGCACCGCGTTGCCGTCGTGGCCTACTACCGACCCACTCCAGGTGTAGACGGAGTCATAGCCCAGCGGCTCGGTGATGGTGTAGCGCGTGCGCTCCCGATTGAAAGTTCCGGTGAGCACCTTTCCCGCCGGGCTGGTCAGCGCCACCCGCTGAAACCAGCCTTCGCGGACCGTGACGCCAACTGCGGCGGTGGGCAGCACGTCGGCCACCGCTCCGTCTTTCAGGGCGGGCTCGAACGTCAGGGCGGGCGCTGACGGTGGTGCGTTCTCGGCGCTCTTTCCGGGCCGGCCGAAACATCCCCCCAGCGTGGTCGGCGCCACCACCCCGGCAGCCAGCGCTGCCAACGCACGTCGCCGGTTCAGAGTCACGGCATTCCAAGATACCGGCCCAGCCGCCTGACCACCTGCGACGCTGATTACACCCGGTTTACAGGGCGCACCCGACCAGCACCGGCTCGGGGTGCAGGGTGATACCGAACACGTCCCGCACCCCGTCACGCACGATGCGAGCCAGGGCCACAATGTCGGCGGAAGTGGCCCCGCCTCGGTTGGTCAACGCCAACGCATGTTTGGTGGACAGTCGCGCCGGTGCATCAGGCCCGGGATAGCCCTTGCCGAAGCCGGACCGCTCCACCAGCCAGCCAGCCGCCAGTTTCACCCCACCGGGAGCTTCCCAGTGCGGCACCGAGCCGCTGTTATCGGCGGCCAGGTTGCAGTAGACCTCTTGCGGCACAACAGGATTGGTAAAAAACGAGCCGACACTCCAGGTGTCATGGTCACTCGCGTCGAGCACCATGCCCTTTGCCGCCCGTAGCGCCAGCACCGCGGCGCGGACCGCTGCCGGGTCGCGGTACTCACCCTCGGCCGCCTGCAGCGCGGCCGTCAACTCGCCGTACCGCAGCGGCGCGCTGCGTCCACCGGCGTCCAGTTCGAATTCCACCTCCAGCACCACCGCCGCATCCGAGTACTTGAGCGCACTGGTCCGGTAGCCGAGCTCCAACTCGGCCGCCGGCGTCCAGCGCACCTCGCCGGTCCGCCGATCCAGCAGCAGAACCCGGGTCAGGCGGTCGGCGACCTCGACACCGTAAGCCCCGACGTTCTGCACCGGGGTAGCGCCGGCCGAGCCGGGGATGCCCGATAGACACTCCAGCCCGCCCAGCTTCGCCGCGACCGCGCACGCGACGACGTCGTCCCAGACTGCGCCGGCGTCGGCGCGCAGCAGATTGCCCTCGATAGTGATGCCAGCGTTGGCCAGCACAACGGCCGTCAGGTCCTCAAGGCCATCGGCGACCAGCACGTTCGAGCCCCCGGCCAGCAGCAGCGGACGGTCACCGGCCGCATCGAGTTCGCCCAGCGTTGCCACGATCTGCTCGGTGTCGGTGCACGTGATGACCCGTCGCGCGATCGGTCCCACCCGCAGGGTGGTCAACGGCGCCAACGGCACCGCCTCGGCGACACGCGCGCCCGCGAACTCGGAACCCGCCACGGCCGGTAACGGTAGCGTGACCAGCTATGCCGCGTACATTCACGCTCTCCGAGCACTACTCGGCGACCGTCGAGCAGGTGTACGCCGTCTTCGCCGACGAGCACTATTGGCGGGCCCGGCTGGCCGACTCCGGCGCCGACGTCGTGGCGTTGAACTCGATGACCGTCGGCCCGGACGGCGGCGTCGACGTCGCCACCACTCAGGGCATTCACCGGGAGAAGTTGCCTGCGCTGGCCGCCCAGTTCCATCCCGGCAATCTGGATGTGGCGCGGCACGAGACATGGCATCCGGTCCGCGACGGGCGGGCACGCGCCCAAGTGACCGGCAAAGTCGTCGGTGCACCGGCGAAGCTGTCCGGCGACGCGATCCTGGCGCCGGCGGCCGGCGGCTGCGAGCTGCGGCTCACGGCGACCGTGCAGGTCGATATCCCGCTGGTGGGCGGCAAGATCGAGAGTTTCATCGGCGGGCAGTTGGCCGAGCTGATGACCACCGAGCAGCGGTTCACCTCGACGTGGCTGAACCAGGGCGGTACAACACCGACGGAATAGGCTGGATGCATGCGGATTGCGTGTGCGCAGATACTCAGCGGCGCCGACCCGGCCGCGAATCTGCAACTGGTGACCGACTACACCGAACGGGCCGCCGACCAGGGGGCATCGCTGGTGGTGTTCCCGGAGGCGGCGATGTGCCGGTTCGGGGTGCCGCTCGGACCGGTTGCCGAACCGCTCGACGGGCCGTGGGCCACGCAGGTCCGCGAGGTCGCCGCGCGGGCTCAGATCACCGTGGTCGCCGGGATGTTCACCCCGGCCGATGATGGACGCGTCACCAACACGTTGCTGGCCGTCGGCCCGGACACCGACACGCACTATCACAAGATCCACCTGTATGACGCCTTCGGTTTCACTGAATCGCGCACGGTGGCACCGGGATTCGAGCCGGCGGTGATTGACGTCAACGGCGTCGGTGTCGGTTTGTCGACCTGCTATGACATCCGGTTCCCGGCGCTGTACACCGAACTGGCCGACCGCGGCGCGCAGTTGATCGCGGTCTGCGCCTCGTGGGGCGCCGGCCCGGGGAAGCTGTCCCAGTGGGAGCTGCTGGCTCGGGCTCGGGCGCTGGATTCGACCAGCTACGTCATCGCGGTCGGGCAGGCCGACCCGGGCGTTGCGGAGGATTCGTCCGGGGCACCGACCGGGGTTGGCCACAGCATGATCACGTCGCCGTGGGGTGAGGTGATCGCCGCGGCCGGCGCATCGCCGCAGCTACTGGTCTACGACATCGACCTCGACGCGGTCTCCGCCGCCCGCCGGACGCTGGCCGTGTTGAGCAATCGTGCGACCTTCCTTCAGGTCGGTAAGGCAGAATCGCGCGGGTGAGCAATCCGCCCGGACCTCCCCACGGCGAGTCGCCCTGGGCTCGCCCCACCGACCAACCCGAACCGCAAGGCGGCACTACGCCGTCTGGTCCACCGGAGCCGTCCGCTTCGCCCACCCGTCAGATGCCGGCGGGCGGTCGTGAAGAGCCCACCACCCGAATTCCCGCGGCGCCCGCACAGCCTCCCGTGCCGCCGCAGGCCCCGCCGCCTCCGCACGCCACCGTGCCGCCGCCCGCGGATCCGTCGCCGGCACCCGCCGGTGAGGCGCCCACCACCGTGATCCAAGCCCCGACTGCCCCGTCGCGGTCGGCGTCGGTGCTACGTGACCCGCTAGCCCTGGTCCTGATCTTGGTCACGGTGGTCGCGCTGGCGCTGGCCGGATTGATCGGCGCCGAACTGATCGCCCGCCGTATCGGCGACAGCAAGGTCGCCAAGGCCACCGAATGTGTGGTGAACGACAAGGCCACCGCCTCGTTCGGGGTGACGCCGCCGTTCCTGTGGCAGCACATCACCGGCAACTACACCAACATCTCCATCCACACCGCGGGCAATCAGGTCAAAGACGCCAAGCAGATGACGGCCGACCTGAGCATCTCCGATGTCGATCTGCACGGCACCGGCGACTCGCGGGGCACCATCGGTTCGCTGCAGGCGACGCTGACCTGGCCGTCGGCCGGGATCAAAGAGACCGTTCAGAACATGGTGCCGATCCTGGGCAACCTGGTCTCCGACCTCAAGACCAATGCACAGGACGGCACCGTCGAGTTGCGGGGTGCATTCGGTCTGGCCACCGTCGTGGTCAAGCCCGAAGTCGTCAACGGCGGCCTGTCCCTGCAGGTGCAGAAACTGACCGGCCTGGGCGCCCTGACCCTGCCGCGTGAGTCGCTGCAGCCCGAGTTGGACAGGTTCGCCTCGGAGCTGACCAAGCGTTATCCGCTCGGTCTGCGCGCCGACGGCATTGAGGTCACCGACACCGGCGTGGTGGCGCGGTTCTCCACCCATAACGCCTCGATTCCGCGGACCGACGACCCCTGCTTCGAGCATCTGTAACCTTGCACAATGAGTGCACCCGGACCCACACATCGGTTTTCCGGCCTGCCGGCGATCATGCTGGCCTTGACCGCGGTGCTCGCAATAGCACTGGTAGGAATGCTCGGCGGTGAGCTCTACGCCCGCCACCGCGCGAACGCTCTGGTGGCCGACGCCGTCAAATGCGAGGCGCAGGACAGCGCCACCGTGTCGTTCGGGACCACTCCCCCGGTACTGGCCCAATACTTCAACGGCGAGTACTCGCACATCTCAGTCAAGACCGCCGGCAACCAGATCCGGCAGGCCAAGGGCATGCAGCTCGAGCTGGACATCCGCAACGTCCGGCTGAACAAGGGTGCGGGCGCATCAGATCCCAAGGGCACCATCGGGTCACTGGACGGCACCATCACCTGGCCGGCCGAGGGCATCAAGCAATCGATTCAGGACGTGGTCCCGATGATCGGCAGCATTGTCACCGGCAGTGTCACCGCCGATCCGGGCGCCGGCACCATCGCGCTCAAGGGCCTGCTCAACAAGGCGACGGTCAAGCCACAGCTGGTGAACAACGGACTGTCGCTGCAGGTGGTCGACCTGGAGGCGTTGGGCCACGATCTGGATACCGACACCGTGCAGCGCCGCCTCGACGAGCTCACCGCAAAGGTGACCGATGATCTTCCGCTGGGCATCCACCTCGACAGCGTGCAAGTCACCGATTCCGGTGTGGTGGTGAAATTCTCGACTCAGAATGCGGCTATCGAGGGGTCTTCGTCGAATCAGTGCTTCGAATCGCTGTAAGGCGTCAGGTCCGGGCGAGCCGGAAGTATCCGTAGAGATAGGTGTCCGTGTCAGCCGCGCCCGACATCGGCGTGCTGTTGAAGCCGGCGACCAGGATCAGGTCGTCGTTGAACCAGCGCCGAAGCCCACCGCTGTGTCCGTACACGCTGTATTCGACGGCCAAGTCGTCCGAGAAACCGTCGCCCGTCAGCGCGTAGCCGGACGGCGCGAGGCACGGTCCGACGAAGTGCCGCAATGCATCCCAGACCAGTGGCGCCCCCGAAGCAAGAAACCGTTCGTCAGCGACCCGGTAACCGGGCGCTATGCCGTCGGCGAATTCTCGTAACCGCCGCTCTGCGCCGGCGTGATCCGGTACCGATGCGACGGGGATGTCGGCGCTCTGGGCGTACACCCGGATGTCCTCCAGTGCGGGCGGCGCAGCGCTTCGGTACTGCCAGAAGACATATCCGGCAAGGACTAGGACGACTCCCGCCACTGCTGCGCTTATCACCATCGTCTTGCTTGCTTTCATCCGAGTGAACCGATGTTGACGGACGCCATCGGGTGCGTGCCGAGGGGGCCGGGCAGCCCGGAGCCGATGAGGTCGCCGAGCCGGACGGTGACCAGCGCATCGGGGGTGTCGATCGGCGTTCCGATATTGGTCTCCCACGGATTTCGCAGCGTCACCATGGCGTCGCTGCCGGCACCGCTGACGTCTTCGACGACATACACATGACTTTGCGTCAACGGCGCTCCTTGGGAAGAAGTCGAGATCGTCACCGGCTGATGATTGGCCAGTGCCCCGGAAATCGCTTGGTCGATATGCTGATTGGTGAACCAGACATTCTCCGGGTTGATCACGGTGCCGCGATTACCGGTCAGCGCCTCCATCGCATCCTTGGCGTAGCCACCCTGCCCGATCCCCACTTCATTGCCGATGGCATCGGCGAGATCCTTTCCGGGGTATTTGAGTTTCGCGTACGCCGACTCCAGCACGGTCGGCCACAGCGCAGCGTCGGGTCGGCCGTTGTCGAGCCAACTTGCGCCGTGGTGGTTGATGTCGGTGTCGATATCGGCCTGCGTCACGTCGATGCGCTTCCACTCATGCCCATCCCAGAGCGTGACGTCGAAATTGCCTGTCTCGTCGTCGAAATGAATACGATCTTTGATCCACTGCGGGTTGGCGTTGGCGACGGCGCCCATGGTGGCATCCAGATAGCAGTCCCCGACGCTGTCCTGTTTCACGTCCGCGGCGGTGGGATCATGCGGGTAGAGATCCTTGCCGGTCCACCGGCGTTCGCCGTCGCGGGTGTCGACCGGAGGGGACAGGGGCGTGCCGTCGCCCATCGGGTACCGCAGCGAGTGCAGCGTACCCGTTCTGCTCGCGCTGTCAGCAGAGACGTCGTCCACCACGCGGTGGATATCTCTGGCCTTGGCGGCCAGGAATGCCTGGAACTGCCGAGCAGCTGCCGGGGTGTCGAGGCCGAGTACGTCTTGCCGGGCAACGACATCGCAGATTTCGACCTCTATGGCGTCAAGGCTTCGGCGTCTCCACACCGCCTTTCGGCACGCCCCGGTGAGCGCCTGCGGTCCACGTCAGCGGCCGTGGCCAGGCGCTGCGCCAAATCCTGCTCGCGCGCACGCGCGGCGTCGGCGAACGCACCACGCACATCGGGCATAGCCGCAAAGGCTATCGGCGGTCTGCAGACTTGGGTAGTCACCCAGTGGCGCTACCCCAGTCCGTCGAGCACCGCCCGAGTGCCGGACAGCCCTAGCCGGGTCGCCCCGGCCTCGATCATGGCCAGCGCATCGTCGGCACTGCGGATACCACCGCTGGCCTTGACCCCCAGCCGGTCACCGACCGTGTCGGCCATCAGTGACACCGCGTGCACGCTCGCGCCGCCGGAGGGATGAAATCCGGTGGAGGTCTTGACGAAGTCCGCGCCGGCGTCTTCGGCGACCCGGCAGGCGGTCACCAGAGCGGCGTCGCCGGCGAACTCCAACAGCGCGGCGGATTCGACGATCACCTTGAGCACCGCCTGGGGCACGGCGGCGCGCACCGCGGCAATGTCGGCGCCCACCGCGGCAAGATCACCCGCCAGTGCCGCACCGACGTCGATGACCATGTCGATCTCGGCCGCCCCATCCGCCGCGGCCAGTGCGGCCTCCTGAGCTTTGACCACCGACAGATGCTTGCCGGACGGGAATCCAGCTACCGCGGCGATCGGGACGCCAGAGGGGTTGGCACCAGCCGCAACGGCCACCAGCGACGGCGATACGCACACCGCGGCCACACCGAGTTCGGCGGCTTCGGCGACAATGGCGACCACCTGCTCCGCGGTGGCTTCGGGTTTGAGCAGGGTGTGATCGACCAGTTTGGCCACCTGGTCGCGGTCCCATCGGGTGGTGGGCATCAGAAGGCCTCCTCGGCAGCACCCGGATTGCATCCGGATTCGAGCATGGTCACGCCGTCGACGACGGGGCGCCACGGCTCAAGGTTCCAGCTGGTCTTGCCGGGTCGGGCGAACTCGGCGTAGCTCCAGTGGCAGAGAAATTGGTCGCGCATGCCGGGAGTATCGGCGTCGGGAGCGCTGGCGAGCACCTCCCGCCAGGCCTGTTCGCCCGCACCGTCGGTGTCGAGCCGAAGGGCCGCCGCCCGCGCGGAGGGGGTCGGGTACACCCGCAGACTCGCCCGGCCGTCGTAGCTGACCCACTCGGTGTGGTCGACATAGCCGGACAACCCAGTATCGGCGGTGGCTGGCGCCGCGCCCAACACCGCGGCCGCGGCGCTCAAGGCGGCAAGGACGAACGCACGCAGCATGGGGCTAGTGAGACTTGCCTTGGACCTCGAGGAGTCGGGGCCGCACATCCACCAGGTAGACCCCGGCCGCGCACGCCGCAATCGCCATCCCCATCACCTGCAACACCAAAGCCAGCAACCCGCAGACCCCGAGAATCACCAGCCAGACCGGCTTGGTGAGCTTGTCGGCGGCGGTGTAGGCGTCGGAGCGCTGCATCGCCGCGTGCACGAAGGCGTACACCGACGTCGCGAAGACAGCGATCTGCAAAACGCCAAGGACGGTACCCACCAGGTTCGCAGCGATCACGCTGCAAGCCTAGGCGGGCACCGTCCCGGGCGTCGAACTGCTACTACTTCTGGGTGACCTTCTTGGCCGGAGCCTTCTTGGCCGGAGCCTTCTTGGCAGCCGCGGCCTTCTTGGCCGGAGCCTTCTTGGCAGCCGGAGCCTTCTTGGCCGGAGCCGCCGCGGGCTCGTCCTTCTTGGGCAGCTCGATGCCGACCAGCTTGGCGGCACGCTCGCCGACCTCACGGGTCTGCGACGCGACGTTGCCCAGCACCTCCTGGGTCAGCTCGACAGCCTGGTCGACGTAGCCCTCCACCTGTGCCGAGGCGTCGTCCAGACCGGACTGGCTGCGCAGCCGCACCAGGGCAGCCTCACCGCGTGCCACCAGGTCGTTGTACCGGTCGCTGGCAGCCTCCACGTAGCCCTCAGCGGCCTTGCGCAGCTCCTCGGCGGTGAAACGCTCCCGCAGCTCGGCGAACTGCTCGGGCAGCTCCTCCTGCAGCTTGGTCAGGCGAGCGCGGCTCTCCTCCACCCGGGTGCTGGCGTCCTCGCGGGCTTCGCCGGCGCGGTCACGCAGGTTGGCGACGAGGTCGTTCACGGTGGCCAGCGCCAGGTCGGCGGCGCCGAGTGCGGCGAGCAGCGGGGCCTTCAGTTCATCGATGGTCGGGTTCTCGGCCATGTCGGGTTCCTTTCGGGTTGAAATCGTGCGTAGGTAATTCGGTCAGGAGAACGACAGAGGATCAATCAGGTGGCGTCTCCTCACCGTCGGCTTCGTTCTGCTGGACGAAGGAGGTGTAGATGTCGAGCAGAACCTGCTTTTGCCGTTCCGTGATCGCCGCATCGGCAATGACAGCGTCACGGACCTCGCTCTTCTCGCTCGGCTCCAAAATTCCCGCCCTGACGTAGAGCACTTCGGCGGAAACCCTTAGAGCCTTAGCGATCTGGTTGAGGACGTCAGCAGAAGGCTTACGCAGTCCACGTTCGATCTGGCTCAGATACGGGTTGCTGACGCCGGCCTTGTCGGCCAGCTGACGCATGGACACCTGCGCGGCTTCGCGCTGGGACCGGATGAAGCTACCGATATCCGCCGCTGCCGTGGAGACCACTGCGGCGAGCTTGTCATCCTGCGACACCGGTGACCCCTTTCGTGGACTGGCGATTGCTGACACGTGCCACGATAAGGCCTAGTGCTAACTTTTGCAAGCACTTGCTAGCGCAGGTCAGAACATAAGTTGAGCTATGGCGTAGATCACCAGACCGGCCAACGAGCCGACCACCGTGCCGTTGATCCGGATGAACTGCAAGTCACGCCCGACGTGCAGTTCGATTCGCCGGCTCGCCTCGGCGGCATCCCAACGCTCGATGGTCTCGGTGATGATCGCGGTGATCTCCACCCCGTAATGGCCCACCAGATGTTGGGCAGCCCGCACGATCCAGTTATCGACCTTGTCGCGCAGTTCGGCCTTGTCCCGCAACGACTCTCCGACCTGGACCACGGTCGCCGCCACCCGGGTCCGCAGGGCGCTGGACGGGTCGTCGACCCCCTCGAGCACCAGCCGCTTGAGGGTCCGCCAGGCCGTCGCCGCGGCGTTGGCGACTTCCTCGCGCGCCATCAGCTGTTCTTTGACCGCGTCGGCTTTCGCGATGGTCGCCTGGTCGTGCTGCAGATCGTCGGCGAATTCGAACAGGAATCGGGTCGCGCTGCGCCGCAGTTCATGATCGGGATTACGGCGCACCTTGTCGGTGAAATCCATCAGTTCGCGGTGGATGCGGTCCCCGACCAGGTGGTCGACGAATCGCGGCGACCACGTCGGCGAGTCACGCTCCACCACCCGCTGGATGACTTCGCCGGCATTGAGCGACCACTGGAAGGCCCGGTCGGCCAGCAGCTGGATCAGCGCCTCCTGCCGGTTTTCCGCCAGCAGCGAACCCAGAACCCGGCCCACCGGCGGACCCCAGTGCGGCTCGGCGATCCGTTGCACGATCATCCGGTCGATCACGTCTTGGACGTCGTCGTCGCGCAGCATCTCGATCAGGACCCGCAGCACGGTCGAGGTCTCGGCGGCCACCCGCTCGGCATGCGTCGGCTCCGACAGCCATTTACCCACCCGACCGGCGATCTGCGCGTCGCGCAGCTTGGTCTCGATCACCGGCGGTGACAGGAAGTTCTCCCGCACGAAGGTGCCCAGCCCCTCCCCGAGCTGGTCCTTCTTGCGCTTGATGATCGCGGTGTGCGGGATGGGTATACCCAGCGGGTGCTTGAACAGTGCGGTGACCGCGAACCAGTCCGCCAGCGCGCCGACCATGCCGGCCTCGGCCGCGGCGCCGACGTAACCCACCCAGACGGGGGCAGCAGCGCCATCTGCCTGCGCCCATCGGCACAGCAGGAAGACCACAGTGGCGCCGAGCAGGAAGCTCAGCGCCACCACTTTCATCCGGCGCAGGTCACGCAATCGGACTGCGTCGGCGCCCGGATCGGCGCCCGCGAACGACTCCGCCAAGGACTGCATGGCCTGCGCGGCGCCCGGCCAACTCGACTGGTTCTCTGGATGCACCACCCCACCATCATCCGCCATCTGCGCGGCGGGGCATATGCGGCGGTTTCAGCTTCGCCTCGCCTCCGGCGATCCTCGCTAAACCGCCGGGTATATGCGGCGGTTCCAGCTTCGACTCGCGTCCGGCGAGCCTTGCTAAACCGCCGGTAACTGTTACCGGACCACAAAGTTTGCTGGACCAGCCCGTATTATCTATTAGGTCTAGGGAATGGGAATCCGCGATAGTGGCAGAACAGCTCAAGGCCGGCACCGCAAAGACCGACGGTCGCAAACGGCGTTGGCACCAGCACAAGGTCGACCGTCGCAACGACCTCATCGACGGAACGATCGAGGCGATCCGGCTCCGCGGCCGCTATGTGAGCATGGACGAGATCGCCGCGGAGATCGGCGTGTCCAAGACCGTCCTGTACCGGTATTTCGTCGACAAGAACGACCTCACCACCGCGGTGATGATGCGCTTCGCGCAGACCACGCTGATCCCGAATATGGCGTCGGCGTTGTCGGCCAATCTGGACGGGTTCGACCTGGTCCGCGAGATCATCCGGGTATACGTGCAGACCGTGGCCAACGAACCCGAGCCGTACCGGTTCGTGATGGCCAACAGCTCGGCCAGCAAGAGCAAGGTGATCGCCGACTCCGAGCGCATCATCGCCCGGATGCTCGCGGTGATGCTGCGCCGCCGGATGAACGCGGTCGGGATGGACACCCGCGGGGTCGAGCCGTGGGCGTACATGACGGTCGGCGGCGTGCAGCTGGCCACCCACTCCTGGCTGCTGGACCCGCGGATGAGCTCCGACGACCTGATCGACTACCTGACGATGATGACCTGGAATGCGCTGTGCGGGATCGTCGAGGTGGGCGGATCGCTGGAGAAGTTCAACGCCGGGCCGCACCCGTCACCGATACTGCCGTGGCGGCGGGCGGCCAACGCGCAAGCGCGCAACGCCGACGTATCGACGCAGTCCGCCCACTGACCTGACCTCGCCCATCGGGCACTGCCGAATACCAGGGAAATCCCTGTTTCTCTCAACGGCTGCATCTCCTACCGTCGCAAACAGGTCGTCAGAACCGACCAGTTGTGACGCGAACGATCGAGGGAAAGCAGGTGCCGCACCATGGCGACAACGGGCTACAGACTGGCCGCCAAGACGGTCTTGTCGGCACTGATCACCGCCGGAGCATTCGTGAGCTGTCCCCCACTGGCCAACGCGGACGACCCGGAACCGCCGCCAGGGCAGGGACAGGATGCTTGCGCCAACGGCGACCAGGGGCAACCACAGGACCCGCAGGCGTGCGGCGCCGGTATCGCCAATCGGGCCATCGGCGAGGCCCAAAGCGCCGCCGAACAGGCGGCCCGCGCCGCCGGCCAGAACGGTCAGAACGCGCAGAACGCTCCGACCGACCGTCCACCGCAGGACCTCATCACCAACTCGGCCTGCGTGATCTTCAACGGGGTCCCGACCCTGATACCGCCGACCGGCTTGACCCGCACCGCCTCACCGTTCGACTCGCCCATGGAGGGCAAGCCCTGCTGGTACGCGTTCGGCGTGACGCCGACGCACTAGCCGATCAGTAGGTGTAGAAACCCCGGCCCGACTTCTTGCCCAGCTGGCCGGCCTCCACCATGCGCAGCAGCAGCGGCGGCGCGGCGTAGAGCGGCTCCTTGAACTCCTCGTACATCTTGTCCGCGATCAGCTTCAGCGTGTCCAGCCCGACCAGGTCGGACAGCCGCAGCGGTCCCATCGGGTGCGACAGGCCGGCGACGATCGCCTTGTCGATGTCCTCGACGGTGGCAAACCCGGACTCGAGCATGCGAACCGCCGACAGCAGGTAGGGCACCAGCAGGGCGTTCACCACGAAACCGGAGCGGTCCGAGCAGCGCACCACCTGCTTGCCCAGTACCGCGCTGGCGAACTCCTCGGTGCGGTCGGCCGCGGCAGGGTCGGTGACCAGCGTGCTGACCAGCTCGACCAGTGGCAGCACCGGAACCGGGTTGAAGAAGTGCAGGCCCAGCACTCGCTGCGGGTTCGCCGTGGCGGCGGCGATCTTCATAATCGGGATGGACGAGGTGTTCGACGCGAGCACGGCGTCCGGGTCGGTGATCACCCGGTCCAGCTCGGCGAAGATCTTCGCCTTGACGGTGTCGTCTTCGATGACGGCCTCGATGACCAGCTGCCGGTCCGCCAGCTCGCCGAGGTCGGTGGTGAAGGTCAGGTTGCCGACGGCGTCGTCGCGCTCGCGTTCGGTGATCTTGCCGGCGCTCACGCCGCGCTCCAGCGACTTGACGATCCGGTTGCGGCCTGCCGTGACCAGTGCGTCGGTGGTCTCGAAGATCTTCACCTCGACGCCGGCACGCGCCGACACCTCGGCGATTCCGGCGCCCATCTGCCCGGCTCCGATAACACCTACTCGTTGGATCGACACGGTCTCCCTTTCAGTCAACGGCAGCAACAGGCCCCGCCCAGGCTGGCTGGGCGGGGCCTGCGCTGTCAACTCCCCCGCGGCGCAATCCGACTTCCACCGCGGGAAATCTCTTCCCCCGCGAGCAGACACAAACTCGCACTACCTGAGCGGCAACTACGCGAGTCTGCGTCTGCTCGGCGGGTTGATGGCCTAGTGGAACTGGCCCTCTTCGGTCGAGCCGGCCAGCGCCGTGGTCGACGAGGTCGGGTCCACGGTGGTGGCGATCCGGTCGAAGTACCCGGCACCCACCTCGCGCTGGTGCTTGGTGGCGGTGTAGCCCCGCTCCTCGGCGGCGAACTCACGCTCCTGCAGCTCGACGTAGGCGCTCATCTGCTTGCGGGCGTAGCCGTGGGCCAGATCGAACATCGAGTAGTTCAGCGCGTGGAAGCCGGCCAGGGTGATGAACTGGAACTTGAAGCCCATGGCGCCCAGCTCGTTCTGGAACTTCGCGATGGTCGCGTCGTCCAGGTGCTGGCGCCAGTTGAACGACGGCGAGCAGTTGTAAGCCAGCATCTGGTCGGGGAACTCGCTCTTGACGCCCTCGGCGAACTTGCGGGCCAGCTCCAGGTCCGGCGTGCCGGTCTCCATCCAGATCAGGTCGGCGTACGGGGCGTAGGCCTTGGCCCGGGCGATGCACGGCTCCAGACCGTTCTTGGTGTAGTAGAAGCCCTCCGCGGTCCGCTCACCGGTGATGAACGGCTGGTCGCGCTCGTCGACGTCGGAGGTGATCAGGGTGGCGGCCTCGGCGTCGGTCCGGGCGATCACCACGGTCGGCACGTCGGCGACGTCAGCGGCCAGACGGGCCGAGGTCAGGGTGCGGATGTGCTGCTGAGTGGGGATCAGCACCTTGCCGCCCAGGTGGCCACACTTCTTCTCCGAGGCCAGCTGGTCCTCCCAGTGCGAACCCGCGACACCGGCGGCGATCATCGCCTTCTGCAGCTCGTAGACGTTGAGCGCGCCACCGAAGCCGGCCTCGCCGTCGGCCACGATCGGGGCCAGCCAGTTGTCCACCGAGGTGTCGCCCTCGACCTTGGCGATCTCGTCGGCACGCAGCAGTGCGTTGTTGATCCGGCGCACCACCTGCGGCACCGAGTTGGCCGGGTAGAGGCTCTGGTCGGGGTAGGTGTGGCCGGACAGGTTGGCGTCACCGGCGACCTGCCACCCGGACAGGTAGATGGCCTTCAGACCGGCCCGGACCTGCTGGACGGCCATGTTGCCGGTCAGCGCACCGAGAGCGTTGATGTAGTCCAGGTCGTGCAGCTGCTCCCACAGCACCTCGGCGCCACGACGGGCCAGGGTGTGCTCCTCGACGACGTGGCCCTGCAGCGCAACGACATCCTCGGCGGAGTAGGTGCGGGTGACACCCTTCCAACGCGGGTTGTGGTCCCAGTCGTGCTGGATCTGCTCGGGGCTCTTCGGCGTGCCAACGGTCGACATAGGATGCGCTCCTTTGCGTTTTCGATCGGCCGGGGTCGCCGGACCCGAGAATTGCTTCCCGGCTTTGCTAACACCCCGATCGATTCACTGGTGTGTTAATCCGACCTTGGCACAGCACATCTGCCCAGGTCCAGCCGTTTCCGTTGCCAACTTAAGCCACGTATAGCGAACAAATTGCAAAGTTTGCGAAGAACCGTAGGGAAACCCCGTCACGAAATCAGCCCCAAAGCTACCGGCCGGTAACATATCCACACTGGTCAGCGCCCGTTTTAGCAGTACGCCCGTACTGACTAGAACGTGTTACAGCGGGAAGATTGCGGCGAGGGCCTTGACCTCTTCGCCTACCAAGTATGTGAGCGTTCTAACAGTGCGATCGATCAGTCCGGGCCCGAACTGATCAGTCGATCCAGCGGGGTGGACGTGGGAGACGATCTCTAGTTTGTCGCCCAGCGCGACTGGGGCTTCGTGTTCCAGGTTGACCCGCAGCGGTGCTTCGAGCAGCTCCGGGTAACTCGACAGGTAGTCCTCGACCACGGTCCAGTACACCGAGTTGTTCATGTGGTCGAACAGGTCGATGTCGGTGAACCGAAGCGGGTACTCGTGGATCTCGGCGGCGTCCTCCCTGCCTCCGGCCTTCAGGTAGGCCTTCCAACGCAGCCGATCGACGGTGGTGGTGCGCTTGAGCCGGTCCAGGAAACCCTCGGAGATCCGCGCGGGTCCCTGCGTCTCGCGGTTGATATTGATCCAGAACGCCTCGGATTCGATCAGCCCGCCCTTGCGGCCATCGATGCGAACCCGCATCTCACACCAGCGGTTGGAGGTGCCCGAACACCAACGCCGCATCCGCAGCATGTCCTGGAACTCGATCGGACGAATCAGGTCCATCATGGTGCGCCGGACGATCCACAGCGGGTGCGTCTCCTGATATCCGCCCTCCCGCAACTGATCCTGGCCGATGTCCTGGATGTGGCGGGCGGCCGCGTCCATCCGCAGCCGGCCCAGGCGGTCGATGTCGGCGACCCGCAGTGGCCACTGCCGGTCGAACACGTCGGGATGTGGATCCGGCACCGGCATCAAAACCTTGGCCAGGCCAGTCGGCTCCTGCGTCTGCTGCATCGCTGCTCCCGTGGTCTTTCCCTGAGCGGATCATGCCATGCCAACAATGCGAATGCCGCCTTCGCAGCAGGTAGGGTCGGTTGGGTGGCCAAGACGTATGTCGGAGCCCGGGTGCGCCAGCTGCGCAGCGAACGCGGGTTCAGTCAGGCTGCACTGGCCCAGATGCTGGAGATCTCACCGAGCTACCTCAACCAGATCGAGCATGACGTTCGTCCGCTGACCGTCGCGGTGCTGCTCCGGATCGCCGAGGTATTCGGCGTGGACGCCAGCTTCTTCGCCTCCCAGGACGACACCCGGCTGGTCGCCGAGTTGCGCGAGGTCGCCATGGACCGCGACCTCGACATCGACGTAGACCTGGCCGAGGTGGCCGAAATGGTCAGTGCCCACCCCAAATTGGCCCACGCAATGGTCAACCTGCACCGCCGCTACCGCATCACCACGGCCCAACTCGCCGCAGCCACCGAGGAGCGCTTCTCCGACGGCAGCGGCACCGGCGCGATCACCATGCCGCACGAAGAGGTTCGGGATTACTTCTATCAACGCCAGAACTACCTGCACGAACTCGATGCCGCCGCCGAAGATCTGGCCACCCGGATGCGCAGGCACCAGGGCGAATTGGCCGTCGAGCTGGCCAATCGGCTCACCGAGGTGCACGGGGTGCACATCAACCGCCGCATTGATCTGGGCGAGACGGTGCTACACCGCTACGACGCGGAAACCCGCACCCTGGACATCTCCAACCACCTGTCCTGGGGGCAGCGCGTGTTCAAGATGGCCGCCGAACTGGCCTACCTGGAATTCGACGACCAGATCTCCGCCATGGTCGAAGAGGGAAAGTTCACCTCGAAGGATTCCCGCACCCTGGCCCGGCTCGGGTTGGCCAACTATTTCGCGGCGGCGATCGTGTTGCCCTACGGGCAGTTCCACGACAGCGCCGAGACATTCCGCTACGACATCGAACGACTGTCGGCTTTCTACCGCGTCAGCTACGAGACCATCGCCCACCGGCTGTCCACCCTGCAGCGGCCGTCGATGCGGGGTGTGCCGTTCTCCTTCGTCCGGGTTGATCGGGCCGGAAACATGTCAAAACGACAGTCAGCCACCGGCTTTCATTTCTCCTCCAGCGGCGGTACCTGCCCGCTGTGGAACGTCTACGAGTCATTCGGCAACCCGGGAAAGATCCTGGTCCAGATCGCCGAGATGCCCGACGGCCGCAAGTACATGTGGGTGGCTCGCACCGTCGAACGCCGTGCCTCCCGCTGGGGCCAGCCGGACAAGACCTTCGCGATCGGGCTCGGTTGCGAACTGCGCCACGCCCACCGGCTGGTCTACTCCGAAGGGCTGGATCTGGCGGCCGGCCACGACGTCCCGGCCACCGCGATCGGGGTGGGCTGCCGCGTCTGCGACCACGACAACTGCCCGCAGCGAGCCTTCCCCGCGTTGGGCCGTGACCTGGATCTCAACGAACATCGCAGCAGTGTCTCGCCGTATCTGGTAAAGCAACAGCGGTGACTGTTCGTATCCCCGATTCCCCCGGCCTGCGCGACCTCGGTGTCACGAACTGGCTGGTGTGCAAAGTCGTCGCCCTGCGCCAGCACGTGCCCCGGGCGCACCTGTTCACCACGCTGGGCCAGCACCGGCGGCTGATGTGGTCCTGGCTGCCGTTCGGCGGGGTGCTCATGCGCGGCGGCAAGCTGCCGAACCGCGACACCGAGCTGGTGATCCTGCGGGTGGGGCACCTGCGCGACAGCCAGTACGAACTGCAGCACCACCGCCGGATGGCCCGGGCGGTCGGTATCGACGACGCCACCCAGACGCGCATCTTCGAAGGCCCCAACGCGGACGGGCTCACCGACCGGCAGCGGGTGTTGCTGACCGGGGTCGACGAACTGGTTCAGACCCGCACGCTCTCCGATGCCACCTGGGCGCAGCTGGCCGAACATCTGGATCGGCCCCGGCTGATCGAATTCGTCATGCTGACCAGCCAATACGACGCCCTGGCCGCCACTCTGAGCGCACTGCGAGTGCCGCTGGACTTCGATGAGTAGTCCTGCGTGACCGCTACCGTGAGCCACGACCTGGCCGTCGCCGGGGGCGGGGTCCTGCTGATCGCAGCAGTCCTGATCGTGGTCGGGCGCGCACTGGCACGACGGGGGGCCAGCCCCCTGGTCACCCGCAAGATCCCGCACGCACTGTGCGGGCTGTTCGCCGCCCTGGCGGCCTTCCATCTCTCGCACGGGGTGGTGGTGGCCGGCGTGCTGGCCGCGGCGACGGTGGCCTTGACGGTCATCGTGGAGCGCGGTCTGATCCCGGTGCCCGGCGTCTTCGACGGCACCCGGTCGCGCGACTACGGACTGGTGGGCTTTGCCGCCGGGGCGTTGGTCGCGGTGCTGGCGTTTTGGCCGGATCGGGTCGCCATCGCAGCAGGTGTGGTGGTGCTGGGGCTGGCCGACGCCGGTGCGGCGCTGATCGGGGACCGCTACGGCAGGCACCGGGTCGAAGCCGGCGGCGGGGTCCGCTCACTGGAGGGGTCGGTGGCCTTCGTGGTCATCGCGTTCGCCGTGTCGTGGGTATTCTGCCGGGTCGGCCTTGAACTGAATACGTTTATGGCGGTGTCGGTTTCGCTGTTCGTTGCGATGACCACAGCCGCGGTGGAACTTCTGGTACTGCCCGCGGCGGACAACCTGCTGATCACGCCGTGGGTTGCGTTACTGCTGCACGTGGCGCGGGAGCTGTCCACCGACGACGCGCTACGGTGGCTGGCCGCGGTGGTATTCGGCTGCGCCATCGTGCCGTTCATGCTGCGGATGCGGTGGTTGGATCTACCGGGCGCACTCAGCGGTGGCCTGATCGCCGGGGCGGCCGTCGGCCTCGGCGGGTGGGCGTGGATCATCCCGGCCGCGTTGTTCTTCTCGCTGACCAGCCTGCTCACCGCGTATCGCCGCCCGGTCCGGTCCGGGGGCATGCGCACGATGAGCCAGGTCGCGGTGAACGCCGGCCTTCCGGTGCTGGTTCCGGTGATCGGTTATGCATTCACCCGCGACCCGATCTGGTACGCCGTGTCGATCGGCGGGATCGCGGCCGGCATCGCCGACTCCTGGGCCTCGGAGATCGGCCGCTTCTCCTCCCGCGAGCCGCTGTCACTGCGCACCTGGGCCCGGGTGCCCAAAGGCACCTCGGGGGCGGTATCCCCGCTGGGTTCGGGTGCGACGGTGTTGGGGGCACTGGCCGTCGGCGCGTTCGGTGCCCTGTTCGGTGGTCTCGCGATGGTGCCGGTGGGCCTGGCGGCCGGCGTCGTCGGATCCCTGGTCGACACTTTGATCGGCGCCACCGTGCAGGCCCGCTTCGCCTGCGCGACGTGCGGCGCCACCGTGGAGGACACCCTGCACTGCGGCGCGCCTACGCAGCCGTCCACCGGCTGGCGATGGATGGGCAACGACGCGGTCAACGCCTGCGCGAACGTGGCCGGCATGGTGGTGGGTTTCGGGGTTTTCGGGCTGATGGGGGGCTGAGGCGCGCTCAGCACCTGGATGTTCCCGTTGGCATCGGACGGATGAAAATGGCGGGCCACCGTGTGGTGGCCCGCCTTTCTCATGGGGTCTCCCGAATCACCAGCGGTGTCCAGAACCCACCGTGGAGAGATCCTGGCGGTGGTGCTTGAGTTCGTGCTTCTCCCGCCGCAAGGCCTTCTTGCGGTCGTGATGGTCCAGCCGGATGTCAGGGCCGGACTGGCTGTAGACGCTCTGGCCGGTCTGGTAGCCCGCCGGAGCGGCGTTCGCCGTCGCCATTCCAGCACCGAACAGTCCCGACAGCCCGATAGCGGCTGCGATCGAGGACGCGCACACCACCCGCTTTGCGTTCATCATCAACTCACTCTCTCGAGTCCAACCCCCGGCTGGGGCCAACAACACCAGGCTGCGGCAGACCCCTTGCGGAACGCTCGACAGATTCTTGAGACATTCTTGCGCCGCGCGGGATGGCGGGCGTGAGCTCGGCGGACGGCCGCTCAGCTGCCTCGGAGGAACCGCCGGTATACCTGTTACGTCTCGTCAGGGGACCGGCAGCGGTGAACCTTGAAAGGTTGGTGGCGCGATGAACCCGACCCTGGAGTTCGGCGTGTTGGGACCGCTGCAGATGAGCGTCAACGGGACGCCGGTTCCGCTGGGCGCGGCAAAACAGCGGGCGGTGCTGGCCATGCTGGTGATCAACCACAACCGGCCGGTCTCCGTCGAGTCATTGATCGACGCCGTCTGGGGTGCGAGGCCGGTTCCGGCGGCGCGGGCGAGCATCCAGTCTTACGTGTCCAATCTGCGCCGACTGCTCGCCACCGCCGGGGTCGAACCGCAGGCGGTGCTGGCGAGCGCGCCGCCGGGATACCGACTCTCCTTCGCCGACGCCCACTGGGACCTGGGACGCTTCGGCACCGAGCGGAACCTGGGCATGAAGGCCGCGGCGGCTGGACGATTCGACGATGCCAGCAGCCATCTATCGGTGGCGCTGGCCGAATGGCGCGGTCCGGTCCTCGATGACCTGCGCGAGTTCGCCTTCGTCGACGCGTTCGCCACGGTGCTGTACGAGGACAAGGTGGTGGCCCAAGTCGCCCGGGCCGAAGCCGACATCGCTTGTGGGCGAGCGCATGCCATCATCGGCGAGCTCGAGGCGCTCAGCGCCGCGCATCCCTACCGCGAACGGCTGTGGGCACAGCTGATCTCCGCCTATTACGCCGCGGAGCGTCAATCTGACGCCCTGGACGCCTATCGGCGCCTGAAAACAGCCCTGGCGCAGGATCTCGGGATCGACCCCGGACCTACGGTCAGTGCTCTTCATGAGCGGATACTGCGCCAGCAGCCCCTGCACGCCGAAAGGGCCGCCCGCAGCACCACTGCGCACAGCGCCATCAGGCTCGCCCCGAATGTCGCGACAGCTCAGGGGTCCTCGTGCGCCGAGCTGCGAGACGGGGCCGGACACCGTCATCGACTGGATGCCACGACGACTCGGATCGGGCGACTCCCCGACAACGACATCGTGATCGATGACGATGACGTCAGCCGGAACCACGCGGTAATCGGCTACACCGGAGCGGGTTTCGTGATCACAGATCTGCGGTCGACCAATGGTGTCCTGGTCGAAGGCCGGCGGATTCACGCCAGCGTCACCCTGGCTGACGGTGATCGCATCCATATCGGCAGCCACGAGTTCGTCTTCGAGATCAGCCCGCGCGGTCGCTGACACACTGGCTGTTCGGCATTCGCCTCGAACCGGAACAACTACTGCGAATGCCCGGCTCACCCGGGTCGGGTCAGGGCATTGCTGATTTGGTTGCAGGTAGCTGCCATGGCTGCGATCCGGGAACCATTCAGCGGTCCCAGGAAGTGGGTGCGGACGGCGTTGGCGTAGGTGATCATGGCCTGTTGCACCACCGTTCGCCCCGTTGCGGTGATGGTGACGACGACGCGGCGACGGTCGCGGGGGCTGACGTCTCGCAGTACCAGGCCGCGCTCATCGAGGCGCCGGATCTGTCGGGTGAGCCGGCTGGGCGGGGCGGCCAACACCTCGGTCAGCTCCGCCATCGGGATACTGCCAGTAGCGGAACCCTCCAGCAGATTGAGCAGCTGCACATCGGCCAACGACAGCTGGTGGGCATCGTGCAGTTCCCGGTTGATCACCGTGGTCATCCGCAGGACGGTCGCCAGGTAGTTCTGCCACGACTTCTGTTCCGCCGAATCCAATTCGTCGGCGCTGCGGCCCGCCCGGCCCGGGATCATGAACGGCATGCCCCTTGCCGCCGTATCAGCTCGACGACTTTGGCTCCCAGCGATTCACCCGCGTACCAGTGAGCCAGCGCATCGAGGTCGCCATCCAAGTACCGGCAGCGGCACGCGCCACGCCGGATCTCACCGCCCGAGCCGGTGGGCAGTTGCATCGCCTCCACCAACACGATCGAACACGCTTGAATGCCATGATGTTTGTCGAGTGCGGACTGAATCAACGCCACCAGTGTGGCTAGTTCAGCGTCACCGATTTCGCAGCGGGCTTCGTGAACCACCACCAATTGTTCGGAATCGTCGGTGAAGACCGCCCCGCGTCCCGAGAGCAATACCGAATGGCAGTCCGCCACGGTAGCTTCCAGTTCGTGCGGGTAGTAGTGCACCCCATCGAGCACTATCAAGTCTGGGCAGGCGCCGGTGACGAACAGTTCCCCACCCCGCACGAACCCGCGATCCCCGGTACGCAGAAACGGTCCACCACCACCGTCGGCGAGGAACGCCTCGAAGATCTGATCGCTGGCCGCCGGTGCGCCCCAATAGCTCTGGGCGACACTGGGTCCACCCACCCAGATCTCCCCGACCTCATCGGGCCCGCATTCCATACGGGTGGCGGGGTCGACGATCACCACATGTTGGCGGGGGCGACCACAGCCGACCACCGCAACAGCATTCGGGTCGTCCTGGTGGGCCTCAGCAATCCAACCAGACGCCAGACCGGCCCGATCGACATGACACACCGTCGGCCTGTCCGAGCCGCCGGAGACAAGCATGGTGGCCTCCGCCCGTCCATACACCGGCATGAACGCGTCGCCGCGAAACTCAGCTGGGGAGAACGCCTCCGCGAATCTCAGCATCGTGGCCGCCCGCACCGGCTCACCCCCGTTGATCACCGCAGTCGACAGGGTCGACAGATCCAGGCCCGCACGTTCGGTTGGGGTGCTGCGCTGCACGCACCACCGATACGCCGAATCTGGGGCCATCGTCACCGTGGCCCGCCAGCGTGAGATCGCCTCCAACCAACACATCGGCCGTTGAAGGAACGCCGACGGCGCCATCAACACCGTGCTGGCACCCAGGTAGAGCGGCGCCAATACCGTGCCGATCAAGCCTCTTTCGTGATGCGTCGGCAACCACGACACCACCACATCACGCGAGTCTGCCAACCCCGCCGCCGCGACCGCCGCCACCGCAGCCATCACGTTCTCATGGGTCACCACCACACCCGCCGGATGCCGCGCCGGCCCTGCCGAATACTGAATCAGCGCAATGCTGTCGGAATCGACCGCAGGTGCCATCCACGCATCAGGATCACCGTCATCGGTGCCGCACCACACCACAGGGCCGCCCCGCAAACCCCCGGCCGCCGCGTCCACCGCCCCGCGAATACTCGGCGGCAGCCGCGCGGAGGCCACCGCGAACCCCGCCCCCGCATCGGCGATCACCAACGCCAACCGCGGCCCCACCCGCTGCGCCACCGGCACCGCAATAGCCCCGGCATACAGACACCCGAAAACGCCGGCAATGCCATCCAATCCGGGACCACACAGCACCAACACCCGCTGGCCGGAAGCACCCAACCCCTGAAGCTGCGACCCGATCGCGCGAGCCCAGGCATCCAATCCCCGATACGTCACCTGGCTCGCGGCCCGGCCATCCCCGTGATGGGAGAAGCTGAACGCAGCCTTCTCCCCCAACCGCGCCGCCTGCTGACGCACCAACTCCACCACCGTGTCCGCGGTCGGTATCGCGTCCCCTGCCCGTTGGACGGCCCTACCTGACTCGACGCGATCACGGCCACCGAACCCCGCAAGGGCCCAGTGACCGTGATCGCCGTCCATCGCCTAACCAGGCTGGCCGTTGGCGCCAGTCGCGCCTGCGGTACCCGATTGGCCGCCCGGCGTTCCACCACCGCCGCCGCTACCTCCGGCGCCACCGGTGCCCGGCGTCCCGGCGCTGCCGCTGCCGGTGGGTGTGCCGCTATTGCCGCCGGCTCCACCGGTACCACCGGCGCCACCATCGCCGCCGACACCTTCGGCACCATGGGTTCCGCTGGTGCTCGCCCCGCCCGCGCCACCGGTGCCACCAACGCCGCCGGCGCCACCGACACCGCCATTGCCGCCGGCCAGGCCGTTACCGGCACGGTCCACACTGCCGTTGCCGCCGGCGCCACCGGTGCCCCCGGTGCCCCCGGCGCCGCCGGCGCCGCCGACACCACCGGTGCCGGTGACCGCGGTGCCGCCGGTGCCGCCGGTACCGCCGGTACCACCGACCCCTCCGTTGCCGCCGTTGCCGCCGGCCGCGCCCACGTAACTACTGCCGGTGACACCGGCCTGGCCGTACCCGCCGGCACCGCCGTTACCGCCGGCACCGCCGTTGCCGGTACCCGTCGCCGCGCCACCCGTACCGCCTTGGCCGCCGTTGCCGGCGCTGCTCGGACGGTCGCTGTATTGGTAGCCGCCGGCGCCACCAGTGCCGCCATTGCCGCCATTGACGCTGCCGGCGCCAGCGCCGCCATTGCCGCCGGCACCGCCATTGCCGCCGGTACCTCTGTCGCCATAGCCGCCGGCACCACCAGTGCCGCCGTTACCGGCGTGGGCGGGCCCGATGCCCAAAGTGTTGGTCGGGACTGCGATGCCGCCGCTGGCGCCGCCGGCGCCCCCGGCACCACCATCAGCGCCGCTCGTGACCGCCCCGAAGCCACTCCCCAAAGCTTGACCACCGGCACCTCCGTTACCGCCGGAGGCGGTGCCATAACCGCCGGCACCACCGGCTCCGCCGACACCACCGGTGCCGGCACCGCTCCCCTCCGCCGGGCTTCCGCCGGGACCGCCCAAGCCGCCGGCACCGCCATTGCCACCGACGCTGATGACACCAGCGCCAGTAGCTCCGTCCGCACCGGCACCACCATTCCCGCCCGCACCTGCGGTGGCACCCGCCGCGTACGCACCTCCCCCAGTGCCGCCGGCGCCGCCGTTGCCGCCGATGCTGAAGATGGTGCCGTTATAGTTCCAGCCGCTGCTGGCCCCGCCGGCACCACCGTCCCCGCCGGCGACGCCGACGGTCGCGGTGCTTCCGATACCGGCGAAAAGGCCGCCGGCACCACCATTGCCGCCCCTGAACGTCCCGGTACCACCCTGCCCGCCTGCACCGGCCGCCCCGCCGGTCCCACCATTGCCGCCGGCCCCGCCGGCACCTCCGTTGCCGCCGTTGGTTTCCACGGTGTCGTCGGTGGTGGCGCCGTTACCGCCAGCGCCGCCCTGACCGCCGGCACCACCCGTCCCGGCCACACTGCTAGCGCCTCTGCCAGCCCTGCCGCCAGCACCGCCCGTGCCGGAGGTCGCCTCACCACCATTCCCGCCATTGCCGCCATTGCCGCCGGTGTTATCACCCAGCGAACTACCGCCATTAGCTCCGTTGCCGGCGGCGCCGCCGCGCAGGCCGTCACCGCCGTTACCGCCAGCGCCGCCATAGCCGCCGATCTCGCCGCTTCCGGCCGCAGCGCCGCCGCCGCCGAGACCGCCGTTGCCTTCGAATACGCCATCGACTTCGTAGCCGTTCCCGCCATTACCGCCGGCGCCGCCGTTCCCGCCGTCACCGACCTGCCCGGCCTGGTTCCACCAGTTGAAATAGTTGGAGCCCGCGGCGCCGGCGGCACCGCCTGCGCCGCCCCGCCCCATTAGACCAACGTTCCTGCCGCCGGCGCCGCCGTTGAGGTGAGCGGCGATGCCGTCGCTGACACCGTTGGCGCCGTTACCGGCGTTACCGCCGTTACCGCCGGCACCACCGTTACCGCCGTCGCCGATGAAGAATCCACTGCGGCCCCCGGCGCCCCCGGCGCCGCCCTCACTGCCCCCCACACCCGCACCGTTGCCGCCGTTGGCGAAGGTGCCGTCGGCGCCGTCGACACCGTTGCCACCCGCCCCGCCGTTGCCGCCGTTACCGAACAGCCAGCCCGCCGCATCACCACCGGCACCACCCGCGCCGGCGGTCAAAGCACCGGCGCCGGCGGCGTCCCCACCGGTGCCGCCGTCACCGCCGTTGCCCATGAAGGTGCCGCCGGTACCGCCGTCACCTCCGGCCGCACCGAGGCCACCGGCACCGCCGGCACCGCCGTCACCGAACATCCCTGCGGCTCCACCGTCACCGCCGGCGACACCCGCGTTGGCGCTTTCGTCGTAGCCCGCTCCGCCATCACCGAACAGCAGTCCGCCGTCGGTGCCGTTCGGATCGGACTCGGTTCCGGCGGTGCCATTGCCGATCAAATACACCCCAGCGAACTGGTTGACGGCATTGTCGACGGACTCACCGAGCGAACTATTGATCCACGCCTCCATACCGGTGTGCATCGGTGTGTAGATCCACTGGTCGACAAACTGCGCCATGTTGAACGTCGAGGCTGCGGTGGAATCCAACGCTGAGGCCACAGCCGAACTATCACCGGCGAACGTGGAATTCAATGCCGCCACCCAACTGCTCACATCGGCACCTAGGGTGGGGTCGATGCTGGACAGCGAATCGATGATGGGATCCAGGATCAGGTCGAGCTCATCGGCGCTCGCTGCGGGGGCACCGGCCAATGGGGCCATGCCGAACGCTAAGAACGCGCCCACCGCGCTGGTGGCGCCAATCGCCGGCTTACCGCGCAACGGGTTTGGCTTGCTGTGAGGACTCATCGTGGAAAACCTTCCTTAAGAACGGGGCTCAAAAGAGCAAGGGAAACGTTTCAGTGGGCGCGATATGGACAGATCAGAACCAGGACGTCACGTCTTGGACCAATGTGGACAGGTCGGTGGCAGCAGCGGCCCCCGAGCCCGAGCTGTCGCCGAACAGATCGTCGAGAACGGTCGGAATCGTGATCCCGGCCCCCGGCGCCCCGACATCCAGCGTGATCGGGGGGCTTGCGTTCCCGCCAATCGCATCCACGCCTGAGCCAACGGTCGCAGACAGGTCGGACCATCCCGAACCCAGCAGCCCACTGATGGTCTGCGACAGGGTCTCCCACGCCGCGATGGGGCCGATCGGTTCACTGGTGAGGGTGAGGGTGCCCAGGACGGGGACGCCGGTGAACTGTAGGCCGACGCTGTTGAAGATCGAACCGCCCACCGCGGGAACGTCGTTGTCACCCGACACGTAATTCGCTATCTGTACGCTGCCGGTGCTGAGCAGCCCACCGAACGCAATATCGAGCTCCGACATGGTCATGCCCGGCGGGAACTCTGAACCGATCAGACCGTTGATCGTCGGGAGCAGCGAATCGAGGTTGAGATCGGCACCGTTGAAAAACGCGCCGAAGGTGTTGGCCAAGATCTCGTTGAAGCTGTCACCGTCGCTAATGCTGTTGCCCAGGGCGACCAAAGGACTGATGAACGGGCCGATATTACCCATGAGGATGGCGCTCGCCGGGGAGCCCAAAAAGTTGACGATCGGCTCGATCAGCGACTGTTCACTGGCCGGCAAATAGCCCGGGATCTCCCCGAACATCAGGGCGTGGTTCCCGATCATGGTGTGTTGAAGCACCAGCGACCCGATGCTGCCCGGCGCCCACCCCGAGCCCTCGGTGAAACCCCCAATACTCGTGCCTTGCAACCCGATGCCGGTCAACACGTTGTCCAGATTCGTCTGCATCTGCTGAATCACACTGGCCCAGGTACTGCTGGTGGGGTCGTTGAAGAACTCGTTCCACAGGTTGGACTGGTTGGCCAGGGCCTGTTGGAACCCCACCCCGGGCGCCAGTAAGAAGTTCTGGATCAGCGTCGTGGCGTTCTGCGCCCCAGCGTTGTACTGGTCGATCCACGGAGCAAGAAGATCCGGCAGGGAACTGCTGCCGGTGGCAAGGGTGACCTCGCGAACAGCGGTCAGCCCGGGCAGGTGTCCTGAACCCAGGGGCGTACCCACAACAAAGCCGGCGCCCAGAAGAACGGCGCCGGCAGCTGCGAACGGGCGAAATTTAGCTATGCAGGGAGACGCCCCCCCCCCCCGCTGGTGCGCGCACGGTTGCGCAAGTACGCGGGTGGCGTGCTGACGAGCCATGGATGTTGTCCCTTCGCTGTGGTCGGTGAATGCGCTGTTTGTCACGGCCGAGCCGAACGACGCCGGGCGGCGAACAGTGGTCCCGCGTGCCAGGTGCACAGTGCCTCCTCGGAGTCGTCGTCTCAGGTGTAGGCCAGTACAGCTGAGAGTCATCAACATCTCCATGGCATCTTCTTAATTCGCTTCGGAGGCAAGTCCGTTCGCAACTGGTGGACGGTGTCATTAGCCCAGATCAGAGCGTAGTCAGTGATCAAAGAGCAAACGCCATACGCGGCGCCACTAGTTCAAAAAGAAATGGCTGCCTCAGCGCTTCTGAAACGTGTTCCATGCACCACGATTAGTTAGCTATTATCAATCGATTATCTTGACAATCAAGTGATTACGCGATTGATCTGGTTTGCTGCACTGGCGAGACCTGCCAACAGCTGTTGCCGGGACCTTCCGGGGGTCACCTCTTCACCACGCCTAAGAACGGCGACAACGGCTGATCGCAACGGAAGGATTCGAACCTGACCGAGGGAGCGAACGCTTCTCATAGCCCCGCCACAAGGCGCTATTCGGCGCCAAGGGCGGTAATCAACGTGAGCCCGGGAACTCGCTCAAACAGCCCACCGGCCATCCGGCCGGACAACCATGGCGCTCAGCCTTCGCGGTTTTTGTTACCTGCAGGCACTTCTACCGGATCATTGCTACGCGACAACGCAATCCGTTGCGTCAGAAGTTGATCATGTGGCCGGTCAGGCCATGGAAGCACTCCTGCAGCGCCTCGGACATGGTCGGGTGGGTGTGCACGTTGCGCGCGAGCTCGTTCGCGGTCAGGTCCCACTTCTGCGCCAGGGTCAGCTCCGGCAGCAGCTCGGAGACGTCGTGGCCCACCAGGTGGCCGCCGAGCAGCTCGCCATAGCGGGCGTCGGCGATCAACTTCACGAACCCACTCGGGTCGCCCACCCCGTGCGCCTTGCCGTTGGCGGTGAACGGGAACTTCACCACCTTGACGTCATGGCCCTCGGCGCGCGCCTGCTCCTCGGTGAGCCCGAAGCTGGCCACCTGCGGCTGGCAGAACGTGGCGCGCGGCATCATCCGGTAGTCGCCCAGTGACATGGTCTCGGCGCCGGCGATGGTCTCGGCGGCCACTACGGCCTGGGCCTCGGCGACGTGGGCGAGCTGCAGCAGGCCGGTGACATCGCCGATGGCGTAGATGTGCGGCACCGAGGTCTGCAGGTACTCCCCGACCCCGATCGCGCGCCGCTCGGTCAGCGCGACGCCGGCCGCCTCCAGACCGTAGCCGTCGACGTTGGGGGCAAAACCGATGGCCTGCAACACTTTATCAGCCTGCAGCGTCTCGGTCGCACCGTCCTTGCTCACCACGACCGATACCGTCGACCCGTCGTCGGTGATGCTTTCCACCTTGGTTCCGGTGCGGATCTTCACACCCAGCTTCTTGAACTGCTTCTCGATCTCCTTGGAGACCTCGGCGTCCTCGTTGGGCAGTGCCCGCGGCAGGAACTCCACCACCGTCACGTCGACGCCGTAGTTGGCCAGCACGTAGGAGAACTCCATGCCGATGGCCCCGGCGCCGGCGATGATGATCGATTTCGGCAGCTCGCGGCTCAGGATGAGTTGCTCGTAGGTGACGACGTTGGCGCTCAGCGTGGTGCCGGGCACCAGCCGGGTGCTGGACCCGGTGGCGATGATCGCATTGTCGAAGGTGACGGTCTCGGTTCCACCCTCGTTGAGTTCGACTGTCAGCGTGTGGGCGTCGGTGAACCGCCCGTAGCCGTTGATCTCGGTGATCTTGTTCTTCTTCATCAGGAAGTGCACCCCGGCCACCCGGCCCTCGGCGACCTTGCGGCTACGGTCGAACGCGACGCCGTAGTCGAAGGTGGCCTGCCCGCTGATCCCGAACATGTCGGCCTCGCGCGAAAAGATGTGCGCCAGTTCAGCGTTGCGCAGCAACGCTTTCGAGGGGATGCAGCCGACGTTCAGACAGACCCCGCCCCAATACTTCGGTTCGACGATGGCGGTGTTCAAGCCCAGCTGGGCGGCACGAATGGCCGCGACGTAACCGCCAGGGCCGGCTCCGAGGACTACGACGTCATAGTGGGTCACCCGCCCACCCTATCGGGCCGGGCCGGCCCTGGGGCAGCGGCGGTGGGCAGGTCGAACAGCGTGCCGATCCTAGGGAGTGTTTCAGCGCTACACTGAAACACATGACATCGAAGAACATCACGCTGACCATGCCGGCGGAGCTGGTTCGCCGCGCCAAGGTGTTGGCGGCTCAGCGCGACATGTCGGTGTCAAGCCTGGTTGCACGGTTGCTTGAGCAACTTGTCGGTGAGGTGCGCGACTATGACGAAGTGGCTGACCTCGAACGCCGGATGATGAACGGTGATGCTGGCCTTCAGATAGGGCCGATCACCTGGTCGCGGGACGACCTTCACCAGCGCTGACATGGAGTTTGTCGACACGAACGTCTTGCTCTACGCCTATGACGCGAGCGCCGGTGAACGGCATGAGGCAGCCCGCGCGTTGGTTGATCGGCTGTGGCGTGACCACTGCGGTGCCCTGAGCATCCAGGTCCTGCAGGAGTTCTATGTCAACGTGACACGCAAGGTGGCCAAGCCGATCGGCCCCGAGTCCGCAGCTGAACGGTTGAAGAGCCTGTCCCGATGGCGGGTCCACTCCCCGCTGCCCGACGACGTCGTCGCCGCGGCGATCTGGTCGACTCGGCACCAGCTCTCCTTCTGGGACGCGATGATTGTGCGCAGTGCCGCCGAATTACGGTGCCACACTTTGTGGACTGAAGATCTCAACGACGGGCAGGTGATCGAGGGCGTTCGGCTGGCCAATCCGTTCAGTACGGGATGAGTCACGTCATCGATTGGGCTCGGATCATGTGGTGTTGCGCCCGGCTCACCGCGACAACTGCCAGACACCCTTTGCAGGTGTGCTGGCCGTGAGTGGGAATCTGGCGACGCACACGCTGAGTTCACGTCGTCAGATTCCCATTGGGCACCCGCGCGGTCTGGGCATCATCGCCTGGTCCGCTGACCTCAGTACGGGATGATTCCGGCGACGCAGCGGCTCACATGCTGGCAGTAGTAGTGCCCGTACAGCGGCGCAGCGGCGACCGCGGCGGCGAACACCGCCGACATCAAGGCAATTGCCACCGCCGACAGCAGCGGCTTCTCCCCCACCATCGCCACGATCAGGCCAGCGACCACACACACCGCGGCATAGACCAGCAGCACGAAGACCGCCGGTGTCTTGTCGGCCAGGCTGTACCACCAGGAGAACAGTCCCAGGCCGATCCCGGCTGCCGGAACCCACACCGCCAGCAGCACTAGCGCCAGCTGCCACCACTTCAGGAATTGGTATTGGCCGGTGAGGACCACCGGTTTGGGTGGTTTTGCCGGCGGCAGCGCGGACGCCGGCGTGGGGCTTTCCGGGTCGGGCGACGGAATCGGCTCGTCACCGGTGTTCGGTTCGTCCAACGGCTCGGCCGACCCGGGCAGCGGTACCGGGTGCGGCCCGGTGTCGAAGATCGGAGCCATATGCGGCTCGGTCATGGGCAGTGACCCGGTGTCGGCGGTCTCAGACACCCGACACCACCTGAATCGCCGCCAGCGCGCCGAACCACCCGACCGCCATCGCGAGCAGAAACGCACCCAGGGTGGTTACCCACCGACGCGAGGAGGCGAACACCAGCACCAGGCCCGCGACGCTGGGCGCGCCGAGCACCAGCGTGATCGCGACGTCCGGGCGCAGCGGCGCGGTGATGACCAGACTCAAGCCGATCCCGGCCAAGATGCCGACCGCTACCCCGACCAGCATGGCGCTGCTCAAAACCCAGGGGCGCGGCAGCGGGATCACACCACCAGATTTTACGGTGTTCGCGCCGGTCAGCGTGGTAGCGACCCGGTGATCACCGGGACCGTTTTCAGCAGCGTGTTCTCGTCGTCGGTGAAGGCCCGGCTGCGCGTCAGGAACCGCATGCCCTCGGGTGCCTCCAGGCTGAACCCCGCCCCGCGGCCGGGCACCACGTCGATGATCAGCTGGGTGTGTTTCCAGGCCGCGAACTGCGGCCCGGAGATCCACACCGGCACTCCCGGATCGACCATCCCCAGCAGCACGTCATGGTCACCGATGATGAAGTCGCCGTCGGGGTAGCACATCGGTGCCGAGCCGTCGCAGCAGCCGCCGGACTGGTGGAACATCACCGGACCGTGGCGCACCACCAGCCGCGCCACCAGTTCGGTGGCCGCGTCGGTGATCAGCACCCGGTCCGGTGCGTCCATCAGAACAGACCGTTCGCCGACTGGGAGTAGGACACCAGCAAGTTCTTGGTCTGCTGGTAGTGGTCGAGGACCATCTTGTGGTTCTCCCGGCCGATCCCGGACTGCTTGTAGCCGCCGAACGCCGCGTGCGCAGGATACGCGTGGTAGCAGTTGACCCACACCCGCCCGGCCTGGATGTCGCGGCCGGCCCGGTAAGCGGTGTTGCCGTCGCGGCTCCACACCCCGGCGGCCAGCCCATAGATGGTGTCGTTGGCGATGGCGATCGCGTCGTCGTAGTCGGTGAACGACGTCACCGACACCACCGGGCCGAAGATCTCCTCCTGGAAAACGCGCATCTTGTTGTGGCCGGCGAAGATCGTCGGCTGTACGTAGTAGCCGCCGGACAGCTCACCGCCCAGCTCGGCACGTTCGCCGCCGGTGACGGTGGTGGCACCCTCCTCTTTGCCGATCGCGATGTAGGACAGGATCTTCTCCAGCTGGTCGTTGGAGGCCTGCGCTCCGATCATCGTGGTGATGTCGAGCGGGTCGCCCTGGCGGATCGCCTTGGTGCGGATGGCGGCCAGCTCCAAGAACTCGTCGTAGATGGGGGCCTGCACCAGCGACCGCGACGGGCAGGTACACACCTCGCCCTGGTTGAGGGCGAACCCGGCGAACCCTTCCAGCGCCTTGTCCTGGAAGTCGTCATTGGCCGCCAGCACATCGGAGAAGAAGATGTTGGGGCTCTTACCGCCCAGCTCCAGGGTGACCGGAATGATGTTCTGGCTGGCGTACTGCATGATCAGCCGACCGGTGGTGGTCTCGCCGGTGAAGCCGATCTTGGCGATCCGGTTGCTCGACGCCAGCGGCTTGCCGGCCTCCACGCCGAATCCGTTGACCACGTTGACGACTCCCGGCGGCAGCAGGTCGCCGATCAGGCTCATCAGGAACAGGATCGAGGCGGGGGTCTGTTCGGCCGGCTTGAGCACCACTGCATTGCCGGCGGCTAGGGCGGGCGCCAGCTTCCAGGCGGCCATCAACAGCGGGAAGTTCCACGGGATGATCTGCCCGACCACACCCAGCGGCTCGTGGAAGTGGTAGGCGACGGTGTCGTTGTCGAGCTGGCTCAGCGCACCCTCCTGGGTGCGGATCGCCGCGGCGAAGTAGCGGAAGTGATCGGCGGCCAGTGGGATGTCGGCGGCCAGCGTCTCGCGGACCGGTTTGCCGTTGTCCCAGACTTCGGCGACCGCCAGCTGCTCGCGGTGTTGATCGATCCGGTCGGCGATCTTGGTCAGGACGTCCGCCCGTTCGGCCGGGGACGCCTTGCCCCACGCCGGGGCGGCGGCGTGCGCGGCGTCGAGCGCCAGGTCGATGTCGGCCGCCGTGGAGCGGGGGATCTCGCAGAACGGCTGACCGGTGACCGGTGTGGTGTTCTCGAAGTACTCACCGCCGACCGGCGCCACCCACTGCCCGCCGATGAAGTTCCCGTAGCGGGACTCGTAGCTCATCAGCGCGCCTGCGGAACCCGGACGTGCGAAAACGGTCATCGATGCTGCTCCTTAGCCGTGGGTGTTACTCAACTCACAGTACCGTCGCGGTCACAATGACTTCCATGCCTGCCGAACAGTTCGAGGACCCCTACCTGTGGCTGGAAGACGTCACCGGCGACGACGCACTGGACTGGGTGCGCGCGCACAACGATCCGACCGTCGAGGAGTTCGCCGGCGATGACTTCGAAGCGATGCGCGCCACCGCACGCGAGGTACTCGACACCGACGCCCGTATCCCCTACGTGCGACGTCGTGGCGAGTACCTCTACAACTTCTGGCGTGACGCCACCAACCCGCGCGGGTTGTGGCGGCGCACCACCTTGGACAGCTACCGCACCGACAGCCCGGAGTGGGACGTCGTCATCGACTTGGACGAGCTGGCCCGCGCCGACGACGAGAACTGGGTCTGGGGTGGCGCCAATGTAATCGAACCCCACCACACCCGGGCCCTGATCTCGCTATCCCGCGGCGGGTCGGACGCCGTAGTGGTACGTGAATTCGACATGGCAACACGGGAATTCGTCGGACCAGACGGCCAAGGATTCGAGCTCCCCGAGGCCAAGACGCGGATCGGCTGGGAAGACGACGACACCGTCTTGGTGGGCACCGACTTCGGCCCCGACTCGCTGACCGACTCCGGGTACCCCCGGATGGTGAAGCGATGGCGCCGCGGCCAGGATCTGGCGCAGGCGGAGACGGTGTTCACCGGGTCGGCCACCGATGTGGTGGTCGCCGCGGGTCGCGATCGCACTCCGGGATTCGAACGAACCATGGTGTCGCGGGCGATCGACTTCTTCAACGACGAAGTCTACGAATTGCGCGACGGCGAGCTGATCCGCATCGACGCGCCTACCGATGCCTCGGTGTCGGTACATCGGCAGTGGCTGCTGATCGATCTGCGCACCGACTGGGACACCGGAACCGCGTCGTATCGGGCCGGCTCGTTGTTGGCCGCTGACTACGACGAATTCCTTGCCGGCACAGCGCAGTGCAGCGTCGTCTTCGAACCGGACGCCCACACCGCGCTGCATCACTACGCGTGGACCCGCGATCGCCTGATCCTGGTCACGCTGCACGACGTGGCCAGCCGAGTGGAAGTGGTCCGGCCCGGCGACTGGCAGCGGCGGCCCGTCGCTGAGGTTCCGGCCAATACCAACACCGTGATCGCGGCCGCTGACGACACTGGCGACGAAATCTTCTTGGACTCAAGCGGATTCAACCGTCCGTCACGGCTGTTGCGCGGCGCCGTGGATGGGACGCTGACCGAGATCAAGTCGGCTCCCGCGTTTTTCGATGCCGACGGCCTGCAGATCAGCCAATACTTCGCCACCTCAAAAGACGGCACCGCGATCCCATACTTCGTGGTGCGCCCGGCAAACGCCACCGGCGCGACACTGCTCGGCGGCTACGGCGGATTCGAGGTGGCGCGCACCCCGGGTTACGACGGCGTGCTGGGCCGGCTGTGGCTGGAGCGCGGGGGCACCTACGTGCTGACCAACATCCGGGGCGGCGGCGAGTACGGGCCGGGCTGGCACACTCAGGCGATGCGCGCCGGCCGGCATTTGGTGGCCGAGGATTTCGCTGCGGTGGCAACCGATCTGGTAGATCGCGGCATCACTCGCGTCGAGCAGCTCGGTGCCGTCGGCGGCAGCAACGGCGGGTTGTTGATGGGCATCATGCTTACCGCCTACCCGCACCTGTTCGGCGCATTGGTGTGCCAGGTGCCGCTGCTGGACATGCGCCGCTACCATCTGCTGCTCGCCGGCGCCTCCTGGGTGGCCGAGTACGGCGACCCGGACGATCCCGACGAGTGGGAGTTCATCAGTAAATACTCGCCGTACCAGAACATTTCCGCCGATACCGCCTACCCGCCGGTGCTCATCACCACCTCCACCCGAGACGACCGGGTGCATCCGGGGCATGCCCGCAAGATGACCGCGGCACTGCAGGACGCCGGGCATCGGGTCTGGTACTACGAGAACATCGAGGGCGGACACGGCGGTGCGGCCGACAACGCCCAGGCCGCGTTCAAGTCAGCGCTGAGCTTTTCGTTCCTGTGGCGGATGCTGGGCAACCACGCCGGACGCTAACCGCTGGCCAGCCGGTGACGGCGCTGGTGTCCTACACCACGAGGTCCCCGACATCGGCCGGCCAGCCCGCCCCTCACTCGGCGCAATTCCATCCGAATGAAGTGAGTCGCCAGATCGTCGCAGCAGTGCACACCGTGCGGTATCGACCGTTCGGTCGACACTCAGGACTTGCGCAGGCCGCCCGCCAGCGCGATTCCCACCCCGACCAGCACCAACACCGCACCGGCCGCCAGGGTCAGATTGAGCCAAAGGTGCAGGCTCCCTTCGGCCACATCGGCGAGGGCATCGGTGATCCGGCGAATGTCGCCGGTCGCCTGGCTGAGCACTTGATCGAGGAGGCGCCGCGCCACTTCGACTCCCGACCAGCCGACCGCGCCCACCAGCAGCGCCGAAACACCCAGGCTCGCCAAGGCCCTGCCACGGTGCCGTGCCGCGATCAGCGTCAGGATCGCGCACAGTCCGGCCATTGCGCCCAGCACGACGGTGAGCAACGGCCCCCACACCGCGAGCCGGTGCAGCCCACCGGGACGCATGACCTCGGTGGACGTCGACGTCAGTGGCACCGTCAACGACGCCGGCAGGGTGATGGGGTAGTCGGACAACAGCTGCGTAAACGCGTCGTCACGCAACATCGGTATCACGTCGATCTCCCAGGGTCCGGGATCGCCGACGTTGAGGAGCCACGCGTGCCCGTCCCGGTTGACCCGAACGAACTGCGCCGGAAAGGACGGCCCGGAGGTGAATTGGCGGGCCGCCTGTCGTACCTCCGACGGGTCGATGCCGAAGCCACTTCCCCGGATCAGCTGCACCGTCTGAGCACTGAGTTCAGCCGCCACCGCATCCTGCAGGGCCGGTTGAGCCGCGGCACGGGCCGCCAACCGCGCGTAGCCGTCGGCGTCGATGAGGTTGTACTGCGCCCATGCCGTCGGCAGCGCCACCGCAAGGCTTGCGGTGGCCAGCAGCCAGAACAGCGTCGCGGTGAAGACGCGCACTATTTCGCGGTGCGGCGCGGTCGCGCCAACGCCAGCTTGGTGATCAGCCGGTTGCTTCGGGCCAGCGTCTTCAGCGAGTTGTGGTAGAAGTTCCCGCCCGCACCGACGTTGGTGCGCGGCGCGACGACAGTCTCCTGCCGACAGAACTTGCGGATGCCGTCCACACCGCCGAAGCGCGCTCCGATGCCCGAGGTCTTCCAGCCGCCCATCGGCGCCGTCGTGCACATCAGGTTGGAGATCACGTCGTTGACGTTCACCGCTCCGCAGTCCAACTGCAGGGCAATGTCTTTGGCCCGCGCAACGTCACGGGAGAACACCGAGGCGCTCAATCCGTAGACGCTGTCGTTGGCGAGTCGAATCGCCTCGTCGACGCTGGCGACCTTCATGATCGGCAGGGTCGGGCCGAAGGTCTCCTCGGTCATGCAGGCCATCGAGTGGTCGACGTCCACCAGCACGGTGGGCGGGTAGAAGCTGCCCGGACCGCCTGCGCGTTCACCGCCGGTCAGCGCGCGCGCCCCGGCGGCCACTGCGTCCTTGACGTGCCGCTCGGTGATGGAGAGTTGCTGGTCGCTGATCAGGGCGCCGAAGTGCTTGCCTTCGCCGGTGCCCATCTGCAGCGCCTCGACGTCGCGGACGACCGCGGCGACGAACTTGTCGTAGACGGGTTCCAGTACGTACACCCGCTCGACCGACACGCAGGTCTGCCCGGCGTTGAACATCGCGCCCCACACCGCGGCGTGCGCGGCCAGGTCGATGTCGGCGTCCTCGCACACGATCATCGGGTCTTTGCCGCCGAGTTCGAGGCTGACCGGCACCAGCCGGCTTGCGGCCCGCTCGGCGACCTTGCGCCCGGTGGCGGTGGAGCCGGTGAACTGCACGTAGTCGGAGTTGTCGATCACCGCTTCGGCCACCTCGCGCGCACCCTGCACCACCGCGAGCACGTCCGGGGCGCCGGAGGCCAGCCAGCCCTGACGAAGGACTTCGGCGGTGAGCGGGGTCTGCTCGGACGGCTTGAGCAGCACCGCGCAGCCGGCCGCCAACGCGCCGATGGCATCCATCAAGGCGTTGGCCACCGGGTAGTTCCACGGCGCGATCACGCCGACCACCGGCCGCGGCCGGTAATGGATGGCGATCTTCTTGATGCTCATCACCGGCAGCGACGCGGGCCGGGACTCCGGGGCCACCGCCTTGTCCATCACCTTGATCACGTACGACAGGATCATGATCAGCAGCGGCACCTCTTGCGCGGCGTCGGTGCTGGACTTGCCGGTCTCGGCGATCAGCAGCTTCTCGATCTCATCCCGGTGCTCGCCCAGCCACAACGCGAAACGGGCCAGGGCCTTGGCCCGGCCCTTGGCGCCGCGGCGCTCCCACTCCCGCTGCGCGGTGCGCAGTCCGGCCGCAATCTTTTCGACGTCAGCAGGGTCGGTCCACTGGACCTCGCCGGCAGTCTCCCCGGTGGCGGGGCTGAACACGGTTCCGGTGCCGGTGAAGGCGGCAACTGAGTTGGTGGCGGTCATGGCGCCATGCTAGTCCGAGCTGTGACCCGGATCGCACCGGGCCTCGACACGTGTCAAGTCTGGGGGGAGCCCTAGCTTTTTAAGCCCCGCAGGTACGCGGCCTGCCCCAGATGCTGGGCGCAGTCATCGATGATGCTGACCAGCCGGACCCCCGCCGTCACCGGCGGATCCCAATGGGTGTCGACGACTCGAGCCAGCTCGTCGGCGGTGACGCCGTCGAGGTAGCGCAGCGTCAACTGATGCACGGCGCGGTAATAGCCCGCCAGCAGGCCCGCCGGCGCACGAACCTTGGCGACCTCGGCGGGGCTGTGGCCATACCCACTGTCATCCCGCGGCAGGTCCAGGCCGAACCGATCCACCCAGCCGTCGCGAGTCCACACCTGTTCGACGTCGGCGACCTGGGCGATCTGAATGTCCTGCACCCGCGCGCTGTGCCAGAGCAGCCACGCGATGCTGTTGGCCTGGGCCGTCGGCCGATAGTCGGCCACCTCATCGGTGAGTCCGTCGGTGAGTTCGTCGGCGTGCTCGATCAGCCGGGTGAATGCGTCGCGGAGCAGGGCCTGCAAAGCGGCGGTTGTGTCGTTCTCCGTCATACCGCCCGACGCTACGCCTGGTGGCAGACCGCCTCGACGTTGTTGCCGTCCGGGTCTCGGACGAAGGCGCCGAAGTAGCCGGGGTGGTACTCGGGCCACAGCCGCGGCGCGTGCAGAGACTCGGCACCCAATCTCACTGCGGTGTCGTAGAACGCCTGCACCTGCTCGGGGTCAGCGGCGCTGAACGCGACGTGGACCTCGCGGTTGGGCCCCGAGGCGTCACCCGCGCCGGCGTCGGCAATCCAGAACGTCGGTTTTCCGTCACGTCCGTAGCCGACAGCCACACCGACGTCCAGTTGCCGCGTGTAGCCCAAGACATCGAGTACCGCGTCGTAAAACTTCTGTGATTTGGCGTAGTCGATGCAGTTGATACCCACATGGTCGATCACGAATACATCCTGGCACGAGGAACCGCCGGGTCGTAGATTGACTAGATGAGCCTCGACGTCGTGGTCCGCAACGGCACGATTGTCGACGGACTGGGCGGGCAACCCTACGTCGGCGACGTTGCGGTCCGCGACGGTGTCATCACTGAGATCGGCGAGATATCCGACGATTCCCACCACGTCATCGACGCGACCGGACTGCTGGTCACACCGGGATTCGTCGACCTGCACACGCACTACGACGGACAGTCTATCTGGTCGGATCGGCTCAATCCCTCTTCGGCGCATGGCGTGACGACCGCTCTGATGGGCAACTGCGGAGTGGGTTTCGCGCCGTGCCGGATCGACGACCACGACGTGCTGGTGGACCTGATGGCCGGCGTCGAGGACATTCCCGGCGTGGTGATGACCGACGGGTTGCCGTGGACCTGGGAGACCTTTCCGCAGTTCATGGATGCCGTTGACCAGCGCCCGCGCGATATCGATGTCGCGGCGTTCCTACCCCATTCACCGCTTCGCGTTTACGTGATGGGCCAGCGCGGGGTCGACCGCGAACCGGCTACACCTGCAGATCTGGCACAGATGCGCCGACTGGCCCAAGAGGCCGCCGAGGCTGGCGCACTGGGGTTCTCATCCTCACGGTTGATGACCCACCGCACCAAGACCGGAACCCAGATTCCCAGCTACAACGCCTCCTACGCCGAGATCCTCGCGATCAGCCGCGGCCTGGCCGACGGCGGGGGCGGGCTGATCCAGTTCGTCCCGGATCTACCCGAAGGCACCTACCAGCCGGTCCTGCAACAAGTTTTCGACGCGGCTACCGAAGCAGGACTGCCCGTCACATTCAGCTTGCTGATCGGCAATGCCGGTGCACGACTCTGGCGTGACGCGATGGCCATGGTGGAGAAGGCCAACGGCTCCGGAGCCGCGATCACCGCGCAGATCTTTCCCCGCCCGATCGGACTGATGATCGGGCTGGACCTGAGCATCCACCCATTCGTGCTGTACCCGAGCTACCAGAAGATCGCTTGCCTGCCGCTGACGGAACGGGTCGCCGAGATGCGCAAACCGGATGTGCGGCAACAGATTCTGTCCGACAGCCCGACGATCATCCCTACCAACCCACTCGCATATCTGGCCCAGTCCTGGGAGTGGACTTTCCCGCTCGGCGATGACCCCGACTACGAACCAGAACGATCGAAAAGCATTGCGGCACGCGCTAAAGCACGCGGCGTCTCCCCCGCGGAGGAGGTATATGACCGGCTGCTCGACGACGGCGGGCACGCGATCCTGCTCGATGCACTGGCAAATTTCGAGAATAATTCACTGGACACCGTCAGCGCTCTGATGCGCCGCGACGACGTCGTGCTGGGCTTGGGCGACGGTGGTGCGCACTACGGAATGATCTGCGACTCCAGCTTTCCCACCTATGTGCTGACCCATTGGGCCCGAGACCGCGCATCCGGACGGCTCAGCATCGAGGCGGCAATCCGCGAACTGACGTCCATCCCGGCCCGGATCGCCGGCCTCGACGATCGGGGTCGCATCGCGGTGGGCTACAAGGCCGATCTCAACGTCATCGACCACCAGAACCTGCGGCTGCACAAGCCGGTGGTCACCTATGACCTCCCCGCCGGTGGACGCCGGTTGGATCAGACCGCCGACGGCTACGTCGCGACCATCGTCTCCGGCGAGATCATCGCCGAGAACGGCAAGCCCACCACGGCCCGGCCCGGCAGGCTGGTGCGCGGCCGTCAGCCCGCGCCGTCTTGAGCGTCCGCCGGGCTCACCGGCGTACCGTTTGAAGGTGTGACTGAGCCCGCAGAGCCCAAATACACCCACGGCCACCACGAATCGGTGTTGCGCGCCCACCGCACCCGCACGGCCGAGAACTCCGCGCCGTATCTGTTGGCGTCGCTTTCGCCAGGCTTGCAGTTGCTGGACGTCGGCTGCGGCCCGGGGACCATCACGGCAGATCTGGCCGCCCTCGTCGCCCCGGGCCGGGTGACCGCCATCGAGCCGGTCCCGGAGGCACTGGATCTGGCCCGCGCGTACGCCCAAGAGCGGGGACAGCACAACATCGACTTCGTAGTGGCCGACGTGCACGCTTTGCAGTTCCCCGACAACAGTTTTGACGTCGTGCATGCCCATCAGGTGCTACAGCACGTCGCCGACCCCGTGACCGCACTGAGCGAAATGCGCCGAGTGTGCAAGCCCGGCGGGGTGGTGGCCGCGCGCGACAGCGACTACGAGGCCTTCACCTGGTATCCGCCGTCGGCGGAGTTGGACGACTGGCTGCGCCTCTACCGCGACGCGGCGCGAGCCAACGGCGGCGAACCCGACGCGGGCCGGCATCTGCTGGCCTGGGCGCACGCGGCCGGGTTCACCGACATCACCCCGACGACCAGCGCGACGTGTTACGCCACACCCGTCGACCGGGAGCACTGGGGCGGCATGTGGGCCGACCGGATCCTGCAATCGGCCATTGCCGAACAACTGCTCGACAGTGGTACCGCCGATCAGGCGAAGCTGCAGGCGATTTCACTGGCCTGGCAGCAGTGGGCCAATCACCCAGACGGCTGGTTGGCGATCTTGCACAGTCAGATACTGTGCCGGGTGTGACGGTTTAGATCAACCGTTTAGGCGGGGTGGAGCGGGCGACCAGTTCGCCGTCGCTGGTCACCGCATCACCCAGGACCTGATCGATGCGGGCCAGCAGTTCGTCGGGGATCCGCACGCCGGCGGCCTTGACGTTCTCCGTCACCTGTTCCGGACGTGACGCCCCGACCAGAGCGGCGGCGACGTTGTCGTTCTGCAGCACCCAGGCAATCGCCAATTGTGCCGTCGTCAGACTCAACTCGTCGGCGATCGGCTGCAACTGTTGCACTCGGGTCAGCACATCGTCGGTCATGAACCGTTTGATGAAGTTCGCTCCGCCCTTCTCGTCGGTGGCGCGGGAGCCGGCCGGCGGCGGCTGGCCCGGCAGGTACTTACCGGACAGCACGCCCTGGGCCATCGGCGACCAAACGATCTGACTCAGGCCGAGTTCTCGGCAGACCGGAACCACTTCCGGCTCGATCACCCGCCACAGCATCGAGTACTGCGGCTGACTGGAGATCAGCGAAACGCCCAATTGCCGGGCCAGCCCATGCGCGTTGCGGATCTGGTCGGGGGTCCATTCGCTGACACCGATGTAGAGCGCCTTGCCCGCCCGGACGATGTCGGCGAAGGCCTGCATGGTCTCCTCCAACGGGGTGAAGGAGTCATAGCGGTGTGCTTGGTACAGGTCGACGTAGTCGGTCCCCAGCCGGCGCAGCGACCCGTCGATAGCCTCCATCATGTGCTTGCGTGACAAGCCGGTGTCGTTGCGGCCCAACGGTGCCGGCCCGATCGGCCAGTACACCTTGGTGAAGATCTCCAGCGATTCACGCCGCCGCCCCTTCAACGCGGCACCCAGCACCTCCTCGGCGCGGCCGTTGGCGTAGACGTCGGCGGTGTCGAAGGTGGTGATACCGGCATCGAGCGCGGCGTGCACGCACGCGGTGGCGACATCGTTCTCAACCTGCGAACCATGGGTGAGCCAGTTGCCGTAAGTGATTTCCGAGATCTGCAGGCCGGAGTTGCCCAGGTAGCGAAATTCCATGGGTCCATCTTGACCCAAGACCGCACCGGATGTCTGCCGCAGCGATCGAATCAGTCAGATGGCGTCGACAGTTGATCGAATTGCTTGACCATCGAAGATAATTCGGCCCTAGTGGCGACACCGGCCTTGACCGTCGCCCGGTAGACATGGCCTTCGACGGTGCGCACCGACAAGGACATCACCTCGGCGATCTCGCGGTTGGACAGGTCTTGGGCCACCAGTAATGCGATCTCACGTTCGCGTTCGGTGAGCGGCAGTGTCACCCTGGCCGCGACCAACGCCGGGCTGGTGGCATCGCCACAACGCCGGGCGAGTTGGCGGGCGCGCGCGCTGGCCGACAGCGCGCTGCCACGCAGACCGGCCTGCCGATAACTCGCCGCGGCCTGCGCGGTGGCGTCAGCTGCGGCCAGCACATCACCCATGGCTTCGAACTCCAGCGAGGCCGCTTCCAGGCCGGCGCTGTCACCGTTGACCAGCGCGCGTGCGTAACGGGCCGCCACCGCCGCCCGCGGCCCTTCGACGATGTCCGCCAATTCACCCAGCCGGTCGGCGCCCCCTCCGTCACCCAACTGCGTGGCGGTCTGCAGGCACACCACTTCGCGCGCGAGCTGACCATGACTTCGGGCGAATTCTGCTGCATCAGAAGCACTCTGACGCGCCTCGCCGGCTCTTCCGCGCGCCGCCGCCACCCACGCAGCCGCCAGCAGGTAACTCGACTCGACATAGGTGTAAGCCGGGTGCCGGCTGGCGTGGGTGGCCTGTAATGCCGCGACGGCGGCGTCGACCTGCCCGCTGCGCGCCAGCGCTTCGGTGTAGAGGATCTTGAACCGGTAGAAGATGCCGCTGATCTCGCCGTAGCTGCCGATGCCAGCGCCGGCCGCGCCGAGGCAACGCAGCGCGGTGGCCAGATCGCCCCTGCCGAGTGCGGTCATGCCCAGCACCGCGGTCGCCATCGCGGCGACCAGCCCGGGTAGCTCCGCACACAGGCGATGGCGAGCCTCGGCGACCACCGTCGCATCCTTGATGTAGCCGGCGGCCAGCAGCGCATAGGCGTGAAATTCGGCCAGCCCGCTGCCCTGGAAACTGTCCTGGGGCGATTGGGCGATCACCGCGTACCCATCCTCGGCTCGCCCGGCAGCCTGACTCGTCCGTCCCAGATCGCCCAGCCCAATGACGTCGGCGCAGCGGCCCAGGGTCTGACCGAAGGGGTCGAGCCGGCTAAGGTCGACCCCGGCCAGCACGTCAACGGCTTCGGCCGGCCTGCCGCCCAACACCAGTTGGACGGCACGGAATGTCTGCAGCGCGTCGTTTTCGGCGGTATCGCCACCCCGCAGCGCCTGCTCAGTCACCTCCCAGGCCTGCTCGGGACGCCTCAGTACCCACAGCAGGTTCGCCGAGCGCAGGATCACCGGGGTGACGAATCCAGTCGCGGGCAGCACAGGTGTGTCGACGGTGCTGAGTATCTCCTCGGTTTCCGCGCCCTGCTCGCGCATGAACAACACGTAGGCGAGCAGCAGTTTGACTGCCGGACTGTCGCTGGCGTCGACGGCGGCGCGGGCGAACCGCTCGGCCAGCGCGAGATCGAGGCGGGAACGCGCGATGTTCGCAGCCCTAGACAGCACCCCCACGTCGGGCGACAGATCCGATTCCAGCCACAGCAGACCGAGGCGAAGCGGATCCACCCGAGCAGGCTCGCGCGTCATAGCAGTCGCCACA